>JACPFM010000035.1 GCA_016182965.1 Deltaproteobacteria bacterium | reverse complement strand
GTGCTCGCTTCGCTCGCGGCTGTCGCCGCAGAACTTCGGAATCAGGCAGCGACAGCTTCAGCCAGTCTTGCGACAGCGTGAAGCCCGGGGTTCATCCCCCGGGCTTGAGCAGCTTTCGGTGCCCCGGGTTTCAACCCGGGGCCATGCTGCGGGTTGAAACCCGGGGGCATGCTGCTCGAGCAGCTTTCGGTGCCCCGGAGAGCCCGGGGCATCCTCTCGAAAAGACTCGCTTGACACTCCCCCCCGCGCCCCTTAGAAGACACGCCCTGTTCGACGACGGGTTCGTTGCCGAACGGGCGGGTAGCTCAGCGGTAGAGCGCTAGCCTTACACGCTGGTGGCCGCAGGTTCGAATCCTGTCCCGCCTACCCGGGTGGGTCGGAGAACCGAGCCGACCAGAGTCTCTGCGGCGGTAGTTAAGTTGGTTATAACGCCGGCCTGTCACGCCGGAGGCCGCGGGTTCAAGTCCCGTCCGCCGCGCAGAGGAGAAGCCCGAGAGAACCTCGGGCTTCTCGCTTTTTGTCCTCGCATGTCCCCTTCGTCGCCGCGCCGAACCTCGTCCGCTACGGACGGCATCGAACCGCCGATGGCGCCGGCCTTGCCCGCCCATTCGCACGCCGAGTTCGACCTCACGCGCCGTGAGAAGGTCTTCACGATCATCGGCACGCTGCTGGGCCTGCTGCTGGCCGCGCTCGATCAGACGATCGTCGGCACCGCCGGCCCCGCGATGCAGCGCGACCTGCACATCTCGCCGGCGCTCTACCCGTGGATCACCACGGCGTACCTGGTCTCGTCCACGGTGATGGTGCCGATCTACGGCAAGCTCTCCGATCTGTTCGGGCGCAAGCCGGTCCTCGTGTTCGGCATCGTGCTCTTCCTCGTCGGCTCGGTGGCCTGCGCCGCCTCGAACACGACGCCGGTGCTGATCGCCTCGCGCGCGCTGCAGGGCGTCGGCGCCGCGGCGCTGTTCACCAGCGCCTTCGCGGTGGTGGCCGACATCTTCGCGCCCGCCGAGCGCGGCAAGTACCAGGGCATCTTCGGGTCCGCGTTCGCGCTCTCGAGCATCGTCGGACCGCTGCTCGGCGGGTTCCTCACCGACACGCTGTCGTGGCACTGGGTGTTCCTCGTCAACCTGCCGCTCGGCGCGATCGCCATCGCGTTCGTCATCGCCAAGATGCCGATGCTCAAGCGGCCGCGCGCGCACCGGCCGTCGATCGACTGGGCGGGCGCCGCGGCGCTGCTGATCGCGGTCGTGCCGTTCCTCGTCGCGCTCAGCCTCGCACGACAGAGCGGCGCCGACGCCGACGCGCGCTGGGTCCCCGCCGCGCTGCTCGGCATGTCGGTCGTCGGCATCATCGCGTTCATCGCCGTCGAGCGCCGCGCCGCCGAGCCGCTGCTCAATCTCCGGCTGTTCGAGAACAAGGTCTTCCGCATCGGCAACCTCGCGGCGTTCATCCTCGGCGCGGGGTTCCTCGCGGCGATCGTGTTCCTGCCGCTGTTCATGGTGAACGTCGTCGGGCTGTCGGCGACCAGCGCCGGGCTCACGCTCACGCCGCTCACCTTCGGCATCGTCGCCGGGAACATCGGGTCGGGCCAGATCGTGGCGCGCATCGGCCGCTACAAGCCGCTGATGCTGATCGGCAACCTGATCATGATCGCCGGCTACGCGGTGCTCGCCTTCACGCTGCGCTCCGACTCGAGCCAGACCGAGGTGACGCTCAAGATGGTCCTCCTCGGCGTGGGGCTCGGCCCCTCGATCCCGCTCTTCACGCTGGCGATCCAGAACGCCGTCTCGCCCCGCGAGATCGGCGTCGCCACGGCGTCGGCCACGTTCTTCCGGCAGATCGGGTCGACGCTCGGCGTGACGCTGCTCGGCGCCGTGTTCGCGTTCTCCCTCGCCTCCGGCCTGTCCAAGGTGCGGCCCGCGCCGGTGCTCGCCGGCGTCGCGCCGCCGGCCGCCGCCGAGGTGGCGAGCGAGGGCGGCGCGCCGATCCGGCTGCACGTCGACGTCCCCGCCTGGAGGGACAGGGTCCACAAGACGTTCGCCGATCCGACCGTGCGCGCGCAGGCGCTCGCGGCGGTCGACGATCTCGACCGCGAGACCAAGCGGCGGTTCACCGACGCCGTCCGCGCCATCTTCGTCTGGGGCCTCGGCATCGCGCTGCTCGGGCTGGTGTGCACGTCGCTCATCCCGGAGCTGCCGCTCCGCAAGGCGGCCGCGCGCGTGCCCCCGGGCGAGTAGCTATCATCCCGCGTCGATGACCGACGCGTACAAGGCCGGCGCCCTGCTGATCGCTTCCAACGTGTTCATGACCACCGCGTGGTACGGCCACCTGCGGGTCAAGCAGCTGCCGCTGTGGCAGGTCGTCGTCGGCAGCTGGCTGATCGCGTTCTTCGAGTACTGCCTGATGGTGCCGGCCAACCGCATCGGTCACCGTTCGCTCAGCGCCTACCAGCTGAAGATCATGCAGGAGGCGATCACGCTCGTGGTGTTCGTCGGCTTCGCCGTGCTCGTGCTGCGCGAGCCGGTGCAGCCGAAGTACCTCGTCAGCTTCGCGCTGATCTTCGCCGCCGTGGTGGTGGCCTTCCGTTGACGCGCGCGCTACCTGATCGAGGTGCGAGCGCGCGTTCTCCCCCTCGTCAGCCTCGTCGGCACGCTGCTCCTCGCCTGCGGCCCGAAGAAGGACGCCGCCGCCCCGAGCGGGTCGGAAGACGGCGAAGGCACCACGACCACCGAGACGCGGGTCATCGAAGAGGGCGGCAAGAAGAAGATCGTCACCGTCACCAAGAAGACGGTCCCCGCCCCGGCGCCCCCCGATCGACCGGCCGACGCGTGGCCGAGCGATCCGCTCGTGAAGCACAACGTCGACGGCATCAACGCCTACCGCAAGAAGCACGGCCTGCCGCCGCTGAAGTACGACGCGAAGATCAGCGCGTTCGCCCTCTCGGCGAGCAAGCAGCTCGCGTCCGATCACAAGGCGCACGCGCACTTCAACGCGCGCATCAAGTCGGCGCTCGGTGACCCCGACGCGATGAAGGGCAAGAGCGGCTTCGGCTCCCGCGCCGCGGAGAACCAGGGCGATTGGGACGGCATCCCGCAGCTCGCGGCCGACAAGCTCGAGAACGGCAAGCAGCAGATCGACGTGACCCTCAAGCTCATGTACGACGAGGGCCCCGGCGGCGGCCACCACGACAACATGCTGAACCCGAAGATGAAGCGGGTCGGCGTCGGCCTGCATTACGTGGGCCCCAAGCTGTATCTGACCAACGACTTCTCGGACTGAGTCGTCAGTCGTCAGTCGTCAGTCGTCAGTCCGGAGGGGCCTCGGACGGAGTCATCAGTCATCAGTCGTGTCATCAGTCCGGAGGGGGCTCGCCGCGCTTCGCATCGATGGGATCGGGTCGCTCCGGCTGAGAGCAGGTGAAGCAGTCGGACCGGCGGGTTCCGAGGTCGAAGGTCAAAGGTCGAAGGTCGAATCGAGAGCCCGTTGCCAACGGGGTTCCAGGGGGGGGGTTCCAGGGGCTCCGCCCCTGGTTCGACCTTCGGCTTTTCGACCTTCGACCAAGCTCGACGAGAGATCCACGCTCTCTGACGACTGACGACTGACGACTGACGACTGACGACTGACGACTGACGACTGACGACTGACGACTAGTAGAATGGCCGCCGTGGACACCCCGGCGTGGATGCGCGGCTCCGCGCGCGCGATCTCCCTCGGCTGCATCGCGACGCTCGTCGCGGTCGGGGTGCTTCTGGTCTTCGATCCGTTCGAGTCGCCGTGGACGTCGCTCGGGCTGCAGTACCTGTCGTCGGCGGCGCTCGGGCTCGACGCGATCGCGCACGGCGTCCGCAAGCGCAGCTGCGTGGGACCGTCGATCGTCAACCTCGCGCCCGGCGGCTGGGCGGTGTTCGCGTCGATGTTCTGGATCGTCGCGGTGCCCGCCTACTTCATCGGCGCGCGACGGCGCGTGCACGACGGCGAGCCGCGCGAGCCGCTGACGTGGGGCTCGTGGGCGATCGTCGGCGGCTTCGTGCTGTTCGGCGCGGCGCTCGCGTGCGCGCCGCTCGTGCGCTGACCGGCTGCTCACTTGCAGAGCACGGTCACCTCTTTCGTCGCCGCTGTGTCCTCCACGCAGAGGAGGGCGGCGGAGACCTTGCACTTCAACAGGGTGGCCTTGCCGCCGCAGGGCGGCGCCGTCTCCTTGTAGCCCTGCGCGCCCTCGCACGGTCCGCCGACGCCGCCGCAGCTGAACCCGTCCTTGTACTCGCGCTCCACGCCGTTGACGCAGTTCCAGTCGCCGCTGTGCGTGGTGACGCCGTCGAGCTTGTACGACTGGTAGGTCGTCACCTTGGAGTTGCGCCGGGGATCGCCGTCGTCGCAGTCGCCGCCTTCGCACCCTGGGCCCGGCTTCTTGTCGCCATCGCCGTCGCAGTCGCATTTGTCGCCGGACTCGCAGCCGCTGACGTCGGGGGCCGGGGCATCGATCGGCGCGTCGGTCACCGCGGTGTCGGCGGCATCGACCGCATCCGGCGCGGCGTCCGCGACGACATCGCGCAGCTCCGGATCGGGGAACGTGCACCCCGCGATCAGCACGAAGAGAACGCCGAAGCGTCGCATCAGAACGCCCCCGTCAGGAGCGCGCCGCCGCCCGACGCGCTCGCCCACGGCGCGACCCGGACCCGCGCGTGATCGGTCGACCTCGACGGCGACGACCAGAGGAGGCCGACGCCGACGCCGACGCCGACGAGCGCCGTCGCACCCAGCACGATGGACATCGTCGTCGCGGTCTGCCCGCGGTCGACCGTGTCGCGCAGGCTCGTCGGGCACGGGCCGGTCTCCCACTGGGGGCACGAGTCCTTCAGCTCCGACAGCGCGCCCTGCCGGACGATCAGCGCGACGCCCGCGCCGATCGCGGCGACGCCGCCGACGCCGAGCGCGATCCACCCCGCCGTGCGCGCGCCGGACGAGCCCGACGATCCGGGGGTCTCCGGCTTCGGCGCGCTCGGCACGGGCCCCGGCGTGGGCACCTCGACGGTGAGGTTGACTGTCGCCGTCGCGCCGGCGACGAGCGTGACGCGCTTCTCGACCGGCACCCGTCCGCCCTCGGCGCGGACGCGGAACGTGCCCGGATCGCGATCGAGCGGCACCTCGAGCAGCTTCGGATCGAGCTCCTCGCCGTCGACGAGGACGTGCACGCGGTCGGTCGGCGAGAGCGGACGCTCGCCCTTCTCGCTGCGCACCGTGATCTCGATGGTGACGCGCGCGACCTTCGGCGCGAGGCGCTCGGCGGCGGCCCTGGCGTCTTCGGCCCAGGTCTCGTACTTCGGGTCGGCGTTCACGAGGAGCGCGCGCGACAGCTCGAGCCACGCGCGTCGAGACGACGCGAACCGACCGAGGAGCTCCTCGCACTCGGCGATGTTGCGCAGGCTGCCGAGGCCCTTCTTCGACAGCTCCCACGACTTGCGGAAGAGGGGGACCGCGCTCGCGCAGTCGCCCTTCTTGCGTAGCTCTCGGCCCTGCGTGAAGAGGTCCATGGCGGCCGCGTCTTCGGCGCTCCCCGCGCGCGCGAGGGGCGCGATCGCGAGCGGCGCGATCGCGAGCTGCAGACCGAGGACCGTCGCGAGCACACGCCTCAAAGGACTTCTCCCTTGTCGAACGACTTCTTCGGGGCGGCGCTCTGGACCGGCGCCGGGGCGGCCGGCTTGCCGTTGTCGGCCGGTTTCTGCGCCGGCGCCTTCGCCGTGGGCCTGGCAGCGGGTGCCGCCGACGCCGGCGCCGTGAGCGGCGACGCGATCGGAGGCGAGGCGCTCGAAGACACCGCGTGCGTCGAGGGCGACGGCGCGCTCGCCGCGACCTGCGCCGACGTCGACGCCTCCGCGGGGGGCCGCGTGCCTTCGCCTGAGGACGAAACGCGCATCACGACGAACGCGGAGGTTAGCACCACCGCGACCGCGCCGATCCACAGGGCGGCGGGCGTCCGTCGCCTGGTCTGGTCCGCGGGCGACGCGGCGGGGCTCTTCGCCTCGAGCCGCGGTCCGGTGACGTCCGTGGCGGAGGTCGGCGCGGCTCCGGTCACGTCCGCGGTCGCCGTCGCGTCCGCGGCGACCACCTCCGCGAAGGCGCGCGCCAACGAAGCGGCGTCCGGGAAGCGATCGTCCGGATTGGCGGCGAAGGCGCGCGCGAAGAACGCGTCGGCCGCCGGCGGCAGGTCGGGCCGATACGTGCGCACCGGCACCGGGTCGACGCTGCACACGTTGATCAGCAGGTCGTTGGTCGTCTCGCCGTCGTAGGGCAGTCTGCCGCAGAGCGCCTCGTAGGCGACCGCGGCGAGCGCCCAGAGATCGCAGCGATGGTCGAGCGAGGCGAGCCCGCGCGCCTGCTCCGGGCTCATGTACGACGGCGTCCCGAGCACGATGCCGATCTCGGTCGCGTGACCGACCTTGTGCGCTCCGGTCACCTTGTGCGAGCGGATCGCCTTCGCGATGCCGAAATCGAGGATCTTCACGAACCGCGCGCCGTCCTCGTCCTTCGTCAGCAGCACGTTCGCCGGCTTCAGATCGCGATGGAACACGCCGTCGGCGTGCGCGTGCGCGAGGCCGCGCGCGATCTGCGCGACGATCGGACCGAGCGTGGCCAGCGAGAGGCGCCCCTCGCGTGCCCCCTCTCGTGCCCCCTCTCTTGCGAGAAACGCCTCGAGGGACTCGCCCTTCACGAGCTCCATGACGAGGTAGGCGAACCCGTGCTCCTCGCCGTGATCGGTGACCGAGACGATGTGCCGCGTGCGCCGCGACAGCCGCGCCGCGACCTGCGCCTCGAAGCGGAAGCGCGCCATCGCGGTGGCCTCGTCCTCGCCGTCGTGCGTCGGGCTGCGCGAGAGGAACTTCACCGCGAGCTCGCCGCCGAGCGTCGCGTGCGTCGCGATCCACACCTCGCCCATCGCCCCCCGGGCGAGCGGGCGGAGGAGGAGGTACTTCCCAGCGACGTGCAGCCCGGGCGCGAGCGTGACGTCGTCCATGTCCGTTGGAAAGGTAGCACCGGGACGACGTCCGTCTTCAAGTCTCGAAGTCCCGAAGTCTCGGTAGGCGAACGCATGCACGCGCTCGTCGCAGCGTGGCGCGCGCGCGAACGTTTCCGATAGGCTCGATGGGTGGCTGATCCTCCGGTGAAAGGGGTGCGGGGCGGCGCCAAGGACGCGACGTCGCAGGGCGGCGAGGAAATCGAGAGCCTCGACGCCGAAGAGCTCGAGGAGGTCGGGCAGACCGAGTCGTCGGAGACCGCGACGTCGGGACGATTGGCCAAGCCGATCGCTGCGCCGCATCGGCCGGCGCCGCGCACGCGTCCGCCGGCGCCGCCACGTCCCGGCACGGCCCCGCCACGGCCGCCCTCGATGACGCCGCCGAAGCTGCCGACCGCGCTGGAGCGCATTCCCTCCCCCGCGCCCGCCGCCACGCCTGCGCCCACGCCTGCCGCCCCGTCGGCCCCCGCCCGAGCGAGGAGGGCGCCGGCGCTCGTCCCCGCACGCTCTCCGGTCACTGCCGCGCCGGCCAGGACCGACAGCGGGCGCGTGCACACGGTCGCGTTCGAGCAGCCGCCGAAGGTCGAGATCCACCTCGCACCGAGCGAGTCGATGGTCGCGGCGGCCGAGCGGCCGCTGGCGACGCAGCCCGGCACCGCGTCGGCCCAGGTGCTTCGCGCGAACGCCACCGCCGCCGATCTCGCCGCGCGCGTGCAGGCGCTCCGGGCGCGCGCCCGCCCGAGCGACAAGCCCCGGCTCGCGCGCCTGCTCGTCGAGCAGGGCCTCGCCCACGAGCGCGCCGGCGATCTCGCCGCTGCGATGCGGGTCATCGACGAGGCGCTCGCGCTCGACGCGGGGCAGCTCTCGGCCGCCCGCGCCGCGCGTCGCGTCGGCCGCGAGCTCCCGCTCGACAAGCGCCTCTCGCTGCTCGACAAGGAGGCGGCGCTCACCACCAAGGAGGGCGATCGCGCCGACCTGCACGTCGAGCGCGCGCGCCTGCTCGAGGCCGAACGACCGGACGACTCGACGTCGATCCTCGCGGCCTACCGCGCGGCACTCGCGCTACGCCCGACGCACGCCGAGGCGCTCAAGGGCCTCGAGGGGGCGCTGATCCGCGCGCGCACGAAGGCGACGGGCGACTCCGCCAAGAAGCTCGACGATCAGCTCGCCGAGCACTGCGGGCACCTCGCGACGAGCTACGGCGGCGATCCTGAGCTGGTCGCGTCGTATCACGCCACGCGCGCGCGCCTGCTCGAGGATCGCGGCGACGACGTCGCGGCCGAAGAGGCGTGGGCGGCCGCGCTCGCGGCCGATGGTCGGGTCGGCCCGACGCGCGAGGCGTACAAGCGCCACCTCGTCCGACGGAACGCGTGGGCGAAGCTCCGCGACGTCATCGCGGAGGAGGCGGGCCGCGAGCACGATCGCGCGCGCAGCGTGCGTCTGCTCTACGAAGCGGCGCGCATCTCGGTCGATCGGCTCGGCGACGGCGAGCAGGCCACGGCGCTCCTCGATCACGCCGCCGCGCGCGCGCCGACCGACGCGGCGGCCGATGCGAGCGTGCTCGAGGAGCTCGTCCGGCGTCACGACGCGCGTGGCGACGCGCGCGCCGCGGCCCACGCGCGCACCGCGCTGCTCGCCTACGAGGACGAGCCCGCGGTCCGCGCGCTCGGCTACCGGCGCCTCGCCGCCGAGCTCGAGGCCGCCGGAGAGCTCGACGGCGCCATCGCCGCCCTCGAGACGGCGCGGCGGATCGATCCCGCGCACGCCGAGACGCGCATCGCGCTCGACCGGCTCTACGCCGCGGGCGGACGGGACGACCGTCGCGTGCAGCTCTGGCTCGACGAGGCCGCCAAGGCGCGCGAGCCGCAGCGACGCGCCGCCGCCTACGTGCGCGCCGCGCACGTCGCAGAGGATGCCCTCGCCCGCCCGGACGAGGCGATGGAGTACCTGCGCGCGGCGTGGGTCACCGACACCGGCAACGTCGATGCGCTCGACGAGCTCACGCGCCTGATGCTCCCGCCGAACGAGATGCGCCACGGCGTCGGGGGCGGCGAGGGTCGCGGCGCGCGCGCGCTCATCGACCTCTTCCTGCAGGCGGCCGACGCCGCGCGGGAGCAGCCGCGCAAGATCGCCTTCCTCGAGAAGGTCGCCGCGCTCTTCGAGGACGCGCTCGGCAACCCCGCCGAGGCCGCGCGCGTCTACGCCAAGATCCTCGCCATCGAGCCGCGCCGCCGGTTCGCGCTGCTCGGGATGCAGCGCGCCCATGAGCGCAGCGGCGACTTCCGCGCCCTCGCCGAGGCCATCGAGACCGAGGCCGAGCAGGCCGAGGACGCGACGCTCGCCTCGTCGCTGCGACTGCGCGCCGCCGAGACGTGGCGCGCACGCGCAGGCGATCCCGATCGCGCGATCGCGCTGATCCGCAAGGTGCTCGAGACCACGCCGCGCGATCCGACCGCGCTCCTGGCGCTGCGCGAGGCGCAGGAGGCCGCCGGTCGCTTTCAGGAGGTCGCGCGCACGATCGAGGAGACGATCGTCACCGCGCGCGGCGCCGACGCCGCCCCGCTGTGGATCGAGCTCGGCGAGGTGCGCAAGCGCCACCTCGGCGACGTCGACGGCGCGATCGCCGCGTGGCGCGCCGCCCGCGCGCTCGACGCCGAGAACCCGATCGCCGTGCGCGAGCTCGCGCACGCGCTGCGCGCACAGGGGAGCTGGCGCGCGGTCGCCGAGCTCGAGGAGAGCGTGGCGCGGCAGGCGAAGGACCCGGCGGTCAGCGCGCGTGCGTGGGTGCGCGCGGCGGAGATCTGGGAGGGCCGCCTCACCGAAGCGGGGGGCGACGATCGCGCGCAGGACGCCTACGCGAAGGCGCTGGCCGCCCGCCCCGAGGATCTGTCGGCGTGGGACGGGCTCGCGCGCCTGGCCGAGCGCCGCGGCGCCTACGAGGAGCTCGAGGCGGCCTTCCGGCTGCGCATCGCGCGCGAGGAGGCCGACGGCACGCCGCGGCTGCAGCTCCGCTTCGCGCTCGGCGAGCTGCTCGCGCGGCGCGGCAAGGATCCGAAGGCCGCCGCGCTCGCGCTCGATCAGGTGCTCATCGAGGCCCCCGGTCACCTCGCGAGCCTGCGCCTGCTCGAGTACCTGCACCGACGGTCGGGCAACGAGGTCGCGCTCGCCAAGGTGGTCACCGCGATGGCGCAGGTGGTGCGCGATCCGCTGGCGAAGCGAGGCATCCTGTGGGACCTCGTGCGCCTGCAGGAGCGCACCGACGAGGGCGTGGCCGCGTCGCCGCCGATCGCCGCCTACCTGCTCGTCTACGAGCTCGATCAGACCGACGAGGCGGCCCTCGGCGCGATCGTACGGCTCGCGATGGAGCGGCTCCGCGAAGGACAACAGAGCGCCGACGGGATGCCCAACGTCCGCGGCCTGCTCGCCTTCGCGCTGCGCCGCATGCGCGCGCTCTCCGGTCATCCACCGACGCAGGCGAGCCTCGCGCTGCGGCTGGCCGATCTCCTCGAGGACTCGGTCGAGCAGGCCGAGCAGGTCGAGGCGCTCGCGCTCTATCGCGAGGCGCTCGCGTTCGACGAGGAGTCCCCGAGCGCGGTGGCCGGCATGCGCCGGACGGCGCAGCACCTCGGCGACGCCGCCGCGATGTTCCTCGCCGAGACGCGCGCCGCGGAGCTCGCGATCGACGGCCAGGCCAAGGTCCGACACCTGCTGCGCGCCGCGGAGCTCTCGCCGCACGTGCCCGCGCCCGAGGGGGGCGCGGCGGTCGCGATCGATCTGGCGATCCGCGCGCTGCGCGAGAGCCCCGACGCACCGGAGGCCGCGGCGGCGACGAGCGCGCTGCTCGTCTCGCAGAACGACCGGCGGCGGCTGGTCGACGTGCTGATGGACGCGACGGCCGCCGCGAAGCGTCCCGATCGCGTCGTCGCCCTCGCGCGCGAGGGCGCGCACCACGCCGCCGCCATCGGCAACCTGCCGGTGGCGATCGCCCTGCTCGGCAAGGGCAAGGCCGCCGATCCGCGCGACGCCACGCTGCTCGCCGAGCTCGGCGATCTCTACGTGCAGCAGCGCGCCTGGGCCGACGCGGCCACCACGTACGCCGCCGCGGTGAAGGTCGCCGAGCAGGACGCGATCCAGCCGATCCTCGTGCGCGGACACCGCGCCCTGGCGGCGCTCTGCGAGGGTCCGCTCGAGGATCCGCAGCGCGCGCTCGCGGAGCTGAAGATCGTGTGCAGCCTCGCGCCCGACGACGTCGACGCGCAGCGGCGGCTCGCGACCGCGCTGCACGCGCGCGGCGACGCCGCGGGCGCGCTCGCGGCGCTGGAGGCGCTCGCGGCCTCACCGTCGCTGGCGCACGCCGAGCACGTGGCGGTGCTCGGGCAGATCGCCGATCTGCGCGCGGCCGCAGGCGATCTGCGCGCGGCCGATCACGCGCTGCGCCGCGCCGTCCGCGTCGAGCCGGATCCGCAGGGCGCCGCCTTCGCGCGCTTCACGGCGTTCCACGAGCGCCACGGCGGCGACGCCGCGCTCGGCCGGGCGCTCGAGGAGCTCGCCGGCGAGTCGGGCGCCGATCCGCGGTGGCGGCTGCGGCTCGGCGAGCTCGAGGTCCATCGCCTCGGGCGCCCGACCGAGGGCATCGCGCACCTGCGTGACGCGCTGCGCGCCGCGGAGTCCGGCCGCGGCGCGTGGGTGCCGACGCAGCTCGCGTACGCCGAGGCGCTGCTCTCGGTCGGCGCGACCGACGACGCGGGCCGCGCGGTCCGCGAGCTGTTGCAGCGCGATCCGACGAGCGCCTCCGGCCTCGACGCCGCGCAGCGCGCGTTCACTGCGCTCGGCCGCCGCGACGAGGTGCAGACGGTCGAGGAGCTGCGCGCCTACTTCGGGTACGCGGGGAGCGCCGCGAAGTACCGCGCGCGACGCTCGCCGCCGACGCCGCCGCGCAGCGACGCGCTCGACGACGTGACCATCCAGGCGCACGTCATGCCGACCGCCGCGAAGGGCGCTGCCTACGAGATCGTGGCCATCCTCGGAGACCAGCTGGCGAAGGTGTACCCGCCGGCGCTGTCGGAGCTCGGCGTCACGTCGCGCGATCGCCACGGCCCGCGCAGCTCCCACCCGCTGCGCGCGCTCGCCGATCGCGCCGCGCAGGCGCTCGGGGTGGCGTCGTTCGAGCTCTGGGTGCACGACGCGCCCGATCAGCGCATCCTGGTCGAGAACGGCGACCCGCCGGCGCTCGTGGTGCCGCGCTCGCTCGAGACGCTCCCCGAGCTCGAGATCGCCTTCGCGCTCGGCCGGCTCCTCGCGAAGGTCGCCACGCGCACGTGGCTCTGCGACAAGCTCGCGCCCGAAGACCTCGAGGACCTGCTCTACGCGGCGGTCGGGCCCTTCGGGGGCGTCGCGCCGCGGCTGCGCGCGGGAGAGGTCGACGAGCTCTCCCGTCGCGTGCAGAAGGCGATCTCGCGCAGGGCACGCCGCCAGCTCGAGGAGGCCGCGCCGCGGCTCGTCCAAGTCGACGGGGCCCGCTTCGCGCGCTCCGTCGATCAGGGCGCGATCCGCACCGCGTACCTGCTGACCGGCGACGTCACCAGCGCCATCGATCACCTGCGCCGGCTCGACGAGCGCGCGATGCACGATCTCGGTGCCGAGACCCCCATCGGCGATCTCGTCCGCTTCGCGCTCTCGGCCGACGCGTCGACCTTCCGTCGCCGCCTCGGCACCACCTGGAGCTGAGAGCATGTGCGAGCTGCTCGGGATGGAGTGCAACGTCCCGACCGACATCGTGTTCTCGTTCACCGCGCTGGCAACGCGCGGCGGGAGGACCGGTCCGCACACCGACGGCTTCGGGCTCGCCTTCTACGAGGGCAAGGCCGCGCGGGTGTTCCTCGATCCGAACGCCGCCGCGCACAGCCCGATCGCGGAGTTCCTCCGCAAGCACTCGATCAAGACCGAGCTCGCCATCGCCCACATCCGCAGGCGCACGCGGGGCCAGGTCACGCTCGCCAACACGCACCCGTTCCTGCGCGAGCTCTGGGGGCGCGCCTGGGTCTTCGCGCACAACGGCACCGTCCGCGGCATCAAGCAGCGCACGCTCGGCCGGTTCGTGCCCATCGGCGACACCGACAGCGAGCACGCCTTCTGCCTGATGCTCGAGGCGCTGCGCACCTCGTTCCGCGACTACCCGACCAAGCGCTCGGACCTCCGCGAGGCCATCGCCGAGGTCGCCAGCGAGCTGTCGGTGCACGGCACGTTCAACTTCCTGCTCGGCGACGGCCGCGCCCTGTACGCCCGCACCGACACGAAGCTCGCGCACATCGTGCGGAAGGCGCCGTTCGGCAAGGCGACGCTCGCGGACGAGGAGGTGTCGGTCGATTTCGCGGAGGTCACCACGCCGCGCGATCGGGTCGCCGTGGTCGCGACGAGGCCGCTCACCGTCGACGAGACGTGGACCCTCGGCGAGCCCGGCTCGATGTGGGTCTTCGAGGAGGGGCGCTGCGTCTCGACGCTCGCGTCGCCCGTCCGCGGACCGCGCCGCAAACCCCATCCGTGAGCCGGAGCGGCGTCGCGGTCGGTGTGGTACAACGCGCGCATGGTCCTCGATCAGCGCCTGAAGAAGCTCGCGACCGGCGTCTCCGCCAAGGAGGCGGCGCGGGCACACGCCAAGAGCCTGCTCCCGGGCGAGAGCCTGTCCGACGCCGAACAGCAGATGGCCGAGGAGTTCCGCGCGACGATCGAAGCCATGTTCCTCATGGCCGCGGTCGACGGCGAGATCTCGACCGAAGAGACCGATCAGCTCGGTGCGAGCATCCAGGCGATCGTCGACATGCACGCCATCGACGACCTGCAGCTCGACAAGACGCTCGAAGACCTCGGCGCGAAGCTCGGCCGCGACGGCTGGCACGCGCGCCTCGAGTCCGTCGCGCAGCGAATCCAGACCGACGAGGGCAAGGCCTTCGCGTTCCGGCTCGCCGCCGGCGTCGCCTTCATCGACGATCACGTGGCGCACGCCGAGGCGGCCGCGATCGACGCGCTCGCGGCGAAGCTGGGCATCTCCGACGACGAGTCGAACCAGATCCTGCGCGAGGTGCAGGAGGATCTGTTCGGCGGTTCGTGAGCGGCGCGCGGTTCACCGCGGGAACGCCGCCGCGTTCCCGCCGTCGACCGTGACGATGCAGCCGGTCGTGCTCTTCGCCGTCGCGAGGTAGAGGAACGCCTCGGCGCAGTCCTCGCCGGTCACCTCGCGCGAGAGCAGGTTGGCGCGGAAGTACGCGTCGGGATCGAGGCCGCGCGCCTTCGCCCGCGCCTCGAGCACGCCGCCGCCGAACAGGCCGGTGCGGATGCGATCGGCGTTGATCGCGTTGCTGCGGATGCCGTGCTTGCCGAGATCGATCGCGTACTGGCGCATCAACGCGACGGTCGCCGTCTTGGCGACCGCGTAGGGCCCGAACTCCGGCCCCGGGTTGAACGCCGCCTTCGACGCGTTGAACAAGAGCGCCCCGCCCTTGCCTTGCGCGAGGAGGAGCTCCACAGCGCGCCGCGAGACGTGCTGGTGGCCCCAGAAATTGACCTCCATCGACGCCTCGAGCGCGCGCTCGCCGTCGGTGTCGTGCAGCAACCCCTGCGGCGCGGTGCCCGCGTTCGACACGACCACGTCGACGCCGCCGAACGCGTCGACGCACGCGTCGAACGCCTCGGCGACCGAGGTGCGATCGGCGACATCGCACTGCGCGGCGGAGACGCGCCCGCCGCTCTTCGCGGCGAGGCGCGTGCGCACCGTCGAGAGCGCGTCGGCGTCGCGGTCGCAGAGCATGACGTGCGCGCCTTGCGCCAGAAACAGCTCCGCGGTCGCGCGCCCGATGCCGGAGGCGGCGCCCGTGATCAGCGCGATGGTGCCGTGGAGGCGCGGCTTGCTCCCCTTGCCGAGCTTCGCCTGCTCCAGGGGCCAGTACTCGAGGTCGAACAGATCGATCGGCCCGACCGGCCGGAAGCTGCCGACCGCGGTGGCGTCGCGGATCACGTCGATGGTGTGCTCGTAGATCTCGCGCGCGATCGCCGCGTCCTTGACCGTCGCGCCGGCGGCCGCGATGCCCACGCCGGGGACCACGACCACGCGCGGGGCCGCGTCGAGCGGGATGCGCGCGCCGCGCTCGGCGACGCCCGCCTCGACGTACGCGCGGTACTTCTTGCCGTACGCGTCGACCGCCGCCTCGAGGCCGCGGCGCAGGTCGGCGTCGGTCGCGCGCTCGTCGATGCGCGGCGCGATCATCGGCCACGGCTTGGTCCGGATGACGTGATCCGGCGTCGCGGTGCCGATCTGCGTCGAGGGCCAGGCCCGCGAGTCGGTCGCGAACGCGCGCGCGAGGTCGCGCTCGTCCCAAGCGAGCACGTCGGGCCCGCCGGCGCGCGCGAGCACGCCGCGGAGGATGGGCGAGACGCGCCGGCGCAGATCGGCGCGGACGGGCGGCACCTCGGTGACCCGCAGGCGCGGGCCGATGCGCGCCTCGGCGCGCGACACGACGTCGAGCATCCGCTCGTACGAGGTGCGCGCGTCGGGCCCGAAGGTGAACACGCCGTGCTGCTGCAGGACGATGACCTCGGCGTGCTCGCGGTTGGCCTCGAACGCCGCCGCGCACGCCTGGGCCAGCGCGAAGCCGGGCATCACGTACGGCACGAACACGAGGCCCCGCCCGAACAGCTCGCGGCAGATGCGCTCGGCCTCGGGTTGATCGGCCAGCGCGAGGATCGCGTCGGCGTGGGTGTGATCGATGAACGCGTGCGGGAGGAACGCGTGCAGCAGGCACTCGATCGACGGGTTGGGCGCCGAGGCGTCGAGCATCGCGACGCGCTGCTCGTTGACCATCGCCTCGTCCGAGAGCTGCTTCAACGCGCGCAGCCGACGGAGGGCGTCGAGGCGCACCGCCGGGTGCCCGGGCGGCTCGATGGTCGCGAGATCCCACCCGCTGCCCTTGATGTAGAGCACCTCGACGTCGTCGCCGACGATCGTCCTCTGGACGCCCTTGGCGGACGTGTTGCCGCCGCCGTGCAGCACCAACGAGGGATCGGCGCCGAGCAGCCGCGCGCTGTAGGTGCGGACGGCGAGGGTCTCGCCCCACTTCGGGGCCCAGGTGTCGATGGCGCGCTTGCTGTCGTCGTCGGACCAGCGGCTCTTCATGTCACTTCGGCAGTACCTCACCGTAACCGCGGACGCGATAGCGAGCGCCGTCCCGGCGGAGCAGGAGCTTGATCTCCTCGCCGAAGAGGACGTCCGCCGCGAGCCGCGGCGTCGCGACCGGGATGCGGACCAGGAGGTCGCCTTCGCCCATCGACGACGGGCGAGACGGACGCCCCGGCAGGCCGAGCTCGTCGCGCGCCCAGATCTCGACGTCCTGCGAGCGGTACATCGCCTCGACGTCGAGCTGCTCGTAGGCCTGCGTGCTCTTCATCCGCGCGCGCCATTCGTTCACGATGGTGTAGCGGGGGCGGGTCGGCTCGGACTCGCTGCGCAGATCGACGATCACGTCGTCGAGGTCGGGCTCGATGAGCGCCGGCTCCCGCTCGTGGAACGCCTCGAAGAGCCGGCGCACCAGGGCCATGACCGCGTCGGTCGGGATGGGGGTGCGGAGGGTGGTCACCCCCTCGGCCGCGGCGCTCTTGTCGGCCAGCTTCGGCAGCGACGACACCGGATCGACGGGGACGCCCCCGGAGCCGGCCGTCGGCGGCGCGTCGGCGGTGCGCACCGGCCGCCCGCCGCACGCGACGGCGAGCGCGCACGCGGCGATCACCGCCGCGAGGCCGCGAACGCCCCGCACACGCAGCCCGCGAGGGGCGAGACGACTGCCCCGAAGGGCAAGACGATCAGAAGGTCTCGACCAGGGGATCGCCATCGCGCGTGGCGACGACGATCGCACGGGGAGGCACCGCGGTCCACGCGTGCGCGTTCGGGCTGCTCGGGCGATCGGGCAGCTGCGCCTCGGCGAAGTCGGACGCGAGCAGCGTGAAGCGGAGCGCGCCCGGGTCGGTCAGGCGCACCTTGCGGAGCGCGTCGTCGGCCACGAGCTGATCGAGATCGCCGCGGCCGTGGAAGATGCGGTAGGCCATGCGGTTCTGGGCGCGCGCGTCGCCGCGGTGGATGGCGGCCACGATCTCGCCGTTGGTGAGCACCGCGTTGAGCGGGAACCCCGCCCGACCCCCGACCTCGCCGATGAGGTGGTCGATGAGCGAGGCGGTGGACGACAGGGCGCCGACCAGCGTGCGCGCGTCGGCCTGGCCGTCCTGCAGGCGCCCCGCGTCGTGCAGGAACGACAGCACCACGTGGAAGAGGACCTCGCTGTCGGTGTCGCCGCGCACGTCCTTGCGGAGGAACTCGGGGATCGACTCGAGCAGCCGCCCGCGGATGTCGGAGTACGAGTCGATCGAGCCCGTGTGCGCGAACAGCCACTCGCGGTAGCGGAACGGATGGGTGTTCTCGGTGCGGATGCCGCCGACCGTCGCGGCGCGCACGTGCCCGATGATGAGGTCGGAGCGCAGATCGGTCGCCAGGCCGGCGACGTCGAGCGTCGGACGATCGTCGTTCGGACGTCGCCGCAGCAGCACGTCGCCGCCCTGATAGAAGCCGATGCCCCAGGAGAGCGGCCCCCGCGGGAGCAGCCCCGACGGTACGCGCAGCGCCTCACGCTCGAGCTCGAGGACGCGGCCCGCGAGATCCGCTCGATTGCCGATCAAACCGAAGAGCCGTGCCATGATCGTTCCCCTTTCAAGACCGCGGGTCCCCCGGGTCGACGTGGGCCCCCTGCTCCATAGATGCATCGTCCACGCCGGCTGCTGCGGACTCCCGATCGTTTCGCGAACCCTTCCGCGAACCCCTTCGCGAACCAGTGATCGGTTGGAGCAATTCCGCCGTCCTCTTCTTGGCGCGACGATGCTCTGCGTCGATCCACGCGCGCACGACGAACGGCGCGACGAGGCACGCGATCAGGACCAGCGTCCACAGCGGCACGCCTCCGATGCGCATGCTCACGGAGGATAGCACCCCACCTCGGTTCCCGTGCTGCACGGAGCGAGCGCCTGCGACACCGATGTCACGGTCCAAGGGACCGTTGCCCGACAGCAGCCGAGGCCGAGCGGGCTTGTGTCGGAGGCTGCTCGGCGGTTCGATGCCTGCACGTGCTGCGCCGGCTCTCGTTCGTCCTGCTCACCGCCCTCACCGGTTGCCGTCGCGCGGAGACGCCGCGCACCGACGCCGGCGTCTCGCCGCAGGTCACGGTCGATGCGCACACGGCGCTCGCCCGAGACGCGCGCACCGACGCGCGCACCGACGCGCACACGGACGCGCACACGGACGCGCCGGGACCCGCCGATGACGTCGGAGACGCCGGCGCCGACGCGACGCGCGCCCAGACCGGCCCGTTCAGCGCGCCCTTCCTCGGCACGCGGGAGGTGTGGTGGATCGCGCCGCACCGCGCCGGTCGCCAACGTCTGATGGCGATGCTGCACGGCGTCTGCAATCCGCCGGCGTACACCTGCGGCCTGTGGGCGGAGACGGCGAAGGAGCTCGGCTTCCTCGTCTGCCCCGAAGGCGATGGTAAGTGCCCGGCGGCGATGTACGGCGCTCCCACGTGGAACGAGCCCGACACGAAGATCGACGAGGACCTCGACCGCGCGATCGCCACCGTCGAGGCGTACCATCCCGGCGAGCTCGCGCGCGACGCGCCGGTGCTCCTCGGCTTCTCGCGCGGCGCGTACGCTGCGGTGAAGATCGCCGCCGCGCACCCGGGCCGATGGCCCTACCTGGTGATCGTCGAGGCCACGCCCGCGCCGACCGCCAAGCAGCTCCGCGCCGCAGGCGTGCGCGCCGTCGCGCTCGTCGCCGGCGAGAAGGGGGCGCAACTGTCCGGGCAGCGCAAGATCGCGAGCGCGCTCGCCGCAGACGGCTTCCCGGCGAAGGTGTGGGTGATGCCCGGCGCAGGTCATCACTACTCGAGCGACGCGGACGTCATCCTGCGTGACGCGGTGCGCTGGGTGACGTCGTTCCAGGGCGACGCGACGACTTTCGCCGCTGACGCCGGGCAATGAGCGCGGCCCGGTTCCCGTGAACCGCGGTACGATCGTCGGCGATGCGCGACCTCGTCATCCGCCTCGATCACGACGAAACCGCACACTGGCGCGAGCCGTCGACCGACCAGAGCTGGCAGCCGCGCGCGTTCTACGTCGCGCGCGCGCGCAACGAGTGGAAGACCGGCCTCGAGATCCGCATCGTCGACGATCGCGGCACGCCGATGTGGATCAAGTACGGCGACGGCAGCGAGGTCGAGTGGGTCGACGCCCAGTCGCGGTGAGGGGCGCGCTGAGGGGCGCGGTGAGGGGCGCGGTGAGGGGCGCGCTGAGGGGCGCGCTGCGCGTCGCCGAGAGCGCCGCTCAAGGCCGGACGCTGACGAACGGCAGGATCGTCTTCAGATCCTCGTCGTTGAAGCGCAGCTGCGCGCCGAAGAAGTAGTCGGTGCGGGCGTCGTTGAGGATGTCGTCGACGCCGAGCACGACCCACAGGCGACGCACGAACTCGTAGGAGAGGTGCTCGCGCCAGCGCGGGCGGATGTTCTCGCCGAACCCGAAGATGTCGCTGCGCAGCTCGAGGCGATCGTCGAGCGCGTGCAGCGTCACGCCGAGGCCGCCGGTCGACTCGCGGATGCCGAAGAGGAAGGTCGCCGGGCCGAGGCGCCGCGCGAACATGAAGGAGAAGCGCAGCGTGTTGCGCGTCTCGGTGCGCACCTCTCGGTTCAGCGCCGGCCGATACGGATCGCTGCTGGTGGTGTCGATCTGCGTCACCGTCGTCATGCCGCGCGGATCGGAGATCAGCTCCACCATGTAGTACTTGTCTTCGCGCGGCTGCAGGCGCAGCTCGAAGAAGCTCTTGAAGCCGTTGGCGCGCAGCAGGTACTCGTTGCGCAGGCCGATGATCGTCTGCACGCGCGCGATGCCGCTCGTGAACTCGCGCACGTCGCCGACGACGCCCTCGACCTCGTTGATCAGCGTCTCGTCCTTGCTCAGGCGGCCGAACGTGCCCTCGCCGCGATCGAGCCGGCCGATGACCGACTCGGTGTGCTTCATCGTCGTCTCGAGGCTCTTCGACGCCTCCTTGACGTGCGCCAGCGTGTCCTTCACGTCGGCCATGCCGCTGCCGGGCGGCGCCTTCGACTTGTCGCCCTCGAGGATGGTCTTGAAGTCGCTGGTGACGTGCTCGACGTTCGTGAGGATGGCGTTGACCTTGGGGACGGCGACGTTGGTGATCTTCTCGATGTTGGCGACCGTGGCCTTCACCGCCTGACGGTTCTCCTTCACCGTCTCGTTGAGCTCCTTGGAGACCTCGGCGAGGTTCTTCACGAGCTCCTTCATCTGCTTGCCGCTCTCGTCGGTGCCGAAGGCGCTGGCGGCCTGCGTCGCCACGAGCTTCACCTTCTCGGCGATGACGGCGACGTCCTGCATGATCTTGTCGGTCGTGGCGGCGTCGACCGCGGGGATCTCCTCGCCGTCCTTGACCTTCGGCGCCTCGGCCGTGCCGGGGATGATCACCAGGTTGTACTCGCCGAGGAGGCTCGACGCGCGCTTGGCGGCGGCGCCGTTGTGGAAGATCGGCACGCCCTCGTCGACGACGATGCGCACCTTGGCCTTGCCTTGATCGAGCGAGATCTCGTCGATGTAGCCGACCGGGATGCCGGCGATCTTCACGCGCGACTTGGTGACGAGGCCGGTGGCGTCGTTGAGGTGCGTGTAGACGGCGTAGGTCTTTCCCGGGCGACCGTCCTTGGCGACCCAGCGATAGACCAGCCACCCCGCGACCGACAGGACGATCACGAAGACGGCGACCTTGACGCCTTGCGTGATGCCGGTGAGGCCGGAGGCCATGACCCGCGATCAAACTAGCAGGTCTGGCGAGCCCGGGCACTTCTCGTGCAAGCGCCGAGACGCCCGGTCGCCGCGCGGACCGCGAGTCGGTCGGTCGCTCCAGCGAACGCGAGCGGACCCGCGCGATCAGACGCGCGCCGGGAAGTGCTCGCGGAAGTAGCCCACCCAGAGCGATGCGGTCTCCTCGTCGTGGAACACGTCGCCGGCGAGCATCGAGGTGATGGTCTTGCGGAGCGCCGGGCGCTGCTCGGGGTGGAACAGGAGGCCTCGCAGCTCGCCGCGGTAGAACGACTGCACGGCGCCGAGGAACAGATCGCCGGCGCGGCGGATGTCGCGCGCGTACTGCGCGAACGCGGCGGCCGAGACGTCGCCCGCGCGCAGGGCGGCGTCGATCGCGCCGGCGGCGCGCTGCCCACCGCCCATCGCCATGTGCGCGCCGGTCGAGAACAGCGGATCGAGGAAGCCTCCCGAGTCGCCCACGGTCAGCCACCCGTCGCCCGCGAGCTCCTCGACGCGGAAGCTGAAGTCGGCGGCCGCGCGCACCGGCTCGATCTTCGGCGCATCGCCGACGAAGTGCTGCATCCACGGCGATCGCTGCATGCAGCCGTCGAAGAGCCGCTCGAGGCGCTCGCGCGCGTCGGCCGGGCGCTCGCGATACTCGGTGGGCAGCCCCATCGCCTCGCGGTCGAACAAATCGTCCGAGCCCTTCATCCACGAGTCGACCAGCGCGGTCGAGAGCACGAAGCCGATGCTCGTGCGACCGTCCTTGAACGGAATGAACCACGCCCAGCCCGGGGTGGTCCCGTCGGGGTTCATGCCCGATCCCTGGCTCGACGCCCCCTGGCTCGACGCCCCCTGGCTCGACGAGAGAATGGTGATCTCGATCTGCCCGGCGTCGATGCCCTCGTTGCGTCGGCCGCCGCGGATCTGCGTGAAGATCGCCGTCTTGTCGAGGGCGTGCACGCGCGCCTTGTCGCGGCGCGCGCGCGCGAAGAGCGCCTCGCGACCGGTCGCGTCGACCACCACCCGCGCGCCGATGCGCCGCGTCGCGCCGTCGGGCGCCTGCGCCTCGACGCCGACCACGTAGCCCTTCTCGTCGCGCACCGGGCCACGCACGCGCCAGCCTTCGCGCACCTCGGCGCCGAGGCGGCTGGCGTTGCGCAAGAGCAGCTCGTCGAACTCGGCGCGCGTGACCTCCCACGCGTAGGGGATCGACGGCGGGAACGCCTCGGAGAACAGATACTTCGCCGTCGAGCCGGGCGCGTGCACCCCGAGGCCGTCGTCGAGGAAGCGCGCGCCGTACTTGCGGATGAACACCGCGTCGAGCGCGTCGTGGAGGCCGAGCGCGCGCAGGACAGGTGTGCTCGACGGCAGAAGCGACTCGCCGATGTGGAAGCGCGGCAGTCGTTCGCGCTCGAGCACCAGCACCTTCCGGCCGGACGCGGCGAGCAGGCCGGAGACTGTGCTCCCCCCCGGACCGCCGCCGACGACCACGACCTCGACCTCTTCGTCCCACCTGATGGGCCAAGCGACCATGCCCGGCGAAAGTGCCCGGTCCGAGGCCGCCTGTCGAGGGCGGGATCCGGCGTTCGGGAAGCCCGCGCCCGCTCGCCGCCTGCCCAAGGAGTGCCCAAGGAGACCGTCCCCAGGAGACTGTGCTAGGAGACGCGTCGAGAAGGATGGACCAGCTGACGGCGCACCTCGATCGCGGATGGGACCTCGCGCAGCACGGCGACTCACGGGGCGCCGAAGCAGCCGCGCGCCAAGCGCTCGAGATCGACCCCGACGCCCCCGAGGTCCACAACCTCCTGGGGTTCGTCGCGGCGATGAACGGCGATCCCGAAGAGGCCATCGAGCACTACAAAGACGCGCTCGCGCTCGACGAGGGCTACTTCGACGCGATGCTCAACGCTGCGGAGGTGCTCGTGCACCCGCTCGGCGAGTTCGACGAGGCGGTCGAGATGTGCGACGAGGCCCTCACCTGGGCCGAGACCGACGACGAGGTCGCCGACGCGCTCCTGATCAAGATCGACGCGCTCCTCAGCAAGCGCGACGACGAAGGCGTCAAGCGCGCGCTCGGGATGATGCCCGTCGGCCCGTTCGAGAGCGATCGCTACGACTTCCTCGTCGGCCGCGCGTGGTTCGAGGTCGGGCAGATCGACCACGCCGAAGGGCGCATCGAGAAGGCGCTCGAGCGCGATCCCGATCACGCCGAGGCCCGCTACTACCAGGGCCTCATCCGCGACGCGAAGGGCGATCACCTCGGCGCCACCTCCGCCTTCCTCCGCGTGCGCTTCCTCGACGGCGAGGCGCCGCCCGCGCCGTGGGCCCTGCCCACCGACGCGTTCGCGCAGGCGGCGCGGAGCGCGATCGGCCGGCTCGATCCGGCGCTGCGTCGCTTCGTGGAGCACGCCGAGGTCTACGTGCTGCCGCTGCCCGGTCACGAGGTCATCGCCGACGGCATCGACCCGCGCGCCCCGATGCTCCTCGACGGCATCGCCACGCCCGAGCGCCCCGGTCCGCCGTGCGCGCGCGTGTTCGTCTACCAGCGCAACATGGAGCGCGTGCTCGGGAGCGCGACAGAGCTCGAAGACGAGCTGCTCGCCACATTCGAGCACGAGATCACCGCGACGTTCCTCGACAAGGGCCGCGGCCCCGACCGCCCGAAGCACGAGCTGAACTGACGGCCTCGAAGGGGCGGTAGCGGCTCTCGGACGCGCGCGTCGTCGCTGCGCACGAACGCCTGGTCATCAGTCGTCAGTCGTCAGTCGTCAGTTCGAGATGGGAAGCCGGTCTCCTCGCGGGGGGTGACTGACTCGCTGCCGCGCGCAGGTGCCGCGTCCCGACTGACGACTGACGACTGACGACTGACGACTCGTGTCAGTCGGGCGGGTAGGTCACCGACTGGAGCGACGGCTTGCCGTCGTACGCCTGCAGCGTGTAGGTCTGCAGGTAGTAGTACTTCTCGTAGCCGCGCCGCTGGAAGCTCACCGCGCCGAAGGTGTTGATGGCCAGCGCCCACGCCGCCGCCGCCTTGAACATCGCGCCGAACGGCCGCGCGCCGATGGCGAGCAGCACGAAGAGGTACGGCGCGTAGTCGTTGGAGAAGCGGTAGCCGAACTGCACCCAGCCGCTGTTCTGGTAGAGCAGATCCTGGAGCGCGATCGGCGCCACCGTCGCCCACAGCGCAAAGTGGAGCGCGCCCTTCTGCTTCGGCCAGAGCAGCCACAGGAACAGCGGCGTGGTCACCCACAGCGCGAGGCCGTTCCCCGAGAACTGCACGCGCCCGACGTGCGCCGGCGCGTCGGCCGGGTTCACGATGGGCAGCAGCGTGAACGCGCAGGTCATGTTGCGCGAGAGGTAGTGGTAGCTGAAGAGCCCCCAGCGCTTCACGCGCTCCATCCACACCACGTTGAGGAGCGTGTGGCCGAACTCGAACGGGTTGCCGAAGCGAGCGTCGTTGATGGCGAGCATCACGCCGATCGCGCCCACGATGGGGATCGCGAACAGCGCGTAGCGCACGAGGACCGCGCGCTTGTCGAGCTTGCTCCACGCGTCGCGCGCGCGATCGAGCAGGGTGCCGTCGGCGCGCACCTCGCCCCGCAGCGACACGCGCGCCGCCTCGAAGGCGAAGAGCGCGACGCCGAGGATGAAGGGCGGGCGCGTGTGCCACCCGCACCCGACCAGCAGGCCCGCGAGCGCGCACGCCCACAGCTTGTCGGCGTGGAGGCTCGCGAGCAGGTAGCCGCAGAGGAGCCCCACCGCGACGACGTGCGCGGCGAACCACACCGTGCCCTGCACCGCGCTGAAGAAATAGACGCTCCCGAGCGCGAAGAGCAGCGCGAGGAACGCGTTCTCCTTCCACGTGCGGCCGTTGCGGCCCTGGAGGCGCAGCCGCTCGAGCGCGAGGAAGAGCAGCGCCGGTCCGACGCCGGCGAGGGCCACCACGAACAGCGCGTCCTTGAACATGAGCGCGCTGCCGGCGAGCGACACGAACGGGTACATCAGCACGGCGGGGAACACCGGGAACGAGTTGAAGTAGCGCGTCTCGACCTTGCCGGTCGCCCGGTCCTTGTGCTGGACCACCGCCCAGTCGTTGCCCATGTCGACCTCGCGCCGGTGATGGCGGCCGGCGAGGTCCTCCTCGGTCAGGTACCACCGCCCCGCCTTCCAGACCTCGGCCTGGATGGCGAAGTGGTTGTTCATCGTGTGGATCTCGAGCCGATCGCCGGCGACCCAGGCGAAGACCGCGGTGCAGAGCGCGTAGATCGCCAGCGCGACGGACAGCCGCCGCTTGAGCGAGTCGAACGCACGGCCTGCGGGAGCGGGTTCGCTCTTCGGCGCCTCTGCAGCCTCGGGGGTCGCGTCCTTTTCCGGCGTGGGCTCGGACATCGGTCCGGGACGCTACTCGATCCTAAGGACAGCGGGGGAGCCTCGTGATGCGGCACCACGGGTCGCCGACGCCCGCGGCGCTGCACGACGCGTGCTCGCACGCGTCGCGCCCGGCGCAGGTCGTCCTGGTGCCGTGCACGCAGCGGCCGGACACGCAACGCTCGACGCCGTCGCACCAGGATCCGTCGGCGCAGTCGTGATCGTCGGCGCAGCTGGCGGGCAGCGCGACGCACGAGAGATCGACCGCGCAGCCCTCGGTTTCGGCGCAGCGCGACGCGTCGGGCCGGGCGCCGCAGCCGCTCGGGTGCGCGACCGAATCGCCGAGGCACACGCCGACCCCGCACGCGCCCACCGAAGGACACCGCGCGTCGACGGGCAGGTGCACGCACTGGCCGGACACGCAGAGATCGTCGGTGCACGAGCGCGCGTCGTCGCACTTCGGATCGGCGTCGCCGGTGCAGCCGTCGAGCGGCCGGCACCCGCCGTTCGAGGTGCACACGCCGTCGGTGCACGAGCCCTTGGTCGCGTCGAACGCGCACCCGAGCGCCGCCTCGTCGCAGGTGGCGACGGCGCAGCCGCCCGGATCGCGGCACGCCGCGTTGCGCGGGGAGGTGCACCGGCCGGCGATGCACTCCTCGACGCCGGTGCAGAAGACGTCGTCGTCGCAGTCGGCGCGCGTGACACAGAGATCACCCGGCTGCGGCTTCCTTCGTGCGTCGGTCTCCGCGCTTGCGTCGCGGACCTCGGCGCCCGTGTCTGCAGGACCGGGCGGATCGCCGGAGGAATCGCCGCCGCAGCCGTCGGGCGCGAGCCGCGCCACGGCCACCACGCCAAGCATCCATCGCGCCAGGGTCACCCCGAGAAGATGGCACGATCGTGGCTACGCGTGCGAGCGGGTGAATCTCCCGCCCCGCTGGCCGTCGATCGGCAGACCGGGTAGGACCCCGCTCCACACCCGTCTTGGAGGATCCTTCGATGCGCACGCTTCTTCGCCTCGGCTCCCTCGCCCTCTTCGCCTCCTTCGCGTTCGGCGCCGCCAGCCTGGCCAACGGGTGCACCGTCATGGTCAACGACGACCCCCTACCCGACGCGGCCGACGACGCGGGCGACGACACCGGAGCCGACGTCGCCGACGAAGGCGTCGACACCACCCCGACCGACGGCGCCGTCGACGCCCCGGCGCCGCCCGCGGTGATCGTGCGCGCCAACGACCTGGTCGGCGGCGCGAGCGACGACGTCCGCGACTACGGCGGCGGCTCGACGTTCACCGACATCACCGTCGGCGGCCGCATCGCCTACGCGCTCGCGAAGTACGAGGCCGGCACCGTGAAGGTCGAGTCGAACGCGATCGGCAACGCCGCCGACGGCTCCGGTCGCGTCGACGGTCGCCTGGTCGGACTGCCCACCGACAAGGGCGAGCTCACCATCACGGTCACCGGCTATCTCCGCGGCCTCAACGGCAACGGCACCGACACGCCGAACACGCGCGTGCCGTGGGCGCAGACGACCTGCAAGGCGACGCCGAGCGCCACCGCCGACGTCGTGGCCACCTGCGCGACCAAGCTCGCGCTCATCCCCGACCTCAAGGGCATCGTCTTCTCGAGCGACGTGCTCCCGCCCGACTACTGCGCCGGCAAGGGCAAGACCGACTTCGAGCTGCTCCGCGCGCGCATCCCGACGTCGGGCACCGCCGTCGTGTCGAAGACCACCAACGACTGCCAGGGCGTGATCTTCGTCCCCGAGAGCGAGTTCCTCGCGCAGGAGGTCTCCGGCGTGTCGACGTGGTCGCTGAGCCTCGAGGCGAAGAGCTCGGCCACCGCGTGCACGCTCAAAGACCCGTTCTGCAAGATCGACCGCAAGCTCGGCACCGCCGACGCCATCGACCTCTACGTCGTGGGCGAGGCCTGCCGCCTGACCAACGCGTCGACCGGCGGCACCTGCTTCTGATCTTCGATCAGGGGCAGCCCGCGACGGCGAAGGGCGCCGACGCGATGGCGATCTCGGGCTTGCCGGTCTGCTTCGCCGTGCCGGTGATCTTCACCGGCGCGGCGCACAGCGCGGCGGCCTCGTCGGCGGTGATCGACTCCTTGGTGATCGTGTAGCCGAACGAGCCCCGCTGCCCCGGCGCGAGGTCGACCGGGAACGCGGTGCCGGCCGGGAGCTCGAACTTCGCGCCGGGCACGAGCTGCGTGGTGTCGCGGTAGATCCCGAGCTGGATCGCCTCGACGCGCACCGACTCGTTGCCGTACTTGCCGAGGTCGAAGACGATCTCGACCTTGCCGTCGAGCTTGCTGCCGAAGGCGTTGGTGCCCTTGGTCAGCTGCGCGCCACGCGCGAACACCAGCAGCGAGACGTCTTCCTTCACGCCGCACCCGCACACGAGGAGCGCGGCGGCGAGCGCCAGCCTACGCACGGGACTTCCTCGTCGCGAGCCGCGCGGAGAGCTTCGCCACGAGCGGCGCCTTCTGCACCTCGCGCACGACGGCGTGCTCGTCGACGTCGCGGAGGGCCATCTGCTCCTCGACCGCCTCGTAGAGCCAGGTCGACTCTTCGGCGTCGCTCACGCACTGCTTCGCGCCATGCCCGCGCCACTCCTGCATGCCGACCGAGCGCCAGGCGTCGGAGAACGGCAGCCAGAGATCGCCGAGCATCGACGAAATGAGCGCGATCTCGCGCTCGAGGCCGTCCCACGCCTCGGGTGCTGCCTCGGCGTGCTTCTTCGCGCGCTCGGGGCTCAGCCTGCGCACCTCGTCGAGCGCGCAGCGGATGGCGATCGCGTCGTCGGCGAGGCCCAGCGTGCCTCCCCCCGTGAGCGGGATGAGGTTGGATGGGTTCAGGTTGTAGAAGATCGCTGCAGCGGCGAGCGTGCGCAGATCGTCGGAGAGCTCCGGGTCGTCGACGACCGCGAAGAGGGCCTTGAGGTCGGCCGGAATCGACGTTACGCGCGCCCGGAGGACCGCAATCGCGTCCTGATCGGACATGGTGCGGGGCAGTCTAGGCGGTCCGGGCCGCGCCGTCGATGGTGCACACGCACTCGTCGCCGCGCGCGCTGGCGCTCGCTCTCCGCTTCGGCGCCTTCAGCGACTTCAGCGACGGGGTCGAAGGTCGAAGGTCGAAGGCGGAGACGCCCTGCACGACCCCGACGCTTTCTGCGAAGCAAGAGCTCCAGGCCCGAACACACGGTCCAGCATTCGAGCTTCGAACTTCGACCCGGTCTGCGCCAGCGACGACGACGCGTCCCGCGCGCGACGACGCCGCTGCCCACGAAAAGGCCGAAGGCCGAGCGGGGCGGCGCCCCATTCGACCTTCGACCTTCGACCTTCGACCTTCGACCTGGTCTGCGCCAGCGACGACGATGCCCCAGCCGAGGCGACGTCACCCGCGCGAGCGATCCGTCACGGAACCGGGTCGGACTTCACGCCCTTCGACGCGGCGTTCTTGCACCCGAGCTCGACGCCCGTCGGACCATCCTTGGTCTTGACGATCTTGAACTCGACGCGGCGGTTCTTCTCCCACGCCGCCTCGTTGTGGCTGGTGGCGGTGCCGTCGGGGTTGTCGAGCGCGCAGTACTCGCCGAAGCCCTTCGCGCGGATGCGCGACTTCTCGACGCCCTTGGCGGCGAGGGCGTTCACCACGGAGTTCACGCGCTCCTGCGTGAGCTTCAGGTTGTAGTCGTCGTTGCCGCGCTCGTCGGCGTGACCCTGGACCTCGACGAGCGTGAACTCGGGGTGGCCCTTCAGCGTCGCGGCGACGGCGTCGATGATCGGCATCGACTCCTGCTTGATCTTCGCGCTGTTGTAGTCGAACTGGATCTTCTCGAGGATGACGATGGTCGAACCCTCGATGATGACCTTGCCCTTGTCGGGGCAGCCGTCCTCGTCCTCGAAGCCGTTGTAGGTCTCCGGCTGGTTCGGGCACTTGTCATCCTTGTCGAGGATGCCGTCGTGATCGTTGTCCGGATCGGGGCAGCCGTCCTTGTCCTCGAAGCCGTCCTTGTCCTCCGGCTCGTTCGGGCACTGGTCGTCCTTGTCGAGGATGCCGTCCTGATCGTTGTCGGGATCGGGGCAGCCGTCGGTGTCCTGGAAGCCGTCCTTGTCCTCGGGATCGTCCGGGCACTTGTCCTTGCTGTCCGGGATGCCGTCCTTGTCGCGATCGCCGTCGATGCCGTCGGGGCAGCCGTCTTCGTCGGCGATGCCGTTCTTGGTCTCGGGATCGTTCGGGCAGGCGTCGAGCTTGTCGGGGATGCCGTCCTGATCGTTGTCGGGATCGGGGCAGCCGTCTTCGTCCTGGAACCCGTCGCGATCCTCGGGCTCGTCGGGGCACTTGTCGACGTCGTCCTTGATGCCGTCGCCGTCGCGATCGCCGATGGAGGGCTCGAAGATGAAGCCGAGGAACCCGCGGTAGTTCGCCGCCTGGTAGCCTTTGAGGTAGCCGCCGCCGCCGCCGAGGAACAGGTAGCTGTTGCGCTCGACGAAGACCTTCACGCCGCCGACCGCTTCGGCCGAGAGGCCCGCGGTGCCGCCCGCGTCGTTCTTCAGGAGGTTGTGCGCGTACGTCTCGCCGACGAGATCGACGTCGTCGGTGATGCGGTAGCTGACGCCGAAGCGCGCGACCGCCGCGGTGCCGTGCTTCAGCCTCTTGCCGGGATCGCCCGCCTTCAGATCGCCGACCTCGCTGCCTTGGCCCGTGATGATGTTCGCGCCGACGTTGACGCCCAAGCGGAACCGCTGCGCGGCGCCGAGGCGCTTCTCGAACGCGAGGAGCGGCGTGAGCGCTAGGCCCGGATCGGCGGCGTAGCCCATGCTGGCCACGCGGCTCGCGGGCACCTCCGCCTGGAAGATGATCGCCATGCCGATCGGCGCGTCTTCGACGCGGAGGATGCGGTACTTCAGGTTCAGCGCGTAGTTGCCGCTGAAGAACGAGTTGACGTCGGTCTTGCGACCGGCGGTGCCCGGAGGCTCGCTGCCCGCCGACGGAGGCGTGCAGCCGGTAGCCGCATCGCATTTGACCGGCTCGGGCGCATCGCCGGAGACGAGGTCGGTCGGGATGCCGATGCCGACGGTGAAGTTCTTGAACGGCGAGTAGCTGATGAACAGCGTGCCGTGGAACTGGCTGTTGATCAGCTGCGGGCTCTTGCCCGCGCGCGCGATGTTCTGCACGACATCGGGGCGCGTGGCCTGCTCGTGCAGGCGGAGCAGGCTGAACCCGCCGTCGAGCACGAGGCCGAACGCCAGATCGCCCTTGCCGAGGACGTCGGTGCCGTTGACGGTGAAGAACCCCTTCGAGTCGATGGCCGACCGGAAGAGTCGCGTGTTCATACCGTCGCCGTTGTCGAGGCTCGTCGACGCGCCTGCGTGCCTCGCTGGCGTGAGGAGAGCGCCACACGCACCTGCGACCGTGGCGCTCACGAAGAGCGCCCGAAGGCCGCGACGGGATCGGAGAAGCGAAGGCATCGGAGACCTCTCTTGGCACCCGGAACACCCCGGCACGACGCTGGGGCCGCCTGGAATTTGCCGCGCGGACGTACCACGGGCCAAATCTGCCGGTCAAACGGAAAGGCTGGTTGTGTCCCCACTCTCCTGACGGATGGGCCCCGCCGCGATCGCCGCCGGCGAAACGGGACGTCGGGGTGCGGCAACTTCGCCCGGATCCCCTGCGCTCCGCTACAGTGCGCGCGTGTCCCGCAGTCGCCCGCAGCGTCTCGCCGCGCTCGCCGCGGTGGCCGTCGCGATGTCGCTCGCGCAGCATGCGCACGCGCAACAAGCGACGTTGGCCGGCTCGTGGTCGGCCGGCCCGCTGATCGAGAACGTCACCGTGTCGTCGTGGGTCGACGAGTGCGGCCCCAAGCCGAAGAGCAGCTCGAGCCCGGGCGGCGGCTACAAGATCTCGGTCAGCGGCGACGAGCTGGTCTTCTCGGGCGGCAAATCGTTCCGGACCGACCAGTGCTGGGACATGGGCCTCGCCCGGCGGGTGTCCCACAGTGCGACGCCCTCGATCCGGTGGTGGAAGACCCGGTGCGAGAGCCCGCCGGGCGATCCGCGCAAGGCCGCGATCACCACCGTCGTGCGCGCCATCGACGACGACACCATCGTGCTGTCCGAGTCGGCGCACTACTCGTCGACGCTGGCGGCGGGCAGCTGCAGCGCCACCGTCGAGCGCTCGCGCACGTTCAAGATCGTCTCGCGCGAGGGGGCGGCAGCGCCGGCGCCCTCCCCTACCACGCCCGTGCCGACCGCCGCGCCGACGCCGACGCCCAAGCCGACCGCGCCGCCCGCGCCGACCGCGCCCGCGATCGACTGCAGCGCGCCCGGTGACCCGGCGACGCTGGAGGTGCGACCGCGCAAGAAGCTGCTCCGGCCCGGCGACGCGTTCGATCTGAAGGCGCGCATCCTCGACCCGAAGGGCTGCGAGCTGCCCTCGAAGCCGACCTACCGCCTCGCGCCGGAGTCGTCGTCGATCGCCACCATCTCGATCGACGCAGCCGGGCACGTGAAGGTGGCCGCCGACGCCGAGCCGGTCTCCGCGTCGGTCGTCGTCGAGGCGGCCGGAAAGTCCGCCCGCGTGCAGCTCGAGGTCGTCAGCGACAAGGCCTACGCCGATCTGCTCGCGGCCGGTGGCGGCGACGCGGGCGCCGACGAGGGCTCGGTCGCGATCGTCATCACCGGATCGGGCGCCGGCGAGACGATCGTGCGCGATCCCGAGAAGCCGCAGGAGGGGCGGCGGCGCTTCGGCCTCCTCGCCGTCGCCGGCGGCGCCGGATCGTTGCTCGCGCTGGCCGCCGTCGTCCTCTGGCGCCGCGCCAACGCGAAGGCCGCCGCGGAAGAGGCGCGCCGCGCCGCCGAGCGGGCCGAGCGCAAGGCCGAGAAAGAACGCCGCGCGGCTGCGACCGCTCCCGTCGCGTCACCCGCCGCGGCCGCGCCCGACGCGGGAACCACCACGGCCGCGCCCGGCGCGGCGCCCGCGGCGGTACCCGGCGGCCGAATCTGTCCGGTGTGTCGGTCCTCGTTGCCGCCGCACGCCGAATTCTGCCCCAACGATGGGACCCGCCTGCCGCCTGCGCCGCGTCCGATCGCCGGGCCCGCTCCTGCCCCGCCTCCGCCGGCGCAGGCGCACGCTCCCGCTGCGCAGCGACCGCGCGGGCGGATCTGCCCGATGTGCGGCACGCGCTACGAGGCAGAAGCGGCATTCTGCAGCAAGGATGGAGCGTCACTCGTCCCGCTCAACTGACGCGGTCGGCGACCCGGCGGGCGCGGCCACGGACCCGCTCGTCGACGCTCGCGCACACCCCCGCGCGCTCGGCCGTGCGCTCCGCCGACCCTCCTGCCCGACCTGCTCCCAAACATGCCCCCAAACATGCTCGAGGGATGCGCGTCCAAGCGCTGGCTGCTCGCGCATGCAGGCCGACGCGTCTGCACGCTCCTTGATCGACCCCTTTGGTTCCACTTACACTTCACAGGCTCGATCCAAACGGGCCCGCGTTGGCACGCTGCATCCGCAGTCGACGCCGTTCACGGGTATCGCGACGATTCGTCCTCGGCCGTATGCGGTCGCGACGAGAGGCAACGCAACATGAAGATCTCGTGCCAGTCCTGCGGAGCGAAGTACAACATCGCCGACGAGAAAGTCCGCGGGAAGATCGTCAAAATCGCCTGCAAGAAGTGCGGCGCCCGCATCGAGATCGATGGGCGCGAACCCGCCGAGCAGGCCCACGATCAAGACGAGACGCGCGTCTTCGATCAAGCCGCGTTGCCTCCGCCCGCGGCCGACACGTGGACCGCGTCGATCGACGACAACGATCAGCGCGAGGTCACGACCGCGCAGCTCATGGACCTGATGCGCCAGGGCGTGGTCACCCCCGACACCTTCGTGTGGCGCGACGGCATGGCCGACTGGCAGGCCGTGCGCGACATCGCGGAGCTGCAGTCGGCGGTGCAGGCGAGCGTTCCGCCCCCCGCGGCGCCGGCGTTCCCGTCCGAGCCTCCCACCGCGGCGTATCCGTCGCCGAGCTACGACGCTCCGGCCGGTGGAAACGGCGGCGGCGCGCCGCTCCCCGCGGCCGGCGGCGGCTACGGCGGCCCGATCATCGGCGAGCCCTCCCAGCCCGCGCGCCTCGGTGGCTCGCGGCGCGGCGGCGCGGTCGACCTGTTCGCCGCGCAGGCTCCGGGGACCGAAGAAGAAGACGTGGCGACCAGCGCCCCCGTGGGCTCCGCGCTCGCGATGCCGCCCGGCCTCGCGATGGGCGGCGGCAAGCCGATCGGCGCCCGCAACGAGAACTCGGTCCTCTTCTCGCTCTCGGCGCTCACCGCGTCGGGCCCCGCGACGGCCGGCGCCGCGGTGGTCCCGAGCGACGAGGAGAAATCCGGCCTCATCGACATCCAGAAGCTCGCGGCGGCCGCCAAGCCGGTCAACGGCGCGAGGGACGATCGCGCGAAGCTCGACGACATCATGAACCTCGGCGGCGGCGGCGCCTTCGGCACGGCGCTCGGCGCGCCGATCCTCGCGCCTCCTCCGGCCGCGGCGCTCGCCGAGAGCCCCGCCGCCGAAGAGTCGAAGAAGTCGAACAAGGGTCTCATCCTCGCCATGGGCGGCATCGTCGCCCTGCTCCTCGTCGTGGTCATCGTGCTGCTGGGCACCCGCCAGGGCGACGAGGTCGCGCAGAAGGACGGCAAGCCCGGCCTCGAGACGCCGAAGGCCGACGACAAGGGCGACAAGAAGGACACGAAGAAGGCGGCCGCCGAGCCGACCGAGACCGCGCCCGCACCGGGCGGCGAAGCTCCGACCGAGCCGGGCGGCCCGATCGGCAAGCCCGGCACCAAGCCGGCCGCCGGCGGCACCGCCGCTGCGCCGGGCGGCACCGCCACGGCCAAGCCGACGACGACCACCGGCGACAAGCCCGCTCCGACGACCACCTCCCCCGGCACCAAGTGCACGTCGCTCGACTGCATGATGGGCGGTCCGAAGGAGCCGCCGAAGCCGGCCGAGACGGCGAAGCCCGCGCCCGCCGCGGGCGCGGAGTTCGACAAGGCCGCGGCCAAGTCCGCGCTGAGCTCGGTCCCCTACAAGGACTGCGGCTCGGGCGGCGCTGGCAAGGTGCAGGTCACGTTCGCGCCGAGCGGCTCGGTCTCGAGCGCCGTGGTCACCTCCGGCGAGTACGACCCCGGCACGAAGAGCTGCATCCAGAACCGCTTCAAGGGCGCGAAGGTCCCCGCCTTCGGAGGCGATCCGAAGTCGTTCGGCTGGAGCATCAACCTCTGATCGGGTGGTCGCGATCGGGGGCGTCGGCGGTGTCGCTGCTCGCGAAAACGGGGCCATCAGTCATCAGTCGTCAGTCGTCAGCTCGAGACGGGAGCCGGCTCTCTCGCTCGGATTGATGACTGATGGCAGATTGACACAGGGCGGGGGCCGAATCTCCGGGGTTCCAGGGGCTGGCCCCCGGTTCGGGCCTTCGACTTTTCGACCTTGGACCACGCTCGACTTCACCCTCGACTGACGACTGACGACTGACGACTGACGACTGACGACTGGTGTGTGCCGTGTTGGGCCGCACCGGACGAGGCGCCCCGCGCGTTTTGTCCGTGGATCTGCGGGATTTCGCAGAGAAACGTGCGTGCCGCGCCGGTGGCGCGTACCATGCACATCCACGGTCGGCCCCATGCGCCTCGCGTCCTCTCCGAGCCTGCGTAGCGTCCGCGGCGCGTTCGCGCTCGTGACCGTGCTCGTCGCGATGCTCGCGGCGGCCATGAGCGCGTGCATCATCGGGCCCAAGCAGGACGATCCGGCCGAAGACACGCCGGGAGGCAAGACCGGCTACGACGCCGCAGCGACGAGCGACACCTCGCCCGCTCCGATGGACGGCTCGACCGGTGCCTTCGACGACGGCGGCGCGCCGGAGGGCGACGCGATCGCTGGCGGCGACGCCGCTGCCGACTCCGGCGCGAGCGACGCGCCTGCTGATGCGCCGTCCGATGCGCCGTCCTGCGAGACCGGCAGCGAGACCGGCGCGAGCGAAGCGGGCCCATGCGAGCACGGAGGCAGCGATGCGATCTCCGACGGCTGACGCGCGCGTGACGATCGTCGCCGTCGCGCTCGGCGCGCTGGCGCTGGCTGCGTGCGTCATCGGTCCGAAGCAGGACGATCCGGCGACGCTCGAGGCCGCCGATGCGGGCGAGGTGCGCGCCGACACGAGTGGCGGCGGCGGCGGCGGCCCCTACGACGCCACCGACAGCGCGGTCGCGTCGCCCGACGCCGCTCCGGGCGGCGACACGGCGGCGCCCCCGGTCGTCGCCGACGGCGACGCGTGCCCGGGCGACGGCGACGCGTGCGCGACCGACGCCGCGTCCGACGCGGTAAACGACGGCGACAGTGATTCCGGCGCAGAGGGCGGCGCGCCGTCCGACGCGGTGAGCGGAGGCTGACGTGCGCGCGCTCCGTGCCCTCACGCTCTCGGTGCTGGTCCTCGGCGGCGCGGCCGCCGCGTGCGTCATCGGGCCCAAGCAGGACGATCCGATCACCGGCACCCCCGGCGATCGCGACACCGACACGGGCGTCGACAACGAGACGCCTTCGGCCGACACCGGCGCGCCGAGCGCGACACCCGACGCCGCAGGAGCCGACGACAGCGGCTTCGGCGGCTTCGTCGACGCGGCCGCCGACGCGCCAAACGCGCGCGACGCCGACGCTTCCGACGCCGACGGCGGAGACGCCGCCGACGCGAGCGAGACCCCCGACGCGCTCTCCGACGCGCTCTCCGACACGCCAGGCGAGGGCGGCTGATCATGCGCGCCCTCGTCCGCGGGATGACGCGCTCGACGCGACTCGTGCCCTTCGCGGTGGCGGCGCTGACCGTCGCGCTCGCCGCGTGCATCATCGGGCCGAAGCAGGACGATCCGTCCTCCGCGACCGTCGGCAGCGGCCCCGACGCGTCGTTCGCCGACACCGGCGAGTACACCGATCCCGCCGCGGCGAGCGACGCCGCCGGCGACGGCGCGCGCGCCGACGACATCGGTTCGAGCGACATGACCGACGCGAGCTCCGACGCGCAGGACGCGAAGGGCGACGCCGACGCGCAGGACGCGCTGGGCGACGCGCACGACGCGCTGGGCGACGCGCTGGGCGACGCGCCCGACGCCGACTGAGCGTCGGAGGGTCACCTCAGGGCATCGGCGGCACGGGCGGCGCGACGCGCACGTCGAGCCGATACGATCCCGACGCCAACGAGTAGCCGTCGACCACGATCCAGTACGTGCCGGGATCGACGTTCAGATCGAGGAACGCGTTGTCGACGACGTAGCCGGCGGCGCAGCCGTTCTCGAGCTCGACGCCCGGACAGGTGTCGCCCTTGCGCACGCTGACGGTGGTGGTGAAGGCGGAGCCGAACGCGTCGACGATCAGGCGCGACTTCTTGGCGACGTCGAGCCGGTAGATGACCTCCGGCGCGCCGCCCTTCGGCATGCCGACGGTGTCGCACGACGCGTCGAGATCGGCGCCCTTTCCCGCGGTGCTGCCGACGAACAGGCCGCCCTCGGCGGGGATCGTCACGGCGGCGTCGGCGCACCGATCGGCGCCGATCGGTCCGGGCGTGACGGTGGGCCGCACGAACGCGGAGATCGTCGGGTTGGCCCACAGCAGGCTCTCGACGAACACGCGGTAGTCGCCGGCCGGCACCGCGCGGCGGTTGAGGCGCGTCGGATACCCGCGACCGCACCCGAGCTCCGCCGACACGCACGCGGCCGAGGTCATGCCGAGGCCGACGTAATCGGAGCCGGTGGGCCGCGCGACGAGGAGCACGTCGGACGCGGCCTCGAGCTTCAGCGAGTACGCCGCGTCGAGCGCGATGGGGTAGTAGCCCGGCGACGCGATGCAGCTCGCGGCGATGTCGTCGGCGTGCGCCGCGAGATCGACGATGGTGGTCGCCTGCAGCGGCAGCGCGGGCGCGCCGGTGCACACCTCGTTCGCCGGCGCGACGGTGGCCGGCGAGAGCGCCGCGTCGATGGTCACGTCGGTGGGCGCGGTGGCGGCGACGCTCACGTAGTACGTGCCGGCGGGGAGCGCGCGGACGAAGAGATCGGCCGGGTTGGCCGTGCCGCACTTGAGCTCGTTGCTCGACCCCACGCAGCCCGCGTCACGCACGCCGACGATGGTGCGCACGCCCGCCGAGCCGGGCGTGGCGCGCACGCGTAGATCGCGCGGCCCGAAGCCCGCGGGGATGTCGACGCGATATACCAGCGGCCCGACCGCACCGTCGCAGGCGCTCGCGAGCTTCCCGACCTCGACGAGCTCGGCGGACACGACCGCGGACGGCTTCGTGTCGTCGAGCAGCGGGAGCGCCGTCGCGCACGAGAGGTTGGTCGCCGGCGGCGTCGGCGGCCCGTAGCCGATCTTGAGCTCGACGTTCCCCTCGCCGGCCCCGAACAGGTAGAGCGGCCAGGTGCCGGGCTCGAGGTTGCGCATCTTCAGGCGGATCGACGAGGCGGTCGGCGGCTGCGCGGCGCAGCCCGTCTCGGTGGTGCCGTCGGCGCACAGCTTCGAGCTCGCGAGGGCGACGCGGGCGCCGAGCGGGGTCGCGACCACGTCGACGTCGCGCGCCTCGGTCCCGGTGATCTTCACCGCGACGACGATCTGCCGCGGGTACTCGGTCGGCGGCGCGCACGAGGCGGGGATCTTGCGGACGGTGCCGGCGAGGTTCACGCCGTACGTGCCCGGCTTGTCGACGACGAGCGCGGTGTCGCAGCTGCCGTAGGCGGGGGTGACGCAATCGGCCTCGTCGGTGGTGCCGTCGCAGTCGTCGTCCTTCTTGTTACCGCAGATCTCCTTCGCCTTGGAGGAGACCGTTGGATCGCTGTCGTCGCAGTCGAAGCCCTTGGCGATGCACGCCTTGGTGCCGTCGCCGTCGCCGTCGGCGTCGCGCGGCGCGCTCGCGCACGTGCGCGTGTCTTCGATGCAGCGGTCGATCATGCACGGGTCGCCGGACGAGCAGTCGACGACCGGCCCGGGGATGCACCCGCGGCGCGGATCGCAGCGCTCGGCGCCGTTGCAGTAGAGGCCGTCGTCGCACCTCGTGTCGTCGGGGGTGGCGCGGCAGCGCTTCACCGAGGGGTCGCAGGCGAAGCTCGCGCAGGGAATCTCGGGACGGGCGCACTGCGCGTCGTCGATGCACGGACCGCCGAGGTTCGGATCGGCGTCGGGGATGCTCACGTCGCCGGAGATCTCGGCGACGTCGGCGTCGTCGATCGGGAAGGCGTCTTCGCCGCCGAAGCGATCGGGCGCCCCTTTGGTGCCGCACGCCACGAGCGAGAGCGAGAAGAAGACCACGAGCGAGAGCGAGAAGAAGAGGGGAACGAGGCGACGCACCACGTCAGATGGCTCCTGAGGGTGGGAAGCCTAGTTCAAGAACCGCTTGTCGCGCTTTTTGGGATCGTCGCCGCGACCGCCCGGAAGCACGCGGAGCCGGCCGCCGCCGTCGCGCTTCTTCTTGAGGGACGCGAGGCGGCGGCGATCGAGCCAGTCGTCGATGCGGTCCCAGTAGCGGGCGAACGCCCACCCCAGGCCGATCGCGCCGAGCGAAGCCGCGGGCGACTGCTGGGCGGCGCGGGCCAGGATGAAGAGGATGGCCATGCCCAGCGTGACCCACACCAGCACGCGCGCGCTGACCGGCGGAAAGAACAGCCGCCGGTGCGGGTAGCGCATGCCCCACATGGTGATGAGCAGGTAGCCGATCGGCTCGAGGCCGTAGACCGGCTTCGAGAAGTAGACCGGGTGCGCGAGGCCGTAGAGCGCCGCCACGACGCCGATCGAGAGCACCGAGATCGCCATGAAGAGGACGAAGCGGCGGGTGCCGAAGTCCTCCTCCAGCTCGGTGGCGAAGAAGTACAGGGTGATGCAACCGAACAGGAGCGCGCGCGGATCGGGCGCCTCGACGACCGGCCAGGTGACCAGCCGCCACAGCTCGGGGAACTTCTGGAAGATCTGCTTGGGGTGCAGCAGGAGGAAGCGGGCGAACCAGCCGCGCTGCAGCCACTCCTGCTCGATCATCTGCACCACGAAGAGCGCGACGACGCCGATGAGCATCGCCTTGACCGCAGGGGTCAGGCGGGGGAACGCGATCTGCGGCTGGGGGCCGAAGTCGTCGCCACGTCGCGGCATGAAGGTGAGATAACGCAGGAGTCCCCGAGTCGCCACGGAAGCGCGCGTCCGCTTTACGATTTCCGGGCCCGGCGCCGGCCGGACCGAGCCCCGGGACGCCCGGAAGCGACGGGCGGATGAGGTGCGCTACACTGCCTGGAACACATGGCTGGGGTGGTCTGTCGCGTTTGCGACCTGGAGAACGCGGAGGGGGCGCGCTTCTGCTCCGCGTGCGGCGCGGCGCTGCAGGCCGAGAAGGGCGGCGACGCGCTCGTCGGCACCCAGATCGCAGGGAAGTTCCGCGTCGAGAAGCTCCTCGGCAACGGCGCGATGGGCCGCGTGTACAAGGCCACGCACATCGCGCTCGATCGCGGCGTCGCCATCAAGGTGATGCACGATCACCTCGCGCGGTCGAGCGACTTCGCGATCCGCTTCGTCCGCGAAGCGCGCGCGGCCAGCAAGCTCGATCACCCGAACTCCATCCGCGTCCTCGACTTCGGCCGCACCGACGCGAACGAGGGGAACCTCCTCTACCTCGTGATGGAGCTGTTCATCGGGCCGGATCTGTACGGCCTGCTCCGCGACGAGGGGCCGCTCGATCTCGAGCGCGGCGGCCGCATCGTCGCGCAGATCCTCGCCGCGCTCGAGGACGCGCACGCCATCGGCCTCGTCCACCGCGACATCAAGCCGGAGAACGTCCTCGTCGGCAAGAAGGGCGACGGCAGCGAGATCGCCAAGATCTGCGACTTCGGCATCGCCAAGGTCGCGCGCGACGAGGGCCCGAAGCTCTCGCAGGCGGGGAACATGATCGGCACCCCGCTGTACATGTCGCCCGAGGCGGCGATGGGCCGCGACTGCGACGCGCGCGCCGATCTGTACTCGGTCGGCATCGTCCTCTACGAGGTCGTCACCGGCACGAGGCCCTTCGACGCGCCCTCGCCGCTCGAGGTCGCGCGCATGCAGGTCGAGGAGCCGCCGCAGCCGCCCTCGCAGCGCACGCCCGAGCGGAACGTCCCGCCCGCGCTCGAGCGGGTGATCCTCAAGTCGATCGCCAAGCGGCCCGAGGATCGCTGGCAGACGGCGCGGGAGTTCCGCGAGGCCCTCGAGAGCGCGCTCGGCGCGTCGAACACGCAGGCGCAGGCGATCGCCACGCTGCTCTGCAAGGCGTGCGGCACCCAGGTCCCGCAGACGTCGCGCTTCTGCCCCTCGTGCGGCGCGGTGCTGCAGGGCGGCGCGGCGCAGCGACGCGCGCCGGCGACCACGAAGAACGAGTCGAGCTTCGCGGGCCTCTCCGGCATGCTGCCCGACCGGCTGCTCGGCGATCTGCGGCGCGCGGCGAGCGAGGTCGCCTCCGAGCGACGCACGCTCGCGGCGCTCGCGCTCGATCTGATCGGCAGCGACGACGCCGGTGATCCCGAGGAGCTCGCCGGTCGCATCGGCGATCGCTACGAGCTCGTCTCGCGCGTGCTTCAGGGCCATCAGGCCTACGTGCAGGGCGCGGGCGGCACGCGCGTCACCGCGCTGTTCGGCATCGACGCTGCGGCGGACGAGTCCGAGACGCTCGTGGCCAAGGCGGTCGAGGCGGCGTTCGCGGTCAAGCGCGAGGCCGGCGGCGCCAAGTGGTTCAAGGGCGCGATCGCGAGCGGCGTCTTCCTCGTCACGCCGGGGCCGAACGGCCCCACCGCCCTCGGCGCGGCCGCGCAGACCGCCGGGCGCAACGCGGAGCTCGCGCGCGCCGGCGAGATCGTCGTCGACGAGTCGATCAGGGGGCGGGTCGGCGAGGGCTTCACCACCACGCCGTCGCGCGGCGGCCTGCACCTCGTGCGCGAGGACTTCGCGCAGCAGATCGTCTCGCCGTCGATGCGCCCGTTCGTCGGGCGCGAGGCGGAGCTCGAGGCGTTCGGCCTCGCCGCGCGCGAGGCGTTCGAGCACGGGCGCGGGCAGGTCGTCGCGATCCGCGGCGAGGCGGGCATGGGCAAGACCGCGCTCATCCGCGAGGCGACCAACCGCGTGCGCGACCTCGACATCCGCTGGCTGCGGGTCGCCTGCCGACCGACCGGCGCGCAGCAGCTCGGCGCGTTCCGCGATCTGGTGCTCGTCTACACGGGCATCGGCCGCGGCGCGACACCCGATGTCGTCAAGCAGTCGCTGGCCGGCGAGCGCGGCTCGCTCGCCGGGCTCGGGCTCGGCGCCGCCGATCAGCAGCACCTCGTCGGCATGCTCGTCGGCAACGCGCTGCGCGCCGGGTCCAGCGGCGGCAGCGTGCCGCCGGGCGGCGCGAGCGGCCTCCGGTCCGTCACAGGGGCGCGCGAGGCGCTGGGCAGCGGCGCGCGCGAGGTGCCGGGCACCGCGACGCGCGCCGGCACCGGCATGCGCGCCGCGGTCACGCAGGCGCGCGCGGCGCTCGGCTCCGTGCCGGGCGACGTCCCGCCGGAGGTCGTCGCGCGCGAGGGCGGCGCGGCCATCCGCAACTTCCTCAACGCGGCGCTCCGCAAGGGCGACATCGGGATCATCGTCGAGGACATCCAGTGGATCGATCCGGCGTCGGCGACCTTGCTGGCGCAGCTCGCCGCGACGATCGCCAAGCGCCCCTCGATGCTCGTCCTCTCGGCGCGCGCGGGCATCTGGAGCGACTGGAACGCGCCGCACTTCAAGCGCATCCAGCTCGGGCCGCTCGGCGCCGAGCCCGCCTCGCGCCTCTTGCAGTCGATGCTGCCCGACGCGGAGGTGCCGCCGGCCGTCGCGCAGCCGATCCTCCAGCGCGCGGGCGGCAACCCGCTGTTCCTCGAGTCGATCGTCGAGGCGCTGCGCGCGTCCGGCGGCGTGCGCGTCGAGGCCGGGCGCTATCTCCTCGCCGAGGGCGCCAAGCTCGTCGCCGAGGGCCTGCGCGGGCTCGTCGAGGCGAGGCTGCGCGCGCTCGACGGCGACGCGCAGCGCACGCTGCTCCTCGCGTCGGTCGCCGGCAACGAGGTCGAGCTCTCCGATCTGCAGGCGCTCGCCGGCGTCGACGTCGACGTCGAGACCGCCGTGCGCACGCTGCTCGAACGCGGCATCCTCGAGGAGCGCGCGCGCACCGAGGCGGGCGCGCGACGCGTCGGGGTCGCCAACGACGGCGTGCGCGACGTGCTCTACGACACCATCCCGCTCGCCGAGCGCAAGGAGCTGCACGCCGCGCTCGCCGAGCGCTGGGAGGCGATCCGCGCCGCGACGAAGACCGATCCGGTCCCGCTCGAGGAGCTCGCGCGGCACTGGGAGCTCGCCGGCGAGGTCGGCCCCGCGGTCGCGCGCCTGCAGGACGCGGCGGCCGAGCTGCTCGCGCGCGGCGAGGCGAAGGCGGCGGCCGGGCTCCTGAGGCGCGCGGCGGCGAACCTCGCCGCGCTCGATCCGCTGAGCGGCGCGCGGCTCGTGATGCTCCTGGCCGACGCGCTCTCGCAGTTCGGCGACGTGCAGGCGGTCGATCAGACCATCGCGATGCTCGGCTCGGTGGCGATCGATCCGGCGCACAGGCCGCAGCTCGAGGCGCAGGCCGATCGCCTGCGCGGCGCCGCCAACCGGCGCGCCGGCCGCCCGCAGATCGCCGCGCAGCACCTGCAGCGCGCGCTCGATCGCGCCCTCGAGGCGCGCGACGCCGATCTCGCCAGCGATCTGTACCTCGATCTGACCACCGCCCTCGAAGAGGCCAACGAGACGCAGAAGGCGCTGGCGACCGCGCTCACCGGGCTCGAGATGGCCTCCAAGCTCGCCGAGAACACCTCGCGCGGGACGACCATCGGCGCGAGCGAGGGCGTGCTCAGGCTGCGCCTCGCCAACCTCCTCAACGCGATCGGCCGCCTGTATCTGCGGCGCGACGACGCGGTGCGCGCGGCCGACTACTTCCGCGGATCGCTCGCCCAGGCCGAGAAGATCCGCGACGCCGCGGCCGCCGCGCGCGCGCTCGCCAACCTCGCGCACATCGCGGCGCGGCGAGACGACTTCCGCGCCGCCTCCGCCGAGTCCTCGCGCGCGCTCCGGCTCGCGCAGGAGGCCGGCGATCGCATGGCCCAGGCGCGCATCCAGGTGAACCTCGGTCACTACCTCGCCCGCCTCGGTCGGCTGGTCGAGGCCGAGGAGAGCTACCGGGCGGCGCAGACGCTCGCCGAGGCGATCGGCTGGAACGAAGGCGTCGCGGTGGCCCACCAGGCCCTCGAGGCGGTCGCCCGCGCGGGATGAACGACCCCGGGACGAGCCCGTGGTAACTGCGCGTTCATGAGCCGGATGCGCGTCCCGCTGCTCGCCGGTGTGCTGCTCTTGCCGCTCACGGCGGCCTCGTGCGCGCGCTGCGATCGCTCCGGCGACGGCGGCGCGCCCGCCGCCGCGAGCGCGAGCGCCTCGGCCTCCGCGGCTGCGAGCGACGCCGGCCCGGCGGCCCGGTGCACGGTCGTCGGCGCGCCGCGTCTCGTCGGGGCGCTCGCCGGCGAGGCCGCGGCGGCGACCGAGGGCCCGGTCGCCTTCGGCGCGGAGATCGGCGGCGCGATCGCCGACAAGGCGTTCGTGGTCGGCCTGCGCGCCGCGGGGCTGAACGGCGCCGCGCAGATCCTCGAGCTCTCGTTCGACGGCGGCCCGCCGCACACGTTGGCGACGCTGCCGGCGTCTCCCGGCTCCGCGCCGGCGCCGCTGCTCGCGGGCGCGCGCGACGGCGCGCGGCTCGTCGGCACGCTGGCGATCGCCGCAGACGCGCGCACCTTCCGCCTCTCGCGCCTCGGCGAGGACGGCGCGCTGTCACCGCTCGGCGAGGTCGCGCAAAGCAAGGACGAGTCCGAGGCCACCGCGGTGATCGCCGGCGCGGCCGCGCCGCTCGTCGCGTGGGACGACGTCGACGAGAAGGCCCGCCTCGGACGCATCCGCGCGCGCCTGCTCGATCCGACCGGCAAGGCCCCCGAGGCCAAACCGAAGAATCCGAAAGACAAGGACGCCGGCGACGACGAGGACTCGCTCTCGCCTTCGAGCAGCGACGCCGCCTGGCCCGAGCTCGCGATCGCGCCCTCCGGCGATCGCGCGGCGCTGGTGTGGCTCAGCGAGCGTCCGGAGTCGGAGCTCGTCGACGCGGGCGGCGGCGAGCCCTCGCAGCTGCTCGCCTATCGCTGGGTCGAGGCGGTGGTCGTCGATCTCGCGACGGGCAAGCGGCTGTCGACGTCCCGCGCGCTCACCGCGCTCGACGGCCACGCGCAGACGTTCTCGGTCATCTGGGGCGACGCGGGCCTCGTGCTCGCCGTGCGCGACGACGCGCGTCCGACCGACGGCGACGGCGGCGAGCTGTGGGCGGTCCGCGTGCCGATCGACGCGAGCGGCTCGCTCCTCGAGCCCGCGCGCACGTCGATCGCCGACAAGGACGTCGCCCCCGGCGTCGCCGCCCTCTTGCCCCGTCCCTCCGGCGCGCTCGTCTCCTGGCTCGCCGCCGACGGCACCGCGCGACTGTCGCCCGCGTTCTCCGCCGGAAGCGCGACGGTCGAGCCTGCTCTTCGCGATCGCCGCGTCCTTTCGGTGCACGGCGATCGGGTGCTCGCCAGCCGGCTCTCCGGCAGCGGCGTCGAGCTGGTCGTCGCGCGCTGCGAGCCGTGACATTTCTCCGCGTGACGCGTCCGGTCACTGGCGCGGCGGCGCTCGATCTGGCAGAAGGCAGTGCTTTCCGCCGGTTGCGGCGGCTCGGAAGTTCCTACGCAAGGAGTCAGCGATGAAACGCGCGTACGTCGTGGCAGTGCTCGGGGCCGTCGTCGGGACCTTCCTCGGTCTTGCATCGTGCAGCGAGGCCAACACGACCGGGCCGGTCGGCGGTGTGAAGGACACGGGCACCACCGGCGACGCCGGCAAGGCCGACTTCGGCACCAACGACACCGGCGGCGGCGGGGGCGACGACACGGGCGGCGGCGACGGCGGCCCGAAGTGCCCGTCGGTCGTGAAGACCGGCTCCATCGCCGATCTGCGCAACCCGGCCTCCGGCAAGACCGCGATCGTCAACGACGGAATCAAGCTCACCGGCGTCGTGGCCACGAGCATCAAGTACCGCACGCGCAACCCGAAGGTCGCGGGCGACCCGTGCCAGTTCGCCGTCTTCGTCGCCGACGCGAACGCGACGTTCCAGCCCTGGTCGGGCATCCAGGTCATCTCCTACGGCAAGAACGCCGAGGCGCGCGACGGCGGCGGCGTGACCTGCCCGATCGGCACCGACTTCATCCCCGAAGACGTCAAGCCGGGCGATCTGCTCGACCTGGTCGGCACCTACACCGAGTTCGGCCCGACGGCCGACACGTGCGGCAAGGGCACGCCGGCGCTGCCGCCGCCCCTGCCCGGCAAGCAGCCGCAGGTGTTCAAGGTCTGCGAGCTCACCAAGAAGGGCGCGGGCACGCTGCCCGTGCCGGCCGACGTCACCCCGAGCCAGCTCGAGACCAAGGCGCTCGACGCCGGCGCGGCGGCCGACGAGGTCCTCAAGTGGACGGGTGGGCTGGTGCGCATCAAGGACGTCACCTCCGACAGCGCGCTGACCTTCGGCAACTTCAAGATCGCGGGCTCGACGCTCGAGGTCACCAACACGATCTACTACCGCGGCGCCGCGACCTCGCCGACGGTCGCGAAGGGCGACACCTTCACGTCGATCACCGGCGTCAGCCTGCTCGACTTCTGCACGTGGACGCTCGCGCCCGCGAAGTGCACGGACATGGTCCCCGCGACCGGGTCCGGCGCGAAGTGTCCGACGCCCACCGGCGGTTGATTCCACGACTACGGATCGCCCGGGCCCCGGCCCGGGCGTTGCCCCGTTTTCCAAGGATCCACAAAGGAACGATCCCCAGCACTCCGGGGGTTGTCTTCTGACCGGCGCCAAGCGACGCTCGCAGGCACAGTGACGTCTCGCGCTGCCGGGCCGTGCGCTCGGGTCGTCGAGCTTCTGCTCGACGGCGTCGATCCGCGCACCGACCCGGAGGTCGGCACGCACGTTCCTTCCTGTACGGAGTGCTCCGATCGGGTCCGGGTAATGGGGATGTTCAAGGAGAAAGAGGCCGAAGTTCGCGAGGGGATGGTCCTGGTCGACCGCTTCGAAGTGGTCCGGTCCCTCGGTCGCGGCGGCATGGGTGAGGTCTTCCTCGCTCGCGACCGCAACTTCGGCAGCTCGGCCGTCGCGGTGAAGGTCGTTCGTCGCGACACCCGTCTCCCCGGCGACGACGAAGCGCTGCGCAAGGAGGTCGAGCTCGCGCGCGCCGTCAACCACCCGAACGTCGCTCGCGTCCACGATCTCCACCAGTCGCCGTTCGGCCCCGTCGTCACGATGCATTTCGTCGACGGCGTCACGCTGCACCAGTGGATCCGCGAGAAGAAGCGGACGGGCGGCGTCAGCGCCGACGAGTGGCGCCGCATCGCGCGCGACGTCGCCGCCGGACTCGCCGCGATCCACGCCGCCGGCATCGTCCACGGAGACCTCAAGCCCGGCAACGTGATGGTCGACCGGGGCACCGGCAGCGCGTACATCGTGGACTTCGGCTTCGCCAAGGAGCGCGCCCGTACCGTCGCCACCATGCGCGGCGAGAAGAAGGCGGCCGACGGCGGCACGCCGAACTACATGTCGCCCGAGCGCCTCGAGAAGGGCGGTGCCAGCGTCGAGGACGACCTCTACGCGCTCGGCATGACCATCTGGGAGATGCTCTCGGCCAAGGTGCCCGAGCCGGGCCATCACCCGCCGTCGAACTCGATCGAGAAGCAGCTGCCCTTCGGCATCCCGCCGGGCCTCGCCACCGACGAGCTCAAGCAGATCTTCCGCCTGCAATCGAAGGACCCGACGCGCCGCCCGCAAGCGCGCCACCTTCGGTTCTTCAACCCGAACACCGTCGCGACGAACCCGCTCCAGGTCGCGCGCGAGCGCATCGATCCGGGCGCCAACCCGCCCTACCGCGGCTCGGCCACGCCGTTCCGCCCCGACGCGCAGGGGCTGCTCATCGCCTACGCGTCCAACGCGCGCGAGCTGATCGGCCGCGTGCTCCCGCTCGACAAGACGCGCCTGGTCCTCGGGCGCGCGCCGAGCGTCCCCGGCTCGCGCATCAACGTCGACCTGGTGGTGCCCGAGGCGACGATCAGCGCGGTGCACTGCATGCTGGCGTTCCAGAACAACGGCTGCTGGCTGGTCGAAGACGCCAAGGAGCCGCGCCCGTCGACCAACGGCATCTACGGCGAGGGCAGCTACGAGCGCCAGCAGGCGATCACGCTGCTGCACGGCAACGAGGCGATGATCGGCGAGCTGCGCGTGAAGCTCGTGTCGTTCCGCGAGGCGTCGACGCTGCACGAGAAGGCGCTGCAGTTCCTCCGCTCCCGCGACGGCCTCACCTCGTTGTTGCACGAGGAGGCGTTCCGTCAGGCGCTCGACGGCGATCTCGCCTTCGCGCGCTGGGCCGGCTACCCGCTCACGCTCGCGTGGTTCTACCTGCGCACGCCCGCGCGCGACGGCCACGGCCGCCTGACCATCCAGGAGATGCAGGCGCTGCGTCGCGCGGCGAAGGCCGCCGTCGATCTGTTCGACATGCTGCTCCTCTCGCTCACCGCGTGCACCGCGGGCCTCACGGGCGTCGGCTCGTTCGCCGTCGCCCTGGTCGGGCAGACGGCCGAGATCGCCAAGCCGCTCGTCGAGCAGGTGCTCACGCAGATGCGCTCGCAGATGCCGCCGGGCGTCGAGGTCGGCGCGGTCGTCGTCGAGGCCACCGCCGATCACTCGCGCGGCGCCGACCTGCTCGAGGCGACGCGCCGCACCCCTGGCGGCCCCGTCTACAACATCACCTGACCTCGCGTCATCGCGCGATGACCTCGTTCGATCCTCGTTTGATCCCTGCGGGCGTGCTCACGGTGTGCGCGCGCCTCCGCGAGAAGGGCCACCGCGCGTGGATCGTCGGCGGCTGCGTGCGCGATCTGCTCCGCGGCGCGCGCGCCGGCGACTGGGACGTCGCCACCAGCGCGCGACCCGAAGAGGTGATGAAGGCGTTCCGCCGCGTGATCCCCACGGGCATCCAGCACGGCACGGTCACCGTGCACCTCCACGGCCTTCACGGCGAGAACGGAGAGGGTTCGTTCGAGGTGACCACGCTCCGCGGCGAGACCACCTACACCGACGGGCGCCGCCCCGACGCGGTGGTGTTCGTCGACGACATCGTGGCCGATCTCGCCCGGCGCGACTTCACGGTGAACGCCATCGCGCTCGACCCGCTGCGCGAGGGCGACGCGGCGCTCATCGATCCGTTCGACGGCCACGTCGATCTGCAGCGCAAGGTGCTGCGCGCCGTCGGCGACGCCTCGCAGCGCTTCGCCGAGGACGGCCTCCGCGCCCTGCGCGCGGCGCGCTTCGTGGCGACGCTCGACTTCGAGCTCGACCCGGCCACCGCCGCGGCGATCCGCCCTGCCCTCGACACCTACCGCAAGGTCTCCGCCGAGCGGGTGCGCGACGAGTGGATGAAGGCGCTCAAAGCGCGCGCGCCGTCGCGAGCGTTCGAGGTGATGCGCGAGCACGGCCTCCTCGAGGTCAGCGCGCCCGAGCTCCTGCCGCAGGTCGGCTGCGAGCAGAACAAGTGGCACCGCTACGACGTGTGGCACCACGCGATGGCCTGCGTCGACGCGTGCACGGGCGATCCGGTGCTGCGCTTGTCGGCGCTCCTCCACGACGTCGGCAAGCCCGCGACGCGCGCCTTCAGCGACAAGACCCAGGACTGGACCTTCTACGAGCACGAGCGCGTCGGCGCCGAGCTGGTCGACCCGGTGCTCGCGCGGCTCCGCTTCTCGAACGACGAGCGCACGCGGGTGACCCACCTCGTGCGTCACCACCTCGTCTGCTACGACGGCACCTGGTCCGACGCCGCCGTGCGCCGCTGGATCCGCCGCATCGGCCGCGAGCGACTCGACGATCTGTACGCGCTGAACGAGGCCGACCTCCGCGGCAAGGACCGCGACGCGGCGCCCGACCTCGCCCCGCTCGCGGAGCTGAAGGTGCGCGTCGCCGAGATCATCGCCAAGGGCGAGGCGCTCACCGCGCGCGATCTGGCGATCGGCGGCAAGGAGCTGATGGAGCAGCTCGGAATGCGCCCCGGCCCGCGCATGGGCGTGCTGCTCGATCGGCTGCTCGAGGACGTGCTCGAGGAGCCCTCGCGCAACACGCCCGGGGCGCTGCTCGCGCGCGCCGCCGAGGTCCTGCCGACCATCCCCGACGACGCGAAGAAGAAGCGCGATCAGGCGTAGGCCCGCAGGCGCAGCGCGACGTAGGCGATCGCCAACACGATCCACAGCGCGCTCCGGAGACGCAGCCGCGCGCCGAAGCCGAACACGGGTGCGAGCGGCGCGACGATCAGCGCCACCACGCCTCGCCAGCGCGGTTTGCGGCGGAGCAACCCGACCGACAGCGCCACGTGATCGGTGACCCACGCGGCGAGGGCGACCGAGAGGGCGACCGTGACGATCAGGTCGGTAGGCATGCTCGTTGGACGCACCGCCGTCGCGGCCGATGCGCTCGTGTGCGCAGCATTGGTGTGTTACAGTTATTGCATGCGCTTCGAATGGGATCCGAAGAAGGCGGCCATCAACAAGCGCAAGCATGGCGTCACCTTCGACGAGGCGGTGACCTGCTTTGCAGATCCGCTGGCGCTCGTGTTGGACGAGGCGGGTCACCCGGAGCGGCTCGTGCTCATCGGAGCTTCGACGCGCGACCGCGTGCTGTTCACCGTGTTCGCAGAGCTCATCGACGACCACGTGCGCATCGTCAGCGCGCGGTTTGCGACGAGGCATGAGAGGAGTAGGTATGAAGAAGGCACGGAATAGCCGCTCTCGAGAGCCCACCGCGGCCACGCTCCGCGAGCTCCCGGCCGTCGACTTCGAACGCTACCGCGTTCGACGCAACCGATTTGCCCGCCGCGTCGCGCGCGAGGGCATCGCGGTGGCGCACGAGTCGCCGTCCCGGTCTTCGCTGGAAGAGATCCCCGAAGCCGACTTCGATCGCACGACGGTGCGTTCGAACCCGTACGCGAAACGAGTCGCCGCCGGTGCGCTGATCCTGCAGGAAGGCCGGGGCCGGCCGCGCCGCGACGCCGAGGTCGGGCCGACGGTGACTCGTTCCGTTCGGCTGCCCCCCGCCGCGTGGGACGAGCTCGAGCGTCGAGCCCGAAGAGAGGGCACGACTGTGCACGCGCTCGTCCGTCGCGCGATCGCCGAGCTCCTCGAGCGCGTCGCATGAGACGACTCGACCCGCGCGCGAGGGCGTCGCGCGCGGGTCGAAGGGTGCTACCGCCGCGGGTCAGTCGTCGCGGCGACGTCGAGCGAACACGATGGCGAGGGCCGCCGCCGCGCCGAGGAGGGCGAGCGTGGTGTCGGACGCGCTGCCCGGGACGCTGCAGCCGCAGCCGCCCTGCGTCGAGAGCTCTTCGCCCGCGCCGCCCGGCCCGAAGATGTCGCCGGTGTCGGCGCCGGTGGAGCCGTCGGGCCCGACCGTCGCGTCGTCGCCGGTGGTGCCGGTGTCGAAGCTGATGGTGCTGTCGACCGGCTCGCCGGTGTCGGAGCCGCCACCGTCCCCGTCGCTGTCGGTGGCCGCGCCGGTGTCGAGGCCCGTGCCGCCTTCCCAGCCGTCGGGGACGCCGCCGTCGCAGGCGCTCGGATCGTCGTAGCAGGTGCCGTCGCCGAGGCTGCAGCGCTTGCAGTCGCCGCACGGGGTGACGAGACACTTGGGGACGCAGAAGCCGTCGCTGCAGGTCGTGCCCGCGAGGCCCGCGCACTTGAACTCGCCGCCGCCGCACGGCGGGGCGCAGTAGGGATCGCACTCGCCGGGGATGACGACGGTCTTGGTCGTCGGAAGGCAGACGAGCGGGTCACATGTGTCCGTCGGCGGGACGTACGTGTCCTCCGGCGGGACGTACGTGTCCGGCGGCTCGTACGTGTCCGGCGGGACGTACGTGTCCGGCGGGACGTACGTGTCCGGCGGAACGTACGTGTCCGGCGGGACGTACGTGTCGATCTCCACGTCGGCCGGCGGAACGTAGGTGTCCGGCGGGACGTAGGTATCGGGCGGGACGTACGTGTCCGGGGGGACGTAGGTGTCCTCGACGTAGGTATCCGGCACGAATGTGTCGGGAACGAAGGTGTCGGGAACGCCGGTGTCGCAGTACTCGGCGCCGCCGATGGACTCGCAGTAGCCAGGAATGGGAGTGCAGGTACAGGTCCCGTTACACGAGATGTACTCGACATTCGGGCAGCCTGCCCCGGCATCGGCGCCACGGTAGCCGCAAGTCGGCGCGTAGCCGATGTTGCATGCAGCGCCCTTGACGCATTGCCCCGGGCTGGCGTGACACCCGCTGTTGCATTTGCAGGTGCCCGGCGCCGCCTGCGCGTCGCTCGGAGCGACGACGGTGCCGACGAGAACGGCAGCAGAGAGCGCCACGTACGTGAGCAGACGAGATGCAGTCTTCATCGCACTCTCCGTCACTGATAGAGCCAGAACTTCTTGGTCGCGACCGCCGAAGCGCCCGACTTGTCGGTGAGCGTGACGCGCACCGTCCACTGCGAAAGGGTATCCGTCGTCGGAGGCGCCGTCCCGCCGCCGCCTTTCGTGTAGTAGCAGTAGTCGGACAGCGTCATCACGCTCGGCGAAGCCGGCGGATATGGCGCCGTGAACTCAGGTGCGGTCCGGCTGACGACCGCGGTCTCCGGAGAAGTGCTGCCCGGCTCGACACACCACAACCAGCGCCCCGCTCCAGCAGAGCCGGAGTACTCCCCGGCCGTCGCGACGTACTCACTGAAAGTGCCGCTCGTACGCCCGTCGTAGACGGTAGAAGCCATGTAGTAGTTGTAGACGAGCGGATAGCCACACCCGCCGCCTTTCAAGGCGCCCCCTCCGACTGACGTCGAAGTGGGCGGGATGAAGTCCCAGCGCATGTCGCGGAAGCCCTGTGCAGCTGTCCACGTGACCTTGAACTCGATCGACTGACAGGTCTTGCTGGTGACATAGGACTGCGCCAGGTTGTCGACAGGAGCCGCGAACGTCACGGTCGGCGGGGTCACCGAAGTGCAGACGCCAGCCTTGCACTTGTTCGTGCCGCCGCACGCGGTGTCCTCGGCGACAGGCGTGTAGACGCAGCCCGTCGTCGTGGAGCAGGTGTCGGTCGTGCACACGTTGTCGTCGTTGCACGTGACAGTGGTTCCACCGGTGCAGACGCACGCGTCGTTCAACTTCTCGCCCGTGGTGCACGCGTTGCCGTCGGTGCACGTCGTACCCGGCGTGCAAACCGTGTCGCACACGCCGAGGTTGCACTTCTTGCCCGGCGCGCAGGAGGTGCCCTCGCCGGTCGCCGCGTGGGCGCAGCCGCTCGTCGGGTTGCAGCTGTCGGCGGTGCAGGCGTTGCTGTCGTCGCAGCTCTTCGCGGTGCCGCCGACGCAGACGCACGACGAGTTGTAGGTCTCGCCGATGGTGCACGCGTTGCCGTCGTCGCACGCGCCGCCGACCTCGCACGAGCCGAGATCGACGATGCCGGTGTCGACCAGACCCGTGTCGACCAGGCCGGTGTCGACCAGGCCGGTGTCGACCATGCCGGTGTCGACCTCGCCGGTGTCGACGAGGCCCGTGTCGACCTCGCCCGTGTCGACCATGCCGGTGTCGACCTCGCCGGTGTCGAGCAGACCGGTGTCGACCTCGCCGGTGTCGACGACACCCGTGTCGGTCTCTTCGACGGTCGTGTCGGGCAGTGTCGAGTCGATCTCGACCTCCGCGACGCCGGTGTCGGTCGAGGTGTCGGGCACCTCGGTGTCGGGCGTCTCTTCTGAGGTGCCGCCGCTGCCGCCGCAGCCGACGACGCAGGCAGCCGAGAGGCCGCAGGCCAATGCAACGATGGAAGTAAGTCGAAGGCTCGAGCGCATCGTCCCTCCGCAACACGATCGGGGATCGCGTCGGTGTCCCAACTGTATACCGCGTCCTTGAAGGATTACGACCGGAAAGGAGTCTCGTTCGATTGCCCACCCACCGAGACGTCGCGCGGTCGGATCTCAGTCGGCCGTCCGCGCTGGTACCTTGGTGGTCGTGCGACCCATGCTGGCCGTTTCGATCGGGTGCCCCGCGGGCATCGGTCCCGAGATTTCGCTGCGCGCAGCGATCGAGCACCGCCGCGACGCTGACGTCGTGCTCGTCGGCGACCTCGCGCTCCTGCGCACGCGTGGCGACATCGTGGGATCTCCTGCGAGCCTCGTCGCCGTAAGCGACGCGAACGAGGCGCGATCGCTCCCGCCACGTGCAATTGGCGTGCTTTCCGCCGCGCCGCCGCTCTCGCAGGACGCCTCCCGCCCCGGGGTGGCCACCCCAGAGGGTGGCGCTGCGCAGCTCGCTTGGATCGACGCCGCCTGCGATCTCGTCGCGCGAGGCGACGCCGACGCCCTGGTGACGGGGCCGGCGTCGAAAGCGGCCGTCGCGTCGTCGGGCGCGCCGGGCGCCGCGACGTTCCTGGGGCACACCGAACATCTCGGCGCACGCTTGGGCGGGGTCGAGACTGTCATGTGCTTCTGGGCGCAAACCCTGACCATCTCGCTCGCTACGACGCACCTCCCGTTGCGCGCGGTGGCGCAGTCGCTGCGTGCCGAGGACGTCGCCCGCGCCACGTACTGGACGGCCCGCCTGATGGACGAGCTCGACGTCGACCCGACGCTGGCGATCGCCGTGCTCTCGCTCAATCCGCACGCCGGCGAGTCCGGGCTGCTCGGTGACGAGGAGCGCACGGTGCTCGATCCCGGCATCGCGCTCGCGCGCGAGCGGCTCGCCGCGGAGGGGCGCACGCGCGCGATCGCCGGGCCGGTGCCGGCGGAGTCGGCGATCCGAAGAACGGTGCACGAGCATGCCTACGCTGCTTGCGTCGCGATGTACCACGACCAGGCGACCATCCCGTCGAAGCTCGTGGCCTTCGGAGACGCCGTCAACGTCACCCTCGGCATGCCGATCATCCGCACGAGCGTCGATCACGGAACCGCGTACGACCTCGCGGGCACCGGGCGGGCCGATGCGCGCGGGATGAAGGCGGCGATGGAGCTGGCGACGCGACTGGCGCGGAAGCGCGGCTACCAGAGCACCTTCTCGGGCGCGAGGTAGCTGCCGCCGATCACGGCCTTGCCGATCTGGCCCGAGCTATTGTCGCCCACACCGAACACGGAGGTGGCCTCGAAGACGTGGGTGTGCTCGTACCCGAGCGACAGCTTGCGACCGGAGAGGACGCTCGCCAGCGCCGTGGGCGTCACCGGGCTGACGCGCTCTCCCGTGCTGCCGTCACCGAGCTCGCCGTACGCATTCAGTCCCCAGCATCGCTGTCCTCCGGCGGTCAGCGTCGCGCAGACGTTGAAGGCACCGCCGTTCAACGAGGACACGCCGGTGAGGCCAGCGATCGCGACCGGAGTCGACCCATACTTCTTCGGTGGGTCCGAGAACAGCGCGCCCCAGCAACGCACGGTTCCGTCGCCAACCAACGCGCAGCTGAATCGGCTACCAGAGACGAGATCCTTCGCGTTCGACAGAAGCACCTTGACTGGCGTCTCGCTCGGGTCGTTCGTGCCGTCGCCGAACTCGCCGGACGAGTTGGAACCCCACCAGCACCAGACTGTGCCGTCATTTTTCAAACCGCAGGCGTGATAATCGCCGACGGCGATGCGCTTCAGGTCGGAGATGACGAGGGCCTGAGGCGTCTTGTAGGACTTGATCATGACGTAGGGTGTCGTCGCCGTCGTAACCTGCCCCCAGCAGCGAGCGCCGCCCGCTATCGTCCTTGCGCAAGCCAACGACCGGCCGATGGACACCTCGGCCGCGTCGGTCATCGCGAACACCGGCGATGGATAGACCCTCGCGCCCATGCTCGTGCCGCCATCGCCGATCTGGTCCCACATGTTGCTGCCCCAGCACTTCGCTGAACCGTCAGCGAGTCGAGCGCAGGTGTTCTCGCCGCCACATGCGACCCGAGCGACCCCGCTGAGGCCCGGGACTTCCGTAGGAGTTGCTGTCGTGGCGAAGGTGCCATTCCCGAGCTGGCCCACGCTGTTCTCACCCCAACACCTCACCGTCCCGTTGCTGATCAACGCGCACGAGTGCCAACCGCCCGCGCTCACGTCCGTGATCGTCAGGCACGCCCCCGCCGCGCACCCGACCGCGCAGGTGCTCTCGGTCACGAACCCCGTGCGCCCGGCGTTGCACACCTCGACCGCCTTGCCGACGCAGCGCTTCTCGCCGACCGCGCACGCGGGCGTCTTGCACGTGCCGGTGCCGGTCGCGTCGCACAGCTCCGGGGTCGCGCACGTGCCGACGTTCTCGACGACGCCGGCGTCGGAGCAGCGCTTGAGCGTGGTGCCTGTGCAGGTCGCCGCGCCGGGCGTGCAGGTCATGGTATCGGCAGCGTCGGCAGCGTCGGCAGCGTCGGCAGCGTCGGCGGCCGTGTCGGCGACGGTCGCCGTGTCGGCGAGGGCGGCGTCGGAGCCGGTATCGCCCGCGGTGTCTGAGCCGGCGTCGGCGTCGGCGGCCGCCGCGTCGATGCTCGCGTCGGCGTCTGCGCCGGAGGCATCAGCGGCGTCGCCGCCGTCGGCATCGACGACGGTGGCCGAGTCCGCGCCGGAGTCGACGACGCTCGCCTCTCCCGCGTCCGCCGCGACCTCCTCCGCGAACGTGTCGGGCGCGCTCGCATCGACTTCGGCGTCGCCAGCGAACGAATCCGCCTCCGTCGCCGCGTCTTCCGGCGGGTAGGTCGGATCGTCGATCGCGCTGAACAGCGCGCACCCCGGCGCAGCGAGCGCCACCATCGTCACCATCGTCACCATCGTCACGAGGATCGCGCGACGCATCACCATGCTCCCTGCAGAGACAACCCCCACGCACCCGCTACCGTCGGCGCGACCTGCAGCGCCGTCGACGTGGCTCTCCGCGGCGTGGTCAAGAAGAAGAACGCGGCGGTGCCGATGGCCACGGCGCCGACGCCGTAGCCGATGCGCGCGATGGTCTGCATCGACCGGGCGTCGCTCGCGCGATCGGCGGCGGCGCGATCGCCCTGCGCGGCGAGCTCGTCGCGCTCCTTCTCGAGGCCGGGGATGCGCAACAGCGCCCACGTGCCGACGCCGAGCGCGGCGGCGCCGACGCCCGCGCCGATCCAGCCGGCGGTCCAGCGCGGAGAGCCCTTGTCGATGCCACCCTCGGAGGGAGCCGGAGCCGCCGCCGGTGCAGCGGCGACGGTGGCCGCCGGCGCGTCGACGAGCACGTCGACCTTCGTTCCCTCGGCGAGCTGCACGGTGCGCTCGAAGACCTTCGTGCTCCCACGTGAGCCGGTCACGACGCGCGTGCCCGGATCGACCGCGCGATCGGCCGGCGCGACGACGGTCACGCCGTCGATCGCCACGCGGACGTCGGCCGCGGTGCCCGCGAGCTTCACCCGGATGCGCGGCGTGGCCGCCACCACGGCGTCGAGATCGCTCTGCGCCGTCTCGCGCGTGGGGCCGTCGGCGGTGGGATCGGCGACGATCGCCTCGTACTCCTTCGCCGACTCCAGCATGCGGCCGAGCTTGCGCTTGCAGCTGGCGATGTGCAGGCGCGTGTTGAAGTCGCGCTGCTCCTTGGGGATGGCCTCGAACATGGCGAGCGCGTCGACGACGTTGCCAGCGTTCTCGAGCTTGACCGCGGTCTTGTAGCGCTCCTCCAACGTGGGGACCGTGGCGCCGGAGGAGGGCGCGGCGGCGAACGAGAGGGCGAGGAGGACGGCGAGGAGGGGCGCGCGCATCGGGGTCGAGACTAGTTCGACCGATGGGCAGTGTCAGTTGCGTGCTGCAGTGATCTCCGCGTGTCCGGCGTCTCTCGTCGCAGCCCGCCGACGGACCCCTGCACGCGGGAGCAGGGCCGCGGCGCCGCCGATCACCGCGACGGCTGCCGCGAGGGCGTACGGACCGACGAAGCCGTGCGCGCGCACGGTCGGCGCGAGGATCAGGGCCGCGCTCGCGACGGCGACGCGCCGGACGGTGGCCTCGATGGCCGCGCCGGTGCCGACGCGCGCAGGACCCAGCCGCACGAGCAGCAACCCGCGCGCCGCCGCGGCCGCGCCGCCCGCGACGCCGCAGGCGAGGGCCACGATCGGGAGCATCGCGCCGGACGGCAGCCGGGCCGCGAAGGCCAGCGGCACCGCCGCGACGACGGCGGCGAGGGCGACGCCGTGCACGCGCGCGATCGACGGCGCGATCGCGCGCGCCACGAGGCCCTTGCCCGCGAGGAGCGCCGCGGCCGCGAGCAGCCCGCCGCGGCTCGCCACGGCGAAGGCGTCCAGCGGATCGGTGCCGCGCGCGACGAGGCTGAGCGCCGCCACCGCCGCGAGGAGCGCGAGAGGCCCGATCGACCACGGTCGCCTGCGATCCGTCATGCCGTCGCGGGCGGCGCGGCGCCGACCGTGGGCGATCACGTCGACGTCGACCGTTCGGGCGAGGAGCGCGCCGATCAGCACGACACCCGCCGAGACCACGATCGCCGCGCGCGTTCCCATCCCGGTCGCGACGGCGAGCAGCGCCACGGCGAAGCACGTCGCCGTCTTGCCGAGGACGGCGAGCACCTCGAACCGCGCGACCGCCCGCGCGTCGTCGCGCGCGGTCGCGCGCGCCTGATGAACCACGGCGAGCGTGGCGCGCGCCTCGGCCCCGGTCGCGAGCCCCGCGCCGACGCCGACCACGATCACCGCGAGGGCGAGCGCGGAGAGGTCCGGCGCGGCGGCCATCGCGAGGAGGCCGACCGCTTGCACGACGCCCGCGCGCACCAGCCACGCGCCCGCGCCGTTCACGCGCGCGTCGCGATCGCCGAAGATCGCCGCGGGCAGCTCCGACAGCAGCGTCCCGACCGCGAACAACGCGCCGAGGTGCAGGCACGTCGCGCCGTCTCCGCCGCGGGCGCGCACCAGATCCGGCAGCAGCGCGGCGGTCGCCATCCCCCCGGGCAGCGCCCGCGCGAGCGCGAGGCGCCCCGCTGGCGATGGGGTGAGCGTGTCGCGCACGCGCGGATCGTAGAGAACCCGACCATCGAGCGGCCAAGTTCTCGTGGTATGCGACGGGCATGGATCGGCGAAGCTTCCTGGCGGTCGCCGGCGCGCTCGCCGCGTGCGCGCGTCCGACGCGCTCGGCCTCGCCGCGGAGCCGCTCGGCCTCGCCGCGGAGCCACACGGCGGCCGCGGCTCCGTCACCCGCGTCGCCGGCGCCGCAGCCTTCGTCGCCGCCGCCCGATCGCACGGTCGAGGTCCTCGACTGGACCTTCCAAACCGAGCTGGGCGGCAGCAAGCGCGCGGTGATCCTGGCTCCGCGGCCGATCCCTGCCGGCACGCGCCTGCCGGTGCTCGTCGCGCTGCACGGCCTCGGCGAGACCACCGATCCGACCACCGGCGCGTGGGGTTGGGCGAAGTCCTACGGGCTCGATCGCACCTACGATCGCCTCCTGCACCCGCCGCTGTTCCCAGAGGACTTCCAGGGGCTGGTCACCTCGGAGCGCCTCAGCGAGATCAACGAGTCGCTCGCCGCGGCGCCGCTCGGCGGCGTCATCGTCGCGTGCCCCTACCTGCCGAAGGACATCGGCGGCGCCACGCCGATCGAGCTGTACGCGCGCTGGCTCGGCGAGCGGCTGCTCCCGCGCGTCCGCGAGGAGCTCCCCGCGCGCGCCGACGTCGCGAGCACCGGCATCGACGGCGTCTCGCTCGGGGGCTGGGCGGCGATCCGCCTCGCGATGTCGCGGCCCGATCTGTTCGGCGTCGTCGGCGCGCTCCAGCCGGCGATCGTCGACTCCGCGATGGTCGACGCCGCCACGAGCCTCATCGCGCAGCACCTCGGCAAGCGCCCGCTCCGCCTCGTCACGTCGACCGAGGACATGTACCGCAACACCCTCGTCGAGCTCGACAAGCGCCTCACCGGCAAGGGCGTCGCGCACGAGTTCGCGATCACGCCGGGCCCGCACGATTACCCGTGGAACAAGGGCCCGGGCGGCATCGAGATGCTGCTCTGGCACGATCGCACCTTGCACGGGGGGCGAGGGACGTGATGCGCCGCCGCGCCTTCCTCGCGTCTCTCGCGACGGCCGGCGCGCTCTCCGCCGCGTGCCGGAGGCGCAAGCGCACCGAGGCCGCCGCGCCTTCACAGTCGAGCGACGCGGCGATCGCGTCGTACGAGATCCGTGACTGGGAGCTGCCCACCGAGCCCCCGTCTCGACCCGATGGCGAGAGGCGCTGCGTCGTGCTGGTGCCGCGCGGGCTCGCCCCCGACGCGAAGGTCCCGCTCCTGATCGCGCTGCACGGGATGGGCGAGACGACCTCGCCGCGCACCGGCGCCTATGCGTGGGTCGAGTCGTACGGCCTCGATCGCGCCCTCGCGCGCCTGCACCACCCGCCGCTCGGCGCGGCCGACTTCAGGGGGCTGGTCACGCCCGCGCGCCTCGCCGCGATCAACGCCGATCTGGCGAAGCGCCCCTTCGGCGGGCTGGTGATCGCGTGCCCGTACCTGCCGCGCGGCATCGGCTCCGAGGTTCCATACGATGTCTATGGAACGTGGCTCGGCGAGCGGCTCTTGCCGAAGCTCCGCGCCGAGGCGCCGGTGATCGCCACGCCGCAGGCGACCGGCATCGACGGCGTGTCGCTCGGCGGCATCACCGCGCTGCGCATCGGCCTCTCACGCGCCGATCTGTTCGGCGCCATCGGCGCGCTGCAGCCGGCGGTGCTCGACGAGACCTCCGACGCGCTCGCCGACACGTTCGCGCAGAGGCTCGGCGGGCGCCCGCTGCGGATCGTGACCTCGACCGAGGACGCGTTCCGCGATCCGATCGTCGCGCTCGGCGGCAAGCTCGCCGCGCGCAAGGTCCCGCACGAGCTGTTCGTGAGCGAGGGCCCGCACGACTACGTGTGGAACCAGGGCCCCGGCGGCATCGAGATGGCCCTGTGGCACGACAGGGCCTTGCGCGCGACGTGACCCGGTCCACGCCGCTCACCCCTTCGACCTCACCGCGACGCGTCGTCGCCCGGCGGCTCGTCCTCGCCTTCCTTCGACTTCTCGCGGAGACCGAGCGCGCGGAACTTCTTGTAGAGGTGGCTGCGCTCGAGATCGAGGCCGCGCGCCGTCGCGGCCATCTGCCCGCCGTAGTGCTTGAGCGCCTCCTGCAGGATGGTGCGCTCGGCCTCCTCGACGAGGACGCGGAACGGCACGTTCGAGCGGAACAGCCCGCCGGGCGGCGGCGCGCTCGCCTGCGGGAGGAACGAGCGCACCTGCTCGGCGTCGATCGTCTCGTCGGGCGAGAGGATCACCAGGCGCTCGATGAGGTTGCGGAGCTCGCGCACGTTGCCGGGGAACGAGTACCCGGAGAGCACCTCGAGCGCGTCTTCGGTGATGGTCATCCCACGGCGATCGTTGGCGCGGCTGGCCAGCTCGAGGAAGTGGCGCGCGAGCAGCGGGACGTCTTCGCGGTGCTGACGGAGCGGCGGCAGCTCGATGGGGACGACGTGCATGCGATCGTAGAGGTCGGCGCGGAACGAGCCCGACTGCACGGCCTGCGGCAGATCGCGGTTGGTCGCGGCGACCACGCGCACGTCGACCTTGATCACCTCGCCGCCGCCGACGCGCTCGATCTCGCGCTCCTGCAGCACGCGCAGCAGCTTGGCCTGCATCGGCATCGGCATGTCGCCGACCTCGTCGAGGAAGAGCGTGCCGCCGTTGGCGCGCTCGAACTTGCCGCGCCGCGCCTTGGTCGCGCCGGTGAAGGCGCCGGCCTCGTGGCCGAAAAGCTCGCTCTCGATCAGCTCGCCGGGGACGGCCGCGCAGTTGAGCTTCTCGAGCGGCCCCTTGGCGCGCGGCGACTGCGTGTGGATCGCGCGCGCCACGAGCTCCTTGCCGGTGCCCCGCTCGCCGAAGACCAGCACGTTGGCGTCCTTGGCCTTCGCGGCGCGGGTGATGCGCTCGCGCAGCTGGAGGATGGCCGCCGACTCGCCGAGGATCTCGGCGCCGAAGCCGACCTGCGCCTTCAGCTCCTTGGCTTCGGCCTCGGCGCGGACCAGGCGCAGGGTGTTGTCGAGGACCAGCAGCAGGCGATCGGTCGAGAGCGGCTTCTCGAGGAAATCGACCGCGCCGAGGCGGGTCGCGCGCACGGCGGCGTCGATCGTGCCGTGCCCGCTCATCACGATGCAGGGGATCTCGTTCCGCGCCTGGCGCAGGCGGGTGAGCATGTCGATGCCGTCGCCGTCGGGCAGCGCGACGTCGAGGAGCAGCAGATCGTAGGCGCGCTTGGCGAGCTTCTCCTCGGCGACGCGCACCCCTCCCGCGACGTCGACCGCGTACCCCTCGAGACGCAGCGCCGTGGAGAGCGTGGTCAGGATGTTGGGCTCATCGTCGACGACGAGGAGATGCGCATTGGGCATGTGGTCGCGCGAGCGTAGCGCTTTCGGTCGTCGGTCGTCAGTCTCGAGAAGAAGTCGTCAGTCGTCAGTCATCAGTCGTCAGCGAGACGGGCCAGCGCAACCGTTCTCGGACTTTCGACCTTCGACCTTCGACCCCTCACATCGACTCGCCCATCTTCGCCTTGCCGCCGCCGCCGGTGGGCGGGCCGAAGATCGGCGGCAGCGGCGGGAGCGGGACGAGGATCGACGGCATCGGCGACGGGGGCGAGGGCGCCTTGCTGCTCTTGTCGGCGTCCTCCTCGGTCATCTTGAGCGTGACCTTCACCTCGCGCACCTGACCGCCGCGCGCGCAGAGCAGCTTGAGCTCGTCGCCGGGGGCGCGCTTCTTCACTTGATCGGCGAGGTCCTCGGCGGACTTCACCAGCGTGCCGTCGACGGCGAGCACGTAGTCGGCGCTGGCCGGATCGCCCGCCTTCAGCCCGGCGGTCTGCGCGGGGCTGCCCTCTTGCACCTGGATGACGCGGACGCCGAACTTGTCGGTCAGGCCGACGACGCCGAGCCAGGGCGTGGGCGCCTTGATGACGGGCGACGACTTGAGGAACTTGCGGATCTGCTGCAGCGGCGCGCCGAACAGCGCCGGCGTGCACGACGACTTCGCGCCCGGCTTTCCGGTGCCGGGCGCGCACGCGCGGCCGATGACGCCGACCACGCCGCCGTTGGCGTCGACGAGCGGGGTGCCGATCGCGACGTTCTTCGGATCGATGGACAGCGCGTCTTTGAGGTTCTCGCCGTCGGGCGACAGGTAGTCGCGACGACCGAGCACGGCGGTCGACTGCGGCTGCACCTTGCCCGTCTTCAGGAGGACGAACGTGGAGAAGGTCTGCATCGACGACGTCGGGTCGGAGTCGGACGCCTTCGCGCCCTCGGTGCCCTTCGAGGAGAACGGCACCAGGAGCGCCAGATCCCACGGCTCGTCTTCGTGGTGCAGCTTGACCTTGGTCGTCTGACCGCTCTCGGGGAAGCGCACCTCGAGATCGCTCGTGCCGCCGCCGAGCACGATGGGGCTGCGCGCCGTGAGGATGACGTTCTTCTCGCTGAGGAGGATGCCGAGGGCGATCGGCTTCTTGGAGCGCTCGATGACCACGGTGGCCAGGCGCGCCCGCTCCATCCCGTCGACTACAGGGGGAGTGCCAACTCCTGGCAACGGTGTGGTGCCACCGCCCTTGCCCGGGGCCGAGGCGGAGGGCTTCGCCTTGGGCCCCGCCGCAGCCGAACCGGAGGGCGCGGGGATGAAGACCCACGGTCCCGGCGGTCCGGCCGGCGCAGGACGCGCCAGGAACGAGGCGGTCAGCGCCAGCGGCACGCCGACGAGGAGCACCTTTCTCCGCGAGAGGCTCGCCGAGACAATCGCCGAGAAGGCGGATCGGAACCGGAGACTCGAGGCCATGGTGCGCTCAGCTTAGCAAGTCGGATGCCGCGCGGCGGCATCGGGTGGCGTTCGGGGGGGCACTGATCGAAGGACGGACGGCGAGGCTGCGGCATTCTGGGGTCGAAGGTCGAAGGTCGAAGGTCGAAGGCCGAAGCCGACCGCGTGGCGCATGAGCGTTGTGCCCGCCCCGCCGACAGACGTTCAAGCCCGCAAGCGCAGCGATCTCACCTTCGACCTTCGGCCCGGTCCGCGCGAGCGGCCCGGTCCGCGCGAGCGGTGTGCGTGAGATTCGCGTCGCACGGACCGGAGGGCGACGCAGGCGTACTGGCAGTACGTCGAGGAGACCGGAGGGAGTACGACGCGAAGATCGCGCAACATCGCGGGTTGCAGCAGGCTTCAAACCGTTCGGTGCTCTAGGCCATCGACCGCCTCATCGGCGGCGGGGGCGGCGGCGTCAGATCGTCGGAGCCGAGGATGTCGGACAGCCGTGTCGCGAACGCCTCGGCCACGGCGAGCTCGACCTCCGCCGCGGTGCCGAGCTGGACGCATTCGTTCGCCAGTACGGCGCACTCGTCGCAGGTGACGCGGCGCAGGGTCTCCTTCACCTCGGCGATCGCCGCCGACTCCATGGACAGGTCGCGGATGCCCATGCCGACCAGGAGCAGCACGGCGAGCGGATCGCTGGCCATCGCGCCGCAGACCGAGACCGGGATGTCGTGCTGCTGCGCCGCGCGGACGGTGAAGTGGATGAGCCGCAGGATGGACGGGTCGAACGGCGACGCCAGCCGCGCGAGCTCGTGGCTTCCCCGATCGATGGCCAGCGCGTACTGCACGAGGTCGTTGGTGCCGAGCGAGAAGAAGTCGGCCTCGCGCGCGAAGAGGTCGGCGATGATCGCCGCCGCGGGCACCTCGATCATCACGCCGATCGGCACCTTGCCGTGCGGGATGCCCTGCTCGTCGAGCTCACGCTCCGCGCGCGCGACGAGCGCCCGGACGGCGCGCAGCTCGGTGAGGCTCGAGACCAATCATCACGCGGATCTCGCCGTACGCGGCGGCGCGAAGCATCGCGCGCAGCTGGGTGCGGAAGATCTCCGGCTCGCGGAGCGCGAGGCGGATGGCGCGCGTGCCGAGCGCGGGGTTCATCTCCTCGGGCACGTTGACGCTGGTGGAGATCTTGTCGCCGCCGAGGTCGAAGGTGCGCAGGGTGACCGGTCGCGGGTTCACCATCTGCGCGATCGTTCGATACAGCTCGAACTGCTCGTCCTCGCTCGGCAGTCCCTTGCGATCGATGTAGAGGAACTCGGTGCGGTAGAGGCCGATGCCCTCGGCGCCGTGCTCCATCGCGAGCAGCGCCTCGGTGGGCAGCTCGACGTTGGCCAGCAGGTTGACGCGCGTGCCGCAGGCCATCGTGGTCGGCTCGCGCAGGCGCATGCGCAGGAGCTGGGTGCGCGAGGCGTGGCGATCGCCGCGGGCGCGCGCCCGATCGGACAGCTCGGTCGAGGGCCGGATGTGCACCTCGCCGCGGAGCCCGTCGACGATGACCGTGTCGCCGGTGCGCACGTGCTCGAGGACGCCGCCGACGCCGACGACGGCGGGGATCTCGAGCGCGCGCGCCATGATCGCGGTGTGGCTGGTGCGCGTGCCGACCTCGGTGACGAAGCCGACGATCGGCTCGCGGATCATCGCCGCGGTGTCGGCGGGGGAGAGATCGTGCGCGACGACGATCGTCGGCGCGGCGACGCGCACGCCGAGCGCGGGCGTCGGACGGCGGATGCGCGGGCCGCCTGAGATGCGCGGGCCGAGGTCCAGCTCGCTGGGCCGCGGCGGCGGGGGCCGAATGGAGCTCAGCGACACGGCGGCGGCCGAGAGCGCGCGCTGCAGCCGATCGCCGACGAACTCGACGTCGTGCTTGCGCTCGCGGAGGTAGGCGTCGTCGACGTTGTCGAACTCGCGCACCACGTTCTGGATGGCGACCTCGACGGCCCACTCCGCGTTGCGCGCCTTGTCGACGATCTCGTGACGCACGGCGTCGGCCAGCGTCGGATCGGCGAGCATCATCTGATAGGCCTCGAGGATCTTCAGGTGCTCGGCCGGCAGCTTCGAGGCCACGCGCGCGTGCACCTCGGCGATCTGCTCCTTGGCGTCTTCGACCGCGTCGCGATAGCGCGCGAGCTCGCTCTCGGTCTCTTCTTTGCCGATCGATCGACGCGGGATGCGACCGGTGCCGGCCTCCAGCACGAGCGCGGTCGCGATCGCCACGCCGGGCGACCCCGCGATGCCGTACAGCGGACCGACCGCCGGCAGGCGCGCGCTCGTCGGGTGCGGAGGATCGTCCACGGTCACTCCGGCTCGCCGAAGCGACTGGCGATGAGCTCGCCGATCGCGCCCACGCACTCGTTCGCGCGATCGCCGCGTGCGATCACGTCGAGCCAGGTGCCCTTGGAGGCGCAGAGCAGCAGCACGCCCATGACGCTCTTGGCGTTGGCCGTCTGCCCCTCGCGCCCGACGGTGACCTCGCACGGATACTTGCTGGCGAGCTGCACGAGCTTGGTCGCGGCGCGCGCGTGCAGGCCGAGCACGTTGGCGATCTGGAATTTCGCGCGCGCCTCGCCGTCGGAGCTCATGTCCCCCTCCTGTCTCCAGGAGTAGCGCGGGGCGCACCGGGCGGCGAGCCACGTGCAGGCGCACGATCGGCGCCTGACGGTAGCTCTTCGAGCGCGCTGGAAGGCCTGGAGTACGGGAGGAGCGGCGGCTCGATCGGGCCGGGCTCCGACCCGCGCGACCCCGCCACGTCGCCGCGGGCGACGTCGCGGTGGGTGACGTTCACGAGCGGAATGCCATGGTCGCGCAAGCGTCGACCGAGCTCCTCGGCGACCGCGACCGACCGGTGGCGCCCGCCGGTGCAGCCGATGCCGACGGTGAGGTACGCCTTGCCCTCACGCGCGTAGAGCGGAATCGTCGACGCGAGCAGCTTCTCGACCTGCTCGACGAACTGCTCCGCCTCGGCCGTGTCGAGCACGAACGACGCGACGTCGGGGTCGGTGCCCGGGCGGTGCTTCATGGTCGGCACGAAGAACGGGTTGGCGAGGAACCGCACATCGAGCACGAGATCGCAGTCGACGGGCGCGCCGAACTTGAACCCGAAGGACACGACGCGCGTGACCATGCGTCCGAGCTCGCCGACGGCCGGCGAGAACTGCGCGACCAGCGCGCGCCGGAGCTCGTGCACCGTGAAGCGCGTGGTGTCGATGACGCGGGTGGCGCGAGCGCGCATCGGCGCGAGGCGCTCGCGCTCGCGGAGGATGCCCTCGACGACGTCGCCCTCGGGCGCGAGCGGATGCGGCCGGCGCGTCTCGCTGAAGCGCCGCACGATGGACTCGTCGCTCGCGTCGATGAACAGCACGTGCAGATCGCGCGTGCCGGAGGCGTCGAGCGCGTCCATCACCTCGTCGACGGCGACGAGGAAGTTGCCGAGGCGCGCGTCGAAGCCGAGCGCGATGCGATCGATGCCGCCGCGCTCGCAGAGGTCGACCATCTCGGGCGCGAACCCGGTCGGCAGGTTGTCGCAGCAGTAGAAGCCGAGGTCCTCGAGGGCGTGGATGGCCGTCGACTTGCCGGCGCCGCTGAGGCCGGTGACGACCACCACCTCGGTGCGCCCCGCGCGCTCGCTCGCCCCCGAGCCGACCGGCGCGCTCGCCTGCAACCCCCCGTGCGAGCTCATCGCGCTCCCCCCTTCCCGCCCCCGATGTCCGCGACGCCGCCGAGCAGCGCCTGCTCGAGCCGATCGCGGAACGCGCGGGCGCCGTAGTGCCCGGCGCGCTTGAGCAGCTCGTTGCGCGCGGCGATCTGCAGGATGGCGGCGATGTCGCGGCCGGGGCGCACCGGGATGGTCACCTCGGTGATGGCGACGCCGAGGATGTCGTGGTGGCGCTCGTCGACGCCGAGGCGGTCGAAGTCGAGGCCCTGGGTGCCTTCGGCGGCGTCGGACAGCTTGACCACGAGATCGATGGCGATGCGCTCGCAGACGGCGGTGACGCCGAACAGATCCTTCACGTTGAGGATGCCGAGGCCGCGGATCTCGATGTGGTGCTCGAGCAACGCCGCGGGGGCGCCGACCACCACCTTGCGCGCCGGACCGTTCGCCGACGACACGCGCACGAGCGCGCAGTCGACGACGTCGTCGGCGACCAGGCGGTGACCGCGCATGACCAGGTCGAGCGCGCACTCGCTCTTGCCGATGCCGCTGCGACCGAGGAGCAGCACGCCGATGCCGAAGATGCTGACCAGCACGCCGTGGATGCGCGCGCGGGGCGCGAGGCGGTCGTCGAGGTACGAGTGGATCGCGTTGATGGTCGACGACGACTTCTGGTCGGTGACCAGGAGCGGCGTGTCGTGCCGCTCGCACGCCTCGACGAGCTCGGCGAGCGGCTGCACGCCGCGGGTGACCACCACCGCGCAGGGGCGCAGCGCGGTGAAGCCGTCGCACGCGCGCGCCCGCGTCGGCGCGTCGAGCGACTCGAGGAACGATATCTCGGTGGCCCCGAGGATCTGCAGCCGCCAGGACTCGAGGCCGTGGAAGTGACCGACCAGCGCGAGCCCGGACTTCTGCACCCGCGCGTTGCGGATGCGGCGATCGAGCCCCGCGCGGCCCGCGTGCGCCACGATGCGCAGGTCGAGCGTCGGGTCGTCGATCAGCTCCGCGACGCTGATGCCCTGCGGCACGTCGTCCCCTACGCTCACCGGATCCGCGGCGCGGAGCGCTTCGGAGGGGAAGTTCGGGGAGGAGTCGCGAGGGTCCATCAGGGTGTGCGTGCGTCGGCGTCCTTGACCAGGGTGAAGATGGTGACCGCGTCGGGGGCGCCGAGGATCTTCTCGCGAAGCCCCGGCTCACGCAGCACCTTCGACACCCGAGCGAGAATGCGCAAGTGCTCGACCTGCGCGTGCATGCCCTTCTTCGGGCCGACCACGCCGAGGATGATGCGCGCCGGCCGCCCGTCGATCGCGTCGAACGGGACGCCCTCGGGCACCACCATCAGCCCCGCGACCTGCGTGCCGAGCTCGCCGAGGAAACCGTGCGGGATCGCCACACCGTCACCGATGCCGGTCGACTGCAGCGACTCGCGCTCTTCGAGCACCCCACGGACGGCCCCGAGGTCGACGCCGGCGCCCCTGGCGAGCAGCTGCGCAATCGCGGAGAGCGCGGCGGGCTTGTCGGGAATGCCCCGAGCGAGCACGACGCGGTCCTCGGCCAGGATCTCCACGAGGCGCATCGTCCACCGTTGTCGCGCGCCTTTGCTTGGGCGTCCAGATGCCTGTGCGGGCGTAGGCCGCGGCTCGCTGGCCGAGTCGCCCCGGGGACGCGGGACGGGCCGCCCGGAAAGACCGCGAGCCGCGGACGAGATCGCCCGCGGCTCGCTGCGTTCGGGCCTCGGGGGCCCGGGGGAGCAGGTCAGTCCTCGTTGGCGGCGGGCGTCCGCTCGATCTCGGCCTGCGAGATCCGCGCGAACTCACCGGCGCTCATCCCGCCACGCTTGCTGCCGACCTTCACGGTCTTCGCGTGCTGGACCTGATGCATGAGCTTGTCGACCACGCGGTCGATCGACCCGTACATGTTCTCGCTCGACTCCTTCGCCGTGTAGTGCTCGGAGCCGGCGTTCACGCTCACCTCGGCGATCTGCTGCCCCTTCTCGATACTCAGAGTCACGTTCGCCTTCATCGGTTTTCGGAGGAACTTCTGGACTCGTCCGACCTTGTCGTGCGCGTAGTCCTTGATGGCTTCAGTCGACTCGAGGTGGCGGAACGTGATCGCGATGTGCATGCGGATCCTCCACGACAACACGGGCCACGAGACACGGGGCGTCACTGCGACGCCTCGGCATCGACGACGAGCTCCACTCGGAGCCGCGCCGTCGGTCACTAATCGAGAAATCGATGAGACTCGGCGCGTATTCCTCCTGTACTGAATCAGGCGATCGTATGAGGGGGCGGCCGTCAAGCCGCCCGCAGCCCGACACCCGGCAGTCGGGCTGGGCTCAGAACATCTTCTTGCGCTTGCTCGACGCGAGAATCCCCATCACTTCCCGGTACTTGGCGACGGTGCGGCGGGCGATCTGGATGCCCTCGTTCCGCTCGAGGAGCTCGACGATCGCCTGGTCGGAGAGGGGGTTCTCCTTGTCCTCGTTCTCGATCAGGCGCTTGATCGCCTGCTTCACGGCCTCGGAGGCGATGTCCTCGTCGGCGGTGCGGCGGATCGCCGAGTTGAAGAAGTACTTCAGCTCGAAGAGGCCCTGCGGCGTGTGCACGTACTTGTTGGTGGTCACGCGCGAGATCGTCGACTCGTGCATGCCGACCGTCTCGGCGACGTCGCGGAGGATCATCGGCTTGAGGAACGCGACCCCGCGCTCGAAGAACTCCTTCTGCTTCTCGACGATGCACTCGGTGACCCGGATGATCGTCTTGCGGCGCTGCTCGATCGCGCGAATGAGCCACTGCGCGTTGCGCAGCTTCTCGCCGATGAACTCCTTCGCCTGCGGATCCTTGAGCAGGCGCTTGGCGAGCGCCTCATTGATGTAGAGGCGCTGCAGGCCCTTGTCGTTGTCGACGACGATCCACTTCTCGCCGTCCTTCATGACGTAGACGTCGGGCGTGATCGCGATCGACTTCTCGTCGGTCGTCGTGAAGTTGCGGGCCGGCCGCGACTCGAGCTTCTGGATCTGCTTGGCCGCCTCGACGACCTCTTCGACCGAGACCTTGAGGTCCTTGGCGATGGCGCCCCAGTTGCGCTTCTCGAGGTTGTGGAGATGGCGATCGATCATCGCGATCTCGCTGTCGTCGTAGCCGTAGAGCTCCGCCTGCACCTTGAGGCACTCGCGGAGATCGCGGCAGCAGACGCCGACCGGATCCATCTGCTGGAGGATCTTCAGGACCTCGTCGGCGTCTTCCGGGTCGAGGCCGGCCTCGCGGGCGAGGTCCTCGATGGTGAGGTCGGGCGTGCGGGTGCCGTCTTCGCGCTCGATGCCCTTGAGGTCGAGGAAGCCGCGGTCGTCGAGGTTGCCGATGACCAGCTCGGCGAAGTTCCGCTCCTCCTCGTTGAAGTCGCTGTTCTGGACCTGCCAGAGGAGATGGTCTTCGAGCGACTCGAGCTTCGTGAGGTTGGCCTCGATGGGCGGGAGCTCTTCGAAGCCGCCGCGCGTGGTCGGCAGCGCCTGCTGCTGGGTGCGGTTCTCGAGGAACTGCTCCCAGTCGACCTCGGCCACCTGCTTCTCGTGGACGCGCTCCTCGATGCTGTGGGGCTGTTCGGCCAGCTCGGTCACGCCGACGCGCTCCTCGCCGGCCAGGGTGCTGCCGGGCAGAGGGGCGTCTGCGCCCTCGGCCTGCTGCTGCTTCGGATCGGTCAGCTCGTCGGCGAGAACCGGGTTGTTCTCGAGCTCGTGGCTGATCTCGTCTCGCAGCTCGAGCTGGTTCAACTGCAGCAGGCGGATCGCCTGTTGCAGCTGAGGCGTCATCACGAGGTGCTGGCTCAGCTTGAGCTGCTGTTTGATCTCCATGGAACCGGACGTCGCTGGCGCGCGGACCCGAAGGTTCGCGCATGGAACAGGGAGTGCTTACGCGGCCAAGATAACACGCCGCTCGTACCGAAAATGACCGTCGGACGATTTTCTGAGCGAGGCCACGATCATTTTGCCCACGGGTCCTCGGCCTCGCCTGTTTTCCCAGGTTTTTTGCCCGCCTTGTTGGGCTTGGTCACCGGGGTCGGATGCTGGGAAGCAGTCGTCGTTCCGACAACGGAGCCGTCGGCAGGAGCAGGCGCCACGGTCGCGACGGGCGGAGCGGCGGCCTCGACCTTAGGCGTGGGGGCCACTGTGGGTTCGGTCGGTTGCGCGAAGACCGACGTCGCCGCGGGCGCGCCCGACGCGGTGTCGCGACCGCGGAGCTGCAGCACCAGCGCGGCGAGCCCGATGGCGAGGCCGGCGCCGAGCACCGCGGCGACGGCGATCATGCCGGCGCGGCGCACCTTGCGCTCGCGCTCGTTGGCCCACGCGGCGGTGAGCTCCGCGCGCGCGGGCGGCTCGAGCTCGTCGGCGAGGTTCGCGAACGAGCGCCGCACCTCGTCGGCCGGGGCGCGGAACTCCGGGCGGCGGAGGCCGTCGACGTGCGCAGCGACCATCTGTCGCCCGTCGGGGCCGACCTGCACGATGCGATCGAGATCGGCGACCAGCTCGCGCATCGACGCGTAGCGATCTTCGGGGCGCTTGGCGAGCGCCTTGAGCGTGACGTCTTCGAGCGCGCCGAGCTCGCGCGCGGGCCCCGCGAGCTGCGACGGCGGGACCGGCGCCTCGAACATGTGCTTGGTGAGGACGCCCATGTACGTGTCGGCCTCGAACGGCACGCGCCCGGTGAACATCTCGTACATGATCACGCCGAGCGCGTAGACGTCGGTGCGCCCGTCGATCGCGCCGCCCGAGGCCTGCTCCGGGCTCATGTAGTGCGGCGTGCCGAAGACCATGCCGGTGCGCGTGAGCTTCGCGCTGCCGGCGACCTTGGCCACGCCGAAGTCGAGGATCTTCGCGATCTCCCGCCCCTGCACCTGCACGAGGAAGACGTTGTCGGGCTTGAGATCGCGGTGGACGATGCCGTGGTCGTGCGCGGCCTGCAGCGCGTTGGCGACGTCGCGCACGATGGCTACCGCGCGCAGCGCCGGCAGCGCGCCCCCGAGCTTGACGGTCTTCGACAGCGGCTGGCCGTCGAGGAACTCCATCACCAGGTAGGCGCTGCCGTCGGGGAGCGAGCTGTAGTCGGTGATCTCGACGACGTTCGGGTGATGGATCTGCCCCGCCGCCTGCGCCTCGAGCAGGAAGCGCGCGCGGGTGTCGGGATCGCGGGCGAGGTCCTTCTTGAGGAGCTTGAGCGCGAACCGCTTGTTGAGGCGGGTGTGCGTGACCGCGAACACCACGCCCATGCCGCCCTCGCCGAGGATGCGGTCGACGCGGTAGTGGCCGTCGATCACCGAGCCGACGACGATCTCGTCAGCGCGGGTGGAGACCCGCGGCGCCACGTCGACCATCGTGTCGGCCGGGCCGCCCAGCTTGGTGCCGTCGAACGGGCAGAACGCGGCGTCTCCGCTGAAGCGCTGGCCGCAGGTGGTGCACGTCCGCACCGGTGCAGCCTACCGCAGTCATGGTCAGGGGGAGCTGTTACGGTCAGGGGGAGCGCCTCTGTCGCTCCCCCTCGTCGCATGCGCGCGCATGGCGCGCGACACCCCCCACCAGCGGCTCGCCACGCTGCTCGCTTCGCTGCGCGCGGGCTCGCGTCGGGGGTGCTGGCGTACCCCCGATCCCCCGCTGTCACGGTCAGGGGGAGCGCCTCTGTCGCTCCCCCCGACACCCCCCACCAGCGCTCGCCACGCTGCTCGCTGCGCTGCGCGCGGGCTCGCGTCGGGTGGGCTGGCGCCCCCCGATCCCCCGCTGTCACGGTCAGGGGGAGCGCCGCTGTCGCTCCCCCCGACACCCCCCACCAGCGGCTCGCCACGCTGCTCGCTTCGCTGCGCGCGGGCTCGTCGGGTGGGCTGGCGCCCAGCCGAATCCCCGCTGCGGGCGCGCGGCAGGGCAACGTCGGAAATGGCGGTGGGTGACTACGGCAGAAGTCGGGCGCTGATGTTCGCTGCGCTGGATCAGCTGGATCAGCTCTGGGTGACGCGGGTGCCGCATGCGAGGCAGAAGCGGGCGGCGGCGTCGAGCTCGGCGCGGCACGACACGCACTGGCGATGTACGCTGATGAGCGCGCCGCACGCGGCGCAGAAGCGGCCCGCCTCGCCCGGTTCGCCGCAGGCGCGGCAGGCCAACGGTCGCCCCTGCTCGGTGCCGGCGTCCCTGCGCGGCTCGGCGCGACGCGCGAGGCGCGCGCCGGCGAAGACCGGCACCGTGCGCCCCTCGAGCGAGAGCCGCACGCCGTCGAGGGTGGCGACGACGCCGCGGCGCGCGAGGAGCGGCCCGGCCGTCGAAGCGGCGAGGTGATCTTCGACGAAGGCGATCGGGTCGACGACCTGCACGGTGAGCTCGCCATCGATCAGCGGCCGGACCGCGTCGAGCGCGCACGGATCGGCGAGCGGATCGAGCATCGCCGAGAACGGCACGCCGTCGATCGGCGTCAGCCGCACGAAGACCAGCTGCACCGGCAGGCGGCCCTTGTCGTCGGCGACGCCCTCGAGGAACGCGAGCTTCGATGCGTGGACGGTGTGGCGGCCGGGGCCGACGAGGCCGATCACCTTGCCGTCGCGCGCGAACGCCGCGACCTCGTCGCCTCCGACGTCGAGCAGGCCCCAGACGGGCAACGTGGGCTCGTCGTGCACGGCGACGGGATCGCGCGAGCCCTTGGGGCGCGCGAGGCGCATCTCCTCGGTGCCGTGCTTGACGAAGTCGAAGACGCCCATCGGGGGAACGGTAGCGGGGGACGCGTGCCGGCGGAAGCGGATGCGGCAGGGGACGCGAAGGCGAAGGCGAAGGCGAAGGCGAAGGCGAAGGCGAAGGCGAAGGCGAAGGCGAAGGCGAAGGCGAAGGCGAAGGCGAAGGCGGAGGCGAAGACTCGCGGAGGCGGACGCCGAGGCGGACGGGGACGCGGAGGTGAACGCTGACGTGGACGGGGACACGGAGGGCCACCGCGGATGCGGATGCGAGCGCGGAAGCCGATGCGTGGAAACCACCTCCACGCAGTTCGAGCAGCCGCTCGATCCAGGTGGCGGCGTGATGCGGAACGAGCCGAACGGACCGGAGCTGCCCGTCCCTGCCCTCGAGGATCTGGTCGCGCAGAAGCTCATCGCCGCCCGAGAGAAGGACGCCCTCGACGTGCTCCTCGTCGCCGCCTCGGCGGACTTCGATCGCCAGCGCCTGGCGCTATCGATCGAGGCGAGGGATGTCGAGGTCGCGGTGCGCCGCGGCCTGTTCGAGCTCTTCGGGACCGCGAGGTCCGGCCGGCTCGCACAGCTCTGGCGGGAGCGAACGGGCGAGGTCCTTGCGGAGGACATGCTGGCGCGCGCTCCGCCGAGGCCGACGAGGAGCACCTCGCGGCTCCAGGATTGGTTCGGGGTCTCGCCATGAAGCGCTACATGGTCGACGCACGCCGGTCGGTCTCCTTCGACGCGCTCGAAGAAGCGAAGATCTTCGCGCAGAACAACTTCCCCGCGGTCATCCTCGAGCGCAGAGTCGGCCCCGATGGCCGCCCGATCTGGGTCGAGGTGCTGAGGTTCGACTGGCATTGGAACGCCGAACGCGGTGAGCCGGCGATCGAGTTCTGGTGATCCGGAGCCTGCCACCTCGGCCCTCCCGCGCGTGCGGCGACCTCACGCACCGAGTTCTTGCAGAGCGATCGTCGGACCCGCGCGACCACCAGGCGGACCTCGCGTAGGAACTGCGACGCGAAGTGTCTGCCGGTGAAACGGCGTGGACCGCATGTCACCGCCGGACGGCACGAGGCAGTGGCGCCCGGCTGAGTGTCGCCCTGGTTCGGCGGCTGGTCGTAGAGCCGCTGCGCGCCTCGCGAGTCCGACGTTCAGTCGAACGGCTCGATCGGACCGAGTCGGAGCCATGCGCGCGCGAGCAGCCACGTCGCGGGCGGCGCGACAGGGGGCGGTCCGGTGCCGGGCAACCAAGCGAGCTGCTCGCATGGCTTGGCGAAGTGACGGAAGACCGGCGCCGAAGAGAACGGATCGACCGCGAAGCCGCGGCGGCCGGCTTGCGCGCTGTGCCTCTGGTGGTTGCAGAGGACGTAGGCGACGGCGCGGTGCACCTCGCGGGGCGTGGCAAGGACGCGCGCGTGATAGCGGTCAGCGAGCACTCGGCCGCGCCGGCGGCCCATCATGGCGTTCACGCGCCGGGCGAGCCGGATGCCGAGGCCCTGCATCCGGCGGGAGAGGACGTCGCGGTCGTTGGCCTCGACGATCAAGTGCACGTGGTTGCCCTGCACGGAGAAGTGGACGACCCGTAGAGCGCCGCGCGCGCGCTCGGCAGCGAGGGCGTGCTCGACGCAGCGATACCCTCGTTGACTGCGGAGGTTCCAGACGCCGTTCGCCATGCGCAGCGTGACGTGGAGCGGGGTGCGTGCGCCGTCGAACCGGGGGCGTGCGGCGTGCGACACGGAGCTCGAGGACCGTGGACGGCCGGCGCCACGCCGCGCGCCGCCGTGCCGGTTCATCGGCAGGTCGAGCTGGATGGCGCGCTTGCCACGGGGCGGCATCTTGAATACGGCATATATAGGCACGGCCCGGAGCAGCGTCAAGCCCGTTCGAAAAGGCTCCAGGGTACGGATCGGGGTGATCCCGACCCATTGGATCGAGGACACTCCTGACACTCGATCACAGCTGCCAAGGACATGCCTGGCAGGGGCGGGTTTCGTGCCCTGTCCGCGAGCCTCACCACCGGAGCCGCGCTTCACGATCCGGTGCTCGGCGTTGCCGGACGGGGGCCGCTGCGGCCCTCTCGCGGTCCTCCGCCGAGAGCGAGCGACACCATCGGCCGCCCCGGTGCGGACGGCGGGCCTCCGATGGTTCGATCGCGCCGCCGTCGCCGCGCGACGGCAGGAGATTGAAGCGGGCCAGGTTCTCGCCGAGCGTTGCCATCGCGTAGCATGCGCAGTTGCGGCTTTGTCATTGCCGTGAGTCGTCCCTCGCGAAGCCGTCGCTCGACGCGCTGTACGCAGCGTTCCGGCGGAGTGATCATCGCGAGGACGATGGCACGGACCATGACGACCGCCGCGAGTCGGCAGCGCCGCCGCGAGGACGTGCGAGGGAAGCTGCTCATCGCGGTCGACGTCGCCGCGCGCGATGGCCCCGTGCGCTGGAACCTACGGCTCCTGCCGATCGCGCAGTATCTCGAGCTCGACGCGATGGCGCGCCGATCGCTGCGCCGTTCCGCAAGCTCGTGTTCTCGTTCTTCGAGGAGCGACCGGGCGACGAGCCGCACGTCATGAACGCGCTGCAGGTGTGCGTGGCCAGGACCTTCGTGCCCGCGGCGTTGCTCCGGCTGGACGCGCCCTACGGCGAGTTTCGCGCCGCGACAGCCGCGGCTCTGATGGTGGGCGTCGAGCTCGTTCATCGCGAGCTCGGGTGGAGAGACGAGGGGAATGGTGGCGGCGATCGGCGCGATGGGCGCGCATCCGGACTTCATCGAGTGCGTCGTGACCAAGACACCGCCGGGCGAGGGCGCTCGAGCGGCCGACGTGCGGTACCGCGCGTACGACGACCACATCGAGGTGCGTCTCCGCGTCACCGACGGTTCATCCATGCCGCGAGAGCTCACCGTGGCGTCCACGGCACCCGGCGAACCGATTCCGTACGTGTCGAACTGGTTCCCGGTCTCGTCGGTGAAGTTCACGCGCGGCGGGGTCGCGCTCGTCGACGGCAAGCGGCAGGTGTTGCGAGAGGTCCCGCTCGATCGATGAGGGCCCCACCCCTCACCGGCACGTCTCGAAGAACCGCGCCCTGCCGCCCTCCTGCAGACAGATCCATCGCTCTTTCACCAGCACCTCGCGCACGCACGCGAGGAACGCGCGCGACACGCTCGACGACACCTCCTCGAACGCGACCGCGCACCCGGGCGCCTCGAACGAGATGTCGAACGTGCCGCAGGTGTGGCCGACCTTCGCGAAGCACGCCTCGGAGATCTCGGCGAGGCGCTTGCGCGGCCAGTGATCCCACGCGGGGCAGGTCGACACGCGCGAACCGCAGTCGTCGATCGGCGGCAGCGCGAGGCCCTCGGGCGGCGCGTCGTTCACCGGTGAGGATCCGGCGTCGAGCTCGATCGGCGCCGTGCGCGCGCCGCACGCGGCCGTGAGCAGCAGCAGCGCCAGCGCAGATCGCACGCGGTGTCGTGCGCCGCGAGCGACCCACGCGCAACCGACAAAAGCGAGGCGCCCCGCCGCGCAGTGACGCGCGGACGGGGCGCTCGTTGTGACCAGGCAGCCCAGGCGTCGCCGTCTCGCTCTTCGAACTGACGACTGACGACTGACGACTCTCTAGAGGACCTGGCGCGCCGGGACCCAGCCCGGAAGACCGGCCTTCCAGATCATGACCTGATCGGGGTTCGCCTGACGGCGGCTGAGCTCCTCCTTGAGCCCGCCGACGCCGGTCACCTGGATGACGCCGTCGGTGAACTGCACGTGGAACGTCTCGACCACGGCCGGCGGCGGAGGCGGAGGCGGAGGCGGAGGCGGAGGCGGAGGCGCGCCGGCGGGGAGGAACTGCGCGACCTCGGGCACCGAGCCCGCGGGCTTCCACGAGTCCCAGCCCTGCGCCCACACCTGCGTCATGCCGGCGGCCGCGGGGCCCATCGCCTGGATGAGGGCGGTCGCGAGCATCTGCGCGTTGGCGAACGGACCCTGCTGCCCCTGCTGGCCGCTGAAGTAGTACGGACCGCCCGCGCCCGGACCGGCGCCGCCGAACTGCGGCTGGAACTGCGGGACCTGCGCCGGCTGCCCGCCCTGCCCGTACATGCCGCGGCTCATCGCCTGGCCCATGCCCATGCCAGCGGCCATCTGCGCCGCGAGCATCGCGCCACCGGCGCCGCCCTCACCGCCGCCCTGGGCCATGCCCTGGCCGGCGCCCATCATCGCCTGGCCGACGGCGTAGTTGTTGTAGTTGCCCGCCAGCTGCTGGACGTAGCGCGAGTCCTGCTGGAACTTCTGATCGAGCACCGCCTGCTGGCGCGCCGCGGCCGCCTGCCCCTCGAAGGTGCCGGCCTGGACGTCGAGCTTGGCGACGGCGATGTCGCGCTTCTTCTCGGCGAGGACCGACTGGAACTTCTTGAGCTCGGCGAGATCTTCCGGGCTGAAGTTCAGGTTGAACATGCCCATCTGCACGACGCGCAGACCGCACGAAGCGAGCTCGGGGCACTCGCGGAGGAAGCGGTCGCCGATCTGCTTGGTGAGGGCGGCCGTCTTGATGATCGAGATCTGCTCCTGATCGCAGATCTGACCGATGACGGTGCGCGCGCCGAGCATGAACTGGCCCTTGATCCAGTCGAGGACCATGTCGTTGTCGCCCGCGGCCGCCTGGCCGACGTACTGGACGACGAACGTGGCCGGGTCGACGACCTGCACCGCGAACTCGCCGAAGATGCGCGGCGAGACGATGAGGCCGGTCATCGGGTCTTCGAGGTCGGCGAGGGTGCCGCCGAACTTGCAGCCGCGCACGGGCGCCGTCTTGACGAAGAACACCTCGGCGATGAAGAGGTTCCCGCCGGTGAACTTGTCGACGATGTTGCCGAGGAACGGGATGTTCGACGACTGCATCGTGTGGCGGCCGGGGCCGAGGATGCCGACGACCTTGCCGTCCTTGAAGAAGACCGCGCACTCGTCGCTGTCGACGGTGAGCTGGGCATACGCGGGGACGGTCTGATCCGGGTGCTTGTAGACGATGAACTGCTTGGCCGGATCGGGCCGAGCGATGCACATCTCCTGTGTGCCCTGCTTCACGAAGTCGAAGATGCCCATGGGTCGCCTGCACTCCTTGCTCGTCGTCCCGCTGCGAGGCGCGCGGAGCACCGACGGCGGTCGCCAACATAGATACGGCTCGACGGCGCCGCAACGGCAGGTCGGACGGCGGAATAACGAAGGTCCCTCGCTGTTCCAAGCCGTAACGGATCGGCCCGTCGGCCGAGTGTCGGCGCCCGCCGACACCCCCGCGCTCCGGCAGAAGCCCCACCAGACCGCCGCGGCGGTCGTGACGCGCCGCTCCCGCGGCGGTAGACATGGCCGGTCGTGAACCAGAACCCCGAACAGCAGCCCTCCCACGCGGTCGACACCTTCCCCTGCGCGCAGTGCGGCGGCGCCCTGGCCTGGGACGCGACCAAGCGCTCGATGGCGTGCCCCTTCTGCGGGCACCAGCAGCAGATGCCGCTGCAGCCCTCCCAGCAGATCGAGGAGATCCCGATCGAAGAGGGCTACGCGCGCGCGCAACGCGGGCTCGGCACGCCGGTCCAGACCGTCCAGTGCAAGGACTGCGGCGCCACGGTGAACGTCGGCGAGGGGGAGCGCACGACCAAGTGCGCCTTCTGCGGCTCGCATCAGGTGTTGCAGGTCGAGACCGACGCCAGCGCCATCCGGCCCGAGTCGCTGCTGCCCTTCCAGATCGACAAGAAGATCGCCAACGACCGCTTCGCCAGCTGGATCGGCGACCTGTGGTTCCGCCCCAACGACCTGAAGAAGATGGCCAAGGTCCAGGAGATGGGGGGCGTGTACGTCCCCTTCTGGACGTTCGACGCGCACGTCCACAGCGATTGGACGGCCGAGGCGGGCTACTACTATTACGAGACCGAGGAGTACACGACGGTCGAGAACGGCGAGTCGGTCACCCGCACGCGTCAGGTGCAGAAGACCCGCTGGGAGCCCGCGTGGGGTCGCCGCGACGACGACTACGACGACGTGCTGGTGTGCGCGTCTCGCGGCCTGCCGTCCGAGCTGGTCGACAAGTTCACCACGTTCAACACCAAGCTCCTGGTCCCCTACTCGCCGCAGTACCTCGCGGGGTGGCGCGCCGAGGCGTACGCGGTCGATCTGCAGAACGCCCACAACATGGGGCGCGGCAAGATGGCGACGCAGCAGGAGTCGCGCTGCGCGCGCGACGTGCCGGGCGACACGCACCGCTCGCTGGTCGTGAACAACAAGTTCTCGCGCGAGACGTTCAAGCACGTCCTCCTGCCGATCTGGATCGCCGCCTACCGCTACAACGACAAGCCGTACCGGTTCCTGGTCAACGGGCAGACCGGCGAGGTCACCGGCGAGGCGCCGTACTCGTTCTGGAAGATCTTCTTCTTCACCCTCTTCTGCATCGCGGTGGTCTCGGTCATCGGGTACTTCATCTACGAGGCGAACGAGGCGAAGAAGGGCAACACGAAGAAGAAGAAGGCCGTCGACGACACCGAGGAAGAGGCCCCCAAGCCCAAGAAGAAGTCGACCAAGAAGAAGGCGGCCGACGACGAAGAGGGCTCGCTGCACCGGTTCCGCGGGTTCGACGGCACCGTCGTGGTCGTGCCGGTCTGATGGGCGCGCCGCACTCCTTCCGTCGCCCGCTCCGCTTCGACGAGGTCGACGCCGCGGGCTTCGCCTACTTCCCTCGCATCATCGCCCTCGCGCACGAGGCGCTCGAGCGGATGCTCGAGGACGCGCGCCCCGGCGGCTACGCGGGCTGGGTCGTCCGCGAGCGCATCGGGCTGCCGTGCGTGCACCTCGGCGCCGACTTCTTCGCGCCGCTCCGCTTCGGAGACGAGATCGTCGTCCGCACGCGCGTGGTGAGCTTCGGCCAGACCAGCGTGGTGTTCGAGGTGTTCGTGGTTCGGGGCGACGGGGTCGACTGCGCGAAGATCGACTACGTGGTCGCCTGCGCGCAGCTCGACGGACCGACGAAGCACCCGCTGCCGGCGTCGCTCCGCGAGGTGCTCGAGCGGCACCTGATGGAAGGCTGATCGGGTCGGCGGCTCGAGCGGTCACACGATCGACTGCGCCGAAGGCCTCTCCAGGCTCGGCTCCTCGGCGTCCGCCGGCACCCGCCACACCACGTCGTGACCGCGGTCCACGGCCTCGCCGCGAAGGATCGACAGCGCGAGCGCCTCCTCCTCTTCGTCGTCGACCGTCACCGTCACCATCGCGCCGCCCTTGCGCAGCCGCTCGGCGTGGCGGTGCGCCTCGTCGCGCGGGACGCCGAGGTGCGTGAGCGCGTCGACGATGCCGCCGGCCGCGGCGCCGATGCCCGCGCCGGCGAGCGCGCTGACGAGCGGACCGGCCAGCACCACCGGACCGATGCCGGGCAGACCGAGGGCGGCGAACCCGATGAGCAGGCCCGCCAATCCGCCGAGCCCGGCGCCGACGCCCGCGCCCTCGAGCGCCGAGCCACGAACCGACGAGGCGCTGCCCGAGGCGATCTCGGCGCCAGTACGCGGGCTCTTCGACACCCAGCCCAGATCGTCCCGCGCGAAGCCGGCTTCGTGCAGCGCGTGCACGGCCGCCTCCGCCTCGTGGGCGTCCTCGAACGTCGTCACCAGCGTCTTGGTGGCCATGCCCTGCGATCAAGCACGGCCCGTGCGCGGGCCGATCAAGCACGGCCCGTGCGCGGGCCGGTGGAGCACGGCCGGTGCGCCTCTCGCGACGGCTCACTCCGCCGCCGAGGTCCGCTCCGGCTCCAGCGCAGCCTGCGCCTGGGCGCTGACGAGCCGCGCGTAGATGCCGTCCTTCGCGAGCAGCTCGCCGTGCCTGCCGCTCTCGGCGATGCGCCCGCCGTCGAGGACGACGATCCGATCGGCGTTGCGGATGGTGCTCAGACGGTGCGCGATGATGAAGGAGGTCCGGCCCTTCATCAGCTCCTCGAGCGCGCCCTGCACGATGCGCTCGCTCTCGGCGTCGAGCGAGCTGGTCGCCTCGTCGAGGATCAGGATGCGCGGATCCTTGAGCAGCGCGCGCGCGATGGAGATGCGCTGACGTTGCCCGCCCGAGAGGTTCACGCCGCGCTCGCCGAGCCGCGAGTCGTAGCCGTCGGGGCAGCGCATGATGAACTCGTGCGCGTGCGCCGCCCTGGCGGCCGCGACGATCTCCTCGAAGGTCGCGTCCGGGCGGCCGTAGGCGATGTTCTCGCGGATGGTGCCGGTGAAGACGAACGATTCCTGCTGCACGATGGCGATCGACGAGCGCAGCGCGGCGAGCGAGAAGTCGCGCACGTCGATGCCGTCGACGACGATGCGCCCGCCGTTGACGTCGTAGAGGCGCGGCAACAGCGAGAGGAGCGTGGTCTTGCCGGCGCCGGACGGGCCGACCACGGCGACCCGCTCGCCCGGCTCGCACTCGAGGGTCACGCCGTCGAGGACCCAGTCGCTGCGCGGCGCGCTGTGGCGCGGGCGGCGCGAGTCGTCACGGGAGGGACGCTGCTGGTCTTCGTCGTCGAGGCGAGCGCACGATTCGTCGCTGTCGTCGGCGTAGCGGAAGCGCACCCCCTCGAACTGCACGTGGCCGATGCGCGGCGACTCGGTGACCGCGCCCGGCCGGTCGACGATCGAGGGCTGGATGTCGAGGATGCGGAAGACGCGGCGGATCGCCGAGAGGCTCGACTGGTAGGTGATGTTCAGCTCGGCGAAGCGCCGCACCGGGCCGTACATGACGATCACGTAGCCGAGGAAGCGCGTCATCGTGCCGGCGGTCATCTCGCCGCCGAGCGCGAGGAAGCCGCCGTAGCCGACGACGATCGTGGTGCCGAGGTGGACCAGGATCTCGCCGGAGGAGGCGACGAGGTGCCCCTCGTGGCTCTGGGCGACGACCAGCCCGTGATGACGCGTGAGGTCGCCGGCGAACCGACGCGCCTCGCGCTCCTCCGCGGTGTAGGTCTTCACCAGCGCCTGCCCGGCGAGCTGCTCGCTGATGTTGGCGGCGATGAGCGACAGCTGGCCGTGCACGCGCTCGCTGGCGCGGCGCACCCGCGGGTTCATCCGCCAGAACACCAGCGCGTAGAGCGGGAAGACCAGCGTGCACGCCACCGTGAGCTTCCAGCTGATCGACGTGAGCAGCGCGAAGGCGATGAGCAGCTGCACCGCGTCCATCGCGGCGACGAAGATGCCCATGTAGATGATCGCCGTCGCCTCGTGCACGTCGTGGAGCACGCGCGACATGATCCCGCCGGCGCGCTCCTTGGCGTAGAAGCGCATGCTCAGCTTCTGCAGGTGCTCGAACAGCGCCTTGCGGAGGTCCGTGACGATGGAGTCGCCGAGCCGCACGTTGAAGTGGCCGCGGCCGTAGACCACCACCGCGTGCATGATCGCGGTGATCAGCGCGAACGACGTCAGGCGAAAGAGCTCGCTGCGTCGCTGCTCCTCGCCGGGGGCTCCGCCGGTCTGACCGAGCACGAGGTCCACCTCGGTGCCGATGATCCAAGGGTAGACGAACGAAAGGAGGAAGCCGACGACGCCGAAGCAGACCGTGAGCACCGCGAACCTGCGGTGGCCACGCGCGTAGCCGAGCAGCGTCCTCAGCGGCCGCAGCCGCGCCCACCTGTCCTGCAGCACCGATCGGCGCGCGGCGCGCTCCCCGGTCGTCGCCAGCGGTTCCGAGCCCATCATGGTGTGCTCACTCCGCGGCCAACGGGCCGTCCTCTCGGCGCGCCAGCATGCGCGCGCGCTCCTCGAGCAGCCGCGGCGTCTGCCGTCGGATCTCGGCGGCGAGCGGCTCGTGCTCCGCGCGCTCGCCGCGCTCGTCGGCGTAGTCCCACAGGCCGTTCGGGCAGTGACGATCGTCGGCCCAGCCCGGGTGGTTCAAGACCGGGTACAGCGTGATCCCGTGCAGCTCGCAGCCGCCGCGCATCGCGGCGACGCACTCGTCGACGACGTAGCGCAGCCACTCGGGGCGGGCGTCGCCCTCGGTGCCCGTCTCCGAGACGAACATCGGACGGCCGTAGCGCGCGTGCACCTCGAGGAGGCTCTCGTGGAACGGGCGGTAGCGCGGGTCGTCGCGGAAGACGGTCGACCCGTCGAGCATGAACTGGTTGTCCGGGTAGTAGTTGACGCCGATGACGTCGAGGTACTTCGGGTGCCCGCCGAGCGCGGGCCACACCTCGCCGATCAACATGTCCCACGCCTGGAACTGCAGGAGGTTGTCGGACTCCACGCGCCGCCAGGTCTTGGGGTGCTCGGGCGCGGGGTGGATCTGGATCACCGGCTCGGGCTGCACGAACCGCGCGTGCGGAAGCACGTCGCGAACGGCCTCGATCGCCTCGATCGTCGCGCGGACCATCTGCGCCTTGAGCTCGACGCCGCGCGCCGCCACGAACGGGTTCATCACGCGCACGTCGCCGCCCGCCCACGCGAGGAACGACAGCTCGTTGATCGGCGTGAGCCACGGCTGCCGATCGGTCTCGTTCGCGTAGATGCGCGCGAAGGCGCGCGCGTAGCGCGAGAGGCGGCCCGGGAACGCCGTCGAGAACGGGTCGACGTCGTCGGGCCAGCCGAAGTGCATCAGATCCCAGAGCACCTGCACGTCGTGCTCCTCGGCCGCGGCGATCATCGCTGCGGTGCGCGAGAAGTCCCACCGCGACGCGCTCCGCTCGGCGTGCACCCACGACAGCCCGTCGCGACAGGCGGTCATGCCCATGCGGCGCAGCCTCGCGTAGTCGGCGCTCGCGAGCTCTGCGTGCCGGGTGCTCGCGAGCAGGTCGAGCCGGCGACCGTCCTCCGTGCGCAGACACGAGCACTCGAAGCCGCCGAGGAACGGGCCCTCGAAGAGCGCCCGCGACTGCGGGGAAGACTCGAGCACGGGAGGGGACGGCGACGCTCCTCGATTCATCAACGCGGCGCTCCTTGCTGAACGGCTGAACGGCCGACGGTTCCGGCTGCACCGCGCGTTCCCGCGAAGTTGTGCCGGCGCTGCATGGTTGCAGCGCACTTCGAGCGCGGCCCACGGAGGCCGCCGAGGTGCTCGGCGGCTCACCGGGTCATCCCGGCTGCGCGGAAACGAGCTCCTGAGCCGGCCTTCGCGGGCGCCCTTCGAGGCAGGTGCTCCGTGCGGCGAACGGATGGGGCGGCCCCCGCGTCGCGCCGCGCCTTCAGCCCTTCGACTCGGCCCAGGTGCGGCCCCAGCCCACGTCGACCACCAGCGGCACGTCGAGCGAGACCACGTGCTCCATCTTCTCGCGGACGACCTGCGCCGCCTCCTGCTCGGACCCCTGCGGGACCTCGAACATCAGCTCGTCGTGCACGGTGAGCAGCATGCGCGCGCCGGTCACCGGCCCCTCGCGCAGCGCCACCATCGCCAGCTTGAGCACGTCGGCGGCGGTGCCCTGGATCGGCGTGTTGCGGGCGATGCGCTCGGCGGCGAGGCGGAGCGCGCGGTTGGGCGAGTGGATGTCGGCGAGGAAGCGGCGGCGACCGAGGATGGTGCGCACGCCCTCGCCGCGGCGGGCGATCTCGATCTGCTCGTCCATGTAGCGGCGCACGCCGGCGTAGCGCTCGAAGTAGCGCGCGATGAACTGGGCGGCCTCGTCGCGGGAGATGCCGAGCGACTTGGCGAGCGCGCTGTCGCCCTGCCCGTAGACGACGCCGAAGTTCACCGCCTTGGCGCGCGAGCGCATGTCCTTGGTCGGCTCCTTCTTCGGATCGCCGTCGAGGAAGATCTCGCGCGCGGTGCGGGTGTGCACGTCCTCGCCCTTCTGGAAGGCGTCGGTGAGGATCGGGTCCTTCGACAGGTGCGCGAGGATGCGCAGCTCGATCTGCGAGTAGTCCGCCGAGACGATGGAGAAGCCCTCGGGCGCGACGAACGCCTCGCGGATCTTGCGACCGAGCTCGGTGCGGATGGGGATGTTCTGCAGGTTCGGGTCTGCGGAGGAGAGCCGGCCGGTCGCCGCGACGTGCTGCTGGAAGATGGTGTGCAGCCGACCGGTGCGCGGCGAGATGAGCTTCGGGAGCGCGTCGAGGTAGGTGCCCTTCAGCTTGATGAGCACGCGGTGCTCGAGGATGGCGGAGGGGAGCGCGTGCTGGTCGGCGAGCTCCTCGAGCACGTCGGCGTCGGTCGAGCGCGAGGTCTTGGTGCGCTTGAGGACCGGGAGCTTGAGCACGTCGAACAGGACGTGCTCGACCTGCTTGGGCGAGCCGCAGTTGAAGTCGCGGGCGATCGACTCCGCCTCGGCGCGCGGACCGAGCGCCTCGCGCACGATCGCGCGGGCCTTCTCTTCGATCGCCTTCACCTGCGCGTCGACGTCGGTGGCGAGCGCGCGCATGCGATCGACGTCGATCTTCACGCCGGCGCGCTCGACGTCGGCGAGCACCTCGGTGAGCGGCAGCTCCACCTCGCGCAGCAGCTTGCCCAGGCCGGCGGCGTCGACGCTGGGCGCGAGCTTCTCGGCGAGCTCGCGCGCGAGATCGGGGATCTCGGCGGCGTAGGGCGTCGCGTCGTCGACCGGGACCTCGTCGAATCCGAGCTGGTGGCCGCGGCGCAGCGCGTCTTTGTGCGTGACCTTGTCGTAGGAGGTCATCTGCACCGAGAGGTT
>JACPFM010000207.1 GCA_016182965.1 Deltaproteobacteria bacterium | reverse complement strand
GCGCTCCGGCGCGGCGCCGATGACGCCGCGGTATTCGGTGCGCTCGAAGGGCACGCACGCCGGCGGCGCCGCCGGCCTTCGGAACGCGTGGAGCGACAGGAGCGCCGCGCTCATCAGCGCGGTCGCCGGGAGGAGCTCGGGCGTCGTCGCGCCGACGAAGACGAGCGTGCTGGAGACGACCATCACGGTCATTTTCTTCAGCCCTGGCGACGCGCCGTGACGTGTCGGCCGAGACCGACGGCAGCCGACGCTTCGTCGGTCCGGGCCGACACCGCTCCCTTCCGAGGGCGCGTCTCGGCCGCGTGCGCTAGGGTGATCGCACACTCATCGCTAGGGTGATCGCACACTCATCCTGGAACCCGCGTGCGACGGGTCGAATCCACATGACCATGATGCGCGTTGCCCCACTCCTCGCCGCAGTCCTCGTGTCCGCCGCCGCAGCGTCGGCGCCGGCCGTCTCCGAAGCGGGCCAGTCCGCGTGCGCCGGCGTCAGCGGTTCGCCGCTCGACGGCGCGTCGATCGCCGGCGTGAGCCGCCTCGTCGATCGCGTGAGCACCGAGAACAAGAAGTTCTCCTTCACGCGCGTCGTGGGCGCCGAGGTCGTCGTCCACGCCGACGCGGGCATGACCGCCGAGCACCTCGAGCGCGTCGCGCGCTGCCGCGCCGCCGCCCCGACCGGCGCCGAGAACGATCCCATCGTGGCGGGCTCGTCCGTGCGCGTCCGCGCCCGCGACGGCGCCTTCGCGCTGCAGATCACCTCGAAGGACCCGGCCGTCGCGCGCGACATCGTCGCGCGCGCCGAGCGGCTCCGCTGATCAGTTCGTCATCGCGACGATCCCGAGCGTCGTCGTCAGCTGCGTCTTGCTGGTGCCGTCGACGCCCCGGAGGAAGAAGCGGTCGTTGGCGACGTCGAGGCGAGGCTCGAGCTTCACCACCAGGCTCGGCGTCGGCATCCACCCGAGCGTCAAGGTCCCGCTCGTCACGCGCGTGTCCGTTGCAGTGCCGACGAGGTAGCCGTCGCGATCGCGGAAGTACGATCCGCGCAGGCCGACGAAGGTCTGATCCGTCGCCTTCACGCGCAGCGTGAGATCGGCGCCCCACCAGATCTTGCGCTCGGAGGTGGTCGCCCCGAGCGAGCGCACCTCTTCGGTGGCCCAGTCGAAGTTGAACAGCGCGCGCAGGCGCTCGATCGGAGACCAGTCGACCACGAAGTCGACGATGTGGCGGAAGCGCCGGTTCGCACCGCCGCGCTCGACGACCGTGTCGCTCGCGGCCGCGCCGGGCGCGGCGACGCACCCGAGGGTGCCGCGATCGAAGGCGGTGCCTTCGGCGCAGGCGATCGTGGCGTGGTCGGGCTGCTCGGGGCCGCCGAGCCACCCGACGGCCGCGAGCAGCCGATCGTCGGGCTTGAAGATCGCCTGCACGCCGAGGGTCTTGCCCGCGTTCGTGTCCACCGCGTTGTTCCAGCCGTTCACCGCGAGGACCTTCACCTGGAACGCGTCGGTCGCCTGGTAGTCGACGCGGAAGCCGGTGTGGAAGAACGGCTGCGCGTAGAAGTTCAGCATCGAGCGCGTGTAGGTGACGTTGAGCTGCGAGTCGGCGACCTCGGCGCCGTAGATGGTGTCGAACTTGCCGAACACGACCTGCAGCTTGCCCGGCGCGCCGCCCGGCTTGTACGAGACGAACGCCTGCTTGACGTTGGTGAGCCCGAGCTCACCGTCGGGGCTCCCGGTGTAGAGCGCCGCCGAGGGGCCGAACCGGAGGCTGACGCCGCCGCCGACCGGATCGGGATCGACGGTCCCGTCGAATCCCACCCAGTGGATCATCAGCCCGTTCCACTGATCGTACCCACGGAAGCGGTTCTGCCCGACGAGCGGACCGGCCTTCGGATTGGCGAAGTTCCAGCCGGCGTGTCCGTCGACGAACGCTCCGAGCTTGACGCGGTCGTACCACTTCGCGGGCGTCTCCTCGGCGCGCGCGGGCGTCGCCCCCGGCGCGGGCGCGGGCGCCGCCCCGGGAGCCTCCTGAGCGCGCGCGGGGCGCGCGACGAGCGCGATCGCGTACACGAGGAGGCTCGCCCCCATCCACTGCGCGGCGCGCCTCGCGCGGGTCACCGCGACTCGCGTGGTCTCGATCGGTCTCTCTCGCTCGTGAATCGTCGACTCGAACATCCAAAGCCTCCTCGGAAGACTTCGGAATAAGGGGCTGACGTTTCGTCTGGATTTCCCGAACGTTACGGCTCGATTACGCGCGACGTCATCGTGCGGTCGCGGCGAGCGGAAACGCGATCGCGGTCGGCCCCGCGCCCGCCGGCGGCCACCCGACTCCTCGCGGGAGCGGTCGTCGGGGCGGGGCTGACGGGGGCACGATTTGCATCGCCCCCCTGCGGGTGGCGCGCCGAGGTTCATCGGAGCCACGCGAAGGGGGGAGCGCGCGCATGCGTACCACACACGCGATTCTGACGATCGTCGCCGTGTTGAGCATCTCCTGCAGGCGTGAGACACGCGAGCCGCTCGCTGGCGAGGTCCCGTCGTCGCACGCGGAGCGCGTGCGCCGCGGCGAGTACCTGGCGATGGTCGGCGGCTGCAACGACTGCCACACGCCGGGCGGGATGTACGGCGCTGCCGATCTCTCGCGGCGCCTCTCCGGGAGCGAGCTCGGTTGGCAGGGACCGTGGGGCACGTCGTACCCGTCGAACCTCACGCCCCACATGGAGACGGGCATCGGCCGCTACAGCGAGGACGACATCGTCAAGACCCTGCGCACCGGGAAGCGGCCCGACGGACGGCCGCTCCTCCCGCCGATGCCGTGGCCCCACTACGGGAACATGAGCGACGCCGACGTATACGCGCTCGCGGCCTATCTGAAGAGCCTCCCGCCGATCGAGCACCGCGCGCCGGCGTCGTTGCCCCCCGGCCAGGCAGGACCGCCGAGCCTCGTCTTCCCCGCGCCGCCGGCCTGGGACGTGCCGCGCGGCGCCGGGGTCGGTGGCGGGCCGCCGCCTCCGTGACTCGCCGTCGAGGGCGACGGCTCTCGCCGCATCACGAGCGGACACGACGGCTCGTGGCGCGCTCCCTGCTGCGTGGATGGCGGGAAGGAGGGGCAGTCATGGCCGACATCAAAAGCATCAAACCGCACATGAGCGTCGTCGGTTCCGACAACGTACCGATCGGGCGCGTCGATCACCTCGAAGGCGACAACGCGATCAAGCTGACCAGGGACCGCAGCGGTCAGCATCATTTCATCCCGGCCGGGTGGGTGAGCTCGATCGACGACAAGGTCCACTTGAACCGCTCGTGCAACGAGGCGATGAGCGAGTGGCGCGATCGCGCGTCGCTGCTGTGATCGCACGACCAGGCACCAGCGCCCGTTCCGCGCGGCCCCGTTGATGCGTGGCCGCGCGGTCGTGCTCGATCGACGGTCGAGTTGCGACTCGCGGGACTGAGCTCCAGAGCAGCTCCTGCTGAACGTCTTCGCCGACTTCAGCAACCTGACACCAAGGACACCCTGGGCGGGATCGCTGATTCGCGCCGGGCGAGCGGAGCTCTCGAACGAATGAAGTTGCAGACGGTCGCGCTCGCCGCGGCCACCATCGTCACTTTCGCGTCGTCGTCACACGCAGCCGAGACCCCGTCGAACGTGGACGAGGCCCCCACGGTCGCGCCGTCGAGTCAGAAGACGAGCCGACCGCGCGTCGGCCTCTTCGGCGCCGCCGGTTTCCCGAGCCCCGTCTCGGTCGGAGCGCTGGTCACGATCGACCAGCGGTTCCTCTTCGGCGTCGAGTATGGCTTCCTGCCGATCGCGCAGATCGCCGGGGTCGACGTCACGTATCGATCGTGGTCCGCCGACGCGCGTTGGTTCCCCTTCCGTGGCGGGCCGTTCTTCGTCGGCGTGCGCGCCGGCCGACAGCACCTCGCGGGCAGCAAGACCGTGACGGTGAGCGGCTGGGGCAGCGCGACCGGGTCGACGACCGCCGACAGCTGGTACGTCAACCCGAGGCTCGGGTTGTTCAGGATGTGGGACTCGGGCTTCTTCGTCGGCGCGGACGTCGGCTTGAAGCTGCCGCTCGGCCACTCGTACGCCGAGAGCGTGCCCTACGGGCAGGCGATGCCCGAGGGAGTGACGGCGGTGCGCGACACGATGTCCGCCAAGGTCATCCCGACGGTGACGCTCGCGCAGCTCGGTTTCGCCTTCTGATTCACCACGGTCTGCCGGAAGCTGCGGCACGCAGAGGCTCGCTGGAAGACGCGCCGCCGTCGCGGCGTTACGACCACGCGCGATGTCCAAGATCGACGGGTTCCTCCGCCTCGCGACCACGCAGTCGGCCGATGAGGTCGTCCTGCGCGAGGGCGCGCCCCCCGCGCTGCGCGTCGCGGGCGTGCTCCGGAAGCTGTCGATGCCCGCGCTCGACGGCGCGTTGGTGAAGGACATCCTCCGCGAGGCCGTCGGCGATCACGCCGACGCCCGCGACGGCGACGAGCGGTGCGTGGCCGCGACCGGGCTCGTGCGCGTGCGCTGGAAGAGCGGCGATCGGCTCGAGGTGATCCTCTCGCGCCTCCGTCAGGACGCGGGCATCGAGCTGCCGCGGGCGCAGGCGCCCTCCTTCTCGCCCGCGCCCGCTCCGGCGCCGTCGTCGCCTGCGCCGCTCGTCGAGCCGTCGCCGCCGCGCGCGGCGTCTTCCGCCGCGTCTTCCGCGGCCCCTTCCGGAGCCAGGCCGTCGCGCACGAGCGGCGTCGTCGTCGATCGATCACGGCTCGCCGAGCTGTGCTTCGCGGCGCTCGACGCCGGCGCGTCCGATCTCGTACTGGTCGAAGGGCGTGCGGCGGCGATCAAGGTCCACGGCGCGATGGTCCCGATGGGGCACGAGCTCGGCGAGGGCGAGCTGCTCGGCCTCCTCGCGCCGTGGCTCGGCGAGGCGCACCGCGCGCGGTTCGAACGCGCCGGCGACGTGGACCTCGCCGTCGCAATACCGCGCGGCGATCGCGACGTGCGCTTCCGCTGCAGCCTCTTCCGCGCGATGGCCGGGGCGTCGGCGGTGCTGCGGCCGATCCGCGGCGACGCGCCGACGCTCGCGGAGCTGCGCCTGCCCGACGACGTCGCGCGCTTCGCCGAGCTGCGCGAGGGCCTGGTGCTCTTCACCGGCGCCGCCGGCAGCGGCAAGAGCACGTCGCTCGTGGCGATGGTCGAGCACCTCTCGCGGCTGCGAGCGGTGCACGTCGTCACCATCGAGGATCCGATCGAGTACGTCTTCTCCGGCGGGCGCGGGGTCATCCATCAGCGCGAGATCGGCGCCCACGTGCCGACGTTCGCCGAGGGCCTGCGCGCGGCCTTGCGCGAGAGCCCCGACGTCATCCTCCTCGGCGAGATGCGCGATCCGGAGACCATCGCCGCCGCGGTCACCGCGGCCGAGACCGGCCACCTCGTGCTCTCGACGCTCCACGCCGGCAGCGCAGCGTCGGCGATCGAGCGCGTCGTCGATGCCTTCCCCGAGCACACCCAGCGCAACGCGCGCGGTCGCGTCGCCGACGTGCTCCGCGCGGTGGTCACCCAGCGGCTGCTCCCCGCGCGCGACGGCGGGCGGGTGCCCGCGCTCGAGATCCTCCCGGCCAACGCCGCGGTGGCGAGCCTGATCCGCGAGGGGAAGACGTATCAGCTCCCGGGCGTCCTGCAGACGGGCAGGGAGGCCGGCATGGTGCCGATGGGCCGCGCGATCGCCGACTGGGTGCGCGCCGGCGTCGTCGCGCGCGACGTCGCGCTCGTCCACGCGCCCGATCCGCAGCACCTGCTCGCGCAGCTCGGGCGCTGAAGACCTGTCGGAAATGCCCCAGGGCGACGCGCCGCCGCGCGCCTGGTCCCGTCGAGCGAAGGCGCGAGCTCGGACATCGAACGCTGAATGCACGAGCCCGCCGAGCGAGCCTCCACGGTCCGGACCACGAACCACGTGTTGACGCTGCTGCCGCGCGTCGAGGAGTTCCTCCAGGCGTTCCTCGCCGATCTCTCCCGCGCGCAGCGGCGCGTGCTCATCGAGATCTACATCTTCAGCAGCGACACGTTCGGTCGGCTGGTCCGCGACGCGCTGGTTTCGTGTGTGAAGCGCGGGATCGCGGTGCACGTGCTCTACGATCACCTCGGGTGCGAGGAGACCGATCCCGAGTTCTGGGAGGAGATGCGCGCCGACGGCGTGTACGTGCAGTGCTATCGCCCGCTCCGGCTGGCGCTGACCGAGGGCGCGCCATTCCCGCGCAATCACGCGCGCAACTTCGTGATCGACGAGGCCGCCTACACCGGCGGCGTGGCCTTCTCCGCGCCGTGGCTCGCGCGCCATCGGGGCGGCGCCGGCTGGCACGACGTCTGCCTGCGCCTCGAAGGACCGGTCGTCGAGGACTTCGCGCGGCTGTTCGAGCAGCGCTGGACCGAGGCCGACGGGGGCGAGCCGCGCGACTTCTGCACCGAGGACCGCTGCTCCGACCTCGAGCTCGTCTCGGACTCGCCGTCGTACGACAGCATGGTGTTCAATCGCCACTTGGAGCGGTTCGAGCGCGCCCGGTCGCGCATCCACCTCGCCAACTCGTACTTCTACCCGTCGAAGCCGATGACCAGGGCGCTTTACGCCGCCGCCGCGCGCGGGGTCGACGTGCAGGTCGTGACCTGCGGCGAGTCCGATCTCGGGATCGTGAAGAACGCCACCCGCGCGGCCGAGAAGGCGTGGATCCAGCGCGGCCTCCACCTCCACGAGTACTGCCATCGCACGCTGCACGCGAAGTACGCGCTGGTCGACGACGACTGGGCGACGGTCGGGACCTTCAACGCGAACCCGAGCAGCGTCGCGATGGCCAACGAGCTCAACGTGTTCGTGTACGACCGCGCGTTCGTGGAGCGGGTGAGCGCGCTCTTCCAGCTCGATCGACGCCGCAGCAAGGAGATGACCGTCGAGGAACTGGACCGCCGCAGCACCGCGCACAAGCTCCGCGACTACGGCGCGCTCCAGGCGATGAAGGCGCTCGATTTCGTCGCCGGCCCCCGGCCGGCGCGCGACTCGGAGGGCGGCCCCCGGCCGGCGCGCGACTCGGAGGGCGGCCCCCGGCCGGCGCGCGACTCGGAGGGCGGCCCGCGGCCGGCGCGCGACTCGGCCTGATATGGTTACCGCCGCGGGCGCCGCGGGTTCCGAGCGGCGTCGCGATCGCGGCGCGCCGCCTCGAGGTCGGCCTTCGCCTCGCGGGCGCCCTGCGCGGCGAGCGCGTCGGCGCGCTCGTTGCCCACGTTGCCGTGATGGCCGCGGAGCCACTGCCAGGTCACGACGAGACGCTTCTCGGCGATGCTCGCGTCGATGCGCCGCACGCTGTCGACGACGGTCTCGTCGACGTTGGCGAACCGATTCGCGCGCCAATCGCGCAGCCGCTTCGTCAGGTTCTCGATCAGCGATTGGTTGTCGGAGTACACGGTGACCCTGACGTCCTCGGGAAGCGCGGCGAGCGCCTCGGCGACCGCGCGGTACTCCATGATCTTCGCGAGCGTGCTCACGGCCTTGCCGAAGCCCTCGAGCACCTCGCCGCGGGGACTCCTCGCGTGATAGCCCCAGCCGCCGGGCGCGCCCTCGGCCGCCTTGCACGAGCCATCGGTCCACACGAACCACTCGCGACCGCTCACCGTCTTGGAGGAGACCGCAGAGTCCCACGGAGCGCCAGCAGCTCGCGTTCTTCGCGCTGCACGCCGTTCCCCGGACGCGCAGCGGTTCGCGCGGCGTGCGTGCCGCGCTTGCGCCGAGCGCGCGTTCGCTCGAACGAAGGCTCGCTCGCTGCGCCGGGCGGATATGCTCCCCGCGTGACCGACCCCGATCCCATCGCGGCGCGCTACGCGCAGATCGCCCGTGCCTTCGACGCCGACGGCTTCGACGTGAAGCCGACGCCCGATCCGGCCAACCCGTCGAAGCTCGTCGCCTACCAGGTGAAGGACGGCTGCGTCGGCGTCCTCGCCGTCAGCAAGACGGCGAAGAACGGCGTGACCGGCGCGCCGAAGAAGGCCATCTACGTCGAGGGCGACAACCTCCAGATGGGCTGGCTGCTCGGCGTCCTCGCCGAGCCGGACGTGGCGCGGATGACGACCGAGTTCGCGCAGAAGATCGCGTTCGCGTTCGTCCACCTGACCGACATCGAGCACTCGACCGCGCCGCTCGCCGTCGCCTTGAAGGAGCTGGTGGTCGACATCGTCTTCGAGCTCTCGCAGTCGATGAAGGCGGACATCCCCGCCGAGTACGTCGAGGAGATGCAGGGCATCGTCGACGGGTGCCGCGCGGCCAACCCCGAGACCAAGGTGGTCTGGAAGGATCTGTGGGCGCTGAACTGCGGCGTCGATTGCCTCCTCGCGCACGTGTACTCCGGCAAGCTGTTCGCCGAGCGCTCGATCCCGCCGGCGCTGCTGCGCGTCCCGTTGATGTGCAACGCCGTGTTCCTGAGCGGCGCTGCGACCGGCGGGAAGAACCTCTTCGGCCGCGACTTCATGTTCTCCACCGCGGGCGTCTTCCAGGACACCGCGTGCATGATCATCGCGCGGCCCTCCGCGCGCGACGGCAAGCCTCGCCGCGCCATCGTCAGCCAGACGGCGCCCGGGTTCGTCGGCAGCGTGACGGTGTTGAACGACGCCGGCGTGGCCCTCGGCGTCGACATGCTCCCTTCGGGCCTGTGCGATCCCGATCGCCCCGGGCTCAACTCGCTGCTCCTCGTGCGCGACTGCGGGCAGTGGTCGTCCACCGCGGTCGAGGCGGTCGATCGCATCACCGCGGCGCCGCGCGGCGTGTCGTGGATCTACCCGGTCGCCGATCGCACGGGTCGCGCGTGCATCGTCGAGGCGGGGCGCGCGGTCCCCGAGGGCGAGCCGTTCCCGTACTTCGACGGCGTGCCGAGCACGTACCGCGAGCACCTCCCGACCGTCGACTACATCGAGGCGCAGCGCGCGAAGCACGGCACCCCCGCGCCGCAGCGCGGCCTGATGACGCGCTGGAACGACTACCGCTATCCCGACGACTACCTGGCGTGGAACGAGGGGCTGTGGGGCGCGTTCAGCCGGAGCGCCCCGCACCGCATCGCCGAGATCATGGCCGCCATCGCCGTCGATCTGGCGAAGCTCGGCGCCGGTGACCTCCCGGGGCTGCTTTCGGCGATCGAGGCGCAGGTCCGGCAGTGGTTCGCCGGCGTCCCCTACGATCCGTCGGCGTTCGGTCCGACCTCGTTCATCGATCCGCTGTGGACCGATCGCAACTGCCCGGCGTCGTTCTACTTCGCGCCGCAGCGTGCGTCGCACGGAGACACGCTGGTAGCGACCAACCACGCGGTCACGCCGGAGATGCGCCTGACCATGATGAGCGAGTGGAACGCGCTGCTCACCGGCCCGCAGTTCGACGACATGCAGTGGCGCTACGACCAGCTGAACCTGCGCGTGCGGGAGGCGATCGCCGCCGGGCCCATCGACTGGTCCTCCGCCTGGGCGCTCGCGAACTTCCTCCGGCCCGGTCCCTACCCGCTGCAGCCCGAGTCCACCTACCACGGCGGCGGCACCCCGGACTGGCAGCAGGTCACCGTCACCGGCAGCGTGAGCCTCTGCGATCTCGACGAGGCCCGCATCCGGAGCCTCTTCGGCTACTACGGAGACGAGCCGGTCACGATCACGCTGCCGCGCTACCTCGAGGGGTCCTCCGCGGCGCCCTAAGCCGTCGTTCGCAAGAAGGGGCCGGCCCGCGCCGTAGAGCTCGTGTTTTTCAGGCGGACCGCCGTCCGTCGGCCTACACAAGAGCGATGAAGGGCGAAGGCGCGCTCGCCGGGACGACCGATCGCAGCGAGTACGACGTGCCGAAGATGGACTGCCCCTCCGAGGAGCGTCACATCCGCATGGCGCTCGACGGTGTGCCCGCCGTGCGCAGCCTCTCGTTCGATCTGCCCGGGCGCCGCCTCCTGGTGTGGCATGCGCACGGCGCCGTCGACGCGATCACCGAGCGCCTGACGCCCCTCGGGTTCGGCGCGCGGCTGGTCGAGACGCGCACCGGATCCGACGCCGCCGAGGGCATGGCCGCCGACCCGCAGCGAGACGCCGCCGAGGCGCGCACGCTGTGGCTGCTGCTCGCGATCAACGGGGTGATGTTCGTCGTCGAGCTCGCCGCCGGTCTGCTCGTGCAGTCGACGGGGCTCCTGGCCGACTCGCTCGACATGTTCGCCGACGCGGCGGTGTACGGCCTGAGCCTCTACGCCGTCGGGCGCGCCGCGAGCCACAAGCTGCGCGCCGCGCACGCGAGCGGCGTCCTGCAGCTCCTCCTCGCGGTCGGCGCGCTGTTCGAGGTGGTGCGGCGCACGCTGCTCGGCAGCGAGCCCGAGCCGCGCTGGATGATGGGTGTAAGCCTCCTGGCCTTGGCGGCCAACGTCACCTGTCTGCTGCTCATCGCGCGCCACCGCGAGGGCGGGGCGCACATGAAGGCGAGCTACATCTTCTCCACCAACGACGTGCTCGCCAACGTCGGGGTCATCGTCGCCGGCGGCCTCGTCGCGTGGTCCGGCTCGCGCATCCCCGACCTCGTCGTCGGGACGATCATCGCCCTGCTCGTGCTCTCGGGGGCCGTGCGCATCCTGCGGCTTCGTTGAGGTGCGACGGCCGCCCGGCGCGCGGCACGGCGATCGCAAGCGTGACCGTGTCATGAGCGTTCGAACCGTACTGACGCAGCCGCACTACACGCGCGAGGGGCTCCCGATCGAGCCCGCCGCCAAGCGCCTGCGCGTCGCGTTGGGCGCGGTGGTCGCGATCGGCAGCCTGATCGTGACGCTCATCGCCGTCGCGTATTGAGCGCTTCACGCGTCGAGGTCGATCACGATCTTCCCCCGAGCCCGCCTGGTCTCGAGGCGTGCGATCGCGTCCTTCGCGCGGTCGAGCGGCTCGACCCGGTCGATGATCGGCCTCAGCTGTCCGCGCGCGACCATGCGCGCGACCTCGTCGAGGTCTTCGCGACGGGAGCGGATCAGCACGAGCCGCGCGCGCTTGTCGCTGCGCAGCGTGCGGGCCGCGTCGAGGAGGATGCGCGGGGAGGGGACCGTCGAGACGAACACGCCGCCGCGTTCGAGCGCCGGCTTCGCGCGCGTGAACGAGAGGTTGCCGAACACGTCGAAGATGACGCGGAAACGCCCTCGCAGGAGGTCGTCGCTCGCGTAGTCGAGCGCCTCGTCGGCGCCGAGCGACGTGCACAGCGCGCGGTTCCCCTCGCTCGAGGTGGTGGTGACGTGCGCCCCCATGGCCTTGGCGATCTGGATGGCGACGGTGCCGAGGCCGCCGGACGCGCCGTGGATGCCCACCCGATCGCCGGGCCGCACGTGCGCGAGATCGCGCAGCGCCTGCAGCGCCGTGAGCGACACGAGCGGCAGGCCGGCGGCCTCCACGAACGACAAACCCTCGGGCATGAGCCCGCACTCGCGACGAGCGCAGACGACCTCCTCGGCGACCGTGCCGCGGAGATAGCGGATCTCCTCGAGCACGCCGAACACGCGCTGCCCGACGTGCAGCCCCGACGCCGGCCCGGCCTCCACGACTTCGCCCGCGAAATCGACGCCCACGCGCTTGGGGAACCTGCGCCCGCTGAGGAGCGCGAAGCGACCCTTGCGCACCAGCGCGTCCTTCGGGTTGAGCGCGGCGGCGCGCACCCGGACGCGCACCTGATCGGCCTTGGGCGACGGCAGCGGCAGGTCGCGGACCGAGAGGACGTCGAGCCCTCCGTACCGATCGAAGACGAGCGCGCGGGGCATGGCGCGAGCATGCCCGATCCGCGGGCCGCCGTCGCCTCGACGTGCGGGGTCGCTACGGGCTCATCTCGTAGGCGTCGCTGAGCGCGTGGACCTCGGCCCAGACGCGCTCGAACCGCGCCGCGTCGGTGGGCGGCTTCATGATCATCCGCTGGCAGAGCTCCATCTGGCGCGGCGTGCTCGACGGCTTCGAGTAGAGCTGCAGCGCGAACTTGGAGAAGTCGCGGACCATGAAGTCGAAGATCTGCTCCAAGAGATCGTCGGGGAGGTCCTCGGGGTGCAGCTCGCGGTACTCGAGGAGCAGCTGCCCATACGCCACCAGCGTGAAGACCTCGCCGAGGGAGAGCAGGAAGTCGATGTCCTTGCCCTGCTTCGCGGCCGTGTCCGGGTCGCTCGCCGAGGCGACGAGGAACTCCTCGAGGACGCCGATCTGCTGCTTGAAGACCGAGACCGTCGGCAGGGCGACCTTGCCGTAGGCGATACGGAAGTCGTGGAACTGGATCTTCCCGAGCCCCTTGGTCGGACCCTGGCGGAAGAGGAAGTCGTCGTTCCGCGGCTCCATGACGCTCGGGATCTCGGGGAACTTGCCGGGATTGAAGAAGTAGTTGCGCATGAACTTGACGACGAGCGCCATGTTCACGTGCACCGTCCCCTCGAGCTTGGGGAGCGCGCGGATGTCACGGGTGGCGATCTCGAAGTAGGTGTCCTTCTCGAAGCCCTTCGCCGCGATGACGTCCCAGAGGAGGTCGATCACCTGCTCGCCCTGCGTGGTGACCTTCATCTTCACCATCGGATTGAAGAGCAGGTAGCGACGGTCCTCGGCCGACGCCGTGCGCATGTAGTCCGACGCGCGCCGCGAGAAGGCCTTCATCGCGACGAGCCGGCAGTACGCGTCGACCAGCAGCTGCCGGACGTGCGGGAACTCGGTGACGTGCTTGCCGTAGAGCACGCGGTTCTCGGCGTGGTGCAGCGCCTCGTAGAACGCGTGCGTGCTGATGCCGATCGACGCCCAGCCGAGGTTGAACTTGCCGACGTTGACTGTGTTGAGCGAGGAGTCCCACGCGTCGTCGCCCATCGAGAGGATGTCGGCGTCGGTGACGCGGTAGTCGTGCAGGCGGTACTCGGCGACGTACGACTGCACGTTCACCACGTTCTGCACGAGCTCGTAGCCCTTCTGCCGCGGGTCGGCCGCGATGAAGACGAACGCGCCGGTGTCGGTCGTCTTGGCGAACGTCGACACCATGGCCGCCTCGTTGGCGTTGCCGATGTAATACTTCGAGCCGTTCGCGGTCCACGTGCCGTCGCGGTTCGGCTGGAGGCGCATCTCGGTCGAGTACAGGTCGGCGCCGTGCGCGCGCTCCGACAGACCGAACGCGAAGATCCCGCCGGCCTTCAGCGCCTCGGCGGCCTTCTTCTTGGCGGCCTCGTTGGTGCCCATCCAGATCGGACCGAGGCCGAGGATGGTGACCTGCCACGTGTACCAGTAGTGCAGCGCGTAGAAGGCGGTGATCTCGCTGAACTCGCAGTTGCGCCAGGTGTCCCAGCGAACCGTCGGGTCGCCGCCGCCGTACGCCGCCGGCGTCAGCAGCTTGGCGAAGATCTTCTCGCGCGCGACGAAGTCGAGGAAGTCGGCGTACCAGACGCGCTCGCGGTCGTCCTTCTTCAGGCGCACCTTACCCTTCGCCTCGAAGAACGCGATCGTCTTCTGCATCAACTCCGCGGAGGCCTCGTCGAGGTGCTCGGGCGCGTAGCGCTTCGGGTTCAGGAGGATCATGGCGCGCGAGCATGATGCTGCGCACCGCGCGGAAGCAAGGCGCGCTCCGGGGGAACGATCGGGCCACGTGACATGGAGCAAGGGCTCACGCCCCGCCGAGCGAACTGCCGAGGTCAGGCGTCTCCGGGGTCGCGCGCTCCGCTACGCTGCCCGTCCATGTACGTCCCGCGCCCGTTCACCGAGCACGACCGCGACACGCTCGTCGCGCACATCCGCGCGCGCGCCTTCGCGACGCTGATCGCCGGTGGCGAGATCGCCCACCTCCCGCTCGTGATCGACGACGGGGGCACGACGCTGCGCGGGCACGTCGCGCGCGGAAACCCGATCGTCGAACGTCTGCGACGGGGCGAGCCCATGACGGCCGTGTTCCTCGGCCCCGACGCGTACGTGTCGCCCCGCTGGTACGCGACGCCGACCGAGCAGGTCCCGACGTGGAACTACGTCGCGGTGCACGCGCACGGGCGGGGGCGCGCGCTCGATCGCGCCGAGACCCGCGCGGCGCTGGAGGACCTCGTCGCGATCCACGAGCCCGACGCGGAGTGGCGGCTCGAGCGCCTCGATCCGGCGTTCGTCGCGTCGCTGCTCGAGGGCATCGTCGGGTTCGCGGTCGACGTCGAGCGGCTCGAGGGCAAGGCGAAGCTGTCGCAGAACCGCTCGGAGGAGGACCGCGCGCGAGTGGTCGCCGCGCTGCGGGCGCGCGGCCGCGACGACGATCGCCGCATGGCGGAGCTGATGTCCATGGGCGCGCCCGGCGCCGGCGCGACGCGGCGACCTTGACGCGAGCGAGCTCCGCGGCGCGCCCGAGCGGACGACACGCGTGGTCGTGCTCCGCCGTCACGCCGTGGGCTCGTAACCCGCCCGTAACCTGCGGACCCTGCGGACGGAACACGTCGCAGACGACGTCGCGCGTCACCTTCCTGAAACCATCAGGCAGAAGAGTTCCTCCCTCAGGAGGATTGCGAAATGCCCGAGGTGAACTCAGGTGATACGGCGTGGCTGCTGATCTCGACCGCGCTGGTGATGTTGATGACGCCCGGTCTCGCGCTGTTCTACGGCGGGATGGTTCGCGGGAAGAACGTCTTGTCGACGTTCATGCACAGCTTCTTCGCGCTCGGGCTGGTGACGCTGCAGTGGGTGGTGATCGGTTACTCGCTGTCGTTCGGCAAGACGCACGGCGGCCTGATCGGCGGGCTCGACTTCATCTTCCTGCGTGACGTCGGCGTCGACGGCGCCGGCAAGACCGTGCCGCACATCCTCTTCATGATGTACCAGGGGATGTTCGCGATCATCACGCCGGCGCTCATCTCCGGCGCCTTCGCCGAGCGCATGAAGTTCTCGGCGTACGTGCTCTTCACGCTGCTGTGGGCGACGTTCGTCTACGACCCGCTCGCGCACTGGGTGTGGGGCACCGGCGGGTGGCTCGCGAACATGGGCGCGCTCGACTTCGCGGGCGGCACAGTCGTCCACCTCTCGTCCGGCATCTCCGCCCTGGTCGTCGCGATCGTCCTCGGCAAGCGCCTCGGGTACCCGCAGCACGGCCACCGCCCGCACAACCTGACGATGACGGTGCTCGGCGCCGGCATCCTCTGGTTCGGGTGGTTCGGCTTCAACGCCGGGTCGGCGCTGACGTCGGGCGGGCTCGCGTCGCAGGCCTTCGTGAACACGCAGATCGCCGCGGCCGCGGGCTCCGTCGCGTGGGCCGGCCTCGAGGGCGTGCGCCTCGGCAAGCCGACGATCCTCGGCGTGGCGTCCGGTCTGGTCGCCGGCCTCGTCGGCATCACCCCGGCCGCAGGGTTCGTCAGCCCGATGGGCGCGATCGCGATCGGCCTCGCCGCGGGCGTGGCCTGCCACTACGGCGTGGTCCTCAAGAGCAAGCTCGGATACGACGACACGCTCGACGCGTTCGGCGTGCACGGCGTCGGCGGCGCGCTCGGCGCGGTGCTCACCGGGGTCTTCGCGACCAAGGCGCTCACCCCGAACAACGTCGGCGGTCTGCTCTCCGGCAACGGCAAGATCATGATCGCCCAGCTCGTCGGCGTGCTGGCCGCGGCCGCCTACGCGGTCGTGATGACCTTCGGCATCCTCAAGCTCGTCAACGCGGTCGTCGGCCTGCGGGTCAGCACCGACGACGAGCGCGAGGGCCTCGACGCCGCGCTCCACGGCGAGAGCGGCTACGCGTTGAGCGAGGGCTCGACGACCGCCGTGTCGGACGACGACGAGCCGGCGGCGGCGCCGGAGGCTGCTCCCGTGCTCCAGACCGAGAGCGCGTGAGCCAAGACGACGAGCTCGCCGCTGTCGCCCGGGGGGAGCGGCAGCGGCGAGCTCTCGCCCTTTTCCGAAACGATCACCGGCGGCCGAGCGTGACGATCCCCGGCTCCTTCGGCCCGGAGGGCGACACGTCCTCGTACTTCAGGGCGGTGCCGGCGACGCAGTACGCCCAGCGCTTGGTCCCGGTGGTGGCCACGATCTCGCTACTCGAGATCGCGTAGCCGCCGTACTCGTCGATCGACGTGACGCGGCGCACCTGGCACGTGCAGTCGCCCGCCGCGGCGGTGACGCAGGCCGCGTCGGGGTTCGTCGCCTTGATCTGCGCCTCGACCTTCCCGCAACCTCCGACCGCGGCCGCGCAGTAGGAGGGGAGGAAGAGATCGACCAGGACCTCGGACTGCCCGATGCGTCGCGCGGTGCTGGCGGTGAAGACGACCCGTCCGCGCGCGCGGCCGCCCGCGGAGAGGACCTTGGCGCCGGGGCAGGTGAAGAAGCGCTCGTCGATCTCCAGGTCGACGCAGATGCCGGCGACGTCCCAGGTCCCGACCACGGCGCCGCCGCACGGGGCGAGCGGCGTGCACTTGCTGCTGCTCGTGCGCACCTCGACCGGCACCCACGGCGGCGTGCCGAGCGGACCCGCGTCGCCGAACGGATCGCCTACGTCGACCGGCGGCAGGATGGCGTCGCCGGTCGACGCGTCGACTCCCGGCGTGGCATCGACGCCTGGACCCGCGTCGACCCCGGGCGTCGCGTCCCGCGTCGCGTCCGCTCCAGCGTCGCTCTCCAGAGGGGTCGAGGTCATCCCGCCGCAGCCGGCGGCGATCACGCAGAGGAGCACGGCGAGCGTCGAGCGCATCGCCCGAGCGTACATCAGCGATCGCGACTCCGGGCAGGGCGCCGGCTTGTCGCTGTGTCGGCATCAGTCGTCCGTCGTCAGTCGTTGGTCGTCAGTCGTCAGTCGTCAGTCGTCAGTCGTCAGCCAGGCCGAACGGAATCGCGGCCATTCACAATCCGATGTCCCGCAGTTGCGACCGCTGATCCAGCGGGGATCACGCCGGCAGGTGGCCGAACGTGCCGCGGAACCAGCGGTGCGCGCGGTGAACGAAGCCCGGATCGTGGGCGAACATCAGGATGCACTCGTGGTGCACCGCCGACATCCCGTGCTGCTCGCAGTACCGAAAAGCCGCCTCCGACTCCGCCCCCTGCTGCATCCACACGGCGCGGATCCCCGCCTCGTCGGCCTCGCGGACGAGCGTCTCGGTCTGCGCGGGTTGCGAGCATTCGGCGCACCAGCCGCGCGCAAGGACCTCCTGTGGGCGGCCACCCGGGCGGCGGGGACGCGCGACGCATCCGGCGCGAACGACGCCGGTTCAGGGCGACGAGCGCGAGGAGCGTCGCCAGTGCGCCACCGGGCCGACGCCGCTCGGCCCGAGCGCGGGCGGGCGTGCTCACTTCTTCGTGTACGTGTGCGACTCGTTCGGATCGTCCGGGGTGATCAGCGTGAACGTGGTCGGCGTCGCGGTGTACTTGATCTTCAGGCTCCCCGCTCCCCCGCACGCAACCGTCATCGTGAGCTCGCTGCCCGAGGTCGTGTACTTGAAGTACGTGTGCTTGTCGGGGCCGCCGTCGGCGGAGTCGACGTTCTGACCGTTCCCGCCGGAGAAGAGCATCGTCTCCTTGTGGGTGATCGAGCCCACGACGCCGTTGTACTTGGTGATGTTGGTCAGGACGTAGGTGCCATCGACGATCGTCCCGCCCGTCATCGTCGGAGGCGCGCTCGAGACCGTCGTCTTGGTGATGACCGTGCCCACGTTCGTGATGGGCGCGCACGCGTCGGCCGCGTCGCCCGCGGTAGCCGTGTCGATCGCCGAGCCGGTGTCCGTGACGCCCACGCCCGTGTCGGTCACCGTGGCCGGCGAGTCGTCGCTGCAGCCCATCGCCAACGAAAGCACGCACAAAGCCGTGGCCACGGCTCCCCGAGTCGTCTTCATCGATCTTCCTCCTGCGCGAGATCCAACACGCCGGCGAAGACCCGTGCAACCACAAACGCTTCGGCGCGCGCACCTCGCGGCCGCTGCGTATCGCATCGAGAAAGTGAAGGTGCTGCGCGCCGTCGCTCCGTGACCGCGACGTCGGCGCCGCTGCCGAGCGGACTCGCGCGCGCTCGCGCCGAAATCGACACGGGAGGACTTCGCGCCGGCCTCGTCGTCGTCCATCATCGAGCGATGGTGCTCCCCCTCCCGCGACTGCAGCTCTTCGAGTTCAACGATCAGCCTTGGGTCCCGGCGGCCGTCCGCGACACGGTCGTCGAGTCGTTGAGCCGCACGCTCGACTGGGGGCGCATGCTCGAGGGCCTCGTCGCGCCGTTCGAGCTGTTCCTCGGCGACAGCGGCGCGGCCGAGGTGCTCGACATCGGCGCCGGCGGAGGCGGACCGGCCAGCATCCTCGCGCGGGAGATCGCGCGGGCGCGCCGAGTCCCGCCGCGGTTCGTCCTCACCGATCTCCACCCCCGTCCGGAGGCGTGGGCGAGGCTCCGCGAGGCGCAGCCCGACGTGATCGACTTCGCGCCCTCGCCGGTCGACGCGACCCGCATCCCCAGCGAGCTGTCCGAGGGGCGCGCGCGCACCATCATCAACGTGCTGCACCACTTCCCGCCGGCGCTCGCGTCCGCGATCCTCGCCGACGCGGTGCGCGGCTCGCGCGGCGTGTTCGTGGCCGAGGGGTTCGAGCGCAACCCGCTCATGTTCGCGAACTTCGCCCTGGCCGGCCTGCCGGCGCTCGCCGTCAACCCGGTGCTGAGCCCGCGCGATCGCCTCGCGAAGGCCGCGCTCACCTGGCTCACGCCCGCCGCGCTCGCGATGTCCCTGTGGGACGGCCTCGTGAGCACGATGCGCGTCTACAGCGAGGCGGAGCTGCGCGCGATGGTCGCCCCCTTCGGGGGCGATTGGCGCTGGGAGTACGGCGTGTTCGCGTATCCGCCCTTCGGCACCGGCTACTATTTCTACGGCGTGCCGCGTCGCTCCGCGATGAACGAGTGAGCCGCGAACCGGCGCGTCACCGAACGACCTCGATCGTCGGCCGTGCCGACCGGGCCCCGATCACCACGGCGCCGGCGCGTAGTCCTTGAGGAACAGCCCGAAGCGGTGCTCCCCGGTGAGGAACCCGTCGAAGATCGGGTCGACGATGCGCGCCGCGCCGTCGACCACGTCGAGCGGGGGCGAGAAGCCGTGGACGTCGACCTTGCGGTTGGCGATCTCGATCGGGTCCTCGTCGGTGATCCACCCGGTGTCGACGCTGTTCATGTGGATGCCGTCCTTGGCGTAGTCCGGCGCGGAGGTGCGCGTCATCATGTTGAGCGCGGCCTTGGCCATGTTCGTGTGCGGATGGCGATCGGTCTTCCACGCGCGGTAGAACTGCCCCTCCATCGCGCTGACGTTCACGATGTGCTTGTCGCGCGTCGGGACCTTCAGCATCAGCGGCTTGAGGCGCGCGTTGAGCACGAACGGCGCGACCGCGTTGACCAGCTGCACCTCGAGCAGCTCGACCGAGGGGACCTCGGCGAGCGTCAGCCGCCAGCTGTTGTGCGTGCGCAGGTCGATCTGCTGCAGATCGGCGTCGAGCCGACCCTGCGGGAACAGGTGCAGATCGGCGCCGCCGTCCTCCGGCAGCAGCGGGAGCTGCGACAGCTCCGCCGAGGCGAGCAGCCCCGCCTCGCGGGCGAGCCGATCGCGCACCGCCAGCCCGTCACGCAGCCGGTGTGCGCGCAGGTCCTCGTGCGAGGCGAGGAGCGGGCGGAGGTGCTCGGCGGGCGCGCCGAGCTCCTCTTCCATGAGGTGCTCGTAGAACCCCGGCGGCCGGCGCACCGTCTGGCAGGCGTTGCTGAGGATGAAGTCGAGGCGCGGCAGCCGCTCGAGCAGGTGGTGGCAGAACGCCTCGACGCTCGGCGTGTGGCGCAGGTCGAGCCCGTGCACCTCGAGCCGGTTGCGGAACGACTCGAAGTCCTCCTCGCGCGCGTAGCGCGCCGCCGCGTCGCGCGGAAAGCGCGTGGTCACCAGCACGTGGCAGCCGGCGCGCAGCAGCTTGAGCGCGGCGTGGTAGCCGATCTTCACGCGCGCGCCGGTGATGAGCGCGAAGCGACCGCGCAGGTCGCAGGTCTGGTGGCGCTTCCTGTAGTTGAGCTCCGCGCAGGCCCCGCACATCTGGTCGTAGAAGGGGTGGACCTTCGTGAACGGCGCCTTGCACACGTAGCACTTGCGCGCCTCGCGCAGCTCCGGGCCCTCTTCGCCGGTTCGCGCGGCCTCGATCGTCGGCAGCAGCGGCGGCGCGGTGAACACCGGCGCGCGGCGCGCCTCGCGGATGCCGGTCGACTCGAGGACGTTCTCGTCGCTCCGGCGGATCTCGTCGCGCGCCTTCTTGCGGAGCGCCTTGCGCATCGCGCGGTGCGCGTCGCGTTCGGGGCGCGACACCTGACCGGCGGCGATCATCAGCCGGTGGCGCTCCTCCTCGGGGAGATCGGCGAGCAGACGCGGATTCTCCGCGAGCGCCTCGAGGAGCGCCGTGGCCTCGGCCGCCTTCGCGCGCAGATCGTCCGACATCGCGCCGGCGATTAGCACGCCGAGCCCGACTCGTCAGGTCGAAGGCGTGGCCGCGTGCCCTGGCTTTCCGTGCCCCCGGTCTCGTGGATGCGGACGGTTGGCCCTGGCCAGCCGATCCCAGACGCCGGAGATCAGCCGCTCGAGGCTCGTCGGGCGCTCGGCGGCGATCCGGCGGAGCGCGTCGTTGTAGGCCGGCAGGTAGCGAACGGGCGCGGGCAGCCGCGGGTACACGCGGCGCAACGTCTCGATCGATCCGCGGAAGACGGCGCGCTCCCTTTCGCCCACGTGGAGGCCGTACTCGTCACGGATGCGCTCGGGCAGCAGCGCCGCCGTCATCGTCGAGTACCAGCTCATGAACGGCCCCATGCCGGGCTTGGGCGGCTGCATGAGGAAGTGCGCCATCTCGCGCGCAGGCCGGCCGACCACGATCGGCGACCCGGGCGCGAACATGTCTTCGACGTAGCGCTCGAACGCCGGCCAGTCGGGCGGGGCGGCGTCCTCCGGGATGGCGAAGAGGAACCCGAACTTCTTCGAGTCCTCGTAGTACGCGTCCTTCTCCCAGCGCGAGAGCGGGCGGATCACGAGCTCGAACACCTGCACCGAGGTGTGGATCAAGGTCGCCTGCACCCAGAGCAGCGCCGGGAGGGTGTTGGCCGCGTACGCGTGGCCGCGCGCGAACGGGCCGACGTCCTCGTCGATCTGGCCCTTGATCGTGCCGTGATACGCGTGCACCCGCCGCGCCGAGCGGAGCGCGCTGTCGAGATCGCCGAACACCAGCGCGAACATGTTGTCGAACGTGCGCACGAACCGCCCGAGCAGATCGGACTTGGTCTGCGAGTGCTGCTCGATGGCGTGCGCCACGTAGGGATGCGCGAGCTGCAGCAGCGCCGCGCGGCCGCCGCCGAGGAACGCGATCGACTCCCGGTTGATCCGCCAGAGCATCGACTCCGGACCGAAGACGCCGGCGCGGGGATCGCGCGCCTCGCGCGAGAGGCGCTCGAGCAGCTTCTCCAGGTCGCGCCGATCGACGATCACCGACAGAACGTAAGGCTCGTCGCAGGACCGGCCAGTGCAACCGGGAAACCGCCCCCGGGCTGGGCGGCGCGCTACTCCTTGCGCTCGTACCCGAGCTCCGCGAGCTTCCGCTCGTCGCTCGACCACGACTCTTCCAGGCGCACGTGCAGCTGGAGGTTCAACCGACGGCCGAGCAGCGCCTCGATGGCGCGGCGCGCGGCGATGCCGATGCTCTTCACGCGCTCGCCGCCGCTGCCGATGACGATCTTGCGCTGCGCTTCCTTCTCGACGTGCACGGTGGCCTCGATGCGGGTGACCGCCTTGGCCGACGCGGGCTCTTCCCATTCGTCGATGGTCACCGCGACCGCATAGGGCACCTCGTCGCGCGTCTGCAGGATGACCTGCTCGCGCACGCACTCGGCGGCGAGGAAGCGCTCGGGCCGATCGGTGAGCTCGTCGTCGGGGAAGAGGAATGGGCCCTCGGGGAGCAACCTGCCGATCTCGTCGAGCAGGCGATCGAGGCCGCTCGACGACCCCTCGCCGCCCTTGGCGGCGACGATCGGCACGAACGAGGCGAAGGCGTGGAGCTTCGCGTAGCCCTCGAGGACGGGGATGAGCGCGCCCTTGTCCTTCAGTCGGTCGATCTTGTTGATCGCGAGGATCACCGGGCGGTCGCCCGCGATGGAGAGCACGCGCTCGAGCGTCTCGTCGCGCCCTCTCCCGCTCTCGGACGGCGGCGCGCTCCGCGGCTCGGTGACGTAGACGATCACGTCGGCGTCGTGCGCGGCCTCCTCGGCCTCGACGTTCATGTGCGTGCCGAGCTTGTTCTTCGGCGCGTGCAGGCCGGGCGTGTCGAGGAAGACGAGCTGGGCGGCCTCTTCGCGCTCGGCCTTCGCGTCGGCGGCCCTCGTGAGCACGCCGAGGATGCGCTCGCGCGTCGTCTGCGGCTTGGGCGTGACGATGGAGAGGCGGAAGCCGATGAGCGCGTTGATCAACGTGGACTTGCCGACGTTCGGCCGGCCGACGATCGCGACCGTGCCGCAGCGGGTCTTCGGCGGATCCTTCTTGCGCTTGGGCGCGTCGCCCGGCCTCGGGGGGCTGTTCACGCGAGCCGCCGCGCCTTTGGCGCGGTGGTGGGACGAGGCGAGCTTCGAACGCGCGGACTTCTTCGCCGGAGGCATCCCGGGCGGTCTAGATCGGGCGCGGGCTGGGCGCGAGGGCCGCGGCGCGGAGCGACAGCCGGCGCTCCCCGAGCCGGTCGAGCCACGTCGAATCGGCGATCACCGCCCGCCCGACGCGCGCGCGCGCCGTGAGGTACACCCGCTCGCGGCCCAGTCCGGAGAACACGTCTCGTCCGCGCAGGTAACCGCCGCGCATCACCCGCTCGGCGATGGAGAGCGCCTCGTCGAGCGAGGCGATCGATAGCGCCTCGTTGGGCGAGGCGACCTCGCGCGCCGCACGCACCACGTCGACGAACGTCGCGCCGCGCTCGACCATGCGCGCCGCGACGTGCCGCGCAGCCAGCGACCTCCGCCTCTGCCCGCCCATGAACCCGCCGCGCTCCTCCAAGAGGAGGGCGCGCCCCTCCTCGTCCTCGCTGGCGCCCGCCGAGCCCGCGCTCTCGATGCCGAAGCGACCGGCCCGTCCGCGCTCGCGCGGCAGGACGTGACCCTCGATCTCGTGCACCACCACGCGCACCGTCTCGCGATCGCTGGTCGCGCGACCCGCGGCGACGATCACCACGCCGTCGCCGGCGGCGGCGAGCGATCCCACGCGCTCGCGCACGAGGACGCGGACCGGCAGCCTCAGCTCCGACAGCCGCGCCCGCATGCGCGACAAGAGCGAGCGCGGATCGCTCGGATCGTCGGTCGGGATCGGCGGTCCGTCGTCCTCGAGCGGCGCCGCGCGCCACGCCTCGGCGATCGCGTCGGCCTCGCGAACGTCGACGTCCTCGTCGGCGAAGCGCGCATCGGCGGCGTCGCGCACGGTCGCGGCGAACGCGGCGTCGATGACGGCGAGATCTCGCGCGAGCTCGACGAAGCGCGCGCGGTAGATGGCCAGCCACCCGTCCTCGTCGTGCAGCGCGCCGATCACCTCGTCGATGGCGCGGCGCGCCGAGGCGAGCAGGCGCCGATCGACGGTCGGCGGCTCCCACAGCGGCGAGATCTCCCGGCCGGCGCGCCACGCCTCGAGCAGGCGCGCGTGCTCACGCGCCGCGTTGCGCGGGGTCACCGACGACAGCAGAGAGAACCGCGTGGCGAGCCCGCGGACGAGCGGATCGAGCGCGCGCGTGCGCGCGAGCAGTCGTGCCTCGGCGCCGCGCGGATCAGCCGCCATCGGCGGCGTCGGCGGCCGCTGCGTCGCCGGCGTCGGGGGCCGTCTCGGTCCCGGCGGTGTCGCTCGGGAGGGTGTCGGCCCCGGCGGTGTCGCTCGTGCCTGCGTCGGCGCGGCAGGAGTAGCTCGCCGTCTGGCAGTGCCCGGGGGCGAGGATCTCGTCGGGGCCTTCGTCGTCGGGGTTGCGACGGCGCACGCACTTGCAGACGAGGCCCTGCTGGCACTGCTCGTCGTATTCGCAGGCTTGCCCTAGCCTCGCGAGCTCGACCTGCTCGGAGCACGCGGAGACGAGCTCGACCGCCGCCAGCACGAGCGCGGCGGCGAACGCCCAGGCGCGACGCGGCCTCATCGTCCCCTCGGATGCGCTTCGGCGTGGGCGCGTCGCACGTGGTCGCGCGCGACGTGGGTGTAGATCTCGGTGGTGGTCACGTTGACATGTCCGAGCATGGTCTGGACTGCGCGGAGATCGGCGCCGCGCGTGACCAGGTGGGTCGCGAACGAGTGCCGCAGCTTGTGTGGAGAGATCTTCTTGGCGATCCCAGCGCGCAACAAGTACCCGCGCAGATTTTTGAAGAAACCCATCCGTGTGAGCGCGCCGCCGCGCGGCGAGACGAACACGTGATCCGTCGGCTTGTCTCCTCGCTGCTCTAGCGCGGTCACCGTTCCAGGACGGACCTCGTCGAGGTACCGGCGGACCAGGGCGAGGGCCGGCTCTGCGACCGGGATGATCCGGCGCTTCCCACCTTTTCCGAGCGGGGTGACCGTGCCGCGCACGAAGTCGAGATCGCCCATGCGCAGCTCGACGAGCTCCGAGACGCGCAGGCCGGCCGCGTACATCAGGGTGATCATCGCGGCGTCGCGGAGGCCGCGGGACGTCGAGAGGTCGGGCGCGGCGAGCAGCGCGTCGACCTCCGGCACGGTGAGGAACACGGGGAGCTTCCGCGCGAGCTTCGGTCCGTCGACGAGGACGCTCGGATCGGCCTCGAGCATGCGCTCACGGACGAGGAACTTGAGGAACCCGCGCACCGACGACAGGTAGCGGGCCGACGATCGCGCGGAGATGCCCTGCTTGGACACCTTCACCAGGAACCCGGCGATGTCGCCGGCGTCGAGCTCCTCGAGGCCCGAGCCGCGGCGCGCGACGGCGGGCTCGGCGAAGGCGGCGAATTTGCGCAGATCGGTGGCGTACGCGGCCAGCGTGTTGGCCGCGAGCCCGCGCTCGACCCGGAGATGGTCGAGGTACGCGTCGACGTGCGTCGAGAGGTCCATGCCGCAGACGACGATCGCAAGTCGGCGACGCGAGGGCAAATCCCCGCCGGCGCCTGGCCGCGGGCGACGCGAAGGCGGTCAGCTCGGGACGGTGCTCGTGCTCTCGCGCTCGTCGTCGTCGCTCGCGCGTGCGGCGACGGCGGCCTGCGCGCGCGAGAACAGCGCGTAGCCGGCCATGCCGGCGAGCATCGCGGTCACGAACACCAGCGCGCCCGGCGCGAGGGTCACCACCGACGCGAGCGCGGGACCTGGGCAGTAGCCCGAGAGACCCCAGCCGGCGCCGAACAGCACCGAGCCGAGGATCAGGCGACGATCGAGGCGCTTCTCGGTCGGCAGCTCGAACCGGTCGGCGAGCACGGGGCGCGCGCGGCGCAGCACCAGCCGGAACGACAGGAGCCCGACGCCGACCGCCGCGGCCATCACGGCGGCGAGGCTCGGGTCGAAACGGCCGGTCACGTCGAGGAAGTCGTGCACCTTCGCCGGATCGGTCATGCCGGCGACGCCGAGGCCGATGGTGAAGACGGCCCCGCAGAGGAACGCGACCAGGTTCTTCTTCACCAGCCTGCTCCCAGCTTGCGCGCGACGACCACCGCCGACATCCCGACGGCGATGAAGGTCACGGTGGCGACGATGGACCGCGGCGACAGGCGGCCGATCCCGCAGACGCCGTGGCCGCTCGTGCACCCGTTGGCGAGCCGCGTCCCGAACCCGACGAGCAGACCCGCGAGCGCGAGCACCGGGAGCGTCGCCTTCGACGCGCCGAACGCGCCCGGCGACCAGGCGAGGAGGGCCAGCGCCCCGGCCAGGACGCCGCCGAGGAACCACGCGCGGAACCCGCGATCCTCGTGGGGCCCGTCGATCAATCGCCCGACGATGCCGGACACGCCGAGGATTCTTCCGTTGAAGTGAAGGAGAGCCGCCGCCGCGACTCCGACCAGGAGCCCGCCAAGGAGCGGTTTTGCCAGCGTTGTCGCGTCCATCTTCCGTACGCCCCCGCCTGTTTCTGTAATCCAGGAGGTGTATTCACTTTACGAGAGGATGCGCCAGACGCAAGGGGGCCAGCGCGGCGCGAGCGCGATCGGGCTCAGGGAGCCTGCCAGGCCGCCTGGAGCGTCGGGACGGCGTCGCTCTCCGGCGCAAGCGCCTGGATGCGCCCGAGGGCCGCGTCGAACGCGGCCTTGTCGCGGATGGCCAGCGCCCCGATGGCCGCGTACGTCTGCGCGCGCACGCTGTTGGGCGCGTGCGTGACGGCCAGCCGACCGTCGTGCGCGACGAGCGGCGCCGGCAAGCTCTTCTTCTGCACCACCTCGAGCAGCTCGCGCGCGGTCGTCAGGTGGTGGATGGCCAGGTAGCCCTGCTCGGCCAGCGCGCGGTTCGGGCCGCCCTCGCGCACGTAGATCGCGGCGACCTCGTCCAGATACACCATGCGCCACTCGCGCAGCGTGGTGAGCGGCGCGTTGAGCTGCGCCGAGGGCGGGCAGAACGAGCCGATGGTGCAGGTCACCGCCCACTGCATGTCGTGCTCGCGCACCAGCTCCTGGAACACGGCGGCGTCGCTCATGCTCAGGCGGGCGCGCGTGACGATGGAGCGGTCGCGCGCCAGCGCGTTGCGCCCGTCGTTGAAGATGCGGTGCTTCGGGTGCAGCCGCCACGCGAGGTACCCGCCGAACGGCATGAAGTTCCACATGCGCCCGGCCGGGCGCCGCTCCTCGATCCAGCGGGCGGCGTTCTCCGGGAACCACCCGGGTTGCCAGCCGACGCCGAGCAGGTCCTCGAGCGCGACGAACAGCACGAACGCCGGCAGCACGGCGGCGAACCCGCACGCGATCTGCATCGCGCGCGTGGGGCGCACGAAGGGCGCGAGCCGCCGGGTGATCAGCGGGACCGTGAGCAGCGCGACGACCGGCACGAAGCGGATGGCGCGCGCGAGCATCGCGGCGGAGAGCACGAGGATGAACACCTCGTAGAGCGGCGGGGCGCGCCTCGTCGAACCGGGCCCCCCGGTCCCCGAGTCGGGCTCGCGGCCGAAGAGCAGGGCGACGACGAGCAGGGCGAGCACCAGGAAGAACGCCGGCGAGGTGTGCCACACGATCGAGGGCGTGGGCGCGGTCCACTCGGTGAGCTCGGCGAGGTCCTCGTCGAACCGCTGCATCATCACGAGCAACCGGGGGCCGGCGGTGCTGATCGACGTCGCGGCCGCGGCCACCGCGGCGACGAGCAGCGGCAGCCCGGCCCGGCGTTCCCGCAGGGCGCGCTCGCCGCCGTAGGCGAGGAGCAGCATCACACCGAGCGGCGCGTAGCCGTGCACGTTCGCCCAGACGAGCTGCAGCGGCACGATCGCCCACAGCGCGCGGCGGTGGCGCTCGGGCTCTTCGCGGTGCAGCTCGATGGCGAGCATCACCGCCGCGAGCAGGAGGAACGAGATCGTCTGCGGGCGCACGTACAGCCACGGGTGCGCCGCCACCATCGCGATCGCGACGACAACGAACGAGAGGGGCCCGAAGCGACGCACCTGCCGGTGCACCAGCCACGCGGTCGCGGCGGCGATCAGGCCGCCGAACACCTGCAGGCCGAGCGGACCGAGCGCGCGCATCACGCCGTAGAGCACGACGTCGGCGGCCACCTCGGTGTACTTCACCACGCCGTGCGTGAAGGCGAGGTCGTCCACGCGCGGGACGCTCTTCGTCTGGACGATGATCCGCCCGGTGGCGAGGTTCCACGGCAGGTCCCAGTCGTCGAGGCGCCGGAACGCGAGCACCACGGTCCCGAGCAGCAACCCGACGAGCGCGAGGCCGCTGCCGAGCCGCGCGGCGGCCGCGCCGGAGGTGTCGCTCTCGACGGGCGCGTCACCGTCGGCCATCGAGGCAATGTACACGCCGGCGGTCGAAGGTCGAAGGTCTCGTCTCGGTCCTTCGACCTTCGACCTACGAAGACACGGCCCCTCCGACGCTTCCAGTGACGAAGGCGGCCCTAGAGCACCGAACGGTTTGAAGCCTGCTGCAACCCGCGATGTTGCGCGATCTTCGCGTCGTACTCCCTCCGGTCTCCTCGACGTACTGCCAGTACGCCTGCGTCGCCCTCCGGTCCGTGCGACGCGAATCTCGCGCAACCTCACGTGTTTCGCGACGGATTCAAACCGTTCGGTGCTCTAGGCGAAGAGGTGCTCGCGCGGCACGTCACGCAGCCGCGGGTACTCGCGGTCCTTCGCCGAGAGCAGCGGATCGTTCACCGGCCAGGCGATCGCCAGATCGGGATCGTCCCACGCGACGCCGCGCTCGGTCTCGGGCGACCAGAAGGCGTCGCACTTGTACTGGACGATCGCGCTCTCGCTGGTGACGCAGAAGCCGTGCGCGAAGCCGGCGGGCACGAACAGTTGCCGGCCGACGCGCAGCGAGAAGCCCTCCCACTGGCCGAATGTCGGCGCCGAGACGCGCAGATCGACCACGACGTCCCAGACCTCGCCGTCGAGGCAGCTGACCAGCTTCGCCTGCGCCTCCGGGTTCTGGAAGTGCAGCCCGCGCACCACGCCACGCCCCGAGCGCGAGACGTTGTCCTGCACCCACGCGCGCTGCAGACCGGCGGCGCCGTACTTCCGCTCGCTCCAGGACTCGAAGAAGAAGCCGCGCACGTCGCCGAAGACGGTCGGTTCGATCAGCAGCACCCCGTCGAGGCGGGTGTGGGTCACGTTCATTCGAACTCCTCGGCCGGGGCGCGGACGCGCGCGTGATCGTCCACCCCGCCGGGGAAGCTCGCCCGGAGGCCGTCGTCCGGCAAGCTCGCCGCGTGGGCGCTCGGCTCGCCGAACGGCTCGGCGGCTCCGCGGCGCTCTCGACGGCCTCGCGCGGGACGCTTCCGCCGCCTTCGTCCCGGCATCGGTCCGGGAGCGTGGTTCTGCGGGAATTTGAAGGGTTTTGTCGCTTGATGACCCCTGCACGCACGACTAGGGTCCGACCCCTGTCGATGGCTGCGCACCCCCCCCCGCCGCAAGACCCGAACGTCACCAACAACGCGGGCGGGCTCGCCCCGCCCGACGCGCCTTCCGGGGTCCCCGCGGGCAGCGGCTCAGGCGGGTCGTCGCGCGTGCCGGTGTCGATCGAAGAGGAGCTGCGCACCTCGTACCTCGACTACTCGATGTCGGTCATCATCGGCCGCGCGATCCCTGACGTGCGCGACGGCCTCAAGCCGGTGCACCGGCGCGTGCTGTACTCGATGCAGGAGCAGGGCATCCGCGCCAACGGGCCGCACCGCAAGTCGGCCCGCGTCGTCGGCGACGTCCTCGGCAAGTACCACCCGCACGGCGATCAGTCGGTCTACGACGCGCTCGCCCGCCTCGCTCAGCCGTGGTCGATGCGCTACCCGCTCATCGACGGCCAGGGCAATTTCGGCTCGGTCGACGGCGATCCGCCGGCGGCCATGCGTTACACCGAGGCGCGCCTGTCGCGCGTGTCGGCCGAGCTGCTCGCCGACATCGACAAAGACACGGTCGACTTCATCCCGAACTTCGACGACTCCGAGCAGGAGCCGTCGGTCTTGCCCTGCAAGTTCCCCAACCTGCTGGTCAACGGCTCGGGCGGCATCGCCGTCGGCATGGCCACCAACATCCCGCCGCACAACCTCGGCGAGATCATCGACGCGACCGTGCACCTCATTCGCAACCCGGAGGTCACCGTCCTCGAGCTGATGCAGCACGTGCCGGGCCCCGACTTCCCCACCGGCGGCATGATCTTCGGCACCGAGGGCATCCGGCAGGCGTACCTCACCGGCCGCGGCCGCGTGCTGATGCGCGCCAAGACCGAGGTGAAGAAGCTCGGCAAGGGCGCCCGCGAGCAGATCGTCGTCACCGGGATCCCCTACCAGGTCAACAAGGCCAACCTGGTCGCGAAGATCGCCGAGCTCATTCGCGAGAAGCGCATCGAGGGCGTTTCGAACGTCGAGGATCACAGCGATCGCGACGGCATGTCGATCGCCATCGAGCTCAAGAAGGACGTCTACCCGCAGGTCGTGCTCAACCAGCTCTACAAGCTGACCGAGCTGCAGACGTCCTTCGGCGTCATCAACCTGGTGATCGTCGGCGGCCGCCCGAAGGTCCTCGACCTCAAGGAGACGCTCGCCGAGTTCGTGCACCACCGCCGCGAGGTCGTCACCCGCCGCACGCGCTTCGAGCTCCGGCAAGCCGAGGCGCAGTTCGAGCTGGTCGAGGGCCTCGGCATGGCCCTCACCGAGCTCGATCTGGTCATCGAGACCATCCGCCGCGCGCCGCACCGCGACGCCGCGCGCGAGGGCTTGATGGCGCTCAAGCTGCACGGTCTCGAGGCGTTCGTCGCGCGCGCCGGCCGCCCCGCCGCCGAGATCGCCGAGGCGCGGCTGAAGCCCGAGTACACGCTCAGCGAACGTCAGGCCAACGCGATCCTCGACATGCGCCTCGCCCGCCTCACCGGGTTGGAGCGCGAGAAGCTCGAGGCGGAGTACAACGAGCTCGGCAACACCATCGCGCGCCTGAAGGCGATCCTCGCGAGCGAGAAGCTCCTCTTCGAGGTCATCGTCGGCGAGCTCGAGGCGATCAAGGCGCAGTACGCCGACGCGCGCCGCACCGAGATCGTCCCCGACGAGGCCGAGATCGCCCTCGAAGATCTGATCCAGGAAGAGGACATGGTCGTCACGATCTCCCACGGGGGGTACGTGAAGCGCACGCCGGTCGCGACCTACCGCGCGCAGAAGCGCGGCGGCAAGGGCAAGCTCGGCATGGAGGCCCGCGACGAGGACTGGGTCAACCAGCTGTTCGTGGCGAGCACGCACGCCTACGTCTTCTTCTTCAGCGACCGCGGCAAGGTCTACGTCAAGAAGGTCTACGAGGTGCCGCTCGCCGCGCGCAACGCGAAGGGGCGCGCCATCGTCAACTTCGTCGGCATGGAGCCGGGCGAGAAGGTCGCGGCGATCGTCGAGGTCCCGAAGATGGAGCCCGGCAGATTCATCGTCACCCTGACCAAGGGCGGGACGATCAAGAAGACCGAGCTCACCGACTACGAGAACTTCCGCGAGAAGGGGATCATCGGCGTCAAGATCGAGGGAGACGACCAGCTCCTCTCGGCCGCGCTCACCGACGGCTCGCGCCAGATCATGATCGGCACCCGCGACGGCATGTCCATCCGCTTCCCCGAGGAGCAGGTGCGCTCGATGGGTCGCGCCACCGTCGGCGTGAAGGGCATCGAGCTGCGCGAGGGCGATCAGGTCGTCGGCCTCGCGATCACCGAAGAGGGCGCCGATCAAGTGCTCGCCATCACCGAGCGCGGCTACGGCAAGCGCACGCCGCTCGAGCAGTTCCGCGAGCAGAAGCGCGGCGGCGTCGGCGTCGCGCTGATCGACACCGGCGAGCGCAACGGCTCCTGCGTCGGCCTCAAGCTGGTCAAGCCCGAGCACGAGATCATGCTGATCACCGATCGCGGCCAGACCATCCGCACCCGTGTCGCCGAGATCCGCGAGACCAAGGACCGCGGCGCGCTCGGCGTGCGCGTGATGACCCTCGACGAGGCTGAGCGCGTCGTCGCGTTCGAGCGCCTCGCCGAGAGCGACACCGAGACGGAGCTCGCCGGCGGCGACGGCGGCAGCACCCCGCCGGAGGGCGGCAGCGAGCCAGAGACCGGTCTCACGCCGAGCACCGGCAGCGAGCCCCCGGAGCCGATCGGCGAGGCGTGAGGGCCGTCGCCAGACGACCGTCCCACGAACGACTCGTGACGATCGCCTGACGGACGGGGCGTCGCGTCGGCGCTACCGATCCCGTTCGGAATGTCGACCGCAGTACTCATCAACCTCAAGGCTCGCCGCGGCTCCGAATCCCTCGCGCGCACGGTGCGGGCGCACCTCCCCGACGTTCCGCTGGCCATGACGCGCAGCCTCGACGAGGCGAAGGCGTTCGTCGCGCGCCTGAGGTCCGAGGCGAGCCATCCCGAGTTGATACTCTCCGGCGGCGGTGACGGAACCGCCGTGTCGCTCCTCAACGAGTGGGATCGCGACAACATCCCGACCATCGGGCTGGTGCCGCTCGGCACCGGAAACGGCTGGGCCCGCTCGACGGGCTCGCCGCCGTTCAGCCAGGCGATCCGTCGCATCGCGCGCCACCGCGGCCGGCGTCCGTGGCCCACGCGTCGCTTCGGGCTCGTCGAGGTCGACGGCGTGCTGTCTCCGTGGGCCGGCACCGGGTGGGACGCGGAGATCCTCGCCGACTATCAGCGCATCATGCGCAAGCTGCCGCACAAGGCGGCGTCGTGGATCGGCGGCTTCCCCACGTACATGGTCTCGCTCTTCGGCGTGACGGTGCCGCGCATGTCCGTCTCGCCGCGCACCAACGTCCGCCTCTACAACACCGGCTCCGACGCCCTCATCATCGACGCGAGCGGCAAGCCGGTGCGCGTCGACGACGGCGGCGCGGGCGCGCTCCTCTACGAGGGCCCGCTCGGCGTGTGCGGCTGCGGGACGATCGACGAGCTCGGCCTCGGGTTCAAGGCGTTCCCCTTCGCGAATGCCCGCCCGGGCCGCATGGCCGCGCGCATCTACGCCGCAACCGCGCTCGAGGGCTCGCGCTACGTCCGCAAGCTGTGGCGCGGCGAGCACCCGCTGCCGAAGGACTCGCAGTGGCTCCTCGACTCGTGCCGCATGGAGTTCGACCGCCCGGTGAACTTCGAGATCGGCGGCGACGTCATCGGCAAGCGCACCTCGGTCGAGTTCAAGCTCGCGCGTCACAAGGCGACGCTCCTCGACTGGACGAAGCTCGCGGCCTGATCGGGTCGCCCGTCACTTTGACGCGCGCGGCGTCGCGGACGCTGGCATAGTCGCGCCATGGTCCCCTCGCGACGCGTCGCGGCCTCCGTCGCGGCCGTGGCCGTGCTCGCGACGCTGCCGCTGGTCGTCGCGCGGCTGGTGCCGGGGATCGACTATCCGACGCACCTGTCGCTCGTGCGCGCGCTGAGGGAGGCCTTCACCGATCCGACGGCGTTCCGCGCAACCTACGAGACCCACCTCTTCCAGCCGTATTGGCTGTCCTTCTACGCGCCGACGCTCATCCTGTCCGCCGCGTTGCCGCTGGAGCTCGCGGCGAAGTCGGTGGTCGCCGTCGGGCTGTGCCTCCAACCGCTCGCCATCTGGCTGCTCGCAAGGCACGAGGGCGCCGAGCCGCGCGCGGCCGTCCTCGGGGCGGCCCTGCTCTATGGATTCTCGTTCTTCGTCGGTCTCGTCCCCTTCATCATCGCCACGCATCTGGCGTTGCTCGCGCTCGTACTGGTCCTCCGCTTCGAGCGCGACGGCTCGCGACGGTCGTTGCTGTGGCTGCACCTCGCGTCGATCGGTCTCGTGTTCTCCCATCCGATCGCCTGGGCGCTGTTCGTCGCATGGTCGGGGTGGATTCTCCTCACGGGGTCGACGCCCATCCGCGAGCGCGCGCGGCGGATGCTCGCGGCCTCGACGGCGCTGGTCATGCCGGTCATCGTCATCGTGCTCTACGACCGCCACCTGCGCACGTGGAGCGCCCTCGCAGGGCTGCGGAGCGCGCCGCCCACGATGTCGCTCGACCTTCGCGCGCGCTTCTTCGCGGCGGTCGGCTTCACGTCGTTCGCGCCCGAGCTCGAGTGGGGCCTCGTCTTCGTGTTCGTCGGGGTGGTCGCCCTGTCGGCGTGGGGCGCGTGGGACGCCGGCGACCGGCGACGCCTCTTGCGGTGGGGCGGTCTTTCAGCCTTCATGTTCGCCGCCTACTGGATCGCGCCCCACTCCGCGTTCGGTGTGCTGTTCTTCCACTCGCGCGCGCTGCCGTTCGCGTTCCTCTTCGCGCTCATGTGCGTCTCCAAACGACCGCGAATGCCCGCGGTCGTGGCGGTAGCGCAGATCGCCCTGGTGGCGATGGTCGTCGGCAACGCCGTGCTGGTGTTCCGCGCGTTCGACGACGAGGCGCGCGGCGCCATGGCGTGCCTCTCACGCGCACGACCGCGCTCGAAGCTGGTCGGTCTCGCACCGCAGACCTACTCGCGGATCGTTCGCTACCCGCTGTTTCTGCACGTCGATAACTATCACACCGCGTTGAACGGGGGACCGGTGATGAACCACCTCATGGTCATGAGCGGGCCGTCGACGCCGGTGCAGTATCGCGTGCCGCCCTTCCAGAACACCATCCTCGGGCTCGAGGAGCACCCGGAGTGGTTCGACTACGATCGCATGGGGGCGGGGGTCGACTACTTCTTCGTGCACGGTCCGAAGCTGCGCACGCGCGACGGCGTGCCGTACCTCGCCGACGCCGCCCTGCTCGGCCGCGGGATCGTGCGCAGCACGCTCGTCTGCGAGCAGGGGTCGTCGCGTCTATACGAGCATCGTCACTGAGGTTCGTGACGGACGGTCGACGAGGGCGGACGTTGTCGATCGTCCGCCGAGCGGCTCGCGTAGACTCGGTGCCGTGGTCCTCCGGCCGAGAGACGAGGCGCGCGATCTCGCGTTGGTGCTCGTGACCGCCGCACTCGTGGCGCTGGCGTGGGTCGCCGCCCTCGGTTGGCGCGGCGACCTGCTGTCGAACCACGACGCGACGCTCTACTTCCTGCTCCTCCGCGATCTGGTGCGGAACCACGGCGATTGGCACGCGATCTCCAGCGCGCCCGGTGCGTTCGGAGGCGTCGCGCTCACCGGCGTCTACGGCGCCGCCCCGAGCTTCGTGCTCGGCGCGCGGCTCTCGGGCAGCGCCATCGCCACCTTCGACTTCGCGGTGATCGTGACGCAAGTGTGCTTCGGCGTACTGGGCGCGACCGCGTCCCTCGATCTCGCGGCCGTCCTACCAGCCCGCCAGCCGCGGCGGGACCGACGTGACCGCTCCGCGCGGCCTCTCGCGCTCTCGGTGCCGCTGGCGATCGCGTTCGCCTTCCTCCCGGCGCTCGGCTTCCGGCTGTCGTACGGCCACTTGAACCTGGTGTGGGGGCTGTTCGCGTTCGTCGCGCCGCTGTCGCTCGTCGCGGCGAGTCGCGCGGGCCGATCGAGCATGGTGCTCCTGCTCGTCGCGTTCCTCGCGCTGCTGCACACGTTCCAGTCGCACGGGTTCCAGACGATCGTCTACGCGGCGCTGTTCGGGTGGCCGATCGTGCTCGCGGTGTCGGCGATCGACGGGCGCCCGCGTGAAGCGACGGCGGCGTGCCTCGTACCGTTGGTCGTCGCGCTCCTCGCGCTCGCGATTTCGTGGCCGAAGCTCTCGGCGATGCTCTCCTATCTGCTCGGTCCGGACGCCACACGCAGCGCCGGCGACGTCCGCGGGTTCCGTTGGATCCTGGCCCACCCGCGCGACTGGCTCTCGTGTCTCGCGTGGTCACCGCAGCTGATCGGCAGCGGTCGCCCGGCGCAGCTCGATCACGAGACGCACTATGCCTTCGGTCCGCTCCTCGCGCTGCTCGCGATCGTGCCCTTCCGGCGCGCGCGCGGCCTCGCGCTGGCGCTCGCGTGGGCGTTGCTCGTGCCGCTGCTCGTCTCGATGGACGTGCCGCCGTTCTCGACGCTCTTCGTGAAGCTCCCGCTGGTCGCGGCGTTCCGGGTCCCCCAGCGGGCGATCCTCCCGTTCGCCATCGCGCTGCCGATCGTGACGTTCGCTGCCCTCGCCGCCGCGCGCGACCGGGCGCCTTCGCGGCGCGCCCTTCGCTTTCTGCCGCTCGTGATCGCGCCGCTGCTCGCCGCGCCCCTGCCGCCGTGGGTGCGTGAGCTGCTCGGCTGGTCGGCCGCCATCGCGATCGTGATCGCGATCCGCCTGCGCCTCCCCTTCACGCGCGTCGGCGCGCTCGCGCTGCTTTCGGCGCTCTCGATCGCCGCCTTCGGCGAGCGCCTGCTCCCGTTCCTCTCTGCGGACTCCCTCGTGCATGCGCCGGCGAAGCTCCGGGCCGAGGTGCTCGCCCGCGCGCCGGAGCTCGCGTCGCCGCTGACGCGCGCTTCGCTGCAGCTCTCGATCGGATCGTTCGGTCCGAACACCGCGCTGGCCGCGGACCTCTCGTCGCTCGACGGCTACGGCTACCCGCCGCGGCGCTTCGTCCAGCTGGTCTCGGCCGCCGCCGGCGTGCCGTACGACAGCCTGCAGACGACGGTGCAGATCGATCCGCGCCGCGAGGAGGCGCGCCTGCTCGGCCGCCTCTACGACGTCCGCGCGATCGTCGTGCCGCTGCCGCCCGGCGATCCCCGAGGCCTCTTGCTGGTGATGAAGCCGGGTGCCACCGCGGGCCCGGCGTGGTTCAGCGGGCGGCTCGAGGGGGTCGCGTCCTTCGAGGCGCTCGCCGCGCGGCTGCGCGCGCAGCCGGCGCTCGACAAGGCTCTCCACGAGGTCGCGTGGATCGTCTCCGACGACGCGGCGACCGCGGGCGTTCCGACGATCACGGATGGATGCCGCGACGCCCGGGTCGTCGACGTGCAGGCCGCGCCGGGCGACCCCCACGTGCGCCTGCGCGTGCAGACGGGCGCGCGGTGTCCGTTGACGGTCGCCGTCAACCACCTGTCGACCCACCGCGCCCGCGCGAACGGCCAGCCGCTCGCCACCTTCCCGATCTACGGCGCGCTCACCGGGATGATCGTGCCGGCCGGCGCGACCGAGATCGCGCTGCAGCTCTGAGGATCCCCGGCTTTCGGCATCGAGGTTGCCGCCGAGCTCACGCGCAGCCGCACGACCGCGCTGCTTGCCGGACGACGCGGGCCTAGGCCGAGCGTTGGTCGTGAGCGTGACAACGCCGTAGCGACCGTGCCGCCATGGTGCACCTCGCTCGCACCTAATTTCGCGGCTCCGCCACTCGAGCGTTGAACCCCCGCGTCCGCTCGCTACCACTCGACCAGAGCGCGACCAATCCGCGGGGAAAGGGAACTGCGATGCGGGCTCTCGAGGCGGGCAACCGAACGGGCAGGCTTGTTGCGCGCATGAGGTGGGGGGGGGCGCACTTCGTCCGACTCCTGACCGTCATGGTCGTGGGCGTGGCGTGCGCCGATGATCGGCGCGACGAGCCGCTCGGGAAGATCACCCAGGCGATCGAAACGTGCTCGAACCCAGTGCTCATCGCGTCCTGGACCCCCGCGCGGCCCGGAGCGAACGACGCGGAGTGGTTCGACGGCCACAGGCTGTTGCCGCACCCGATCGTGTTCTTGCTGCCTTCCGTGGCACAGGTCGACAGTGGAGGTGCCGGGTCGGGCACCGCGACGCTGACGCTGTCATTGGGTGGTCAGGTCGTCGATCGCTGCACGTACTCCGCGGGCGTCGCCGGCGTGCCTGTGACCGACTTCCGCCAGCCCGGCAAGAAGCCAAAGCGTTTCGATCTCGTGGAGCCGCCGCAGTACGTCTTTGCCGGATGCGAATCGGGTCGTTCGATCGAAGAGCTCGTGCGGGCGGACGAGCTGCTGTTCCGCGTCGAGGACGGCGATGCAGCGCTTGGCTCCACCACCGCGAGGCTCGAGCTGACGGAGCCCGTGAACGCCTGCGTCCCGATCGGCCGCCTCGACGCGCCGCCGCTCGATCCGGGCAGGCCGACGCGGTTCTTCGACGTCGTGCGGCACATCGTCGAGGGGCCGACGGCGGTGCAGATGGGTGTCGTTGCCAACAGCATCCCGCCCGAGCTGGCATCGGGCATTCGCGGTCGCGTCTTGCGCGAGGACGGTAGCCCGCGCGAACAGGCCCGCGTGTCCGTCGTGGGCCATCCCGAGTATGGCTACACTTTCACGCGACCTGATGGGGTCTTCGATCTGGTCGTCCGCGGCGGCGGGCAGCTCGCCTACGAGGTGACGGCCTCGGGCCTCCTGCCGGTCAGCCGAATCGTCGACGTCCCGATCGGCGGCTACGCCTTTCCTGGGGATGTGATCCCGATCCATACGGCCGGCTGCCGCTTCTGGACTCGAGGTGCCGGCGCGCAGTTCGTCTATGGCGACCTCGTCAAGGATAAGGATGGCAATCGCCGTGGTGCGATGTACCTGCCAAGTGGGCTCTCGGCGAGCGCCGGCTCGACGGCGCTTGACGACATGTGCATCTCGATCACGGAGCGGTCGAGCGGTCCGTTGGGGCTCGAGAGCATGCCGGCCGCGCTGAACCCGCAGAGCGCGTACACGTACGCGGTCTCGTTCACCGTGGCGGGGCACGAGAGCGACAGGATCGATCTCACGGCAGGCGTCTGCGGCGGCTCCGACTTCCCATGTCGCACACCCGTCTACTACGTCCACAACTTCATCGAGGACCGGCGCGTCATCCAGTGCACGAAGGACCTCGATTGCAGCGCCGTCGACGGCACGTGCACGAGCGGCACTTGCAGGTCGAAGATGCCGCGGTTCCCGGTGGGCTCCTTCGTGCCGACGGGCAGCCTCGACGAGGACGCCAAGCTCTGGGGCGCGTCGACGACGGGGCGCGTGATCAAGCTGCTGGGCGTCGACAGCGCGGGCCTCGCGCGCGTGGATGCCGACGGAGGCGGAGAGGACGACGCCGGCAAGCTCGCCGGGCTCGGCATCTACACCGAGGAGCTCCACACGCTCGGTCGGATGATGACCACCAAACCTCCGGCCGCATCCAAGCCGATCTTCGAGCCCGGCGCGGAGGTGTGGCGCGTGCCGGTGTCGCACTTCTCGAGCTACGACTCGAACATGGGTCAGCTCTGGCCCACCAAGCCCGGCTTCCCAGCGGCCAGGCAGCCACTCGTGGCAGTCGAGGGCAGGCCGCGCTGCGCGCGGGGTTCGGTCATCGAGTGCGAGAACGCGGTGCTCGGCGAGAGCATCCCGCTCAACGGCGCGCCGTTCAGCCTCGTCTATCGCAGCGATCGCGCCGACGGATACCGGGTCCCCTACTCGACGCTGATCCCGATCGCACCGGACTCCGAAGAGGGCGTCGACAAGCTCCTCCGCGTAGAAGTGCAGGTACACGTCCTGGACGTGAAGCTGCCGAAGATCTCGATCAGCGGCGCCGAGGCCTACAAGAAGAAGGCGGTGCCGATCTACTGGGACGGCAAGACGAGCGCCGGCTATCCCACGCAGGGCCCCCAACGCGCAAAGGTGCGGCTCGCGTACGTGTACAAGCCGACCTATTACGGTCCGGCGACGTTCGGGGCGACCGGTTCTGCGACGCCATTGCTCTCGAGCGGCGGCAGCGCCGGCGGTGGCGCCAGCGCGACGGTACGCCCGCTCATCACTCCGATCCCCGCCCGCAACGAGATCCGCCTGGAGCAGCGCTACGAGATCACACTCGGCACGTTCCGCAGCGCTGGCCTCGGTATGGGCGGCTGGTCGATCGACAAGCACCACACCTGGAGCAACGGGAAGATCCTCTTCGGAAGCGGCGGGGAGGCGAGCGCCACCGATGTCACCGCGGTCGTCGCGAGACGGACGCAGGGGCTCGGCGCCTCCTTCGGCACGACGCCGTTGGCTCTTACGTCGTTCGGCGTGACGTCCGACGGCATCCTCTACGGCAACTCGAACTACGGCGTGGTGCGGCATGCCGGCGGCGCGACCCGCAAGCTCTCGCTTGCGTGCGCACCCGCCCTGGACTTTCGCACGTCACTGGCGGTCGCCCGCAACCAGGTCCTCATCGATGCACCTGGCGGCACGAAGATCGCCCGCAACGAGATCTTCGTGTGCGCCGCCGGCAGCAAGCTGTATCGCCTCCGCGATAACGGCGTCGACGACCCGACCTGCGAGGGGCCCCTCGCAGGAGGCGGCAGCGGCGGGGCTGGATCCGGCGACGGCGGTCGCGCCACCGACGCGGTGATCGATTGCTCCAACATGATCGCCGATCGCGGCATCGTGTACGTCTCCGAAGGCACGCGCATCCGTCGCATCGACGTGCGCGCGAACTACATCGACCGGTTCGCCGGCGGCTGCACCGGGACGTCGTGCGCCTCGGTCGGCTCCGCCGCGGACGTCGCGTTCGCCACGGACGTGGCGCTGAAGAACCCGATCCAATCGATGGCGGCGGCCCCCGATGGCACGGTCTACATCGCGAGCGCCGGTGAGATCCGGAAGGTCGATCCCACGGGTCTCCTGCACTTGATCGCAGGCGGCCTGGGCGGTGGCGCACCGGCCTTGGGGAGCCCGGCCATCGACTCGGCGATGCCGGGGTACATGCGCTTGGCCGTTGACGATCACGGCACGTTGTTCGTCGGAACGCGCCTCCTGGACGATCTCGCCCGCAACGCCATCTACACCCTCAAGCGCGACGGCATCATTCGCGCGTTCGCGCAGTCTGCCAAGAAGGCAGGCTTCCGCGATGGCGCGCCCGCGGCCAACCTGTGGATGAGCGTCGTTGCGCTCGCCTTCACGCAGGACAAGGACGGAGACGTCCTCCTGGCCGCTGGCGACATCGTGACCGGCTCGGACCCGCTTTCGGCGGTCGCCGGTCTCGTCGAGTTGCGCGCGCCGATCGGCTGGAGCGCAGAGCAGGTGGTGCACGGCGACGAGATCTACGTCGCCCAGGACGGTCGCCACGTGCAGACCCTCGACGCCACGACGGGCCAGACCAAGTGGACCTTCGTCTACAGCACCGACGGGATGCCAAAGCTCGTCGCAATTCGCGACGCCAGCGGGAACGAGACGCGCCTGCTGCGTGACACCACGTCCGGGCGCGTGACGCGAATCATCGGGCCGTTCGCAGCCGATGGTGCGCCGCTCGGCACCGTGGGCGTGACCGAGCTCGAGTACTCGGGCGATCGGTTGATCGGCGTGCGCCGCGCTCCGTTCGAGAAGTACCAACTCGACTACGCGCCAGGCACCGAGCTGCTCACCATGTTCGCCGAGCCCGGACTGTCTCCCGGCGGCCTTCTCTGCGGCGGCGCCGGTTCGGGCGCGCACTGCATGACGTACGACTCCGACGGACGGCTGCTGAGCGACACGGCGCCGCACGGCCTCGGTTCCACCACGCTGCTCCGCGAGCAGCTGCTCGATGGTTGGCGCATGACGCTGACGAGCGCGCTGGGACGCAGCAGAGTCTACGAGGATCGCTTCGTCGACCAGAAGAGCGGTCCGATCGATGCCGGCACGCACTACCGGACCATCACCGCGCCCGACGGCGCGAAGACGACGATCTCGATCCCGAGCAGCGGCGTCGAAGAGATCGCCACGTCCTCGGGCACCAAGACATTCGTCGAGCGGCTGCCGGATCCGCGCTTTGGCATGCAGCTGCCCGTCGGCTCGACGACCGTGGTGCTGCCGTCCGGCAAAACCCGCGTGGTCAAGCTGGAACGAATGGGTATCAAGCCCAGCCCAATGGCGAGCCCGTCGGAGATCACCGAGCAGACCGAGAAGGTCACCCTCCTCTCCGCCGACGGCAAGGGGAAGGACCCCGTGGCGTCGGGGACCTTCACGCGCACACTCACCAAGGGCGCCGGAGGCACTTGGACGCATGAGGTCACCTCCGCGACCACGCCACCGCGGAAGATGCTCGTGTCGGTCGACGACAAGGGACGCATCGTCAAGGTCTCGTATCCCGGCTGGCTGGTCGACGGCACGAGCGAGCTCGCCGAGGTCCGCATCGGCTACGACTCGCGCGGACGAGTGGAGACGATCGCGCAGGGGAGCGGGGCCGCCGAGCGCGTCGTGACCCGTACGTACGACGCCGTCGGGGTCGTCTCCTCGGTCTCGGCCAATAGCCCGACGCCGTTCGCGACGTGGTTCACCTCCCATGACGGTGTCGGTCGCGTGCTGTCGCAGACGCTGCCGGGCGGCGCCGTCGTCGGCACCACCTTCGATCCGCGCGGCAACGTGCAGACGGTGATGCCGCCAGGCAGGCCCTCCCACGTGTTCACGTGGACCGCGCTCGACCAGGTCGACAGCTACACCCCGCCGCCGCCTTCGAGCACCGCAGGCAGCACAGGACCTTCGCTGAGTTACCGCTGGAACGCCGAAGCCGGCCTCGAGAAGGTCCTCTTCGCGGATCCCCTGGCGGGCGATGCGCTGCAGCTCCAGCTCGGATACGACGCGTTCGGTCGGCCCGAGTCCGTGCTCGACGGCCTGTCCGCGGACACGAGCTTCAAGGCCACGTACGATCCGGCGACGCGCATGCTCTCCAAGCTCGAGTGGCCGCTCGGCGCGCCCTCGGCGTCGCTCGCGTTCGAGTACGACGGGGAGCTCCTGACGAGGAGCACGTGGAGCGGCAGCACCTGGAGCCCGACCGCCACCGCCCTCGAGGTGCGCCGCGACTACGACGCGCTGTTCCGTCTTTCAGCGCTGAGCGCGGCGGGCGCGACCACCTCCTTCCTCTACGACGCCGACGGCCTGCCCACGACGATCGGGGACATGGTCCGGACGTATCGGCCGGGCACCACCTTGCTCGCGAGCACGAGCCTCGGCGTCGTGACCGAGACGTTCGACCACAATGGCTTCGGCGAGCTTCGGAAGCAGTCGGCGAAGGCCGGCAGCGTCGGCCTGCTCACCATCGATTACGAGCCGACGGGCGGTTCGCCGCGCGACAAGCTCGGGCGCATCGTCATCCGTGACGAGACGATCGGCAAGGTCGGCGGAGGCGAGGAGACCAGGCGCTTCAAATACGAGTACGACAGTGCAGGCCGGCTCTCGCGCGTATACGAGGGCACGCCGAGCGGCGCGGTCTCGCTGAAGGTGGAGTACCTCTACGACCACGGTGTTCCCGGCAACGGCAACCGCACCGCGAAGAAGATCTACGCGACCGACGGGGCGACCGTCGCCAAGACCGAGAGCGGCCTCTACGACGATCAGGACCGCCTCACCTCGTACGACGGCGCGAGCTACACTTACTTCGCCACCGGCGAGGTCAAGACGAAGACCGACGCGACCGGCACCACGCGCTACGCCTGGAATGCGCGTGGCAGTCTGCTGCGCGTGGAGCTCCCGGGCGGCAAGGCGATCGACTACCTCGTCGATCCGCTCGGCCGCCGCGTCGGGAAGAAGGTCGATGGCGTGCTGACGAAGCAGTGGGTGTGGGACGGCCTGCTGCGTGTCGTGGGCGAGGTCGACGTCGCGACCGGGCAGACGACGGCGTTCGTGTACGGCCGTCACCCCAACGTGCCGGAGTACGCGGTGCGCGACGTCGGCGGAGTGAAGCAGCGCTACCGCATCGTGACCGATCATCTCGGGAGCGTGCGGCTAGTGGTAGCCGCGACCACCGGGCAGATCGTGAAGCGGATCGACTACGACGAGTTCGGGAACGTGACGAACGACACGCCTACGAGCGGATGGAGCGAGCTGCCGTTCGGGTTCGCGGGCGGGTTGTACGACCGCGACACGAAGCTCGTGAGGTTCGGCGCGCGGGACTACGACGGTCAGCTGGGGAGGTGGACGGCAAAGGATCCTTCTGGCTTCTCGGATGGTTCGAACTTGGTTGCATACGCACACAATGATCCCGTGAACCTCGTCGACTTCAAAGGAATGGGCGCCGAGGTCGTCACGCTCACCCTCTTACCGCAGATCGCTCTTGGCGCAATCACCGGTGCATTGTTTGAGGTTGGTCGTGAAATCGGGGTCGATCGCGGTCGCCCGCTCGGCGAGGTGTTCGACCTGAAACAGATTGGTATCGCGGCGGCAATCGGTGCTGGACTCGGCGGTGCGACGGCGCCGTTCTTTGCGGTCCCCGAAACGTGGATCACGAAGTCGCCGTTCGTGGGTTTGATCAGTGGCTACGCGATTGGCCGACTTCAGACCGCTACCGGCAAGACGGGCTGCGCGTTTTCCATCGGACCGGATTCTGAATGACTCATGGCCTTTACCGTCTGTTGCGACCTGCGCGGAGCCGGCACATCGTGGGGGCGACGGTCGCCATCATTGCCGGGGCTGCCGCGGTGCGCTTTGCGCCGCTTTCGTTCAGGCGCGAAGCGTTGCTGGTCACCGCTGCCGGATGTGCGATTTGGGTCGGACTTCTATTCGAGTTCGCTCGATGGCTACTCGTTGGCCGCCGCTATTCACTCCGCGTATCCGACCGTAGCGTCGTCGAGACGGTCGGCGACACACAGATTGAACTCAAGTGGAGCAACATTGAGGAGGTTGCACCATCAAGGCACGGCCTTGTGGTGCGCGATCGGGACGGACAGATGATCACCATCCCGGCGCGCCTGGAACGATTCGATGAGTTAAAGCGTTCATTACTCCAGCGACGACCCATTTGAATATTCAGATGGTCTTCGATGTTCGGGGCAGCCATTGCCAATGGGGAGCGCCGTTTCGGCGCCCTCGCACGAATCTGAATGATGCAGTCAGTCTCGGCGCGCACGACGCCGGTCGTGGTGACATTCTCCGTGCGCGTTGCACCGGTGGAGAGCTTCAACCCCGCCGCCGCGCGACGGCCGCCGCGAGCTCGTCGAGCACCGGCACCGTCTGTTCCCAGCCGATGCAGCCGTCGGTGATGCTCTGCCCATACCGCAGCGTCTCGCCGGGGCGCGCGTCCTGCCGCCCCTCGACGAGGTGGCTCTCGATCATCACGCCCATGATCGCGCGCGACCCGGCGGCGATCTGCGCGGCGACGTCCCTGGCGACCTCGGGCTGACGCCGGTAGTCCTTGCCGGTGTTGCCGTGGCTGCAGTCGATCATGACGCGCGGCGCGAGGCCGGCGGCGATCAGCCCGCGCTCGACCGCCGCGACGCTGGCCGCGTCGAAGTTGGGGCCGTCTTTGCCGCCGCGGAGGATGACGTGGCAGGCGTCGTTGCCCTTGGTGGCGACGATCGCGGAGATGCCCTGCTTGGTGACCGACAGGAAATGGTGCGAGCCGCGCGCCGCGCGGATGGCGTCGATGGCGATCTGCACCCCGCCGTCGGTGCCGTTCTTGAAGCCGACCGGCATCGACAGACCGGAGGCGAGCTCGCGGTGGACCTGGCTCTCGGTCGTGCGCGCGCCGATGGCGCCCCAGGCGATCAGATCGGCGATGAACTGCGGCGTGATCGTGTCGAGGAACTCGCCGGCGGCGGGCACCCCGAGATCGGCGAGGTCGAGCAGCAGCTTGCGCGCGATGCGCAGGCCGGCGTTGATCGCGAACGAGCCGTCGAGGCGCGGATCGTTGATCAGCCCCTTCCAGCCGACGGTGGTGCGCGGCTTCTCGAAGTACACCCGCATCACCACCAGGAGCTCGCGCGAGAGGCGCTCCGCCACCGGCTTCAGCCGCGACGCGTACTCGAGCGCCGCCGCCGGATCGTGGATGGAGCAGGGACCGACCACCACGAGCAGGCGATCGTCGGCGGCCCCCTCACTGGCCGCCCCCTCCTTGGCCCCCCCCTCTTTCGCGACAATGATCGCGCGTGCTGCGTCGCGCGCGTCGGCGATGGTCTGCGCCGCGGCCGGATCGACCGGCAGCTCCTCGATCAGGATCGCGGGCGGGATCAGCGGACGGACCTCCGCGATGCGCAGGTCGTCGGTGTTGCGTTGCGTCGGCATGGAGCGTCACAGTCTAACGCACTGCGGCGCGGGGCTCCGGCAAGGTGGCATCGAAGCCCGACGCGACCGCGACCGTGGGTGCGTTCGGGTCGACCTCGCCCTTCGCCGAAGCGGCCGGGGCGCCTTGCCTCGACCACCACGCGCGCGCCTCGTCTTCGGCCCATTTCTCGGGAAAATCGAGCGCGGAGAGCCGATCGGCCATCGCGCGCGCGCTCGTCGGTCGCCGCGCCGGATCCTTCTCGAGACACTGCAGCACCAACTGCTCGAGCTCGGCGGGGAGCGCTCGCCCGAGGCGCTTCGAGGGCGGCGCGGGCTGCTCGTGGAGCTGCGCGGCGAGCACCTCGACCACCGACTTCGCGTCGAACAGCTCTCGCCCGGCCAGCAGCGCGTAGCCGACCGCGCCGACCGCATAGAGATCGCTGCGCGCGCTCGTGCGCTCGCTCGAGATCAAGATCTCGGGCGCCATGTACATCGGCGTCCCGGTGAGCATGCCCTCGCGCGTGACCTCGGGGCGATCGTCGCGGGTCTCGCGGACCAGGCCGAAGTCGAGCACCTTCACGAAGTCCGGCTGCCCGCCGAGCTCGCGGCACAGGAACACGTTCGCCGGCTTGATGTCGCGGTGCACGAGGTCCTGCTCGTGCGCCTCGGCGAGCGAGCGACAGATCGCCTCGAGGACCCGCGCGACCCGCGCCGGCGGCTGCGGACCGTGCCGCTCGACGAGCGTCGCGAGGTCCATCCCGTCGAGCAGCTCCATCGCGTAGAAGAAGTCCCCCTCGGGGGTGCGACCGTAGTCGTAGATGGTGATCGTGCTCGGGTGCGCGAGCCGCGCGGTGATCTGCACCTCGCGCTCGAAGCGCGCGATGCCGTGCTCGCCCGCGCGCGACGAGGCGAGGAACTTGATGGCCACCGGTCGTTTCAGCAGCGCGTGGCGTGCGCGGTACACGACGCCCATGCCGCCCTCGCCGAGCTTCTCCTCGAGGACGTACTGGCCGAGCTCTCGCGCGCGGCGGACGTCACGCTCCAACCGGTACACCACCGCCGAGATCACCACGCAGCACGCCGTCCCCAGCACCGTCCAGAAGGCGGCCATCACCCCGACCTCCATGCGCTGCGTGGAGGTGAGCGGGTAGATCCGGGGGTATAGCCCGAACCCGGCGACCGCGACCGTGAACACGCCTGCGGCGCTGGTCAGCGCGAGGGTGCGGCGCGGCGAGCTCGGGACCAGGGCGGCGCGCAGCGCCAGCATGACGCTGAACGACATCACTGTCGTCAACGATCCGTAGTGCCGGAGCAACACCCCGAGGGTCGGGGACTCGCCGAGCGACCTCGCGAACTCGCGGTAGGCGAACGACTCGCCGACGTAGGTGATGGGGCTGAACGCCAAAGCCTGCCCGACGACCACCGTCGCTTCGATCGTCCGCAGCCTCGCGGCGCTGCCCCCGGCGAGGCGCCCGGCGAACACGAGCACCACGCACCCGGCGAGCGCGACGACGGTCAAGAGGACGGCCGGATCGAGGAGCAGGCGCGGACCCCGCGCGGCGAGCTCGAACGGGAAGACCGAGAGCAGGCTGATGCCCTGCACGATGCCGCTCGCCCACCCGAACGCGGCGAGCCGCCTCGCGAGCAGCGGTGCGTCGTCCAGCGTGCTCGGCGCCGGCGAACGCGCCGGAGCCAGGTCCACTTCGTCCATCGAGACAGCCTCCGGTGACGCGTCCGAGCGTACCAGGATCCGGCCCGCCGGACCGCGCAGGTCGCTATGCAGTCACGCGCACGCCCGTGCACGCCCGGTGCGCAGCCCGCTGCGCGAGTCCGCGGGCGCGTCCGCGATCTTCCGGTTCTCCCGCGTGGATCGGAGTCGGCGCGGCGATTGCGTATAGGCGAGCCCGTGGCCAAGCCGAGCGCGCGTCTGCACGAGGTGGTGATCGACGGTCGTACCTACTGGGTCGTCCTCGCCGACGGCCTGCTCACCGAGGAGGCGCTGTCCCGCGGCGAGGCTTCGGTGGCGCGGCTCGCCGCGCGGGGGCTATGCAACGCCGCCATCGCCGCCCGGCGCGGCACCTCGCCGCGCACCGTGGCCAACCAGGTGGCGCGCGTGCTCGCCAAGCTCAACCTGCGGTCGCGCCACGCGCTGGCCGCGAAGGTCGTGTTCGACGACATGGGGGAGGTCGCATGATGCTCGGCTCCGACACACGACGTCGCATCATCGAGCAGCTGCGCACAACGACCGGGGATCGCTCGGTTTCCGGCGCCGGTCACCCGTCGACCCCCGGCGCCGGTCACCCGTCGACCCCGGGCGCCGGTCACCCGTCGACCCCCGGCGCCGGTCACCCGTCGACCACGGGCGCCG
>JACPFM010000210.1 GCA_016182965.1 Deltaproteobacteria bacterium | reverse complement strand
GGCGGGTTCTCGACCGTCCGCCTCCACGCCGAGAAGCCGCTCGCGCTCGGGCAGGTGCTCGTGATCTTCGCCGACGGAGAGCGCTGGGTCGCGCCCGCTCCGGCCGCGCTCGGTCAAGAGGAGTGGTCGTCGCCGATCCCGCTGCCCGGCGGTCCGCGCGCCATCCACAGCGTGGTGGTGCAAGGTCGCGCGACGACCTCGCAGCTCGCCAAGCTCGAGATCCACGGCGGCCGCTGAGATCAGCGTCCCGCGAAAGGCGCGGGACGGCGCGTTGGCCGGTCGGTGTCCCACGATCGGGCGCCGCGACATGCGCTATGACGGGCCGGCATGGTCAAGCAGGTCATCGTCGTCCGCCGCGATCTGAAGATGCGCCGCGGCAAGGAGATCGCCCAGGGCTCGCACGCGAGCATGGCCTTCCTGGTGCGCCGGCTGCGTCGGTCGGGAGCCATCGAGATGAGCGACGCCGAGCGCGAGTGGTTGTTCCACCACCAGGCGAAGATCTGCGTCCGCGTGGAGTCCGAGGCCGAGCTCCTCGACGTCCACGCGCGCGCCATCGCCGCGGGCCTCGAGTCGCACCTGATCCGCGACGCCGGCCACACCGAGTTCGGCGGCGTGCCGACGCTGACCTGCTGCGCGGTCGGCCCCGACGACGCCGAGAAGATCGACGCGATCACCGGCGGGCTCACGCTGTACTGATCGGCTCGGGCCGATCGTGCGCACCGCGCTTCGAGCTCACGCGGCCGCCGGGCGCTCCGACCAGCGACGACGCAGCGCACGGAGCAGCGAGCGATCGATCGCTTCGCACGCGTGCGTCCGCGAGCAGAGGTCCAGGCCGGCGACGTCCGCTCCGCTGAGCGGATCGCTTTCGTCGGTGAGCAGGATGGCCGGGCTCGCGAGGTTGCGGCTCCGCGCGAACGCGATCGCATGGAGCGGCGAGCAGCCCTCGAGCTCGGCGTCGAGCACGAACAGATCGATGCTCTCGGTCTTCGGCCACGTCAGCGCGCAGCGCACGGCGGTGTGGAGCGTCCGCGCGTGCTCCGCCTCGAGCACCTCGAGCCCGCGCGCGCGCAGCTCCTCGCCGAGATGACCACGGAGCTCCTCGTCGGTGACCGCGAGCACCGCGCGCGGCGGCCGACCCCAGCGGAGGACGTGCGCCACTACCGCGTTGATCACGTGCTGCGAGAGATCGAGGCCGACGGCGCTCATGGTCGGGTAGGGAGCAACGCCCGTGCCCCCGGCCGAACCTCGATTCGTGCCGGCGGAGTGGCCGTTCGTCGCGGTGCGTCGGCGTCCGGGGTGGGGAGCCGGGTCCCCAGCCTGTCGACCCGACCGCCCTTCGCGGCGACCGAACGGACGAGCCGATGCCTCACGCCTCACGCATGGATCCATCGTCCGATGGCGACGAACGAGGCCCGTGATCTCCCATTCGGCCGTGCCTTGACCACCCCGACCGCAGGCCTAGCATCGAATTCACGCTCCGATCGCGAGGAGGGGGCGATGGATCCATCCGCGCTTCGATACGACTTCGAGCACGCCCTCCTCGCGATGAACCGCGACGAGGCGAGGCGGCTCCTCGCCAGGGTCCCGGGGCCGCCGCTCGCCGCGATCGAAGCGCTTATCGTGCCGTCTCTGGCCCGGCTCGGCGAGGGTTGGGAGCGGGGGCAGATCGCGCTGGCTCAGATCTACATGGGCGGTCGCATCTGCGAGGAGCTCGTCGACACGCTCCTCGGGTCGTCGCAGAACGAGCGATACGGCCGGCCGAGGATGGCCATCGCGACGATCGAGGACCATCACCAGCTGGGCAAGCGCATCGTCTCGTCGGCGCTGCGCGGGAGCGGCTTCCAGCTGATCGACTACGGAGTCGGCACCGTCGATTCGATCGCCGCGCGCGCCGTCTCCGACGGCATCGAGATCCTGCTGCTGTCTGCGCTGATGCTGCGCTCGGCGCTGCGCATCCGCGACGTGCGCACCAGGCTCGCCGATCGGCCGATCCGCGTCGTCGTCGGCGGCGCGCCGTTCATCTTCGATCACGCGTTGTCCCGCGAGGTCGGGGCCGACGCCATGGCGACCAACGCGTTCCACGCGGTCGAGGTCGTTCGGTCCCTGTCGCAGGGATCGCTGCCTCAGGGATCGCTGCCGCAGGGGGCGCCATGGGTCTGACGTCGGCGGCGCGCGTGCGGAGGACGCTCTCGGGCGAGGAGCCCGACCGCGTGCCGTGGTTCTTGCTCGTCACGCTGCACGGCGCGCGTGAGCTCGGGCTGTCCATTCGCGAGTACTTCTCGAAGCCCGAGCACGTGGTCGAGGGCCAGCTCCGAATGCGAGCGCGCTATCGGCACGACTGCCTATACGGGTTCTTCTTCGCCGCGCTCGAGGCGCAGGCGTTCGGCAGCGACGTCCTCTGGTTCGACGACGGACCGCCGAACGCGGGGCGACCCGTCGCGTCGAGCCACGAGCAGATCCTGGGGCTCGCCCCGCCGCGCGTCGCCGACCACCGCGGGCTCTGCGACGTCCTGGTCGCGCTCGAGGGCATGAAGCGGGCGGCGGCGGGCGAGGTGCCCGTGATCGGCGTGATCATGTCGCCGTTCTCGCTGCCGATCATGCAGCTCGGCTTCGAGCGCTACCTCGACGTCCTCCTCGAGCACCGCGAAGCCTTCTTGCACCTCATGCGGGTGAACGAGGAGTTCTGCGTCGAGTGGGGCAACGCGCAGCTCGCGGCCGGCGCCGACGTGCTCGTCTACTTCGATCCCGTCGCGTCGTCGACGATCACGCCGCGCGCGCTGTACGTCGAGACCGGGTTCGAGGTCGCGCGCCGCACGCTCGCCCGCCTGAAGGGGCCGGTCGCGACGCATTTCGCGTCGGGCCGCTGCCTCGGCGTGCTCGACGACGTCCTGAAGACCGGCACACCCGCGATCGGTGTCGGCTCGCTCGAGGACCTCGCCGCGGTGAAGGCGGCGTGCGCAGGTCGCGCGACGGTCGTCGGCAACCTCAACGGCATCGAGATGCGCCACTGGAGCGACGCCGAGGCCGAGGCGGCGGTGCGCGCCGCGATCGCGCAGGGGGCGCCGGGCGGCCGCTTCGTGCTCTCGGACCAGCACGGCGAGATCCCGTTCCAGGTGCCCGAGCGCGTGCTCATGGCCGTCTCCGACGCCGTGCACCGCTTCGGGCGATATCCCATCGAGCAGTCGCCGCCGTCCCCATGAGTAGACCGTCGATCGCCCTCTTGGTGTGCGAGAACCTCGCCAAGGAGGCGAACGCCGCCATCCCCGACGAAGCACGACATGACGTGTCGCTCGTGCCGTTCCCGGCGCGCTGCGGGAGGCCGCCGCTCGAACGCGAGGAGCTGGAGCGCCTGACGCGCGCCCGCGGCGTCGAACGCGCCCACGTCGCGATCGTCGGCGCGCGGCCTTGCACGCACCGCCTCGCCGACGAGGGCGTCCGCGTGCATTGCTCCGACCAGTGCTTCTACTCGCTGACCGACGCCGCCAAGGTCGACGAGCTCTTCAGCGAGGGCGCCCACGTCGTCACGCCGGGGTGGCTGCGGCGCTGGCGCCTCGAGCTCCGCCGTCTCGGGCTCGATCAGGCCACGGCCCGCGCGCTGTTCGGCGAGTCGGTTCGCCGCATCGTGCTCCTCGACACCGGCCTCGATCCGGCGGCGAGCGGCGCGCTCTCGGAGTTCGCCGAGTTCGTCGGGCTGCCCGCGGAGACGCTGCCGGTCGGCCTCGAGTTCCACCGCGCCTTCCTCGCGCGCATCGTCTACGACGCGCGGCTCGAGGCGGAGCGGGCCGAGACGACCGATCGCCTCGCGCGCGCGAACCGGCAGTCGGCCGAGTACGCGATGGCCTTCGAGCTGATCGGCGGCCTCACCGCGCTGCTCTCCGAGCGCGACGTGATCGCCCGTACCCTCGCGGCGGTCGAGCAGCTCTTCGCGCCGGGCGCGCTCGCCTACCACCGCATCGACGGCGCGGTGGTGCACGCCGACGAGGGGCACGACTCCGCGATGCGCGCCGAGGAGCTGCTCTGCCGGCTGGGCAACGGCGACGCCGCGTGGTCCGAAGAGCACGAGGGCTTCGTCCTGCGCATCGCGCACGAGGGGCGCACCCTCGGCGTCCTCGCCGCCACGCGCATCGCGTTCCCCGAGCACCGCGAGCGGTACGTCGGCCTCGCGCAGGTCGTCGCGCGGGTCTGCGGGCTCGCGGTGAGCAACGCGCGCGCGTACGAGCGGGTCAAGGAGGCGGAGGCGCGGCTGTCGCGCCTCGCCGCCGAGAACGAGCGGCTCTATCGCGAGGCGCAGGAGGCGATCCGCGTCCGCGACCAGGTCTTCGCGGGCGTGGCCCACGACCTCGGCAACCCCCTCTCGGTGATCACGCTCGGCGCCGAGCAGCTCCTACGCCAGGCGGCTCGTGCGGGGGGACCGGAGTGGCTGCCTCCGACGGTGGCGCGGATCTCCGCGCAGGCCGGGCGCCTCGCCGCGCTCGCCGCCGATCTCGTCGATCTCGCGTGCACCGGGGCCGGCCGGCCGCTCGACCTGCGCACCGCGCCCACCGATCTCGTCGCGCTCACGCACGAGGTCGCCCGCTCACTCGCCTCGACGACCTGCCGCCACGACATCCGCGTGCAAGCGGCGGTGCCGGAGCTGCGGAGCGCATGGGACGGGCGCCGCCTCGAGCGCGTGGTGACGAACCTCATCTCGAACGCCATCAAGTACAGCCCGGAGGGCGGCCCCATCGACGTGACGATCGCCGCGGACGCGTCGCGCGCGCGGCTCGCGGTCCGCGACTCGGGGATCGGCGTACCGGCCGAGGACCTGCCCGGCCTGTTCGAGCCGTTCTTCCGCGCGCGCAACGTCGGGCGCCTGTCGGGCACGGGCATCGGCCTCGCCAACGCGCGCACCATCGTCGAGGCGCACGGTGGCGACATCGCCGTCGAGAGCGAGGAGGGGCGCGGGACGACGATCACGGTGACCCTCCCGCTCGGCTGAAGAGATCAGTCGGCGTCGCCCGCGGGAGCGTCCGTGGCGGCCTCGGCCGCCGCCTCGGGCGCGCCGGTGTCGGGCGGCGGCGGAGGAGGCTCGTTCGCGGTCAGGAACGTGCACACCGTCTCGGGAGCGAGGGCGGCGGGGCACGAGTCGTTGATCGCCTTCACGCAGGACTCGAGCTCGCTCTTCGAAGGCTCCTTCACCGCGTCTTGCACGCCGCGTCCGCACTGGATGTCGTAGAACTTCTGGCAGCTCGCGACCGTGCCGAAGCGCGCGGCGAAGTCGGGGAATTGGGTCGGACAGGCCGCGGCCTTCGCGCAGCGCGCGCTCTCGATCCTGCGACACGTGTCCGTGGCCCGGGCGTCGGAGCTGCACGCGGCCGCGTGAAGGCCGAGGCCGAGCGCGACGGCCAGGAGCGCGGCGAGCGGCCCGCGCCTTCGCCTCTGGGGCCCCCGAGACGTGTACCTGTAGCGCGGCATGATCGACTGAGCCCCTAGCACCGGGCGCCTCGCCGTGGCCAACTTGCCGGCACGCGATGTCTCTCGCCGGCTTCGTCCTCGCGGCGGGGCTCGGGACGCGGATCGGCGCCCTCAGCCGTTTCCGACCCAAGCCGCTGCTTCCCATCGGGCCCACCAACGCGTTCGCGCGCGCGGTCGAGGCGCTCCGCGCGGCCGGGGCCGATCCGATCGTCGCGAACGCAGCGCACCTCGCCGAGCAGATCGTGGCGGCCGGTCGCGCGCTCGACGTGCGCGTCGTGGTGGAGGAGGGCGGCCCCTACGGGACCGCCGGCGGGCTCGCCCACGCGCGCCGCGACCTCGGGCAGGTCGACGCGGTCGCCGTGTGGAACGGCGACATCGTCGCCGACGTCGACGTCGGCGCGCTCGTGCGCGCGCGCTCGTCCGCCGAAGCGGCGCTCGCGGTGCGCGGTCGCGAGCCGATCGGCCGCGGCAACGTGGGCGTCGCCGAGGACGGGCGCATCGTGCGCCTGCGCGACCGATCGTCCTCGATCGCCGGCGCGGAGGCGTTCGGCGCGTGGTTCGCCGCGGTCCAGGTGCTCGGCCGTTCGCTCGTCGACGCGGCCCCCGCGCGAGGGTGTCTCGTCGGCGATCTGCTGATCCCGGCGCTTTCGCGGGGCGTACGCGTGGTCGCGGTGCCCTACGCCGGGCCCTGGCACGACGTCGGCGACGTCAGCAGCTATCTCGCCGCCAACCTGCATCACGGCGTGCACGTCGGCGACGGCGCCGTGATAGGTCCCGGCGTGGTGCTCGAACGTTCCGTCATCGGCGCCCGCTCCTCGGTCGAAGGGGCCGGCGTCCTCCGCGAGGTCGTGGTGTGGCCGGGCGCGCGCGCCCGCGCGCCGCTGTCGTCGGCGATCGTCATCGACTCGGGCGAGGTCGTCCCGGCCAGAGGGCTCGATGCCTCTGCATGATCGGCCGCGTCGCCGCGCGAACATCCGCGCCAACGACCCGCGCCTGCGTGTGTGGAACGACAAGCCGATCCGCAGCGGCGACTACGTCGTCTACTGGTGCCAGGCCAACCGTCGCGCCATCGACAACGTAGCGCTCGAGTACGCCGTCAAGCGGGCGAACGAGCTGCACCTGCCGCTGATCGTCTACGAGGCGCTGCGCCCCGACTACCCGCACGCGAGCGCGCGCTTCCACAAGTTCGTCCTCGAGTGCGGGCGCGACAACGCGCGTGTGCTCGCCTCGCGCGGCATCGCGCACGGCTTCTTCCTGCCGCGCACGGCCGAGCAGGCCAAGGGCGTCGCCGCCAAGGTCTTCGCGCGCGCGGCGCTCATCGTCTCCGACGAGCACCCGTCGTTCATCCATCCCTGGCAGAACAGCGCCGGCGCGCGCTACGCGCCGTGCACCTACCTCACCGTCGACGACGCGGCCATCGCGCCGCTCGCGCTGATCCCGGCGCACGAGCCGCAGGCACGCACGATCCGCCCCAAGCTGCTCGCGCTGCTCGACGAGTGGCTCGCGCCCGTCGTCCTCGTCGAGCCGCAGGTGCAGGCGCCGTCCGTCGAGTGGCCGTTCGATCCGCTCGACCTCGAGCAGCTCGACCTCGACGCCGCCGTCGCGCGCTGCGCGATCGATCAGTCGATCGCGCCCATCTCCGATCGTCCCGGAGGCTCGCGCGCCGCGTGGGCCCGGCTGTCGAACTTCCTTGCGCACGCAGCGCGCGGCTACGACGGCGCGCGCGACGATCCGTCCGAAGACGGCACCAGCGGCCTCTCGCCGTACCTGCACTTCGGCGCGATCTCCGCGCGCAGCTGCGCGCTGGCCGCGCGCGACGCTGTGCTGCCGAAGCCCGCCCTCGACGCGTTCCTCGAGCAGCTGGTGGTCCGCCGCGGCCTGGCGTTCAACCACGCCGCGCGCGAGCCGCGCCACGCCACCTACGAGGCGGTGCCCGCGTGGGCGCGCGACACGCTCGCCGAGCACGCGTCCGATCCGCGCCCCGACGCCAAGCCGCCGGCGACGCTCGAGCGCGCGAAGAGCGCCGACGACGTGTGGAACGCCGCGCAACGCGAGCTCATCCTGCGCGGCCGCATCCACAACGTGGTCCGCATGTTCTGGGGCAAGCGCATCATCACGATGGTCAAGCGCCCGCGCGACGCGTTCGAGCTCGCGGTGCGCATGATGGATCGCTACGCGCTCGACGGCCGCGATCCGAACACCTACGCCGGCGTCGCCTGGTGCTTCGGCCTGCACGATCGCCCGTTCCCCGAGCGCCCGATCTTCGGCACGGTGCGCTCGATGGGCGTCCGCGCGCTGGAGAAGCGGTTCGACGTATCGCGGTGGGTCGAGTCGATCCCACCGCTCAAGAAGAAGTGATCAGCGGCAGATCCGATACCCGCCGATCGTCGGCAGACAGCTCTGCCCGCTCGGGCACTCCGCGCTCGACGCGCAGAGGCGGAAGCCCGCGCAGAAGAGCTGGCACGTCGCGGTGGGGGTGCCGCCGCCGAAGATGCCGCTGAAGCAGCAGACCTGCCCGGGGATCGGGCAGCTCGCGGCGCTCGAGCAGGAGAGCGTGGTGCCGCCGGAGCACGAGCCCTTCGCGACGCAGGTGACGCCGGTGAAGCTCGCGCAGCACTGCTGCGTCGCCGCGTTGCAGTAGCTGCCGCCGCAGAGGATCCCGCCCTCGGGCGGCGCGTCGAACCCGGTGTCGAAGCCGGTGTCGAACACGGCGGTGTCGCCGACGGCGGTGTCGAAGGTCCACGTGTCGGGCGGGATGAACGTGTCGGGCGGGCTGAACGTGTCGGGCGGGATGAACGT
>JACPFM010000206.1 GCA_016182965.1 Deltaproteobacteria bacterium | reverse complement strand
TGGAGCCCGGAGACCGCCAGCAGCACCATGAAGGTCTCGCCGAACCTCCCGGTCGACATGCGCTGGGCGCGCGACATCGACGCGGTGACGCCCGCGCCCTCGAGCGCGACGATCTCGGTGACGAACACGAACATGGTGGCGATCCAGATCGCCGGCAAGAGCAGCATCGTCGCGCCGATGACCACCGCGACGCCCTCGAGCAGCCGCACCATCGCCACGCGGGGGGCACGCCGGAGCGACGCCGCGAGCACCGCCTCGAGCGCGACGTCGGGCTCGAACACCAGCCGTGATCCGAGGATGGTGAACGGCACCTCGGCGATCGACGAGAGGCAGAGCGCGAGGAAGAAGGCCCAGCCCCAGCCCGCCTGCACGGCGACCACCAGCGTCGCCACGCCGCAGGGCACGAGGACGATCGCGGAGAGCGCCGCGTACGGCGCGGCGTGCGCGACGAGGAAGCGCAGCGCCAGATCGAGCACGTCGAGCAGGCGACGCTCGCGCAGGACCACGCGCGCCTCGCGGACGTCGATCCCGCTCACCGCGCCCTCCGGCCGGCGAGCGACAGGTAGACTGTGATCAGGATCGCCAGGGCGAGCCCCACGCTGCGCTTGATCGACGAGGGCACGCTGGAGGCCGACCAGAACGCCTCGATGCCGGCGGCGATGAGGAGCATCACCGCGGCGCCCGCGACGATCATCACCACGTCGCGCGCGCAGTCCTGGAGCGAGGCCGCGCGCGTCTTCTCGCCGGGCGCCACCAAGGACCAGCCCACGGACAGCCCGGCCGCGCCGGCGAGCACGATCGCACCGAGCTCGAACGCGCCGTGCCCGACGACGAACGTGAGGATGTTCGCGCCCGCGCCCTGCGACGCCACGTAGCCGAGGATGGCGCCGATCGAGAGGCCGTTCTGCACGAGGTAGATCGCCGAGCCGAGGCCGCCGAAGATCCCGAGCGCGAAGCAGCGGAGCGCGATGCCCACGTTGTTGTGGACGTAGAAGCCGGCCATCAGCGTGCCCTCGCCCGGCGTGCGCCCGTCGGCGAACCCCTTGGCGTAGGCCTCGGTCAGCGGCTCGAGCATCGACTGCGGCGCGATGCGGAAGGCGAACGTCGGATCGCTCTTCGCCGCGAGGAGCCCGACGACGAACGGGAGGAAGAACAGCGCCGCGGCGATCGCGACCGCGCGCCAGCGCCGCCGCACCGCGCGCGGGAACGCTCCGAACAGCGAGGCCGCGCGCCCCTCCGGCGCTCCCTCGGCGAGCCGGGAGGCGAGGGCGCGCGAGGGCTTGCCGTAGACCAGCCCGTGCGCCGACGCGGTGAGGCCCTCGAGGTACTCGACGAGGGGCGCGCCGTACCGCGCCGCCTGCGCGCGCGACAGATCGGCGCACACGTCGCGATAGAGCGCGGGCAGCCTCGCGAGCGAGAGCGGGTCGAGCTTCTTCAGCCCGCGGTTCGTCGCCTGCTGGACCAGCGCGTCGAGCGCGTCCCAGTCCGCGCGACGCCGCTCGACGAACGTCGACTCCGTGGGCGCAGTCGCGCGTCTCATCGCGCGCGCTCCGTAGTCGCGCGTCTCATCGCGCGCGCTCCGCCAGCGCGCGTGACGACGGCGGCGCGTCGACGCGGCCGGTGTCCGCCGCGCGATCGTGCAAGAGGAGCAGCGCGCGCACTGGGTCGTGGATCGGTCCGCGCCAGCCGTGACGCGCGGCGAGCGGTCCGACGACCGTGCTCGCGAGCTCCGCCTCGCGCGCCGCGCCGAGGGTGCCGAGCCGCCGCACGAACAGCTCGAGGGCGGCGCGCTCCTCGGCGTCGAGCAGCACCTCCGAAGGGACGCTGTCGAGCTCCGCCGGGTAGGGCGGCGGCCACAGCGCGTGACGACGGTCGGCGACCGCGCGCGTGCGCTCGGACGCCACGACCAGCGTGCCCGCGACGAGATCGCCGATGCGCTGGAAACGGCCCGAGAGCGCCATCGCCGCGACGCCGGCGACGTACCCGAACGGCAGCAGATCGGCCGCGCGCAGCACGTTGCGGAGGGCCGCCTGCGGCCAGCCGATCGGCCGACCGGTCGTGGTCACCACGCGCAGGCCGAGCGCGCGCTTGCCGGGCGTGTCGCCGCGCAGGCCCTCCCAGGCCGCGAACCACACCCACTGCACGAGGAACACGGCCACGAGGATCACGCCGGCCCCGAGGCCCACCGCCTCCTGGAAGGCGGCGCCCGCGGAGGCCGCCCCGACCACGAGGAAGAGCACGATCGCCGCCAGCACGACGAGCGCGATCCCGCACAAGACGAGATCGATCAGGTGGGCCACGGCGCGGCGCGCCGGGCCGGCGACGCGGTGCTGGAAGACGATGTGCTCGGGCGTCTCGACCGAGACGACCGTGTCCAGTGGTGCGGACTCGCGCGCGGCCATCGATCCGGATCGGATCGATATCCGATCACGCGGGGACGGTCACGCGTACCTTCGGGTCCTCGGCCGGAAATCGAGGCTTGATCCACGCGTCGCCGCGCCCGTCGCCGCGATCCTCGAACTCCAAGGGGCTGATCCACACGTCGCGCGCGCAGGCGCCGGTCGCCTTGCACGCGCCGTGCTGCAGCCGATGGTGCACGTAGTAGTGGGATCTGCCGTCGGGGCCGAGGACCGGCGAGCCATGGCCGAACGACAGTCCGTTGCTCGGGATCAGGTATCGACCGGAGATGCGCGTCGGGCTGCCGGTGGCCAGCTCCTCCACGGTGCGCGCGGCGACCCACGACACCGCGTAGAACGCGCTGTCCCACGCCGAGTGGCTGAAGAACGCGTAGACCCAGCCGTTGCGACGCAGGAGGCTCGGAGCCTCGGACACACCCCACCGATGGCCGTCGCGCACCATCTCCTCGTCGAAGCGTCCGCGCGAGAAGGAGAGCATCTCGCCGCAGCGTTCGCAGCCGTTCTGCAGCTGCGACTTCAGGACCGGGTCGTGCGCGTTGACGACGTTCACCTGCGCCGCCGCGGCGTCGCAGCGCACGGCGAACGGGTCCTTCGGGTCGAGCTCGACGAGGTTCACGTGCTCGCCGTGGTTCGACGCCTCCCACGCGACCTTGGTCGGGCTGTTGGTGTACCACGCGTAGGCCATCCACCAGCGTCCGTCCGCCTCGTCGCGGAAGACCGTCGAGTCGAGGCGCATGATCTGATGGCAAGGCCCGCCTTTGCAGTCGCCTTCGGCGACGTCGAGCGAACGCGGCAGCCTCTCGCGCAGCGCGCACGAGCCGCTGCGCGCGCCGGTCGCGAACGGCTCGCCCGGACGGTCGTCGCGCGCGAACGGTCCGGTCGGCTTGTCGGACCATGCCACGTACACGCCAGAGTCCTCGTCGGTGCCGGGACAGGACGGCTGCGCCGCGGCGAACCGCGTCGCGGTGAACTGCAGCATGAACGACGACGGTCCGAGCTGGACGATCTCGGGCGCCCACACGTTGCAGTAGTGGCGGCCGTGCAGCGGCGTCGAGCCGCCGGGCGTCGTCGGGCGATCGAGCAGCTTCTTCGGCAGCTGCTTCCACGTGAGCAGGTCGTTGGAGCGAAGGACCGGGATGTCGGCGCCGCTGCCGGACGTGGCCGTCAGGTAGTACGCCGGCCTGCCCCCCTCGACGGCGCGCAGGATGTGCGGATCGGGGCGATCGGCGCCGAGGATCGGGTTGATCGCTTCGTACGTCGCCGCCGCCGGCGAGGGCTCGGCGGCGCGCGCGTCGGGCACGACCTCCTGCACCAGGCGCGCAGGCTCGCTGCCGCTGCCGACGGCGAGCGCGAGGAGCCATGCGCGCTTCACGACGACACCTCGTCTCGGAGTTGCACCACGATCTGCGTCTTCCTTCGGCGCGGGCGATCGCGCGTGGGCTGGTCGAGCCCCGCGGCGGCTTCTCCTTGTGCCCGCGCATGCGACCGGCAAGGCGCAGGTGTATCGTGCCGTCCCACCCGCCTTCGCCGGGCGGACCGAAAGCTCGCCCTCGCCGGGGTGCGCGCAGGTGGGCACCCGCGCCGAGCGCGTGATCCCGGCCGCGCCCGTTCGTCGAGGCTACACTCTCCTACCGTGATCCGCTCCTGGCACTCATCGTCGCTCCTGGGCCTCGTCGCGGTCGGCGTCCTCGCCTGGGCGCCGCGCGCCGCGGCGTTCTGTCGGACGACGACCACCGAGAACTTCGTCCCCACGATCACGAAGCCCTGCGACGACGCCGGGCAGCCGCTGTCGTGGGCGACCCGCTGCGTCGGCTATTCGGTCCAGCGCTCGGCGAGCTCCCAGGTCGGTCTCGAGCGAGCCCGCCAGATCGTCGCCGAAGCGTTCGCCGAGTGGTCCGCGCACGACTGCCTCGCGACCCTCGGCCCGACGTGCAGCGGCGCGGCGAGCGGGAAGCCGTCGATGACCGCGCAGGACCTCGGCCCCGTCGACTGCGACGCCGTCGAGTACGTGCAGGGCGGCTCCAACGCGAACCTGGTGGTGTTTCGCGACGGCGACTGGCCGCACGACGGCGTCGCGCTCGCCCTCACGACGGTGACGTTCAAGCTCGACGGCGGCGAGATCTACGACGCGGACGTCGAGGTGCAGAGCAACCCCGCCGAGGTGAAGCTCGCCATCGACGATCCGGTCCCGGCCGGCGCGTACGATCTGCGATCGATCCTGGTCCACGAGTTCGGGCACGTGTTCGGGCTCGCGCACACGCAGCCGGCCAACACAACCGCGACGATGTTCGAGCGCTATCGCACCGGCCAGACCTTCATGCGCGACGTGTCGGCCGATGACGTCTGCGGCCTCTGCAACGTCTACCCGCCGACGCGGAAGGCGACGTGCGCTCCGACCCCGCGCGGCGGGTTGGGCAACGAGTGCGGCGGCGGCGAGAAGGACAAAGGCTGCGGGTGCAGCACGCCCGGCGCGGGCGCGGGCGGCGCCGCGAGCCTCCTGCTCGGCGCCGGCCTGCTCGCCGCCTTCGCGCGGCGTCGCCGCGATCGCGCCCGGTGAGCGCTCGCCGAGCCTGATCGCGGGGGCGCAGGTGCGCCGCGCGCCTTGGCGCACGTTGTGCCAGGACGTCGGCGCCGCCGCGGGCGATCTCGGATTTCCTCGGACGAATTCGGCCGGCGCGGGCCTTGCTGAGGGAGCGGACCCGGAGGTCCCCCATGCGCGCCGTCGCCGTCTCGTTCGCCACGCTCGCCTTCCTCGTCGGCTGCTCGTCCGCCAACGATCAGCAGGCCACGTCCTCCGAGACGCCGAAGACCTCGATTGGTGACGAGAGGGGCGGCGCGCCCTCGACCGGCAGCGGCGGCGGCGAGTACGCCGGCGACGGCAGCGGCACCTCGGGGCCGACCGCAGGCGGCGGCGGCACGGGCACCACCCCGACGCCGGGGACGCTCACCGCCGGCGCGTGGGACGACAACCTGAACTTCGACTTCTACCTCTCGTACGTCGACAAGAACGCGTCGCTCGCCGGCGCGCCGAAGATCCCGCGCGCCGACCGGCTGCGCATCGACGTCGCCGACGGCGCGGGCCTCGGCGTCGGCGGCGCGACCGTCGTCGTGCGCGCCGGCGCCCTGAAGGTGTTCGAGGGACCGACCGGCAGCGACGGCCACGTCGACGTCTACCCGGCGTGGGCCACCGTCGCCGCGGGCACGTCGCTGAGCATCGAGGCGAGCCTCGGGACGATCAAGGCGACGGCCACCGCGCTCGCCGGCGACAAGACCGTGAAGCTCGGCCTCGCCGGCGCGTCCGCGACGCTGCCACCGGCGGTCGACGTCGCGCTGATGATCGACACGACCGGCAGCATGGGCGACGAGATCGTGTACCTGCGCACCGAGATCGCGTCGATCGCCAAGGCCGTCTCGGCCGGCTGGCCGACCGTCTCGCAGCGCTGGGCCACGGTCGCCTACAAGGACGACGGCGACGAGTACGTCGTGAAGACGTCGCCGTTCACCGGCGATCCGGCCGCCATCCAGGCGCAGATCGCCGCGCTCTCGGCCGACGGCGGCGGCGACTACCCCGAGGCGCCCGACCAGGCGCTGAACGCGACCAGCAAGCTCGAGTGGCGCGCGGGCAACGTCGCCCGCCTGGTGTTCTGGATCGCCGACGCCCCGCACCATGTCGGCAAGGAGGCGTCGGTCGTGCAGTCGATCCAGGCGCTCCGCGCCAAGGGCGTGCACGTCTACCCGATCGCGGCGAGCGGCACCGACGATCTCACCGAGCTCACCATGCGCTCGGCCGCGCAGCTGACCGCGGGGCGCTACTTGTTCCTCACCGACCACTCGGGCGTCGGCGGCACGCACAAGGAGCCGAGCATCCCCTGCTACTTCGTCACCCGGCTCGACAACGCGATGAAGCGCATGATCGCCGCCGAGCTGACCGGCGCCTACGTCGCGCCCACGGCGGCGGAGATCCTGCGCACCGGCGGCGATCCCAAGGACGGCCGCTGCACGCTCACCGACGGCCAGCAGGTGGTCATCTACTGAGCCGAGACCATGTGAAAACTCGGACCGGCGCGGTTCCGAGGTTGGTTCGACCTTCGGAAGCGATCCAGACGCAGCGCAAGCACCTCTGATACCGTCGCACCAGTCGCGCGTGCGACGGGAAGAGAGGAGCGATGCAGCAGCAATGGCAGCCGGGTCCCTACGGGCAGCCGGGCTATCCGCAGGGCGGCTACGCGCCGCCGCCGGCCGCGGGCGGGGCGTACGAGTTCTCCCAGATGGAGAACACGACCATCGGTCGGCTCGGCAGTCGCGCGAAGACGTGGGGGATCTGCTCGATCGTGATCGGCCTGATCCTGCTCGTCCTCGGCGTGGTGGTGATCATCGCGGCGCCCGGCGAGGCGGCGCTGCCCGTCGGCGGGGTGATCGCCGTCGCCGCGCTGCAGCCGGTCGTCTCCGGCGGCTTCTACATGGCGGCCGGCGGCGCGTTCAAGAACGTCGTCGACACCCAGGGCAACGACGTCCCGCACATGATGGACGCGATGAAGAAGCTCACCAACGCCATGCGCGTCGAGTCGATCGTCGCGCTGCTCGCCATCGTGGGCGCCGTGATCTTCGGCGTCGTGCTCGCAGCGAGCCATTGAGGGGAGCGCCATGAACCCGTATCAGCCCCCGAATCCCTACCAGCAGCAGTACCCGCAGCAGTACCCGCAGCAGCCGCCCTATCAGCCGCCGTCCTACGAGTTCGGCGAGGCCGAGAACTCGATCATCAAGAGCTGCGCGACGTGGACGATGGTCCTCGGCATCATCCAGATCCTCGAAGGCGCGAGCAAGCTGTTCGGCGAGGGCAAGTCCACGCTCAACCTCATCGTGCACGTCGCGATGGGCGTGCTGCTCATCGTCGCCTCGCAGTCGCTCACCAAGGTCGTCACCACGCAGGGGCAGGACATCCCGCACCTGATGAAGGCGCTCGACAACTTCGGTCAGGTGCTCCTCATCCGGATCATCCTGCTGGTGTTCGCGCTGATCATCGCGGTCATCGCCGTGGTCGCGATCCTGGCGGTGCTCGCGGCGATCGCGCACTGAGCGCGTCTCACCTGCGCCGCGAGGTCTTCTTCGCCGAGGACCTCGCGGCCGCCTTCTTGGTCGCGGGCCTCTTGGTCGCGGGCTTCTTCTTCGCCGCGGGCTTCTTCTTCGTCGCCGGTCTCTTGGGCGCCGGCTTCTTCGGCCTGGCGGCCTTCTTCGTCGGCTTCTTCGCCGCCCGCTTCGTTCGGGCCGCCTTCTTTGCCTTTCGCGGGCGCTTCACGACCGCGAGCTCCGTCCAGAGCACCGGCAGGGTGTCGCCCGTCTCGTGCTCGACGTCCTCGAAGAACCGCTCGAACGTCGCCAGGTAGCCCGTCGCGTACTTGTTCTCGAAGACGTCGTGCGAGTACGGCGCGAACGTGAGCGACACGCCGAAATCGGCGAGGTCGACCGGCTCGCCCGGCCCGATGCGGTTGCCGAGCGCCACGTACGTCGCGATGGCGTTGAGGATTCCCTTGAGCTCTTGCGGTGACAGGCCCGGCGCAGCGACCAGCAGCTCCGGCTGGTCGAAGCGGTACTTGAGACCGACGGTGTAGGCGAACCCCTCCTCCGGGATGGCGATGACCGCCCAGCCGTGCTCGGCGATCAACGGCACGTACGCAAGGCGCCGCTCGGCGAGATCGGGCCGCGCGTCCACGATCTTCTCCCAGCGCTCGGCGAGGTTCGCGTCCGGGTCCTTCTGTCGAAGCGCGGCGAGGCGCTCCCGATCGTCGCCGACGTACAGCGCGTGCATGTCCTTCTTGCCCGTCACCATGTGTCGCAAGATCGCACGGGCGGGGGGGCCTGGGAAGGTGAAGCGACGTCCCGCGCTGCTACGCTTCGGGCATGCGTTCGGTGCCGCTCGCGGTGGCGACGAGCGCGGGGTGGGACCTGCCGGTCATCGTCAACTGGATGAGCGAGCGTGGCGCGGCGGCGAGCGACCTCCGCGTGGCCGTCGTCGGCCGCGACGTGGTGTACCGCGTCCCCAACGGCGCCGAGATCGAGGTGGCTGGCCCCGGCCCCGGCCGCGAGCGCCGCTACCGCGTGCAGAACCTGTTCGTGACCGACGCGTGCGGCGCGCGCAAGGGTTGGCGGATTACGCGGCTCTCGTAGGCGTCCGCAACCGAAGGCGGCGTGCGGTCGATACGTGGCATGGCCCCGAAAACATGCGCCGGTCTCCTTCTATCGATCCTCGCGACTGCCTGCGGCCCGACCGCCGCCGAACCGCCCACGGCAATGGTGACCGGCGGAGCGCCGGGCGAGTCTGCGCCGTCCGCGGAGCCGCCGCTGGGCGGCGCCTGGGACGCCGGCTCTTCCGCGTCCGCCCCATCCGACGCCGCGTTGGCAGACACAACGTCGTTCGACGCTTCGCGCGCGGAGGCGTCCGAAGCCGCAACGGACGGCGCTGCGGACGGGGGACCCCCGCCCTCGGCGGACGCTCCGAGCGAAGCAGCGCCGCCACCGGGATGGGACGCGTGCGACGTCATGACCGCTGGTGCGAGCGTCCCGAACAAGATCGCGAAGCCGCTCTTCCCGAGGCACGCCGCCAGTCGGCTGACGGTCACCGGGGAGCGCGTCCTGTTCGTGTCGTCGGGCGCGTCGACGTCCGAAATCACGATGGCGAAGACCACGCCGGGAGAGCTCGCCATGACTCTGCTGTACGAGGGTGGCCTCCGGCTGCTTTCGACCAACGGCAAAGACGTCGTCTTCGCGGATGCCTATTCGACCATCGGCAGCACGGACCGCGTCGGCTCCATGCCGAAGTACTTCGGCGGGTGGGCGTGGAGCCTCGCGATGGATGACCGCGACGTGTTCTACACGCGGCGCGGCGTCGCCAAGGACGGGTCGGACTCGAGTGTGTGGCGCGTGCCGATCGGCGGTTCGGGCGCGGGGACCCAGATCGCGATCGGGCCCGTGGGCTCCGGCCTCGCGCGCGACGTGTCGGGCCTGTACGTCGCCAGCGCGTACACCCCGCCGTTCGAGACGCCGGTCCTCGGCATCGCCTGGCTCGACCCGGCCGGCGAGAGCGTTCGGTTGCTCGCCTCACGCGCCGCGTTTTCGGACGGGTACCTTGCGCTGACGCCGTCCCTCGTTGCGGTGCTCGCCGAGGGTAAGACGCCCGAGATCTTCACGGTCGCGAAGTCCGACGGGACCGTGCACACGTTGACGACGGTCGCCGAGCCGTACGAACGTGAGCTCCATGCCGACGCGACGCACGCGTACTGGGTCGAGGCGAAGCAGATCCGACGCGTCGCGCTCGACGGGACGAAGCCGGCCGAGACCGTCTTCGCCGGTGCGTGTAGCCCCGTCTCGATCGCCCTCGACTCGGAGCACCTGTACTTCCTGACCAGCCCTCCGATCGCGGGCAAGGGGAACACCACAGTGTGGAAGATGAAGAAGCCCTGATCCGGCTGTCGTCGGCGCCGATCCACCAGTCGCCGCCGCCGACCACGAAGAGGAACGGCGGGAGGCCGATCGCATCGCCGCGAGCGTACCGCTCCGTGGATCCCCGAGCCACGCTCGCCGCGACCGCTGAAACCACGTGGCCCGCACGGCGCACCGTTGCGGCGCCCGCGTGGATCCGCGAACCCCGATCGGATGACGCTCCTCGAAGTCCCCGACGACGCTGGGCGGGCGGAGTACGCCGCCGTCGCCGCCCACGCCTTCGGCTTCCCCGTCGCCGACGCCCCCGACTGGTTCGCGCGCGCCGGACACGAGAACCTGCGCGTCCTGCGCGCCGACGAGCGCGTCGCCGCCGGGCTGATGGTGGTGCCGATGGGACAGTTCTTCGGCGGACGGTCGGTCCCCTGCCTCGGCGTCGCCGGCGTCGCCGTGTCGCCCGAGGCTCGCGGCGCCGGGGTGGCCACCCGCTTGATGGTCGAGACGGTGCGCCAGGCGCGCGCTTCGGGGTTCGCGCTCTCGACGCTCTATCCGGCGACCGTGCAGCTGTATCGGCGGGCGGGGTACGCGCGCGCCGGCGCGCGCAACGTCATCGAGCTGACGCCGAACGCCGCCGAGACCGGCGCGCGCGATCTGCGCGTGTCGCGGGTGGTCGCGGGCGCCGCCGAGGAGGACGCGGAGCTGCGCTCCGTCTACGCGCGCTTCGCCGCGCGCCGGAACGGGTTCCTCGATCGCGGACCGTACGTGTGGGGTCGGGTGCACCGCCCGCGCAACAAGGTCACCGAGACGTTCAAGCTGCACGGCGAGCGCAGCGTCGACGGCTACGTCGTCGTCAACCACCGCATGGGTGACCACGCGGGCGACGTGCTGGTGCAGGATCTGGTGGCGCTCGACCGGCGCGCCGCGGCGCGCGCGCTCGAACTATTGTCAGGTTATGGATCCGTGGCGACCGTGATCCGCTGGTGGGGCGGGGCGCCCGACCTGTTCACCGAGGTGCTCCCCGAGCGACGCCACCCGATCGCGGTCACCGACTACTGGATGCTGCGGCTGTGCGACGTGGAGCGCGCGTTGAGCATGCGAGGCTACCCTGCGCCGCTCGATCTCGCGCTCGACCTCGACGTGGCCGACGACTGCGTCCCGGAGAACGCCGGGAGGTACGTGCTGCGCGTTCGCGACGGCCGCGCGACGGTGACCCGCGGCGGCTCCGGCGCGCTCTCGATCGACGTGCGCGCGCTCGCCGCGCTCTACACCGGGTTCCACGACGCGCGCACCCTCGTCGACCTCGGCGAGGCGAGCGGCAACGAGTCCACGCTCGCCGTCGCCGACGCCGTCTTCGCCGGCCGCGCGCCGGCGATGGGCGACTTCTTCTGACTCAGTCGTCAGTCGTCAGTCGTCAGTCGTCAGCGGCGTGGCGCCCATGGCGGCGAATCGGGCAACGGAGCGTCCGAGCCCGTCTCCGGAGTGGCTCTCCCTACGGGATCGGACTAGCTGACGGCGCATGAAGCGCTTCCTGCCGATCCTCGCGCTGTTCCTCCTCGTCGGCTGCTCCGACGACGACACGAGCTCCCCCGCGACGACCGAAGACACGGGCGTCCTCGAGGACACGCTCACCGCGACCGAGAGCGGCGCCGACGCAGCGGCCGAGGCGAGCGACGACGCGGGCGCCGAGACCGGCGGAGATGCGGCCGCCGACACGCTCGCCGACGCGCTCGCCGACACCGTGGCCGTCGACGCGGCGACCGCGGCGTGCACCGAGGCCGGCACCGACGCCGGCGGCACCGGCGCCGGCTGCCACGCGGTGACCTTCGGCGCGCCGCCCGCGACGATCACCAAGGTCACGGCGCTGCCCGCGATGACCGGTGGCACGATCGTTCCCGGCATCTACGACGCGGTTGACGCGCGGACGACCGGCACCTCCACGGGCACCTACCGCGCGACGTGGAGCTTCGTCGTGTGCGGCGTCGTCGAGTCGATCGACCAGATCACCCTCACCGAATCGCCCCCGACGCCGACGCCGCGCACCTTCACCTGGGCCGCGACCGACAGCACCCTCACGCGTGCCCCTATCTGCGGCGGCACCGCGGGCTTCACCAACACCTACCGCGCGCGCACCGACGCGACCGGCACGTTCCTCGACGTGCGGAGCGACACGGTGATGTTCACGTTCAAGAAGCGGTAGGGCCAGCCGGCACGCGCGCTCGCGGGTTTGGCTCGGGCGGCAGTACGTACTCGACCGCAGCCGGCGCGCGTCGGACGGCCGGCCGCTGGTCGGCATTCTCGAGCCCGGCACCGGAGCGCTCCTCGAGGTCCCCGCCGCGTTCAGGGAATTCGTGGACGAAGTGCTGGTCGACGACGACGCGGCGGCGGAGCGGGCCTCCGGCGGCGCTGCGCCCGGTCCCGACGAGTGCGTCGGCTACGGCGTCCCGCTCTTCGTCGGTGGCGCACGTAGCCAACCGCCCGAAAGCAACCACGACGCCGGCGCGGCGACCGCATCGCGGACGACGGCGGACGAGAACGGGTCGAGCCCGACGAACTGCTTGCCGACCTGCGCGGCGTGCCGCGCGTGGTTGCCGAGGACGTAGCGGAGGACGTTTCGCATCTCGGTCGGCGTGCGGAGGATGCGCTCGTGGAAGCGGTCGGCGTAGAGGCGGCCCTTGCTGCCCATCACCCGATTGAGCCGCTTCGCGAAGCGAATCAGGAGCGCGCGCATGCCGTTGCTCATCGCCCGCCGATCGTCGGCCTCGGTCACGAGGTGCAGGTGGTTGCCCTGCACCGAGAAGTGCACGACCCGGAAGCCCTCGCGCGCACGCACGGCGCGGAGCGCCTCGGCGATGGGGCGGAAGCAGCGCTGGCTGCGCAGGTTCCACACGCCGCGCCGCATGCGGATGGTGACGTGGTGCGGGCGACGGGGGTCGACCGCGGGGCGGCGCCGGTGAGGGAGATGGGCGCCCGGCTTTGGCGGGCGCCCGCGCCGTGGCCGCTCGGGCGCGGCGAGGTGACGGCGCGCGAAGAGGGACGGCTGAACCACGGCCATGCGATCATTATGGCGCATGTTGCTCGAAGTGCCAGTCCACGTGGTTCCAGTTCCGTCCGTGTCGTCGCGCCCGTGCTGCGCGGTCGCGGCGCAGATTGGTGGTCAGATGCGCGTGTGATCTGGTGCTGTTCAGGGCGGATGCGTGGCTCGTGACCACTATCCCAGTCGTGGCATTGCGGCGCGCGACGCCCGCGTGATGGGGGGGCCCCCCGCGCCGGTGCGCCCCCGCTCCGCCCCGGTGCGCACCCCGCTCCGTCGCGCCCCCGCAGCGTCGCGGCGAGCGCGGCACGCCGAACCGCCGGGCCTCTCCGCCGACCGATGTCTCTGGTCCCCCATTCGGGTCCGCGCGCCGAGCCCGAGGCCGAGCCCGAGCCCGCGCCCGCGCCCGCGCCCGAGCCCGAGCCCGAGCCCGAGCCCGCGCCCGCCTCCGCGTTCGCGTTCGCGTTCGCCTCCGCGTTCGCTTTCGCGTTCGCCTCCGCGTTCGCTTTCGCTTTCGCGTTCGCTTTCGCGTTCGCGTTCTCTTTCGCGTTCGCCTCCGCGTTCGCGTTCCCTGCCGTTCCGGGCCGCCTCTGGCTGGAGCCATCGCCTCCGTCACCCTAAGCTCCCCCCACGGCCCGCTCCCGCTTCTTCAAGATCCGAGTCACCATCCTCCTCGCCGTCCTCGCGGTCGTGCTCCTGTACGCCGCGTCGACGCTGCGGCGTCGTCACGCGCGCACGGAGTGGAGCCGCTCGCTCGACGTCGCGCTCGTGCTGGTGCGCGACGGGCCGATCGATCCGGGCGCGCTCGAGGCGCTCCGCGCACGCGTTCCGGCGCTCGAGGAGAAGCTCACCGCGGAGCTGCATCGCTATCGCGGCGCGCCCGATCGACCGTTCAGGTTCGTGGTGCGCGGGCCGGTCGAGCTGCACGCGCCGCGGCCCGAGCCGGCAGGGGAGGGCACCTTCGATCTCGCGAAGCACGCGTGGGCGCTCTGGCGCTGGACGGCGCGCCTCGACGAGGCCGCGGCCCTCGACACCGGCGCCTACGACGCGCGCGTGTACGTCGTCCTCAAGGCGCCGGCGACCGCGACGCGCCGGTTCGTCGAGGGCGCGAGCGAGCAGGGCGGGCGCATCGGCATGTTGGAGGTCGACCTCGACGCGTCGATGGTCGACTTCGCGTTGTTCGTCACGACGCACGAGCTGCTGCACACGATCGGCGCGCTCGACAAGTACGGCCCCGACGGCAACGCGCGCATCCCCGATGGGCTCGGCGATCCCGAGGCGCACCCGCTGTTTCCGCAGACGCTCGCGGAGCCGATGGCGCGCGGTCGCGTGATCGCGCCGGGCCGCGAGGAGCCGCCCGACTCGCTCGAGATGCTGCGCGTCGGGAAGGCCACCGCGCGCGAGATCGGCTGGATCGACTGAATCGGCGCTCGCGATCGCAGCGGCCGATCAGCCGCGTCGCGTCCGCCCGTCGACGATGTGGCGGAACGATCGGGTCGACAGCTCCGCGAGCGAGAGCCCGGCCGCGCGGACCTCGGCCTCGTCGATCGCGCCGCAGGCGTGCGCGCGCAGGAAGAAGTTGAGCAGCCCCTGACCGGTGGCCGCGTCGTCGAACACGTCGCCGACGCGGGTGGCCTGCGCGGCCTTGTCGAGGAACGCGCGAAGCCGCTCGCTCGACGCGGGCAGCGCCTGCCGGAAGAACGCGAACACCGCGGCGTAGCGGGAGACGAGCTGCGCCGGGTGCAGATCCCACCCCTGGTACAGCCCGAGGCGGAGCCCTCGGCGCACGTCGTCGTGGTGACGGCGCCACGCGGCGTGCACGATCGCGCGGTTCTCCGCCTGCTCGGCCGGCGACAGCGTCGCGCCGCGGTGCTTCGGGATGGGCAGGACGGTCGTCGCGCCGTCGGACAGCCGCACGCCGGTGCCCGAGAGCGAGGTGAGCATCCACATGCGCGCCAGATCGGCGATCGGGTGATCGGGCGTCTGCTCGGAGGCGGCGATCCCGACGCTCGCCGTCAGATCGTAGGTGCCGAGGTGCGCGGCCACGCAGCGCCCGCGCGCCGCCGCCACGAGCTCCGGCAGGTGCACGCGACCATCGTGCGACAGCAGCGCCGCCGCGTGCTCCACCATGATCTCGACGCCCATCTCGGAGACGCCGAGCCGCGCCTCGAGCGCCTCGATCACATCGAGCAAGACCGCGACCTGCTCCTTGGCGGTGACCTTCGGCAGCGTCACCACGAACCGTTCGGGGAGCGACCCGTACCTGCGGACGAGCGTGGTGACGAAGCGATCGAGCGTGCGGATCGCACGCGGCGCCGACGCGGCGTCGAGCGCCTTGATCCGCAAGCCCAGGAACAGCGGTCTCCCGGGCGTCGCCGCGACGGTTGCGAGCGCCTCGGCCGTGCGTTGCGCCGTCTCGTCCTCCTCGTCGTCGGAGCGCAGCCCGAAGCCGTCCTCGAAGTCGATGCGCAGGTCCTCGACCGGCTCGCGCGCGAGCTTCGCCCGGACGCGCGCGTGCACGTCGACGCGAACCTCGGCCGGCAACCCGAGCGCCTCGCCCAGATCATGGGGGCTCTGCGCGAACGCCTCGAACGCGCGGCGCGCGAGATCGCCGAGCTTGAGAGGCGTATCGGCGCTGAACAGGTGCGCGCCGCCGTAGACGACGTGCACGGGCTGCCGCGCGATCTCGCCCACCACCGCCTCGGGGCCGCAGCGCGCGAGGAACCCGCGAACGACGTCGTCGGACAGCGTGAGTTTCATCGCTCAGTACGCCGCGGTCTTGCCGCCGTCGGCGAGGATCGTCTGACCGGTGACGTAGCTCGCGCCCTCCGACGCGAGGAAGGCGATCACGCGCGCGAGCTCCTCGGGCGCGCCGAGCCGTCCGACGGGGATGGTCGCCTCGGCGCGGCGACGCACCTCCGCCAGCTCCATCGACGTGGCCTGCGCCTGCCGGCCGTGCAGCTTGGCGAGCCGCTCGGTGTCGTACATGCCCGGCCCGACGTTGTTGACGGTGATGCCGTACTGCGCGAGCTCGCGCGCGAGCGTCTTGCACAGACCGACGAGCGCCGGCCGCACGACATTGGAGAGCAACAGGCCGGGGATCGCCTCGCGCGTCGAGGTCGACGTGATCACCACCACGCGGCCGAAGGCGGCGTGCCTGAGGTGCGGCAGCGCCGCGCGGACCAGCCGCACGGTGGACATGAGGGTGACGTCGATCGCCTCGCGCCACGCGTCCTCCGAGAGCTCCTCGAAGGTGCCGGGCGGCGGGCCGCCGCTGTTGCTCACCACCACGTGCAGCGCGCCGAGGTGCTCGACGGTCTTGGCGATGAGCCGCTCGATGTCCTCGGGCTTGCCGACGTCGCCGACCAACGGGATGACGCGCGCGCCGGTGTCGCGCGCGATCTCCTCGGCGGCGCGGTGCAGCTCGACCTCGCCGCGTGCGCAGATGGCGACGCTCGCGCCTTCGCGCGCGAGCGCGTGCGCGGTCGCGCGACCGAGTCCCTTGCTGCCACCGGCGACGAACGCGACCCGACCTTTCAGCCCCAGATCCATGCGCAACGGACTATCCTCGCCGCCGTGGGATCGGAAGGCACCAACGCGCGTCCCGCTCCCGCTCCGCCCGACGCGCCGCGCGCCCGGTTCACCCGCGGCAAGCGCGCGCCGCGCGGCATCGTCTGGTACGGCTTCCGCTCGTTCTGGGGGCACCTCCAGCACTTCGTCGCGAGCGCCATCGCCACCGAAGACATCGACTCGCGCGACTGGATGCACGCCGACGATCCGCGGCAGCTCGCGCGCGATCTCGCCGCGCACCTCAGCCCGAAGGGGCACGACGACGCGAAGGAGAGCCTCACCGCCAGGCTCGGTCGTGATCTGATCATCGACTACCTCGCCGACACCGGCGACGACGCGAGCGTCGCCGAGGCGGTCGCCGGGCTCATCTTCCGCGCGTGGGAGCTGCCCGATCCGGAGCGCGAGGGCGCGACGGTCACGCTGCCGCGCGGCGAGATCCTCTTCTTCGGCGGCGACACCGCGTACCCCGTCGCCACGTCGGCCGAGATCCACGACCGGGTGGTGGTGCCGTTCAACCGCGTGCTCGCCAAGGTCCGCCATCTCGATCCGCCGGGCACCCGCCGCGCGCTGCTCGGCATCCCCGGCAACCACGACTGGTACGACGGGCTCGACGGCTTCGGGCGCATGTTCCGCCGTCGCATCGGCGAGCTCGCGCCCGATCAGGAGCCGAGCCTCGAGCCGGAGCGCGAGAGCCGCTTCGAGCACGTGGTCGAGTTCGTCGAGAAGTTCGTGATCGGCGGGCAGGTCGAGAAGCAGAAGATCCTCGTGCTCGACGGGTACGTCCCGCTGCAGCACGCGGGCTACTTCGCGCTGCCGCTCGCTCCCGGCATCGATCTGCTCGCCGTCGATCGACAGCTGCGCGGCGTCGATTTCCGGCAGCGCCGCTACTTCGCCGAGTGGCGCGAGCAGCGGCGGCGCGAGCACCTCGTCGTCGCGCTGCCCGACCCGGTCTACGCGTTCCAGGAGCCGAGCCTCACCGGCATCGCGATGGCGAAGGCGCTCGAGCTCGATCTGAAGCACGTTCCGCACCTCTGCATCTCCGGCGACGTGCACCACTACGAGCGCCTGCGCGTCGACGCCTCGCTGCACGTCACCTCCGGCGGCGGCGGCGCGTTCCTCCACCCCGCGCGCCTCGGAGGCGAGGGGCTGCCGAGGCCCGACGCGCAGTTCCCCGGTCCGCGCGCGACGGCGGCGCTGCTGTGGCGCGTGCCCTTCCGCGTGATGTTCGGGCGCGCGGGGTTCATCCCGCACGTGGTCATGCTGGCGCTCTTCGCGCCGGTGCTCGAGATCGGGCTGCGCCTCTTCGGCACGACGACGACCGCGTCGATCCTCGCCGGCGTCCTCGGCGCGATCTTCCTCGCGCTGGCCGGCGACGTCCGCTCGCTCCCCCGGTTCAAGGCGTGGCGCGTCGCGCTGATCGCCGCGATCGGCGGCGTGATCATGGGCGTGGTGCCGACGCTCTCCTCGCGGGGCTTCTTCCGGGCGCTCGAGGCGCTGAAGATCGACGCCGGCGCGCGCGGCGACATGGTGCTCACGCTGCTCTTGGCGACCTTCGTCGGCGCCTTCGTCTTCGGCGCGTACCTCGCCGCGCTCACCGCGCTCGGCCTCGAGAACACGCAGGCGTTCACCTGCCTCGGCCACCCCGGCTACAAGCAGTTCGTCCGCCTGCGCGTGCGCGCCGACGGCAGCGCGATCGACGGGTTCGCGATCGGCCTGGTCGATCCGCTCGAGAGCGACGCACGGCCGGTCCTGGTCGACGCCTGGACCTGGCGCCCGCGCCCGTGAACGAAAATGCCGCGCGCGGCGCAACGCTTGCGCTGCGGCCCGGTCGACCCCGCTTGGCGCGGCGCGTCAGGCGGGCAATACTTCACACCCGATGCCGCTCCCGCCGCGCCAAGGATTGTATGACCCGGCCCACGAAAAAGACGCCTGCGGGCTCGGGTTCGTGGCCTCGCTCGACCGCCGTGCCAGTCACGACGTCGTGCGTCAGGCGCTCGAGATCCTCGCGAATCTGACCCATCGCGGCGCCGCCGGCTGCGATCCGTGCACCGGCGACGGAGCGGGGATCCTCCTTCAGATCCCGCACGACTTGTACCGCGACGCCGCGCCGGCCGCGTTCGGCGGCGCCTTGCCGGGCCGGGGCGACTACGCCGTCGCGATGTGCTTCCTCGCCCCCGAGCCCGCCCGGCGGCGGCGCATGGAGGCGATCCTCGAGGGCGCGGTCCTGCACCACGGCCAGCGGGTGCTCGGCTGGCGCGACGTGCCGATCGACGCCGGCGCCATCGGGCCGCTGGCGCGCGCGTCGATGCCGGCGATCCGCCAGCTGTTCATCGGGCGCTCGGCGGCGGCGTCGCGCGACGACTTCGAGCGCGTGCTGTTCATGATCCGCAAGCGCGCCGGGCGCACGGCGTCGGTCACCCTCGGCGGAGACGACTTCTACGTCTCGTCCTGCTCGTCGAAGACCATCGTCTACAAGGGCCTGATGCTCGCGGAGCAGGTCGCCGCGTTCTACCCCGACCTCGCCGATCCGCGCACGGTGTCGCGCCTCGCGATGGTGCACTCGCGGTTCTCCACCAACACCTTCCCGACGTGGGAGCGCGCGCACCCCTTCCGCTACCTCGCGCACAACGGCGAGATCAACACGCTGAACGGCAACCGGGCCTGGATGCGCGCCCGCGAGGCGATGCTCGAGTCGCCGCTGTTCGGCGAGCACATCGAGGACTTCAAGCCGATCATCCGCCCGGGCGGCAGCGACTCGGCCTCGATGGACAACGTCGTCGACTTCCTCGTGGCGAGCGGCCGCTCGCTCCCGCACGTCATGATGATGCTCGTGCCGGAGGCGTTCGCCGACGCCTCGGGCGAGGGCGTCTCGCCGGACATGTCGCCCGAGAAGAAGGCCTTCTACGAGTACCACGGCTGCCTCATCGAGCCGTGGGACGGCCCCGCCGCGCTCACCTTCACCGACGGCGACCTCATCGGCGCGATGCTCGATCGCAACGGCCTGCGCCCGGCGAAGTACGTGGTCACCGCCGACGGCCTGGTCATCCTCGCCAGCGAGCTCGGCGTCCTCGATCTCGACCCGGCGCGCGTCACCCAGAAGGGCCGCGTGCAGCCGGGCAAGATGTTCCTCGTCGACACCCGCGAGGGGCGCCTCATCTCCGACGAGGAGATCAAGCACCGCGTGGCGACGCAGCGGCCGTACCGCGCTTGGCTCGACGAGAACAAGATCGATCTGGCCGAGCTGCCGGCGGTGAAGAGCCCCTACAGCCTCTCGCCGGCCGACGTGCGTCGCCTCGAGCAGGTCTTCGGCTACACCGAGGAAGACCACAAGATGATCCTCGCGCCGATGGCCGTCGGCGGCGAGGAGCCGGTCGGCTCGATGGGCGTCGACATCCCGCTCGCCGCGCTGAGCGATCGGCCGCAGCTCTTGTTCCGCTACTTCAAGCAGCAGTTCGCGCAGGTCACCAACCCGCCGATCGATCCGATCCGCGAAGAGATCGTCATGAGCATGGTGAGCTGCGTCGGCGGCGAGGGGAACCTCCTCGACGAGACGCCTCGCCAGTGCCGCATGCTGCAGCTGCCGCACCCGATCCTCACCAACGACGATCTGGCGAAGCTGCGCAAGAACATGCTGTCGGACTTCCGGTCGTGCACCATCGCGATGCGCTTCCGCAAGCCCGAGCCGGGCAGCGACCGCACCGCCGGCGACCTCTTGCAGGAGGCGCTCGATCAGATGGCGCGCGAGGCGAAGGCGGCGATCGACGCCGGCGCGTCGATCCTCATCCTCAGCGATCGCGACGTCGGCCCCGACTGGGTGCCGATCCCGTCACTCCTCGCGACCGCCGCGCTGCACCATCGTCTCATCCACCACGGCCGCCGCATGAAGGCGGGCATCATCGTCGAGAGCGGCGAGCCCCGCGAGGTGCAGCACCTCGCGCTCCTGGTCGGCTTCGGCGCCGGCGCGGTCAACCCGTACCTCGCGCTCGAGACGGTCGCCGAGATGGCCCGCGACGGCTCGCTCCCCAAGCCGATCGGCGAAGAGAAGGCCATCGCGCAGTACGTGAAGGCGCTCCGCAAGGGCCTGCTCAAGACGATGTCGAAGATGGGCATCAGCGCCGTGGCGAGCTATCAGGGCGCGCAGATCTTCGAGGCGATCGGCATCGACCAGGTAGTCATCGACCGCTACTTCACCGGCACCTCGTCGCGCATCCGCGGCCTCGGCCTCGAGGAGATCGCCGACGAGCAGCTGCAGCGCCACCGCCGCGCGTACACGCCGGGCGCCAACCTGACGAAGCTCGACGTCGGCGGGCACATGCACTTCCGGGTCATGGGCGAGCCGCACCTCTGGACGCCGACGACCATCACCAACCTGCAGAACGCCGTCCGCACCGGCAAGCACGAGTCCTACGAGTCGTACGCGCGAGAGGTGAACTTGCAGAACGCGGGCGGCTACGCCGCCGCTGGGCAGAACGCGGGCGGCTCCGTCGCCGCTGGGCAGGCCAGGCGCCTGATGACCCTCCGCGGCGCGTGGGATCTCGTCTCGCCGAGCGGCCGGTCGATCCCGATCGACGAGGTCGAGCCGGCGACGCTCATCGCGCGCCGCTTCGCCACCGGCGCGATGTCCTTCGGCTCCATCTCCCGAGAGGCGCACGAGACGCTCGCCCTGGCGATGAACACGCTCGGCGGTCGCTCGAACACCGGCGAGGGCGGCGAGGACCCGGAGCGCTTCAAGGATCAGCGGCGCTCGTCGATCAAGCAGGTCGCCTCCGGGCGCTTCGGCGTGACCGCCGAGTACCTGGTCAACGCCGACGAGATCCAGATCAAGATGGCCCAGGGCGCCAAGCCCGGTGAGGGCGGGCAGCTCCCCGGTCA
>JACPFM010000199.1 GCA_016182965.1 Deltaproteobacteria bacterium | reverse complement strand
GCGAACGCGAACGCGAACGCGAACGCGAACGCGAACGCGAACGCGAACGCGAACGCGAACGCGAACGCGAACGCGAACGCGAACGCGAACGCGAACGCGAACGCGCAGCGGCCCGGGCTCTCGGTCTCCGACTCTAGACTCTAGACTCTAGACTCTAGACCTCTCCATCACATGTCGATGTTGCCGTTCACGTGCTTCAGCACGCCCGCCGGCGTCAGCACGCCGCCCGACACCGCGCCGTTGTGGCAGAGCGCCGCGCCGCACCCGGTGCTCGCGGGATGCGGAGCGGGCGGCGGCGTCGAGTGGCAGGCCTTGCCGCACTCGGACGCGGCGGCACCCTGATCCCACTTCGGCTCGCGCACCGCGTCGGCCGTCGCGGGGCGCGAGTGGCAGTAGACCGAGGAGCACGTCTTGGTCGCGTAGTCGTACTTCGGCGAGACGCCGCCGCGGGTCGCGAGGCCGAGCAGGCGCACGGCGGCGACGCCGGTGCCGCGCGGGTGACCGGCCAGCGAGGTGGGCACCTCGTGACAGGTGCCGCACGGGACGGGTGTGCTGAACGCCGGCGTCTTGTGCTTCTGGTGCGCGCCGGTCGTCGGCCAGGGATCGGCGCCGGTGCCGTGACACTGGCCGCAGCCGGTCCCGGTGCCGCTGCCCACGTCGACCTTGCCGTTCATGTGCAGGCCGAGGCCCTTGAGGGCCGTCGCGTCGGCGTTGGCGTCGTGGTGGCAGTTCGAGCACGCGCCCTTGTAGTGGTTGGTCGGCGGCGCGCCGTGGCAGCTGTTGCACGCCATCTTCGATTCGTTCCACTTGGGCTGCGGCAGCGCGGCGTCGCGCCGGGAGTGGCACTGGTTCGTGCACGTCTTGTCGCCGTCGCTGAACCCGACCCCCCAGACCTCGACGAAGCCGTCGATGTGCACGCCGACCGGCCGCCCGGCCTCCGGCACGGGATGGCACGTCTTGCAGTCGAAGCCGACCATGTGGAACGGGCCCGGCTCGACGTGCGCGGCGTGGGTCGTGTCGGCCTTGGTGCCCGGGTTGAAGCACGCCGAACGCGGCGGGTACGCCTTTCCCTTGGTGCCGTGGCAGGTGGTGCAGGCGGACACGCCCTGCGCCTCGGAGTGGCAGGTCGTGCAGGCGGTCGCCCGCGCAGCCGGAGCCTTCTCCGGTACGGGGCGAGCGGGCGCGCCCTCGTGGCAGACGCCGCAGGCGTCGCGGTCGGCCGTGTCGAGCATCGGCGCGTAACGCCGCTCGCGCAGGAAGCGGCCATGGCTCTCGGGCGACCTCGGATCGAGGAAGCCGGCCGGGTGCACGTGGCTGTTCGAGGGGGGCGCGCCAGCGCGGATCCAGCGGGCGATCACGGCACGGGTGTCGGCGACGGCGGCGTGGCTCGGTCGAGCGAGGGCGCGGAGGATCGGCGCGTCGCCGGCGGCGTCGGCCGCGACGGCGGAAGTCCCGTCGGGCAAGCAGCCGATGACGTCGGCGTAGGTGGTCGCGCGCCAGCCGCCCGCGGCCGCGTCGCCCTGGTGGCAGCTGCCGCACTTTTCGGCCATCAACGGCCCGATCTGGTCTCGATACGTCGGCTCCGGATCCGGTCGTTCGTCCTCGGAGCCGCAGGCGAGCACCGTGGTTGCCGTGATCGCCGCGATGATCCACGCGCGCATGGCCGGCAGGTTGGCGAAGTCGCAGCAACGACGCAAGGACCTTTGCAACACGCAATCCGTGCGCATCTGGCGCGGCCGGCCTTGGTGACCTTTTTGCGACCCGGATGATCGCGATCCTTGGTCGACCGGCGTCACGTTTGCTAAGAGCGGGGCTGACTTCTGGAGGTGCTTCATGTCTCGTGCGCTCACCTTCGCGACGCTGTTTGCGAGTCTGGCCGCGGCTGCGTCGATCGCAGCCTGCTCTGGTGAAGGGCCGGAGGGCCCGCCGGGACCGACCGGGCAGCCCGGAGCCCCCGGCGCGACGGGCCCCACGGGCCCCGCGGGCGCGACGGGACCGACCGGGCCGGCCGCTCTGGCGGACGGAGGCGTCGACGCCATCTCCCCCGTCTCTTGCCTGCAACCGTGCCACGGCTTCGGCAACATCGTCGACCAGTGGAAGTTCTCCGGTCACTTCCGGGTGAGCGCCATGGCGGCCGACGAGCCGGTGTGGACGACCGCCGGCGCCGCTTGCGGCATGTGCCACGCGGTCGACGGGCTGCCGCGTCGGGTCGCCGGCACCGTCGGGTCCGTCCCCGGCGGCGACACGCCGAAGAACATCCAGCAGGGTCATCTCAACTACAAGAACGCGACCGGCCAGGTCGTCGAGGCGACCTACACCGGGTTCGGCAAGAACGCGATCATCCACTGCCAGACCTGCCACACGATCGACGCGTCGAACGACCCGCACCGCACCGGCACGTTCACGCTCGGCACCATCCCGCTGCGCGTCGCTGCCGGCGCCGACGACGTCTCGTACATCGAGAAGAGCCCCGACACGACGGCCGTCACCGGGCAGGAGGCGGGCAAGCTCAAGCAGGGCAACACCTGCGTCTTCTGCCACAAGTCCCGCAAGGACGTGACCTTCTACATCCTGCCGAACGAAGGCACGACCCCGAAGAACGCGATCACCAGCCCGTTCTGGGGTCCGCACGAGGGTCCGCAGGCCGACATCTTCTCGTCGAAGGGCGGCTACCACACGGCCGGCCTCACCTACGGCACGTCGATGCACGCGACGATCTCGGCGGGCTGCCCGTCGTGCCACATGCAGAAGAACCCGGCCACGGCCGATCTGCCCGATCACTCGATGATCCCGCAGCTGACCTTCTGCAAGACCTGCCACACGACGTACACGGGCTCGACCTACGACATCTTCGGCGGCCAGACCGTGTCGAGGAACCTGCTGAAGGAGCTCCAGTCGTTGCTCAACGCGAAGGGGCTGCTCACGCGCTCCGAGACGGCTCCCTACGGGGCGCTCGAGCCCTCGATGCTCACCGACGGGGCCTACCACCTCGACCGCGCGCGGCCGAGCGTCCCGGCGACCGGCGGCGGCACGACGCCGAACGTCGTCGACGAACGCACCGCCGGCGCCCTCTACAACTACTTCGTCATCGCGCGCGGCCGCGACTTCGGCATCCACAACCCGCTCTACTCGAAGCAGCTGCTCTGGGACTCCATCAACTACATCAAGGGGAGCGCCCCGACGGCGTTGCCGAGCCGTCCTTGAAGCGTGGCTGCTGATCGCACCTCGATCCTCATCGCCGTGGCGGTCGTGAGCGCCGCCGCGGCGGCGGTGTTCGTGACCACGCGGCAGTCCGACCCGCCGGCGGCGTTCCCCACGCCGTCGGCGACCTCGTCCAAACCCGCGCCCCCTTCGGCGAGCCCGGCGCTGCCGCCGAACCACCCGCCGATCGAGAACAAGCTGCCCGTCGGCCACCCGCCGGTCGGCTCGGTGAGCGTGGTCCCCTCGCTCATGCTGCCTCCCGGCGCCGGCGCGCCCACCATCGAGTGGGTCGTGCCCAAGCGCTGGGTCGAGTACCCGAACACGAGCCCGATGCGCATCGCGACGTACCGCGTGCCGAAGTCCTACGGCGACGTCGAGGACCCGGAGATGTACGTCATGCGCGCGGGCGGCGACGTCGAGGCGAACATGACGCGCTGGATCTCGCAGTTCGACGAGCCGAGCAGGCCCGCGGCGAAGCGATCGACGCGCACCGTCGGTCCGCTGAAGGTCCACGTCGTCGACGTGCAGGGCACCTTCACCACGATGAAGGGCGAGCCCGAAGCGAACTGGGGGCTCCTCGGCGCGATCGTCGAAACCGAGGGCATGGCGCACTTCTTCAAGCTCACCGGCCCGAAGAAGAGCGTCGCAGACGCGCGCGCCGAGTTCGACGCCCTCGTCGCCGGCATCAAGCCCAAGCCGGCGAAGTAGCCGCCGTGCGCGAGGCGCTCCTCTCGCTCCTGGTCGCGGTCGCCGCCGGCGCGCTGATCGGCGCGGAGCGGCAGCAGGCGCAGGCGCAGGCGCGTGATTTCGGTGGCATCCGCACGTTCCCGCTGGTTTCGCTGGTCGGCGCGCTCGGCGCGCTCGCCCGGCCGGCGTTCGGGCCGTGGCTGGTGCTGGTGCTGCTCGCCGCGGTGACCGGGCTGCTCGCCATCTCGCACGCGCGCACCGCCAGCGAGGATCCGGGCGTGTCCTCCGAGATCGCCGCGCTGGTGACCTTCGCGCTCGGCGTGATCGCGGCGTCGCCCGATCTGTTGCCGACCGGCTCGCGCTACCTGCTCGTCGCCGCGATCGCCGGCCTGACGATGGCGCTCCTCGCGCTCAAGCGCGCGCTGCACGGGTTCATCGCCACCGTGTCCACCGACGACGTGTACGCTACGGCGAAGTTCGTCGTGCTCGCCGCGGTCGTGCTGCCGACGCTCCCCAATCGCGCGTTCGGTCCGTTCGGCGCGATCAACCCCTTCAAGGTGGGCATGCTCACCGCGCTCATCGCGGGGCTCAGCTTCACCGGCTACGTCGCCACGCGCGTGCTCGGCACGCAGCGCGGCCTCCTGGTCACCGGCCTGGCCGGCGGCCTCGTCTCCTCGACGGCGGTGACGCTGACCTTCGCCGCGCGCGCGAGGGAGCTCCCGGCGATCGCGTCGCTCTGCACCGTCACCATCGTCGCCGCGTCGGCCACGATGTTCGCGCGCGTGCTGGTGGTCGTCGGCGCCGTCGATCAGCCGCTGATGCCGCCGCTCCTGTGGCCGTTGATCGCGATGACCGCGGTCGGCGGCGGCGTCGCGGTCCTCATCCACCTACGCGATCGCGGCGACGCGGAGCGGCCCTCCCGCGAGATCCCGCTGCGCAACCCGTTCGAGCTCGCGAGCGCGCTGAAGTTCGGCGCCCTCTACGCCGTGGTGCTGCTCGGCGCGAAGGCCGCGGAGCATTACCTCGGCCACCGCGGCGTCTACGTCTCCGCGCTCGTCGCCGGGCTCGCCGACGTCGACGCGATCACCCTCTCGATCGCCGAGCTCCATCGCGGCGGCCTGTCCGCGTCGAGCGCCACCACCGGGATCGTCCTCGCCGTCTGCGCGAACACGGTGGTCAAGGCGGGGCTCGCCGCCAGCATCGGCGGTCGTGCGCTCGGCGTCCGCGTCGGGGGCGCGCTGCTCGGCGCGCTGGCCGCCGGGTTGCTGGTCCTCGCCCTCATCCGCTGACGACGCCCGAGCTTCGCGCGAGCGCACCTCTTCGCCGGCCCGCGCGCGGCGTGCCAATATCGGCGCCGACGATGCTCGATCACGCGCCCGACCACACGTTCCAGACCCGCCGAGGCGCGTTCCGCATCTGGACTCTCGACACGACGCTGGTCACCGAGGTCACCGGCGTGTTCGAGTCGGCGCTCGTCGGCCCGTACATCGCCGCGCTCGACGACTGGGAGCGGCGACGCGGTCCAGGCCTGCTGCGCGCGTTCCACGACTGGGAGCGGCTCGAGGACTACGACATGAAGGCGCGCCTCGGTCTCACCGAATGGACGCTCCAGCACCGTCACGAGTTCGAGCGCATCCACGTCCTCACGACCTCCAAGCTCGTCCAATACGGCGTCGCGGCGGCGAACATCGTCCTGCGCGGGCTCATCGTCACGTACGCCGAGCGCGCGCCGTTCGAGCGCGCGTTCGCGCAAGCGGTCGGCGGGCGCTGAATCGCCAGCGCTGATCCGAGCGAGCGGTCGCGATCCTCGTCTCTGGCTGACGTGGCGCATGAGCTCGGGTCCTCAGTCGTCAGTCGTCAGTCGTCAGTCGTCAGTCGAGAGAAGAGACCGAAAAGACGCCGGCTTCCATCTCGGAGCTGAAGACTGAAGACTGAAGACTGATGACCGGGCCTGCGCGAGCAGCGACTCCGCGGATGTTCGCCGCTCGAGAATCACGAGCGATGATCTAGCCGCGCGACAGCGCGATGCGGCGCAGCGTGCGGCGCGAGATGGCGCCGCTGAGGATCCCGAGCAGCTGCTCGACCACGAAGGGCTTGTGGACGCACGGGATGCCGAGCGCGTCCGCGATCGCGCGCGCCTCGGGGTGCGCCGACAGCAGGATGGTCGCGATCCCCATCTCGACGAGCTCCGCGAGGAGCGGATCGGTCCGCTCGTCGCCCAGCTGCCAGTCGATGAGGGCGCCGTCGATCGCAGGGTTCCCGAGCATCGCGCGCGCGTCTTCGACCCTGCGCGCACCGACGACGTCGTACCCCTCGAGACGCAGCAGCTCGCTCAGGGCGGCGTGCATCACGGGATCGTCCTCGGCGACGAGCAGCGTCTGCATTCTTGGTTCGCTCCGTCATGACGCCGAACGCACCGAAGCCGCTGTCCGCGCCGCGAGCGCCCGGACCTCGCCCCTGTAACGATCGCGCACGCGGGGTCGATCCCGTGCGTGTCGCGTGCCACGCATGCGCTGTCCCGCGATCGCACATTCGACGCGCGCTCCTCCCGAGTGTTGCACTGCCGAGCGTGCGCCGAGGTGACGCTGGGCGGAGCCGCAGCGCCACTCCAGCGCGCCTCACGGCGGACCGGCATCACACCGGCGCTTGGAGCTCCCCTTCCCCACGAGGCCCTACGAGGCGGGGCTGATCGTCGGCGCGATCTCCGCGCAGGGCGCGCGCGTGTGGATCCGAGCGCCGGGCGCGCGCCCGCACGAGCTCCGCGTGCGCGGCCCCGCGTGCGCCCGCGCGCTGCCGGTGCGCTGCGGGCCCGAGACCGATCACACGACCGTCCTCGACCTCCTCGACCTCGAGCCCGACACCGAGCACGCCCTCGACCTCGTCGAGCTCTCCGACGACGGGGGGCGCAGCGTCCTGCCCCCTGATCTGCGCGCGCGCGTCCGCACGCTCGCGCTGCACCCCGACCGGCTGTGCTTCGCGTTCGTGAGCTGTCACCTGCCGTTCGTGGCGTCGGGCGAGTCGATCGAGCTCGCGCCGTCGCTCGCGACCCTCGACGCGCTGGTCGAGGTCGCGACCGCGCGCGACGCCCGGTTCGTGCTGCACCTCGGCGATCAGATGTACGCCGATCCCGATCGACTCCCGGCGGTGAACGCGTGGCGGCTCGCGCGGAACGCGGCGGGCCGCGGCGAGCCCTGGGACGCCACGGCGCTCTACCGCGCGCTCTACCGCGGGTACTTCGGCGTGCCCTCCATGCGGAGGCTGCACGCGCGCTTCGGCAACTTGATGATGTGGGACGACGGCGAGATACGCGACGCGTGGGGCTCGGTCCCGTTGCCGAAGGAAGACGGCGCGATCGCGGACGCCATGTTCGCGGGCGCCACCCGCGCGTATCGCGAGTGGCAGCACGCGCACAACCCGAAGACCGAGGGCGACGATCTGCACTACGCGTTCGACGCCGGCCCCGCGTCGTTCTTCGTCCTCGATCTGCGCAGCCACCGCGACGCCGCGCGGCGCACCCTCCTCGGCGAGCGGCAGTGGCGCGCCTTCGAGCAGTGGATCGCGGCAACCGAGGGCGCTCCGGTGCGGTTCGTGGCGAGCTCGGTCCCGCCGCTGCACACGCCCGATCTGCTGGTCGAGCGGCTCACGCGCCAGGGGACGCGCTCCGACGTGCTGCCGTCGGCGTTCCACGACCGCTGGTCGGCCGACGCGTTCCACGACGAGCTCGTGCGCCTCCTCGAGCTGTTGCTGCCGCGCGGCGTCGTCGTGCTCTCGGGCGACATCCACATCGGCGCGGCGAACGAGATCGTGGGTCGCGACGACCGCCGCGTGCACCAGTGGATCTCGAGCGCGATCACGCACCAGCCGTCATTGGTCAGCCGCCTCGAGAGCGAGCTCGTCAGCCGCCTCGCCGATCTGGCGAGCCCGCTCCGCGTGGCCGCGCGCTTCCACGAGCTCGCCAACAACTTCGGCCTCGTCGAGCTCGTGCGCCGGGGCGACCGCGCGTGGTCCGTGACCTTCGAGCTGTGGGTCGTCGGGCCCGCCGGCCCGCGTGCGATCCAGCGCGTCGAGGCGACGGCGATCGACGGCATCGTCGGCGCCGGCGTCGCCTGACCGTCACGGGAGCTCGTCGAGCTTCGGCAGCAGCGCGAGCTCGTTCGATCCCTTGGCGACGATCTTCCGGGTCGCGCGGTCGACGATGTACGCCGTCTCCTTCGGACCGAACGTCTCGCGCGAGAGGAACGGCGGCGCGTCGTCGGGATCGCGCCCGATCGAGTACGGCACGCCGATGCTCTCGACCCACGTCTCGACCTGACCCGCGGTGACCCGGGTCGACGGCGACGAGCCCTCGATGAGCACCGTGAGGAAGACCGCCTTGCCTCCGTAGCTCGGGAGCCTCGAGACCACCTCACGGGCGGCCGCCTTGCAGACGGGTCACCAGAAGCTGGTGGTGTGGATGAACACGTACCGCTGCGGGCCCATCGCGAGCACGTCGGCTAGGGCGAACGGCGCGTAGGGCTGCTCGGTCGCGAGCCCGGTCGACGCGTTGCGCAGGTGGCCCTCGAGCCTCGCGTCGCAGATCACGTCGCCGACCGCGAACCCGCAGGCGACCTCGCCACCTCCGCTCGGCGACGCGGCGTCGGAGCCGCATGCGCCGGCCGTCGCCGCGACGAGCACGAGCGCGAGGAGCGCGAGCGGCGAAGCCCGATGCATCCGATGCATGCGTGGAAGTGGTAGCCCACCTCGCGCGAGCCCGCCAAGCCGCCTCTTGTTGCCGCCGCAGCGGCGTGGTTGCTTCGCGGCGTGAAGCTCGCCCATTCGATCGCTCCGCTCCTGTTCGTCGTCGCGCTCGGCTGTGAGAAGGGTCCGCCCGATCTCTCCAAGCCGGCCGATCCGATGAAGCCCTCGACGACCTCGCCCACGATGGCGCAGCCGGCGCCCACGCCCGAGCGGCCGCAGATCCCCGCGCCGCCCGACGTCGCCGCGCCGCCCGCCGACGCGACCAAGACCGCGAGCGGCCTCGCGAGCAAGGTGCTGCAGCCGGGCACCGGCACCGAGCACCCCACGGCCGACTCGAAGGTGAAGGTGCACTACACGGGCTGGACGACCGACGGGAAGATGTTCGATTCGAGCGTGCAGCGCGGCCAGCCCATGACCATCCCGCTCAACGGCGTCATCGCCGGCTGGACCGAGGGCCTGCAGCTGATGGTCATCGGCGAGAAGCGCCGCCTGTGGATCCCCCAGGCGCTCGCCTACCAGGGCAAGCCGGGTCGTCCTGCCGGCATGCTCGTCTTCGACGTCGAGCTGATCGACATGAAGAAGCCGATCCCCGCGCCGGCCGACGTCGCCGCGCCGCCCGCCGACGCGAAGAAGGAGAAGTCCGGCCTCGCGTCGAAGGTGCTCACGCCCGGCAAGGGCAAGGACCACCCGAAGGCGACCGACGAGGTCGAGGTGCACTACACGGGCTGGACCACCGACGGGAAGATGTTCGACTCGAGCGTCGAGCGCGGCGAAGCGGCGAAGTTCCAGCTCGACATGGTCATCCCCGGGTGGACCGAGGGCGTCGGGCTGATGGTCGAGGGCGAGAAGCGCCGCCTCTGGATCCCGCAGGACCTCGCCTACAAAGGGCAGCCGGGCGCGCCGGCCGGCATGCTCGTGTTCGACGTCGAGCTCATGAAGATCGAGAAGAAGGCGCCGCCGCCGTCCGCGTCGGGCGCGCCGTCGGGCTCCGCGGCGCCGGCCGCCTCGGCCAAGCCCGCTGCGAGCGGCGCGCCCCCGGCCGCGCCGCCGAAGCCCTCCGCCAAGTAGACGATCGCCAAGACGACCGCGCGTCGGTCCTCCGACGTGCCGTCGGCGCGGCCACGCGGTACGGTCGTCGGCGCGGAGCGGTCCGTCCGGAGGTCGTGAGATGTCGCGTTGGCTGTCGGCGTGCGTGCTGATCGCGGGGTGCGGCGACGGGGCGACCGCCGCCGCGCCCGCCGTGCCCGCCGATACGGGTACGTTCGACGCAGGCCCGTCCGATGCGAGCCCGTCCGACGACGCGCGCGCCGACGGCGGCCCGGTCGCCGACTCCGGCCCCGGCGACGCAGGCCCGGAGACCATCTCGACCGGTCCCAAGGGCTGCATCACCGAGATCGTCGCCGGCACGAAGGTCTTCTCGTGCGACGGCCTGCAGTTCGAGGTGACCGTCCCCGCCGCGTGCCTCGCCGGGGGCGGCGCGTGCGGTCTCGTGCTCGACGTGCACGGCATGACCATGAGCGCGCGGATCGAGGACAAGAACACCGAGATGCGCGCGCTCGGGAGCAAGTACGGCTACGTCGTCGTGCAGCCCAACGCGATCCCGGCGCCCCCGAGCTCGTCGTGGACGCCGGCCGTCGACGACACGAAGGTGCTCGCGTTCCTGAAGAGCGCGATCGAGGCGTACGACGTCGATCGCGATCGCGTGCACATGACCGGGTTCTCGCAGGGCGGGATGATGACCTCCCGCTTCCTGTGCCGGCAGGCCGAGCTCTTCGCCTCGGTCGCGGCCGCCGCCGGGACGGGCTGCACCTTCGTCGGACTCGACGTGCCCTCGCGCGAGCTGCCGGTGCTCTACATGCACGGCACCCGCGACGCCGTCATCGCGTACTCGTACGGCGCGGCGCAGAGGGACGCCGCGGTCGCCGCCTGGAAGCTCGGTCCGGAGTCCGTCGTCTCCGCGGACGCGAAGCACCGGTGGACCCGGCGCAAGAGCCCAGCCGGAACGGTCTTCGAGTTCATCCAGTTCGAGTACGAGGCGAGCTCGGTGCTCCTCCGCGGCCACTGCTTCCCGGGCAGCAACGATCTCACCGCGACCGAGCCCGGTCAGTACCTGGGCTTCGCGTGCACCGGCGACAGCGCCTTCGTCTGGGGCGAGATCGTCATGAAGTTCTTCCGCGATCACCCGCGCGGGAAGTGAAGTCGAGCGACCATCGCGACCGACCGGTCGGTTCATTTTGGCTCGCCAGCAGACCACCTGGTCTGTATTGTCGCGATCCATGGCGACCGAGCCCCGCACCGAGAAGGCCCGCGCGACCCGCGAACGCATCGTCCGCGCGGCGACGCAGCTGGTCTCGCGGAAGGGGTACTTCCACACGACCGTCGACGACGTGCTCGCCGCGACCAGGCTCACCAAGGGCGGCTTCTATGCGCACTTCACGTCGAAGGAGGACCTCGGTCGCGCCGTGATCGACCACGCGACGCAGGTCTTCTTCGATCGGGTCCTCGCGCACGTGCATCGCTTCGCCGATCCGCGCGACCAGCTCCACGCCCTGCTCGAGGCCTACCGCATGTACGCCATCGGGCGCGCCTTCGATGGCGGCTGCATCTTCGTCAACCTCGCCACGGAGATGGACGACCAGCACGAGGAGTTCGCCGCCACCATCGCCGAGCGCTTCGGCGACTTCCGCGCCGTGGTGCGGGGCATCGTCGAGCAGGGGCAGTCACGCGGCGCCTTCCGGGCCGAGGCGCCGGCCGACGGGCTCGCGGTCGCGTTCGTCGCGTACCTCACCGGCACCATGATGCAGGCGAAGGTCGCCCGCGCCTTCGAGCTGTTCGACGCCGGCAACGCGGTCATGCACGGCCTCGTCGATCGCTGGGCATTGCCGAAGGAGTCCGCGTGACCGACCTCGCCCTCCCCGACACCCGACTGGTGACCTCGGCGCGCGCGCTCGTGGAGCAGGCGGCGCCCAGAGCGCTGCTGCATCACAGCATCCGCACCTTCCTGCTCGGCCGCGCGTGGGCGCAGAAGAAGCGCTTCGCGTTCGACGAGGAGGGGCTCGCGCTCGCCGCGCTGTTCCACGACGTCGGGCTCGTCGCGCGGTTCGCCGATCGCTCGCGGCCCTTCACCGAGGCGTCCAGCCGGGCGCTGCGGCTGCACCTCGCCGATCAGGGCGTCGAGCGCGCGCGCATCGCCGCGCTCACCGACGCGATCGAGCTCCACATGCAGCTGCTGCCGCGCTTCTCGCGCGGACCGGAGGTCGGGCTGCTGCAGGTCGGCGCGTGGATGGACGTCACCGGGCTGCGTCGATGGACGGGGCGCGCCGACGCGCGCGCGATCGCCGCCGCCTGGCCCCGCGAGGGGTTCGGTCTGCTGTTCCCGCGCGCGCTGATCGGTTCGTTCGGGAGCGTCTCCGCGTGTACCGGGCTGCTGTTCCGCTCGTGATCCGGCGAGATCAGGCGAACCACTCGAGCCCGCGCGCGAGGCGCACGACGATATAGGTGCGTCCGGCGTCGCCGTGCTCGAGCCAGGTGTTCATCGCGAACGACGCGGGCCCGCGGGCGCGGCGGAAGAACGCGGTGAGCGCGTAGGTGCGATCGTCGTTCTCGAGGACGACCCGCTCGCGCGCCTCGTCGACGCGCACGCGATAGAGACCCGGGTCGATCATCCGGCCGCCGAGGCGCACCCGCTCCGCGATCTCGAGCGCGGCGGAGGGGCCACGCTCGACCTCGGTGACGCGGGCGAAGAACCCGGACGTCGGGGCATCGGACAGAGCGCGAGCATGGGCGAGCGACATGGGAAAACTCCGGGGAGAACTGCGATCCGCCGCGAACGGCGGCTTTCGTGACAAGGACAACTGCAAGGGTCGTTCCGTTCGACGGTCGTAGCGCTTCGAGCTTCAATACGCGCGGCGACGCCGATGGATCCAACGCCCTGCCGTCACGTTGCTAACGCGCGGGACGTCCCGATCTTTCACGCGCCGTCGCAACCACGCGAAACCTCGCCTGAAAGGGCCGGCGCGTACCGCTCGCACCGCGGGCGTAACCCGGGCTTCGCCCGTGATCGCCGCGTCAGTGTGGCCGCGAACACGCGGCCGTTGGCCATCGGCACCCACCTGAGCGCCCCACCTCAGCGCCCCACCTCAGCGCCCCACCTCAGCGCCCCACCTGAGCGCCCCACCTGAGCGTCCCACCTGAGCGCCAGGGTAGGCTGCTGGACGTGCGGCTCCCGTGGCACGCCGTCCTGTTGGCGCTGCTGGTGCTGGTGTCCTCCACCGCGCCCGCGCAGCTGCTCGATCCACCCACGTTCGTTCCCAAGCGATCCGATCGTCGCGTGCGCTTCACGGCCGTCGACGTCGGCGGCGGCGGCGCGTGGCTGCTCGACGCGAAGCGCGCGTCGGCCGACGTCGCCGTGGGCGTGTCGCACACCGCTGCGATCGTGCGCGCGCTGACCTTCGCGCCCGGCCTGCGTTGGGGCGGCGGCACCGGCGACGATCGACGCGCCCTCGTCCACCGCGTGTCGGCTTCGGTCGAGGTGCGCTGGCACCCGGGCGGCCGCGACGGCTACGGGTTCGTGCGCGCGTGCCCCGGGGTCGCCTGGCCGCACGAAGGTGCCGTGTTCGCGCTGCAGGCGAGCGTCGGCGCGTCGTGGTGGTTCGCGGCGATGGACGACGATCCGACGGAGGCGTGGCCGCGCCTCTGGCTGACGCCCGAGGTGGGGTTCGCCTGGGGCGCCGAAGCGCTACGCGGCCCGTTCGCGCGGCTTTCGCTGACGCTCTCGCTCTGATCGCGCTTGCCGGGCCCGTCGGTCCGGTCGAGGCTCGGCGCATGCCGCTCGTGCTCTCCGCCCACGGTCTCGTCGATCTCGGCCGCAAGAGGAAGGTCAACGAGGACACGATCGCCGTCGACGAAGAACGCGGCGTCTACGTCGTCGCCGACGGGATGGGCGGCCACGGCAACGGCGCCGCCGCGTCGCAGCTGGCCGTCACCGCCGTGCGCGAGTACCTGCACGCGAACACCGCCACCCTCGATCGCTTCCGCGACGCGCCCGACGAGAGCACCCGGGTCGCCGCGATCGGCGTCGTCGAGCGCGCGATCCAGAGCGCGTGTCAGCGCATCTTCCAGGTCGGCCAGCAGGACGCGTCCAAGCGCGGCATGGGCACCACCGTCGACGTCCTCGTGCGCGTCGGCGACCGCGCGATCCTCGGCCACGTGGGCGACGGGCGCGTACACCTCCTGCGCGCCGGGCAGAGCTATCGGCTGACCAAGGACCACACGATCGTCGCGCAGCAGGTCGAGGCGGGGATCATCACGCCGAAAGACGCCGAAGAGAGCACGCTGCGCGGCGTGCTCACCCGCGCGCTCGGCACGCATCAGTCGGTGCAGGTCGACACGCTGCTCTTCGATCTGGCGGAGGGCGATCGCATCCTCATGAGCAGCGACGGCCTGCACCGCTATCTGCGCGATCCCGACGTGCCGGCCCGCGTCCGCGAGGCGTCCGCGGCGGGGGTGAAGCAGCTCATCGACTTCGCGAACGCCGGCGGCGGCGAAGACAACATCAGCGTCATCCTCATCGGATGCGCGTCGAGCGCCGGCGCGCAGGAGGTCGATCCGAGGCGGGTGACCTCCCGCGTCGACGCCGTGCGCAGCCTGCCGCTGTTCCACCACCTCACCTACAAGGAGCAGGTCGCCGTGCTCTCGATCGCCCAGAGCCGCGTCTACGAGCCCGGCACGGTGATCGTCCGACAGGGAGATCCCGGTCAGGAGATCTTCATCATCGTCGACGGCCAGGTCGGGGTGGAGCGCGACGGCGTGCAGATCGCCGAGCTGGTCTCGGGCGGACATTTCGGCGAGATGTCCCTCGTCGACGACGCGCCGCGGTCGGCGAGCGTCCGCGCGCTGACCCGCACCGACGTGTTGGCGATCGGCCAGTCCGAGATGGGCGGGCTGATGCGGCTCGATCCGGTGCTCGCGGTGAAGATCCTCTGGACGCTGGTGCAGGCGCTCTCGGCGCGGCTCCGCCACGCGAGCGCCGGACTGGTGGACCTCGAGGTGCAGGCGTCGGCGCGACCGAGCGCGGTGCCCGCGCCGTTCCTGCCTCCGCGTTGATCGTCAGCGCGACGACGCGGCTCGGTTGACAGCCTCCGGTCGAACGTGTTTTGGTTCGCGCCGAGCCCATGAGCCGCCACGACGATCTCCCCTCGAGCTCGCAGCCCCAGCAGCGCGCGGTCCCGCGCGCGGTGATCCGCCTGCTGCGCAGCGGACAGCTCGACGAAGCGAAGACCCGCCGCGTGCTCGAGATCCACGGGCCCGTCGCGCTCGAGGCGGTCGGCTCGGTGAAGCCCGAAGCGCCCGAAGCCTGAGCGATCGCCGCACGCCCGAGGGCGCGAGGTCTCGGCGCGCGTCCGGCTGCCGAAATCTCGGCGCACGATTTCGAGTCGCGAAATCGTCGCGCGCGCTGAATCACACGCAATTCGAAGCGTGCGGTCTTCTCGCGCTCCCTGATTCGCGACGGTCCCGCGCAACGGAATCGCGAAACATCGAATTCGCAGGCGCGCTCTGCCATTCGCAAATTCGTTCCAAGGTGGCGCATGCCGCACTGCGCAGTGCAGGTCATGCGCGATATCGTTCGATAACACGCGCAGTTCCGGCGTGTTCGCGGATTCGGCGCGGGCGGTCGTCGACGCATGATCTGCCGCGTTATCGATCAATCACGGCGGTCGCCGGGCGGGCTCGGCGCAGGCGCACACCGGAAATACCTGCGCGCAACCAGGAAAACCCTATGAATTTCCTGCAGTTCCCGCGTTGACGCAACTGAGCGCCACCACTTGGATGCGCGGTGCGGAGGCGCCGCAATCGATCGACGCCCCGACCATGGGCGGGAGGTAACACCATGCGTTTGCATCGTTATTCAGGTTTGTTCTTGTGTGGAAATGCGGCGCTCTTCGCGTTGGCGCTCGGTGCGTGCAGCGGCGATAACGGCGAGCCCGGAGCGGCTGGATCTTCGTGCACCGTCACCAACAACACCGACGGCACCGCGACGATCACCTGCGCCGACGGTACGACCGCGACCGTGAAGCCCGGCACACCCGGTGCGCCTGGCGATCCCGGCGAGGCCGGCGTTCCTGGCGACCCCGGTGAGGCCGGCGTCCCCGGCCCCGCGGGCGAGGCAGGCACCTCGTGCAGCGTCGTCGACAACGGCAACGGCACCCGCACGATCACGTGTACCGACGGCACCAAGGTGACCGTCTCCGACGCCATCTCCGACTACGCGCTGATGAGCGCGACCGAGAAGGCCGAGTCCGATCCGCGACTGACGGTCACGAAGGTCGAGTTCCCGACCGATGGACGCCCGGTCGTTACGATGAAGGTCACCGACCGCAAGGGCAACGGCATCAAGAACCTGTCGCCGCTCAACTCGAAGGCCGGCATCGGCTGGCGTCTCAACGTGCTGAAGCTCGCGGGTGGCGTGAACGGCAGCGCGAATGACACGTGGGTCAGCTACCTCGCCGCCAACGCGACGACGGCGCCTTCGTACTACGAGTACCCCGACGCCACCGGCACGCCGGCCGCGACGAACGGCGAGCTCACCGACAAGGGTGACGGCACGTATACGTACCGCTTCGCCAAGGTCATCAACGTCGAAGCGAGCGCGGGCACCAAGTACGAGGCCGACAAGGTCCACCGCATCACGGTGGTCATGTACAAGAGCGGCCACCCGTTCGCGCCTGTCAACACCGCCTACGACGTTCTCCCGTCGACGGGCGTCGACATGACCGGCAAGAACGAGAAGGTCGATCCGGCGTCGTGCGCCGAGTGCCACGGCAGCTTCCGCGCGCCCGCGGGCGGGACCGGCAGGTTCCACGGCGGCACGTTCCACGACGTGCGCATCTGCGTCGCGTGTCACAACGATCAGAAGCGCTTCAGCAGCACCGGCACGTTGGTGACGGAGCCGGCGATGACGGCGAGCACCACGCTCGGCGCGACGTGGACCGGCAAGGCCAGCGTGATCAACGGCGAGGCCGTGATCAACATCCCGGTGTACATCCACAAGATCCACATGGGCGAGCACCTGACGCTGCACGGCGGTGAGTACGCCGGCGTCAAGGCCATGTACGAGACGACCTACCCGCAGGACATCCGCAACTGCACCAAGTGCCACCGCGGCGTCGACAAGGCCGACAACTGGAAGGCGCAGCCGAGCCGCCGCGCGTGCGGCGCCTGCCACGACGGCACGAGCTTCCTCGACAGCGCTCCGGCCGGGCGTGCTGCCCACGTCGGCGGATCGGCGACGAACGACACCGGCTGCGCGACCTGCCACGCGGGCACCGCGGCCTACTCGGTCGAAAAGACCCACAAGGCCGTCGCGAAGCCGGAGATCATCACGACCGGCACCATGACCTCCGGCAACCAGCTCAACAGCTCGGGCGCCTGGGTCGGCTGCACGACGGCCGCGGCGTGCACGTGCTCGACGACCGCTCCCTGCATCCTCAACACGCGGGCGACCATCTGGAACGCGGCCGCCGGCGGCTATCTCCCGACGGGCGCCGCGAAGATCACCTGGGACGTCAAGGAAGTCCTGATCGACGCGACCACGCGCAACCCCAAGATCGTCTTCAAGTTCAAGAAGGACGGCACCGACGTCGACTTCGGCACCTACGCGGCCGGCACCAAGACCGAGCTCATGACCGACTTCGTCGGCTCGCCGAGCGCGTACTTCGCCTATTCGATCCCGCAGGACGGCATCACCGCGCCGGCGGACTTCAACGCCAGCGCCAGCGCGTGGATCAAGGCGGTGTGGAACGGCACGGCGACCGGCAGCTCCGTCGGCACGCTGACGCGCGACACCACGACCGGTTACTACACGCTCACGCTCACCGGCGTGACGATCCCCACCGGCGCTGCCATGCTCACCGGCGGCATCGGGTACACGTACGGCGTCGCGACGCCGCCCCTCGTCCAGACCAACGTCACCGGCTACTCGTACAGCGCGACCACCGGCATCGGCGGGCTCCTCGTCCCGGTACCGAACGTGTGGAAGGCGGCGACCGACTTCACCGCGCGGCGCACGATGGTCGACAACGCGAAGTGCAACGCCTGCCACGGCGTCCTCGGCGTGAACCCGAGCTTCCACTCGGGCCAGCGCAACGACGGCCCGACGTGCTCGTTCTGCCACACCACCAACCGCGCCAACACGGGTTGGATCGTGAACGCCAGTAACTTCGTGCACGCGATCCACGCCGCCGCGAAGCGCACCAACGAGTTCCGGTGGTACGAGAAGCTCGACGGCGTCGGCATCAAGGCCTGGGAAGCCACCTACCCGGGTAACCTGGCGAACTGCGAGGCGTGCCACGTCCCTGGGGGGTACGACTTCAGCTCGACCGCCGCGAAGGCGCAGTTGCCCAACCTGCTGTGGTCCACTTCGGCGTCCGGCAGCTACGCGACCAACCCGCGCACGCCGCCCCCGTGGGTCAGCAAGACCGTCAACTACGGTCAGGCGTTCAGCACCAGCAACCAGACCAGCGGCACCCGCACGACCGGAACGCAGGGCGGCGTCGCCTGCACGCCGACCGCGCCGTGTACCTGCACCAGCACCGCGCCGTGCGTCTGCTCGCTGACCGCGCCGTGCGACGCCGAGGGCACCACGCTCGTCACCTCGCCGATCACGACCGCGTGCTCGTCGTGCCACGACAGCCCGATCGCGCTCACGCACATGAAGGACAACGGCGGCAGCTTCTACGAGCCGCGCTCCACCGCGATGGCCAACAAGGAGGCCTGCCTGATGTGCCACGGCCCGGGCAAGGTCGCGGCGATCGCCACCGTCCACAAGTGATCCCGCGCGCGGACCGTGAGGTCCGCGTCCGAGGATGAACGCCGGGCGGGCCTCACGGTCCGCCCGGTCCTCTTTTTTGGCTCACCCGGCGGCGTCGGCGAGGCCGTCGAGCACCGTGCGCACCTTGCGCGTCAGCGCGGCGGCGGTGAACGGCTTCTGGATGAACGATCGCCCGGCCTCGAGGACGCCGCCGCGCGCGATCACGTCGTCGGAGTACCCCGACATGAACAACACCTTCGTCGCGGGAGAGCGCGCGAGGATCTCGTCGGCGAGCTCGCGACCGCTCATGCCGGGCATGATCACGTCGGTGATCACGGCCCGCACTTCGCCCGCGTGCCGCTCGAACATGCGGAGCGCGTCCTCGCCGCTCTCGGCGGCGAGCACGACGAACCCCGCGGACGAGAGGATTCGGCAGGCGACCTTGCGGACGGCTTCCTCGTCCTCGACGAGGAGGATCGTCTCGCTGCCGCCCGTCGCGACGACCGGCCGCGGCACGCTCGGGACCGCGCCGGGCGCGTCGTGTCGGGGCAGGTAGACGGTGAAGGTCGTGCCCTTGCCGAGCTCGCTGGCGACGGTGACGTGTCCTCCGCTCTGCGTCACGATCCCGTAGACGGTCGCGAGACCGAGCCCGGTGCCCTTGCTCGGCCCCTTGGTCGTGAAGAACGGCTCGAAGACGCGCGCCCGCGTCGCGTCGTCCATGCCGCAGCCGTCGTCGGACACCGAGAGCACGACGTACGGCCCGGGGTTCGCGCACTGGGGCGCGGCGCAGCACGGATCGCACACGACGTTGCCGGTGGTGATCGTCAGCCGGCCGCCGTCGGGCATCGCGTCGCGCGCGTTGACGGCGAGGTTCATCAGCACCTGCTCGATCTGGCCGCGGTCGGCGCGCGTCGGCCACAGCCCGGGCTCTGCGGCGACGCGCAGCTGGACGTCCTCGCCGATCACGCGCCGCAGCATCTTCTCGGTGCCCGAGACGACCTCGCCGAGGTCGAGCACCTCGGGCTGCAGGATCTGCTTGCGGCTGAAGGCCAGGAGCTGACGCACGAGCGTCGCCGCGCGGTCGGTCGCGGCGCGGATCTGCGACAGATCCGCGTGGCGCTTGTCGTCGGGGGCGTACCCCCGGAGCACCAGCTCGGTGTACGAGCCGATCACCGTCAGCAGGTTGTTGAAGTCGTGCGCCACGCCGCCGGCGAGGCGCCCGACCGCTTCCATCTTCTGCGCCTGCCGGAGCTGCTCCTCGACGTCTCGCTGTTGCGTGAGATCGATGAGCACGCCGGTGATCCCGACGTCGTGCGGCTCCTCGACGGCGACGCGGCTGGCGACGCGGGTGAAGCGAACCTTGCCGTCGCGATCGATCACCCGGAACTCGTGCGGCTCGGTGTGGCCGGCGACCACCCGCTCAAGGTAGGCCGTGATCGCGGGCAGGTCGTCGGGATGAACGAAGCGCCGCCACGATTGCCCGACCACCTCGTGCGGGTCGTAGCCATAGCGCACCACCGACCCGCTGACGAAGGTCACCCGCCCGCCCAGATCGAACGAGAACACGACGTGCTCGAGCGTCTCGATGACGGTGCGGTGTCGCTCCTCCATCCGCAGCCGCGCGGCCTCGGCGATCTTCCGCTCGGTGACGTCCATCACGAAGCCGTGCCAGATCGTCCCGCCGTCGGACTCCCGCTGCGGGACGGAGTGCCCCTCGAGCCAGCGCGGCCCCTTGTGCGGGTGCAGGTAGCGGAACACCGCGTGCCACGCGGTCAGGTCGCGGGCGGACTGCTCGATGCTGCGCGTGACGGCCGGCAGATCGTCGGGGTGGAAGTTGGCGAAGAACGGGCCGACGTCCTCGGCTATTGCCGCGCGCGGAATGCCGAACAAATCGTCGGCCGTCTCGGTCGAGAGCGGCATGCACGCGCTGCCGTCGGGTCGCATGCGGTACGAACAGACCACGCCGGGCACGCTGGCCCCGATCTTGGTGAGGCGATCCTCGAGCTCGCCGCGGTCGAGCATCGCCTGCTCGGCGAGGCGCTGCAGCGTGACGTCCTCGAGGACGAGCGCGATGCGGTCCTCGCCGACAGGCAGCGCGGCGGCGGCGAACGTCCGGCCGAGCGTCGCGCTGTGCAGGGTGAAGGACGACGCCTGCCGCGACTCGGACGCACCGGAGAGATCGGAGAGGTACGAAGGGGCGCCGAACAGCGCGGACCCCATCGCCCCCACCGCGCGCGCCGCCGCGACGCCGGTGTGCCGCTCGAAGCTCGGGTTCACCTCGACGACGCGGTAGTCGACGACGGCCCCCGACTCGTCGCGGAGCAGCTCCACGATGCCCATGGCCTCGAGCATCGAGCCGAAGAGCGTGCGGTAATGCTGCTCGCTTCGGCGGAGACGGGCGGCGGTGCGCATGTGCGTGGCCCTGAGCCCGAGCCGATTGGCCATCGCGTGAAGCAGCTCGACCTCCTCGGGGAGGAAGAACGCCTCGGGCGGGAGCTCGACGTCGCCGCGCACGCGGCTCACCTCGACGGCGCCGACGATCTCGCCGCCGACCACGACGGGCGCGGCGTGCATGCAGATCGTGCGGCGGAACCCGGGGCTCTCGAAGACCTCGCCGTCGAGCGTGATCCGCGCGGCGACCTCGTCGGGGAAGCGATGGGCGGCCGGCACGCGGGGCACGAACCAGCTCAGCGCCTGCGACTGCGAGCGGTCTCCCGCGAACGCTTCGGTCATCTCGCCGAGACAGCGCACGAGCGCCCGCAGCGCCCGCGCCTCGTCGACCGGATCGCGCGGCTCCGTTCCCGGTTCGACCGCTCGTGCAGTGGCACCGTGCACCGAATCCGCCCTCCCTGCCGTGAGATCGCGGCAGATCAGTAGCATGCCATGCTCGTGTAGGGTTGTCAGGGCGCTTCAGGCGCCGCCACGTCGAGGATCGCCTGCAAGATGGCCGCGTCTTCGGCGAAGCCGCGATCGGGGAAATCTCGGGCGAGCAGCGACAGGCTCTGCGCTTGCGCGCGAGCGAGCGGGAGCAGACCGCCCACCCGGTTGACGCCCTCTCCGACGAACGCGGCGTGCAGGCGGTGCAGCGTGGCCAGCGCCGACGCGTAGGCGATGACGTCTCCGGCGCGCGACTCGGCGATCTGCTCGATGTCGTCCTCGTAGATGCCGTGCACGTCGGCGTTGAGCCACCGCGACTTGCTCGAGGTCGCGTCGATGGCGTGCCCGGTCATGTGCAACGTGAGCTTCTTGCCCGGGATCCACGGCGGCACGGTGACCCGGAGGATCTCCGAGCGCGCGTCGCCGGCGCGGACGTCGCCGAGGCGGAGATCGGAGCCGTCGAGCGTCCAGATGTTCTCGCCGCCCGACGACTCGAGCACCCGCGACGGCGCTGGCACGCTGTCGAAGGTGAGGGTCAGATCGCGGAAGGTCACCGGCCCGACCGGCGGGAGGAACGCCTGCACCGCCTCGGCCGCGTCTTCGCGGGTGGGATCGACGACGGCCGTCGAGACGCCGTCGATCGACGGCGCCTTGGCCACGCGTGAGAGGATGAGCACACGGCGCGTGCCGGTCGTTCCCAGCGTCTTGCGGGCCACCGCGAGCGCGCCGGGCAGGTCGCGCGTGCCGTCGCGCGACAGTCGGTGCGCGGCCGCGGCGAGGGCCAGGGAGCGATGCGTGGCCGGGATGGCCGGGACCAGCGTGCGCGCGCCGCGCGCGTCGACGATGGTGATCAGATCGCGCGCGCCGAGCCGGGCCATCGCCGCGTCGAGGACGGCGCCCACGCTCTCCGAGGCGTCGTCGACGATGATCGCGACCCGCTCGCCGTCGCGCGTGGTGCCGGGCGCCGCCGTCGCGTGCACGTCGACGCGCAGAAGGATCTCGCCGCCCCAGGACGGAATGAGCGTGTCGCTCGAGCGCAGCACGATGACGATGCCCTGCGAGGCGATCGTGATCGGCGTGCTCGTCTGCGTGAACTTGCCGCTCTTCGGGAGGATGAAGCCGATGGGCGCGCGCCAGGCCTCCTCCGGATCACGGAACACGACGCGCTCGGGGACGTCGGCCGACTCGTGGAACACCGGGCCGTTGGGCGTCATGACGAGCCCGCCCCGCTTGCCCTGGTAGAAGGTGGCCGTCTTCGGATCGTACTGAACGCCGCACGCCGCTACGGCGGCCGCGAGACCGAGCACCGACGCGCGAACGATCGCCCGCACGACCGGAAGTGTGGATCACATTCCTTCGAGGAGCGAGGCACACTCGCCGGCCTCGGGGCAGCCGCTCTTGGCGCACGAGCCGTACGCGCTCTTGGCGGCGCCGACGGCGCCCATCGTGTGGTAGGCGGCGCCGAGGACGTAGTACGCGCTCCCGCCCGCCCCTTTGGCGATCGCCTTCTTGGCGAGGGCCGCGGCCTTGGACGCGGCGTTCGCCGCGATCGCCGCGCGAGCCTGCGAAAGGAGCTGGCCGCCCGTGAGGTTGTCGTCGTCGGCAGGCGCCGCGGCCGCGCTCGCGACCGGCGCGGCGCTCGCGACAGGCGGAGCGCTCGCGACGGGCGCCGCGCTCGCGACCTGCGTCGCGCTCGGCGGCGCGGCGGGCGCGGCGGTCGTCGCCGGCTCGGGCGGGGACACCACAGCGGGCGCGCTCGGCGGTAGGGGCGCAGGCGCCGCGACAGGCGCGGCGACAGGCGGAGGCGCCGCGGCTTGCCGCTGCGGGGCCGGCTGGACGACCGCGGCGGCCTCCGCGCGTGGAGTCGCCCTGCGCATGACCGCGCCGGCCATCCCGATCGCCGCGAAGACGCCGACGAAGCCGATCGCGAACTGGCGCGTGCGCCGATTCACCGGCCTGCGCGGGACCACGACGTGATCCTCCTCGAGCGCGGCCTCGGCGCGCGCGTGCTCGTCGTGGATTTCCTCTTCCGGCTTCGCGAAGAAGCTCGCGAACTCCCCGGACTCGTCGGTCACGTGGTCGCCCTTCGCCTCCGACCTCGCCCCCGTCTTCGCGTCCGCGTGCGCCTTCGCTTCTTCGTCCGCCTCCGCGTCCACCTTCGCGTTCGCTTCCGCGTCCGCCTTCGCGTCCGCGTTCGCTTCCGCGTTCGCTTCCGCGTTCGCGTTCGCGTTCGCGTTCGCGTGCGCGTCCGCGTCCGCGTTCGCCTCCGCGTTCGCTTCCGCGTTCGCGTTCGCGTGCGCGTTCGCTTCGTCGGCCTCCGGCGGGATCGAATCGCAGCCCTCGTCGCTCGCGAACGCCTCGCTGCTCGGCGGCGGCTCGGACGGCGACCCGATCGGCAACGCGACGCCGGCCGTCGAGTCGACGCGCGTCCCTGCCTTGTGGTTGCGTCCCTTCTTGCGAGCCTTCGACTTGGCCATCACTCCTCCGAGAACGACTCCGCTGAACGACTGCTGCGCGACGACGAGCCCACGACACCGCGACGGACCCGCCGCACGCGGGGCGACGGACCCACTGCACGGAGCATGCGAGGCCGTCGGCCTTCCGCGCGGGGACGGGAATCGAAGCGCAACGCGTCGCTGCGCGCCAACAAATCTCGCGACCAGATCGCATTCCGGTCGCACCCACGCCCACCCGTTCGTGCGGCGACACTGCAACGATCGGCCGTGCATGTACCGGACGTTTGTGGCGAGGTGGCTCGATCCGTCACGATCTCGTCGCTCGATCGTCAACGCCGGCACGGACACGGCTGTCGTGCCGTGTGCCAGATCGATCCCCTCAGCCGAGCAGCCAGAGACTGGCGCCGGCGAACAGGGCGAGCGCGACCAGTAACCCGACCAACCACAGCGCTACGAGGCCCCAGCCCCCGCGTAGCGAGCGGCCCTTGCGCCGATCGCAGCGGACGCAGATAGCCCACAGCTCCACGCCGCCTTCCGTGAGCACGCTGCAGTCGCCGCACACGAAGCGACGACAGGAGGCGCACGGTCCCGCGGCCGGCCCGCCGCACACCGCGCAGCGGGGCTCGTCGCCGTCGTCGCCGACGTGACGAAGCTCCGTCACGCGATCAGCACTCGCCGACGGGGATCAGTCCGATCAGCTCGCCGTCGATGGTGACCCACTCCGCGATGGTGACGCCGCCATCGTGGTAGAGCATCAGGTCGAGCGACGGCCCTTCGAACTCGAGCGCGACGCGGCCGTCGCCGAAGTCGTGCATCGACGCGAGGCGCGGCGAGTACGGGAGCGGCTTCGGCGTGAAGGTCTTCTTGCTGCGCAGGGCCGCCGGGCGCCCGCGCGCGATCAGCGTGCGAGGGTGCGCGCCGCGACGTCGGCGTTCGTGGAGATCACGACCGTCGACCGAGTGAGGGTTGGTCGCCACCGTGGGCTGCGAGCCTCGAACGAACCGCGCATGCGACATCGTGCACTCCGTCCCTTCCGCGAGCTCCCCACCGCGCCCCAGGATCTACGTCCAACCTTCGCGCGATCATCAGCCCGGGTCGACATCAAACTCACTTTTTTTGCAGCTCCGCAGAGCTCGCACTCGGTCGTGTCGAGTGCGTCCGGGATGCACAGAGCGCTCGTGCCGACTCGCGATGCGCGGCGCCACCAGTCATCGTCGCGGTCGCCCACCCGGCGACGGCCGCCCTCGGTCCCCCCGGTGCAGCGGCGCGTGATCGCGACTATGAGGCGCGAATGCCCGAGTTCATCTTCACGATGCAGGACGTCACCAAGGTCCATCCGCCGGACAAGAAGGTCCTGCAGAACATCTACCTGGCCTTCTACCCCGGCGCGAAGATCGGCGTCCTCGGCGCGAACGGTTCGGGCAAGAGCTCCCTGCTGAAAATCATGGCAGGCGTCGACACGACCTTCGCAGGGGAGGCCAAGCCGCACCCGGGCACGAAGATCGGCTACTTCGCGCAGGAGCCCGAGCTCGGGAACGTCAAGACCGTGCGCGAGGCGGTGGAGCACGCGGTCCGCGAGCAGCGCGCGCTGCTCACCGCGTTCGAGGAGCTGTCGGCGAAGCTCGGCGAGGAGCTCGACGACGACGAGATGAACAAGGTCCTCGAGGAGCAGGGCAAGCTCCAGGACAAGATCGACGCGGCCAACCTGTGGGAGCTCGATCGCACGGTCGACATCGCGATGGACGCACTGCGCCTGCCGCCGCCCGAGGCGGAGATCAAGAACCTCTCCGGCGGCGAGAAGCGCCGCGTCGCGCTCTGCCGCGTGCTCCTCGAGCGCCCCGACATGCTGCTCCTCGACGAGCCGACCAACCACCTCGACGCGGAGTCGGTCGCCTGGCTCGAGCGGTTCCTCCACGAGTATCCGGGCACCGTCGTGGCGGTCACCCACGACCGCTACTTCCTCGACAACGCCGCGCAGTGGATCCTCGAGCTCGATCGCGGCCACGGCTACCCGTTCAAGGGGAACTACTCGGCGTGGCTCGATCAGAAGCAGGCGCGCCTCGCGCAGGAGGAGAAGCAGGAGTCGGCGCGGCAGCGGAAGCTCAAGATGGAGCTCGAGTGGGTCCGGCAGTCGCCGCGCGCGCGCCAGGCCAAGAGCAAGGCCCGCCTCGCCGCATACGAAGACCTGTTGCAGAAGGCGAACAAGGGGACGGGCGATCCGACCGAGATCTCGATCCCGCCCGGCCCGCGGCTCGGCGACGTGGTCATCGAGGCCGAGGGCCTGTCGAAGTCGTTCGGCGACAAGCTCCTGTTCGACAACCTGTCGTTCCGGCTCCCGCGCTCGGGCATCGTCGGCGTCATCGGGCCGAACGGCGCCGGCAAGACCACGCTGTTCCGCATGATCACCGGGCAGGAGAAGCCCGACGGCGGGAAGCTCGTCGTCGGCGAGACGGTGCAGGTCTCCTACGTCGATCAGAGCCGTGAGGCGCTCGACCCGAACAAGAGCGTGTTCCAGGAGATCAGCGGCGGCGAGGAGACCATCGAGCTCGGCAAGCGCGAGATCAGCTCACGCGCGTACTGCGCCTGGTTCAACTTCCGCGGCAGCGATCAGCAGAAGAAGGTCGGCGGCCTGTCGGGCGGCGAGCGCAACCGCGTGCACATGGCCAAGCTGCTGAAGGAGGGCGGCAACCTCCTGCTCCTCGACGAGCCCACCAACGACCTCGACGTCGAGACGCTGCGCGCGCTCGAAGACGCGCTCCTCGCCTTCCCCGGGTGCGCGGTGATCATCAGCCACGATCGCTGGTTCCTCGACCGCGTCGCCACCCACATCCTGGCCTTCGAGGGCGACAGCAAGGTGGTGTGGTTCGAGGGCAACTACCAGCAGTACGAAGAGGACCGTCACCGCCGCCTCGGCAAGGACGCCGACCAGCCGCACCGGATCAAGTACCGGAAGCTGGCGCACTGAGGATCTTCTGTGATTTTGCCCCCGGCCTTCAGGCGCCTTCAGGCCGGGGGAAGTCTCCTACTTCTTCGGCTTCTCCGGCTCCTCGTCCTCCGCCGGCGCCTGCACCGCGCGCTCCAGCGCGCCGGCCATGCGGATCTGCGCGAGCTTGAGCGCGTCCTGATCGCCGTCGCGCATCGCGCGGACGATGTCGTCGGCGCTGCCGGCGCCCATCGCCTCGAAGAGCTGCCCCATGAGGGCGTCGGCGTTGCCGAGGAGCGCCTCCGGCGTGACGCCCGCCGGCGCGTCGAGCGACGCCCACTTCCCTGCCTCGGCGACCGCGGCGATCACGCCGTCGTAGGTCTCGACCCCCTCGGGCTCGGTCGCGTCCGGGAAGAAGAACACGCCGCGGTCGTCGTCCTGCTCGTACAAGAAGTCGCCGATCGCCGCCTCGACGGCGTCGAGCAGCTCGTCCTGGTCGGAGTCGAACGGCACGTCGAGGAACAGCAGCACGCCGTCGTCGAGCTCGCGGATGTCGAGCTCCTCGGGCGGCTCCCATTCGGGGATGCGCAACAGGGCGACGGCGTCGTAGCGCGAGCTACGCGAATTCTGAGAGCTCGAGCTACGCGAATTCTGAGAGCTCATGGTGCTCCTTGCGTGGGATGCCCGACGTGCGCGGCAGATGCGCCGCGCTGCCGCAGGTAGTTCTCGGCGAGCTTCTTCACGCGATCGCCGGCCGGCTCGATCGCTTCGACGATGGCGCCGAGCGGATCGCGCACGCCGTCGACCTGCTGACGCTTGAGCTGCAGCACGTCGGCGATCACCGGATCGGATCCGTGCTCGGCGACGAGGAAGTACGCGGCGACCGGCTCGCGTTGGCCGTCGCGGTGCACGCGGCCGACGCACTGCTCGTGCACGCCGGGCGACCAGTCGAGCTCGCCGAACACGACCGTGCGGCAGATGCCCTGCAGCCCGTCGAGCCCGGCGCCCGCGCGCAGCGACATGATGAGGATGGGCGTCTCGCCCTCGACGAAGCGCCGACGCGACTCCTCCTTTTGCGTCGGAGACTCGCTGCCCGAGTAGAGCGCCGGTCTCAGATCGGCGAGCCGATCGAGCCACAGCGCGTAGACCTCGCGGTGCCACCCGAAGAGCACGACCTTCTCGCCCGACTCGACGAGCAGCCGTACGAAATCGGCGACGAACGCCGCCTTGGCGATGCCGGTGGCCTGCCGAAGCATCGCGTCGAGCCGCTCGCTCGCCTCGAACTTCGCGCGGCGGTCGGCCTCCGCGAGCGTGGTGATCCCGGAGAAGCCGAGGATCATCTTCGAAAGCTCCGCCGCCGACGAGCCGATGCGATCGAGCACGTGCGGATCGGCGTCGACGTGGTGGGGGATCTTGATCAGCTGCGGCAGCTCGCGGCCGACCTCGCTGCGCGTGCGCCGCAGGATCAGCCCCTGCTCGCGCGCCCACGTGCCGAACGCGCGTGGATCGGCGATGCGCGGCGAGCCGGAGCCGGCGTCCTCGTCGCACCACTCGCGCAGGAACTCCTCGTGGTTGCCGAGGCACCCGGGGCGCAGCGCGTCGAGCACGTTGTAGATCTCGCCGCCGAAGTTGTAGATCGGCGTCGCGCTGAGGCCGCTCCGGAAATTCGCCGCGCGGGCGACGCGCGACGCGGCCTGGTACTTCGCGCTGCCGCGGTGGCGGAGCTCCTGCGCCTCGTCGAACACGACGCTGCGCACGATCGACGAGAGCACGTCCTGCCAGCCGTGCAGCTTGTGGTAGTTCGTGATGATCACGTCCGGCAGGCGGCCGTCCTTGCCGCGCAGCTCGTAGGGCTGCGCGCGCTTGACGACGTGGGTGCGGAGCGCCGGGGCGAAGGTCTGGATCTCCTGCTCCCACTGGCGCGGCAGGTGCGCCAGCGTGACGACGAGCGCGGGCAACGTGCGGCCGTCGGTGAAGGTGCAGATCGCCGTGGCGGTCTTCCCGAGCCCGACGTCGTCGGCGACGAGGAGGCTGCCGCCGCGGAGGATCACCTCGGCGGCGATGCGCTGGTAGCGCCGCGGCGCCCGTGACAGCGCGAACTCCGGCGGATCGTAGCGGCCGCTGACCAGCCCCTCGATCGCCTCGATCCGCGCGCGGTGCTGCATCGCGCGCCGCTCGAGGTGCTTGCGATCGGGCACGTCCATCGGGTAGCGATCGAGGAACCACGCGAGGTCGCGCGCGTTCTCCTCGGTGTCACCGATGCGCATCGCGCCGCGCGCGCCGATGGCCACCTTGCCGAACACGCGCTTGAAGCGGACGGCCACGTGCGGCTCGGCCTCGACCTCCCAGGTTCCGCGCGTCAGGCGGACGGTGCCGAAGGTGCGCGACACGTCAGAACGCCCCCGACACGAGGTGGTGCACGAAGACGGGCTTTTCGCACATCGACGGCGGGATCCGCCCGAGCGCCGCGCGGGTCGTGACCACGAGGACGGCCGACAGCGAAGGATGCTGGAGGTACCGGTGCAGCTGCCGGACGAGATCGGCGCGCGACCCGCGCGTCTTCACCTCGACGCCGAGCCCGCCGGCCTCGCCGGACGGGCCTGGAGACACGAGGAAATCGATCGTGCCGGCGTCGCCGAGCGACGCCTCGCGCGCCACCGACAGCCCGGCCGCGCGCAGCACCTGATCGATGCCCGCCTGCAGCTCTCGCTCGTCCGCGAAGCGGAAGCGATGCGCGACCAGCGCGCGATCGACCGCGGCCACCAGCGAGTCCACGGATCCACCCTATAGCAGAGGCGAGCGCGCCCGCGCTCGCGATGCTGCAGGGCGCCGCTACGATCCCGCGGTGCAGATGGGGTCGGCTCAACTGTCGCTGTTCGGCCGCGAGGAGCCGGCCGTCGACGCGTCGTTCGGCGCGCTCGAGCGCATCGAGCTCGGAGCAGGCGCGTGGCTCGACGTCGCGCGCGGCTGGCTGCGCGGACACGAGAGGATGCTCGACCTGCTGCTGCGCGAGACGCAGTGGCGCGCCGATGAGCGGCAGATGTACGACCGCGTGGTCGACGTCCCGCGGCTCTTCGGATCGCCGCCCGCGCGCGGCGCCTCGACCGCGCCGATCGCCGCGATGCGACGCGCGCTCGACGCGCAGTACGGGACGGCGTTCGAGCGCATCAGCCTCGCCCTCTACCGCGACGGGCGCGACAGCGTGGCGTGGCACGGCGACTACGTCGCGCGCCGGATGCGGGAGGCGCTGGTCGCGACGGTCTCGGTCGGGGCGCCGCGGAAGTTCCTGCTGCGTCCCACCGGCGGTGGCGCGTCGATCGGGCTCGCGCTCGGGTGGGGAGATCTCTGCGTGATGGGCGGCACCTGCCAGCGCACCTTCCAGCACGCCATCCCGAAGGTGGCCCGGGCCGACGCGCGGGTCGCCATCATGTTCCGTCCGGTGTGGCGCGACGACGGCGCCGATCGCATCGCGCCCGACAGCCACGTCACCGGTCGCCGTTCGCGAACGCCAACGATGCCGCCTGGGCGCCCTCGTGAGCACGCGTCACATACGGTCGGTGGATGGCCAGGACGGATACGTTCCTGACCTTCGTCGCGTACGGCACAGCCGCTGTTGATTCGCGGTCCGCAGCGCTGGTACGAATTTCGCGCAAGGGAGCGTGCCATGCGCAGAGTCAGCATCGTCGGCGGCCTGTTCTTGATCAGCGTCGGTTGCACGGTCGGGCACGCTGACAGCCGCGAGGGCGACCTCGGCACCCAGAGCCAGGCGATGAACTGCGGCGGCGCTCCGGACACGTCCAACGCCCTCGATTTCGCGCCGTACTTGGTGACTCCGAAAGGAGTATGCACAGCAGTGCTGGTAACGCCGGTCTGGCGCTCACCGCAAATCATTGCGTGACCGACGCTGATCCCGCACAGCGCGTGGTCGAAAAGGACATGAAGCTCGTTTTCAACAGCGACCCGAGCGAAGGACCGCGGGTTTGGCATACGTACGACGCGAAGCTGCCCGGGCTGGCTCCGAATCCCGTTCGCTTGCGCATACCGGGACCGGAAGAGAAGTCTCGTGCCTACGTCGCGGCCGATATCGCACTGGTACGGCTTGATCAGCGAGTGACGGAGATCCCAGCCCTATACAGCCTAGTCCCGAAGCACCCGCCTCGCGTCCTCGGAACGCCGTCGTGCAGCGATTCGTTTGACGCGACGATCATCGGCTACAGCCGCACGCACCTCCCGGGCTACGCCTGCAAGGACCCAGGCGACTTCCGCAACTTCAACAGCACTGACGGAGTCGCTCGGGCGTGCGCGACGCCGGGCATTCTGGGTCTCGCTTTCGATCCTGCGTGCGCTATCCGCGACGAAGAGAACCTCTTCTACCAGAGCTGGAGCTACCTGAAGTATCCGGGACCGGTCGAGGGAGACTTGGGAGGCCCGCTTGTCTCGCGTCCCGGCGGCCAGTTGTGCGGGGTCCTGAGCTTCATCACTTGGGATGTGCCCTGGAGCGTCGGGGCCATGTGGCCGGCGCTCGACTCCGCGCACAACGCAGCGTGGATCGAGGAGAATATCAAGGACAACAACGGCAACTTCATGGGCGAGTGCGATGGCGTCGCAAATGGCCCGGATCGCGATAAAGACGGGATCCCCGACGCATGCGACAACTGCGCTGAAATACCCAATCAGGATCAGACCGACAGTGACAAAGACGGCCTCGGCGACGTCTGCGATCCCTGTGCATTCTGGACGGATAACACCGATACTGATGGGGACGGCATCGGCGACAAGTGCGACAACTGCCCAATGACGAAGAACGGCTACAAGCCCTGCTTCTCCGACGACGTCTGCTTCGTCACGCTGAAAGACGGCACCAAGAAGTCGCTCGGTAAGTGTATTGGCTGGGGGTTCGGTGGAGCCGCAGGCCCTCGCGTCGGTGGTTACGGAACCTGCGCTGACACCGGAGGCGCGCCCGCGAGCGTGTGCTTGACGGATGCGAACTGCGCCGGTTCGGTGAGTGCCCGCTGCGCCCGCGCAGCCAGCGCCAATATGCGGCCGGGTCGCTGCTCGGTGCAACTCGACGATCCCGACGGTGACCGGTTGGGCAGTGTTTGCGATAGCTGCCCATTCTCGGCACTGGAGGCTAACTCCAATCACCACGCCGAGGACAGCCTTGGCGTCGTCCCGATGGGCGATGGCTGCGAGGCTGTCCCTCAATACGTCTCGAAGGTCGTGATGAGCGGGGCGGGCGGTGTCAAATACGATGCCGACACCGCGACGATGATGGTCGCGTCGAAGACGCTCGGTGACGATGGCACTGGCCGCGTGGCCTCCGCCGGTGTGGGCTTTCGCTACTGCAGCTGCACCGATGCACTGACCGGCATTGAACTCTCAAAGGAGAAGTGTCTGCGCATCACGAAGTGCGCCGTGAGGCCGAGCGATTACCTTCCCCAGAGGATCTGGAAGGACGTTACTGTCGGGTACAAGCTCGCGACCGTTGATTTGGCCACTCTGCCGCCCATGACAGCTCATGGCACCGAACTCCCCGCGCGCCTCTTCAGGTACGCAGAGAGCAAGTTCGTAGGACTGCACCCAGATCATTTCGCAGAGTTTGGGGGAGACGATTTCCGCGTCGGGAGGCTTGAAACGGTCGCTTGGTACCACTCGGTCGACGCGGAGCGATTGGGCTTCAAGCTGACAAGGGCGGGAAGCTGCGGACCGTCGGTGTCTTCTGGAGTCGCGTTGATCCGGCAGTGTCGCTTCTACCGAATCGAGATGCTGATGCGGCAGGCGACCTTCGGCAGCACTACGAGTACGTCGTCACGCCTGCGAAGTCGCGGCTCGATGAGATCGTCGGCAGGCTTCCGGACGCGGGCAAGGACTGCAGTTTCTGTGGGCCCATCTTCCGAGCCGACCTCCGCGGCATCCTTCGCGACCCGATCTGGGCGCCCCCGCCGGATGGTCCCGACCCGACGCCGCCGGGTTACGTTACCTCGATCTCGCGTCTTGTTGCGCGACCCGGCGGAGTTGTCGTCGCACAGCGCCTCGATGGCGGTGACCTCGATGTCACTTCCGCCATCGATCCGCGCATTCGGCAGGTCCTCGCCGCGGGCGTTGCCAACTGGATCACACCAGTCGAGACGAGCCTTCCGCTATCGGGCGCGCCTCTGGTCGCCGTTCCAGTGGACTGGGATCCCCAGGCCGGAATCGTGCCCGCAACGATGGTCGACGGGGTTCTGCGCCTCGGCAATCTGCGTGATCAGACCGCTGCTCCCGAACGTGAAACCGACGCACTCGTCGCGGTCGGCGCGCTGAAGATGCCGCCGCGTTCCATTCGTTCCTCCGCGAATCGACCGCGACCTCGAAGCGCTCCGCCGTTCCTCTACTCGATGACCGAGCAAGCTGTCTTCGTCATCGGGGGCAAGGCCTTTGGCTCTTCGATCGGAGATGTGTCGCGGTACGATCTAATGACGGGTGAGTGGCAGCGGATCATCACGCCTCCGCCGCCACTACCACCAGGCCTGACGAACACCTGGAGCGTCGACGAGCAGCCGCTCGGTACCATTCTCGCCGCGACCTACGACGTGGCCACACGCCGGATTATCGTTGCTGATGAGGTAACGATTGGCAAGAAGACGCACCGTCGCTTCATTGAGGTCGATGTCGATCGCCGGTTCCAGCGCATCGCCTTCGCCGCGCCGGTGACCGGAGCGTACAGCAGGATCGCGCTGACCGTCATGCCGGACGGCACGTTCGTGATGTTCGGGCAGCGTCCGGGAAACGCATGGGACGGGGTTCGCTTCGCATTGCCGTTCCTCGGCATCGTGGATTGGCGAGGCTGGGCTCGCGGAACCGGCGAAATCATGGAGAACCCATTCCGTGTCGCCGATCACGTGGTGGTGCCTCTGCGACTTGCGGGACTGCCGCAGGCGGTAACGCTTACGCCCGCAGACTTCACCGGTGGCGGCCCGTGCGTTGGGTTCTAGGCGCGGTCGTCGCGCTGACCGGATGCGCAACTACGACGTGCGCGGGTTCGACGCCTACGAACAATCAAGCAGCTGACAGCGCCACCCTTCCCGAGACGTCGGAGGCCGTCGACTCTGCCGCATTCGACACCGAACCCTCGGAGACCGTCGTCATCGACGCGAACGTTCCGTTCTCTCGTTGTGCGTTCGCCGTGCTGTCGGTTGCGAGCGAGATGCCTCGCACCTGGACTTCCTGCGGAACGGGCTGCGCCGAGATGGTCGCCGCGCGCGCCGGCTACATGGGAGTTCAGGCAGGATCAGCGGTCGGCGGCGTAAACGAGGATCGCGTGTATTTGAGGTTGGAGAGCGGTCGCCCCGGACGAATCGCCGTGGAGTTGATCCGCGTGGATGACGGGTCGGTGCGCGTCGCCACCGAGGCCGATCCTGCGTGTTCCTTGGGTGCGCGGGGATCAGCATTCCTTCTCCCCTTCGTCGATGACGCGAAGCTGTTTCTCGCATATGCAAGCGCGGCGAAGCCGACGCCGACGTGGCATGGCGCAGTCGTCGAATTTCGGCTCTTCGCCGGTTCTCGGGCTGGCGCGGCATGACTCTCACGCCGCCTGACCGAGCTGCATGAACGCCGCGCGGCCGCCGCGCGACCGGAGTGGATTGGCGACAGCGAATCGCAGCTTGCGGAGGAGGTAATGGTGGTC
>JACPFM010000200.1 GCA_016182965.1 Deltaproteobacteria bacterium | reverse complement strand
GCCGACAATCGGGCAGGCGACGCTTTGGATCGCCGAACTCGGCGGCTACACCGGCAAGTCCTCCGGCGGCCCGCCAGGCGCGGTCAACATCCGGCGCGGGCTCCAAGAGCTCGGCCCAGCAGCGAGAATGCTGGCGCTGCAGAATTAAGGCGCCGGATGAGACCAATGGTCAGGGCTTCAGCCCGGGGGCACAGGCTGGGCCACTGTTCGCCCAAGCGGCCCGGAGCTAAGCGGCCGGGGCACCGATGTCCCAGCCCCTCCGCCGCGCCCACCACCTCCAAGGCGTCCGCTACGAAATCCGCGGCCCGCTCGCCCGCCGCGCGCACGAGCTCGAGCGACAGGGCTACGAGATCCTCAAGCTGAACATCGGCAACCCCGCGCAGTTCGGGTTCCGCACGCCCGAGACCATGCGCCTCGCGATCATCGAGAACCTCGCGCAGGCCGAGGGCTACTCGCACCAGAAGGGCATCTTCCCCGCGCGCGAGGCGGTGGTGATGGAGACGCAGGCGCGCGGCATCCGCGGCGTGACCGCCGACGACGTGTTCATGGGCAACGGCGTCTCCGAGCTGATCCTCATGTGCATGGAGGCGCTGTTGGAGCGCGACGACGAGGTGCTCGTCCCCGCGCCCGACTACCCGTTGTGGACGGCGGCCGTGACGCTCGCCGGAGGCCGAGCGGTCCACTACGCCTGTCGCCCGGAGAACCGCTTCGTCCCCGATCCCGACGAGATCGCGAAGCTGATCGGGCCGCGCACGCGCGCGCTTACGCTCATCAACCCGAACAACCCGACCGGCGCCGTCTATCCGCGCGAGGTCCTGCAGCGCCTGGTGCGCCTCGCCGAGGAGCACCGCATCGTCCTGCTCTCCGACGAGATCTACGACCGCATCCTGTACGACGGCGCCGAGCACGTCCCGGTCGCCACGATGTGCGAGGGCACGCTGTGCGCGACGTTCGGCGGCCTGTCGAAGGTCTATCGCGCGTGTGGGTTCCGCACCGGCTGGGTGTACTTCAGCGGCAAAAAGGCCCACGCGACCGACTACCTCGAGGCGCTCGAGCTGCTCGCGTCGCTGCGCTTGTGCGCCAACGTGCCCGGCCAGTTCGCGGTGCAGACCGCGCTCGGCGGCGTGCAGAGCATCCACGAGCTGACCGCCGAGAGCGGCCGCCTCGGCCGCCAGCGTCGCGCGCTCATCCGGGGCGTCGAGCAGTCGAAGTACCTCGAGTGCGTCGTGCCCAAGGGCGCGCTCTACGCGTTCCCCGGCGTCTCGGCCAAGGGCCGCGCGCTGCTCCCCGAGTTCGACGACGCGCGCTTCGCGATGGAGCTGCTCGAGCGCGAGCACGTGCTGGTGGTGCCGGGGTCGAGCTTCAACGTCCCCTACACCAACCACTTCCGACTGACGCTGCTCCCCGACGAAGAGACGATCTCCGAGGTCTTCGTCCGCATCGAGCGGCAGCTCGATCGCTGGGCGAAGGTCTCCTGACCGGGCTCGCGCGATGCACCCGATCCACGTCCTCTTCGGCACCGAGTCCAACAACTCCGCCGACCTCGCCGACCGCACCGGGCGCGCGCTGAAGGGCGCGGGGTTCAGCGCGGTGGTCGTCGACATGGGCGACTTCGCGCCGGAGAAGCTCGCCGAGGTCCGTACGCTGCTCATCATCACGAGCACCTACGGAAACGGCGATCCTCCGTCGAACGCCGAGGCGCTCCACGCGTGGGTGATGCGCAAGGCGCCGCCGATGCCGCACCTGCGCTACGCGGTGTGCGCGCTCGGCGACCGCACGTACGACTACTTCTGCCAGGCCGGCAAGGCGTTCGACGCGCGCCTCGCGGAGCTCGAGGCGACGAGGCTGACCGAGCGTCAGGACTGCGACGTCGACTACGAGAAGCCGTACGCGGCGTGGCTCGACAGAGTGCTCGTCGCGCTGCGGGAGCTCGGCGCGCGCGACGCCACGACGACCGCGTCGGTCATCCCCGTCGAGGGGCCGAAGATCGAGCACCACGAGGCCGCGCCCGGCACGCGCAGGAACCCGGTGGTCGCGAGGGTCCTGCGCACGCGCCGGCTCTCGTCGCCCTGGTCGAGCAAGGAGACGATCCACGTCGAGCTCTCGCTCGGCGCGCTGCCCTACGAGGTCGGCGACTCGCTCGGGATCTGGCCGGAGAACGACGCGACGCTGGTGAGCGCAGTCCTCGAGGCGGCGTCGTGCGATCCGGAGGCGAAGGTCGCTCTGCGCGGGGTCGTGCACGAGTCCTCGCGCGGCACCGGCGCGATGACCCTCCGTCAGGCGCTCGCCACGCACGTCGAGCTCGCGCACGTCGACGCCCGGCTGATCGAGGCGACCGGCGCGCCTGCCGAGTTGGTACAGGACGCGCACGTCCTGGACGTGCTGCGCGAGGCCGAGCGACCGATCACGGCGCAGCAGCTCGTCGACGCGCTGCGTCCGATCGCGCCGCGGCAGTACTCCATCGCGTCATCGCTGCGCGCGCACCCCGGCGAGGCGCACCTCACGGTCGACGTCGTGCGCTTCGAGCTCCGCGGTCGACGGGCCTTCGGCGTCGCCTCGACGCAGCTCGCCGATCGCGCGCCGCCGGGCGCCGAGCTCCCCGTGTACGTGCACCCGGCGCCGCATTTCCGGCTCCCGGCCGACGACGTGCCGATCGTGATGATCGGTCCCGGCACCGGCATCGCGCCGTTTCGCGCGTTCCTCGAGGAGCGACGGGCGCGCGGTGCCCGGGGGCGCTCGTGGCTCTTCTTCGGGGCCCGCAACGCCGCCCACGACTTCCTCTACGCCGACGAGCTCGATGCCCTACGCGAGCACGGCGTGCTCACGAGCCTCGACACGGCGTTCTCGCGCGACCAGCCGCAGCGCGTGTACGTCCAGGACAAGATGAAGGCCCAGGCGCGCGATCTGTACGCGTGGATCGCCGATGGCGCCGTCGTCTACGTGTGCGGCGACGCCAAGCGCATGGCGCCCGACGTCCACGGCGCGCTGGCCGAAATCCTCGCGGAGCAGGGAAAGACCGACCTCGACACCGCTCGCGCGAGGCTCCAGGCCATGGTCGACGACGGCCGCTATCTGCGCGACGTCTACTGATCGAATCGCCTGCGCAACTGCTTCGTGAAGCGCGCCTCCGCGTACCCATCTACGGATGGAGCTCCACGGAGGGACCTGCACGGATGACCGGATTTTCCCTTTGGTCGATGACGCACTAAGCTTGCCCGCACCATGGCACACAAGGGCGAGACCGTCGCCGGTCGTTATCGGCTCCTCGAGAAGCTCGGAGCGGGCGCGCTCGGTGAGGTCTGGGCGGCGCGCGACGATCACACCGAGCGTGAGCTCGCGCTCAAGCTGCTGCGCCCGAAATGGCAGGTGGCGGCGAAGTCGCTCGAGTCGTTCTTCCGTGAGGCCAAGGCCGCCGCGAAGATCCGCCACGGCAGCATCGTCGAGCTGATCGACGCCGGCGAGGCTGACGACGCCGGCGCGCGCGTGCCCTTCGTCGCCATGGAGCTGCTCGAGGCCGAGAAGCTCGAAGAGGTGCTCGACCGAGTGCCGACGCTGTCGGTGGGCACCGCGCTGCGCCTCGCGTGCGATCTCGCCTGGGCGCTGGTCGCCGCGCACGAGAAGGGCATCGTGCACGAGCGCATCGAGCCGGCGAACGTGCTGCTGCACCGCGACGTGCGCGGCGACGTGGTGCCGAAGCTCGTGGACTTCGGCGTGTCGCGGCTGGTCGAGGACCTCGAGGTGCTGCCCGGCGCCGCGCACGACGCGCTGTCGCCGCTGCAGTATCTGAGCCCCGAGCAGATCCACGCCGACGTCGAGCTCGACGGCCGCGCTGACGTGTACGGGCTCGCGGCGCTGCTGCACCGGTGCCTCGTCGGCTCGGCGCCCTTCGACGGGCCGTCGGTCGAGGAGATCCTCGATCAGATCGAGGAGGGCCCGAAGAAGCTCGAGCCGTTCGAGCCGCCGATCGACAACAAGGTCATCCAGCTGGTGAGCGACGGCCTCCAGCGCAACCGCAAGCTGCGGCCGACGATGCGCGTCTTCGCCGAGCGCCTCGACGCGCTCCTCGAGCGGATCGACGCGCAGTGGAAGGCGTTCGGCGCGCAGCTCTCCATCCCCGACGAGCGCACCATCGAGCACATCCAGAAGCTCCGCCCGGCGAAGGTCCTCGCCAAGGTGCAGCTGATCAAGCAGGCGCAGACCACGCCGATCATCTCGGCGCGCGAGGAGATGGCGCAGCCGGCGCGCCACGATCCGCGTGAAGAGCTCGAGCCACCGCCGGACTCCGCGCCGCCGATCTCCTCGTCCGCGCTCGAGGAGCTGCCGCCGTCCATCCCGCGCCCGCAGCTGAAGAAGTCGGTGCCGCCGCCGCTGCCGCTGCCGGGCCTGCACGACGCGCCGCCGATCAGCCAGATCATCCAAGACAAGATGCGCACGACGAAGAGCAACGCGCTCGCGCTCGACGTGCTCGCCGATCTCGAGAAGGAGCTGCTCAAGCACGTCGCGCGCGGGACCGATCCGGGCGCCAACGCGCCGGTGCCGAAGCTCGACGATATCTTCGGCGCCAAGCCGGTCGTGTCCGACGAGGCCAGGGCGCTGCTCGAGACGCCTCCGCCCGACAGCCAGCGCGAGCCGAGGTCGGCTCGCGACGCGGAGTCCGATCGCGAGCCTGGCGAGAAGAAGAAGGCCTCCGAAGAGGACACGCGTCGCGAGAAGAAGCGGAGCGACGAGCCCCGGGTCAACGTCGCCAAGCGCGTGCGCGAAGATGAGCCGGGCCGCGCGTCGAGGCGCGCGGACGACTCCGAGCCCCCCGTGCGCGCCGCCGACGCGGCGCCGCAGAAGTCGAGCGCGGCGCTCATCCTCGCCGCGCTCGCGGCCATCGCGCTCGTCATCTACCTCGTGCTGCCCAAGGGCGGCAACGCGCAGGAGGGCGGGGCGAACGCCGCGCCGAGCCCGGCGCCCACGCAGCCGTTCGCGACGCCGCCCGTGCCGACGCCGACGATCGCGCCCGTCGAGCTGCCGACGGTCACCGCCCCCGCGCCGACCGCCGCGCCGGTGGCGACGGCCGCGCCGACCGAGGCGCCGACCGAGAAGCCGCCGGGGCTCGTCGTGCCGAAGGCGCCGCAGCCGCCCGCGCCCGTCGCGGCGCCGACCGCCGCGCCTGC
>JACPFM010000201.1 GCA_016182965.1 Deltaproteobacteria bacterium | reverse complement strand
GGCGGCGGCGGCGGCGGTGGTGGCCGCGGCGGTCGCGGCGGCGGCGGCGGCGGCTGGGGCGGCGAAGAGGGCGGCGGCGGCGGTGGCCGCGGCGGCCGCGGCGATCGTCGCGGCGGCGGCGGCGGCGGTCGCGATCGCTGGTGATCGGCTCGGGAGCAGCCTCGACGGCCGCTCCCGATAGTCCTACTCGCGCCGTCTCGGCTTCTCCTGCGCGGCGGCGCGGAACACGCCCTGCGCCATCAGCGACCGCTCGCTGGTGGCGCGTGCGCCGTTGATCCGCGCGCGGATCGCGAAGACCTCCTCGTCGTCGGGCGCCGCCTTCGCGGCGATCTCGGCGAGGTGACCGGCGAGGCGTTGTTCTCCACCCGCGAGCAACGCCTCGGCCCTCTTCGCCACGTTGCGCGCGCCGCCGGCGAGCGCGGCGAGCTCGCGCGCCAGATCGGCCTCGGGCGCCGGCTTGAGCGTCGCGGGGTTGCCGTCCCACCAGCCGCCGTAGAGGCGATAGACGTTGCGCACGACGAACTCGGGCTCGTCGTAGGTCGGCCGCAGATACGGCCGTTGCAGCAGGTGCGCCGGCGCGCGCACGGTCGCGAGGATGTCGTCGAGCTTCGCGCCCTCGTTCATCAGCGCGACCGTTTGATCGTGCAATGACTCGAGCAACGCGGCGGTCTCGTCGAGCGCGCGCGCGACGCGCTCGTGTCCGTAGATCGGCGGCCCGTGCCCGGGCGCCAGGACCTCGGCGCCGAGCGCGGACATCGTCCTGAGCGCGCGCGCCCAGTCGAGAGGATACCGCTGCACCTTCTGCGGGTTGCCGGCGTTCGGCGCAGCCCAGATGAACAGGTCGCCGACCGCGAGGACCTTGCGCGCGGGGAGCCACGCCCAGGTGGCGTCGTCGGTCTCTCCGCGCGCGTGGTGCAGCTCGATGCGCTCGCCGCCGACGTCGAGATCGAGCCGCTCGCGATAGACGGTGTCGGGGTAGCGATATCCGAGCGGCCACCGCAGCTGCCCGCCGAACTGGCGCGCGTTGATGCACGCGTTCCACCCCGGAGTCCGCTCGTAGCGCCGGAAGCGTGCGGGCAACGCCTCGTGGGCGATCACCTCGACCGGGCCGTGCTTCTCCCAGAGATCGACGCCGAAGCAGTGATCGACGTGACCGTGCGTGTAGACGACGCGACGCGCCGGCTCGTGCGACCAGGTGCGGATGGCCGCGTGCACCTGCCCGGCGAGCACGAAGCTCCCCGCATCGAAGATCAGGAGGCCGTCGGCGGTCCGCACGACCGTCGAGTTCGCGAAGCTCGAGACGAACGCGACGCCGTCGGCGATCTCCTCGAGCTCGAACAGCGGGGCGCCGGGGTGGTGCGCGTCCGGATCGATCTCGCCGTGCCAGTAGGCCTCGAAATGCTCCCGGATCCGCCCCATGCGGCGATGGCATCAGGGCCGCCCACGGTCCGCAACCGCCGTGGCCCGGTTCGAGAGCCGGAAGTTGGCGGGCGGCGGGCGGTCGGCTACCAGAGGCCCATGTCGTTGCGCGCGATCACGGCGCTGGCCCTGGCGATGCTCGTCCCGTGGGCGTGCGGCCGGCGCGAGGAGCCGAACCCGCCTGCCCCGGCGCCGAGCGCGCCTTTGGCGCTGGCTCCGTCGATGAGCGGCGCCGTCGCGGCGCTGCAGTCCGCGGCCGTCGAGGCGAAATCTCCGCTGAACGACCCGCCCCAGAACGCCGAGGCCCTCGCGTCCGCCATTGCCTCGGCGTCGGCGTCGCCGTCGCCATCCGGCTCCGCGTCTGTGTCTGCGTCTGCGTCCGCGTCGGCGTCCGCGTCGACATCGGCCACGGCCGGGCCGCTCGCGAAGCGCCTGGTCGGTCCGTGGGTCTTCTCGAGGTTCGATCTGAGCGATCCGGCGACCGCGAAGAAGTGGGGCGAGGTGCCAAAGGAAATGCAGAAGGACATCCTCGCCGAGGCGCCGAAGGCGACGATCGAGTTCACCCCGACCAAGCTCGTCTCGCGGCTCGCGGGCGTGCCCGACAAGACCACGACGTGGGTCCCGGAGAGCGAGACCGACGGCGAGCTCGTCATCAAGACCGGCGACGAGGGGCGGAAGAAGATCCGCTTCCCCGACGCCGACACGATGCGCATCGAGGAGCTCGACAAGAAGGGCGCGTTCGTCACCGTGTTCGCGCGCAAGCCGCCGGGTGCCGCCGCGGCGCCGTCGGGCTCCGCTTCCGCCAAGTGAACGGCCCGACCGCGCCGGCGCCCCCGGCGAACCGTCAAATCGGGCCTGCGCCACAGGCCGGCGTCCGGGTGTGCTAGATCCCGCCCCCTCCGTGCCGACCGATCTACACCTCATCCGGAACTTCTCGATCATCGCCCACATCGACCACGGGAAGTCGACGTTGGCCGATCGCATCCTGCAGATCACCGGCGCTCTCCAGCAGCGCGAGATGGTCGAGCAGTTCCTCGACAAGATGGACATCGAGCGCGAGCGTGGGATCACGATCAAAGCGCAGACGGTCCGCCTCAACTACACGGCCAGGGACGGGCAGGTCTACACGCTCCACCTGATCGACACGCCCGGACACGTCGACTTCAACTACGAGGTCTCCCGCTCGCTGCAGGCGTGCGAGGGCGCGATCCTGGTGGTCGACAGCACGCAGGGCGTCGAGGCCCAGACGCTCGCCAACGTCTATCTCGCGATCGACCAGAACCTCGAGATCATCCCGGTCCTCAACAAGGTCGACCTCCCGTCGAGCGACGTCGACGGGACCAAGGAGCAGATCGAGCAGGTCATCGGCCTCGACTGCTCGGAGGCGGTGCCTTGCAGCGGCAAGACCGGCGTCGGGGTGCCCGACATCCTCGAGCAGATCATCCAGAAGGTGCCGCCTCCGAAGGAGCGAGCGCCCGGCGGCCCGCCGCGCGCGCTGATCTTCGACTCCTGGTACGACAGCTACCGCGGCGCGGTGGTCATGGTCCGCATGATCGACGGCTCGTTGAAGAAGGGGCAGAAGGTCCGCTTCCTGGCGACCGGCCGCGACTACGAGATCACCGAGATGGGCGTGTTCACGCCGCACCCGGTGGCGCTCGACGAGGTCGGCCCCGGCGAGGTCGCCTTCATCGCCGCCAACGTCAAGAGCGTCCACGACACGAAGATCGGCGACACGGTGACCGACGCGCGCATGGCGACGGCGCTGTCGCAGGCAGGCACGCCGGTCGAGCCCCTGCCCGGCTTCAAGGACGTCAAGCCGATGGTGTTCGCCGGCGTCTTCCCGACCGACAACGCCCAGTACCCCGACCTGCGCGACGCGCTCGACAAGCTGCACATGAACGACGCAGCGTTCAAGTTCGAGCCCGACACGTCCGAGGCGCTCGGCTTCGGGTTCCGCTGCGGCTTCCTCGGCCTCCTGCACATGGAGATCATCCAGGAGCGGCTCGAGCGCGAGTACAACCTCGATCTGATCACCACGGCGCCGAGCGTGGTCTACAAGGTGCACAAGACCGACGGCTCGGTGGTCGACGTCGAGAACCCGTCGAAGCTCCCCGAGGGTCAGTACATCGATCACATCGAGGAGCCGATCTTCAAGGTCACCATCCACGTGCCGAAGGAGTACGTCGGGTCGGTGCTGGCCCTCTGCGAGGACCGCCGCGGCGTGCAGCAGGCGCTCACCTTCGCGAGCGCCGAGCGCGTGATCATCACCTACGACCTGCCGCTGGCCGAGGTGCTCTTCGACTTCCACGACAAGCTCAAGAGCGCGTCGCGCGGGTACGCGTCGATGGACTACGAGCTGAAGGGCTATCAAGAGGCGCCGCTCGTGAAGCTCGACATGCTGGTCAACGGCGACCCGCTCGACGCGCTCAGCGTCATCGTGCACCGCGAGCGCGCGCACGCACGCGGCCGCCAGCTGGCCGAGAAGCTCAAGGAGCTCGTCCCGCGCCAGCAGTACGAGGTCGCCATCCAGGCGGCGATCGGCGGGAAGATCATCGCCCGCGAGACGGTCCGCGCGATGCGCAAGGACGTCACCGCGAAGTGCTACGGCGGCGACATCAGCCGCAAGCGCAAGCTCCTCGAGAAGCAGAAAGAGGGCAAGAAGCGCATGAAGCAGGTCGGCTCGGTCGAGATCCCGCAGGATGCCTTCCTCGCCATCTTGAAGATCGACTGACGAGCTCCGGCGCAGACGCGAGACCGATGCGGTGGCCGCTCGTTCGCGGAACCGACGTCGCAAGCAGCGACGCCGGCTGCGCGCGTGTGGTCGGCCGCATTCGGCTACGCTCGGCTCGTGTCGAGCTGGCAAATCGAGATGGTCTGGCGCTGCACCTCGTGCCGCCACCAGAACCGCGGCCGCGACTTGGCGTGCGTCTCGTGCGGAAGCCCGAAGGACGGCTCGGAGCAGTACGAGATGCCGGACGACACGTCGCGCGCGGCAGCGGTGACGGACCCGAAGCTCCTCGAGCTCGCGAGGGCCGGCGAGCACTGGCGCTGCGGGTACTGCGCGAGCGACGTGCGCGATGCGCTTGGCGAGTGCGCACGGTGCGGCGGCGGACGCAATCAGCAGGCGCGCGCGGCGGCCGCTGCCGCGAGCGCCGGCCCGACCACCCGACGCTTCCGTGCCTTCCTCCGCGAGCATCGGTTGAAGCTCATGCTCTCGGCGCCGTTCGGGTTGATCGTGCCGCTCGCCATCACCGTGTACGTCGCGCTCAGGCGCGACGGACACGAGGGCGTCGTGCGAGGGCTCGGCTACACGACGTGCGTGAACGTGTCCCGGTACCTTCCCGTCCGCCGCGAAGGGTTCGCCGAGCAGCGCCCCGCCGACGCTACCGACGTCGTGGGGCTCGGGGATCGCGTGCACCATCACGAGAAGGTCAAGATCGGCAGCACCCAGGAGAGCTATCAGGACAAGGTGTCCGACGGATCGACGACCGAGACGTACAGCGTCTCCGAAGCGTGCGGCGAGACGTGCACGTCGACTCCGCAGATTTGCCGCGACGATTGCACGTCCGCCAAGAACGGCTTCGGGAGTTGCAAGCGCGTCTGCACCGGTGGCGGCAAGACGTGCAAGACCAAGTACTGCAGCAAGACCAAGACCCGCTGGGTGCCCAAGTACAAATGGGTGACCAAGACGCGTACCGTCCCGGTCTACAGCCACGAGCCGCGCTACGCTGCCTACTACGCATGGACGGTGAGCGACTGGGTCCCGGTGCGACAGGTGGTGGCGAAGGGCACCGGCAATGTGCTGCCGAAGTTGACGATGGAGCAGCTCGGTCTGCCAGCCGACACGCCTCCGCACACCGTACGGATCGGGGCCGCGACGAGCCCGACGGGCTGGGTCGAGCTCGAGTACCGGCATCGAGGCGCCACCTTCGTCTGCAAGGCATTGGACGATACCGCCTGGGGCAGCGTTGCCCTCGGGCAGAAGCTGCGTATCACGACGTTTGGCGACAACGGCTGCATGGTGCTCGATCGCCTTCTCGAGCTGCCGCCGGCGCCCGCGGTCTACGGCACCATCGCGAGCATCAAGATCCTGGATCTCCCGCCGCCGGCGCCGAAGGCCTCGGACGCCGGCGTGCAGCCGCTGGTCGACGCAGCCGACGGTTCGAAAGATGCCGCGGCAGCGGACGCGCCGACCGACTGAACGCGCGTCGGGTCGCTCGACCGCGCGCCCCTGGTGATCGCTCGCAGCCCACAGGCCCGGGCGATCACGCGCGAAGCGCGAGCCCCTATCTCGCGCCCGCCCGGACGGAGTAAATGGAGCTCCCATGAAGCGCGGCGGCTCCTCGATCGGCACCGTGATCGCGATCGTCGCGGTCGTCGGGCTCTCGTGGCTGTCGCTCCGCAAGATGACCGAGGCGCAGCGGGGCGCGCTGGTCGACGCCGCGCCAGCGCAGAGCGCCGCGCCCGCCGGCACGCCGATGATCCCGCAGATCCCTCCGGCCCTGCGCGCCGACGCCGGAAAGACGCCGATCGCGCGCGTCGACGTCACGCTGCGCGTCGACGGCCTCGACGTGACGCTCGACGGCGCGCCGGCGTGCCGCGACGGCAACAAACGGCTGATCGGGCGCGGGAGCGGCGGCGCCGCCGGTTCGTTCGACGAGGTCGCGCTCGATCGGTGCCTCCAACCCTTCCGCGCCGCCCGCGCGGGGTCGCGCTTCGTCGCGTTCGTCCAACGCGCGGGGCCGGCGGTGCCCACGACGTACGTCGATGCGCTCGCCGCCGCGCTCAAACGCGCGCAGATCGACGACGTGCTCGTCACGCCGTGAGCCGGCACTGAACGCCGGTTCCTTGGCCCGGGGCGCGTGGACATGCCAGCGGGCGGAGGATGCGATCCGGCGCCTTCGCTCCCCCCGTCTCCCGATCGTCCACGAGCGCCACGGATCTCGGCGCCCTGCGCCGGGAGGCCGAAGCGGTCGCCAAGGAGCGCGGCGAGCGCGCCACCACGACGCACGTGCTCTACGCGCTGGCGACGCGCGAGGGGCTGCCGGCGGAGCTGCTCGCCGAGCGCCGCGTCGGTCGCGACACGCTGCTCAAGGCGCTCCGCGTGGCCGTCGACGACGACACGCGCGCCGAGGGGGAGCCGGCCGGGTTCGGGCCGATCGATCGGTTGTTCACGCGCGCGCGCGATCTCGCGGGACGCGCGCGACGGCCGAACGGCGCGCTCGACGTCGACGGGGGCCACGTGCTCCTCGCGATCTGCCTCGATCGGAGCACCGCGGCGCACAAGACGCTGGCGCAGCTCGGGGTCGACGTCGCGCGCCTGCGCGGCACGCTCACCCAACACCTCACCGGCGCGG
>JACPFM010000204.1 GCA_016182965.1 Deltaproteobacteria bacterium | reverse complement strand
GTGCAGCGACGATCGGCTGTCGTCGGTCGACAAGGCGGGCGTCTCTTCGTCCTGCACCCCGTACCGCTGCGGGGCCGACGGCAACTGCCTGAAGGCATGCGCCACCTCCGACGACTGCGCGCCCGGCACCGTCTGCGACGCCACCGTCAAGGCGTGCGTCGGCGTCGCCGCGGCCACCGAGGACGACGGCGGCGGCTGCGCCATCGGCTCCCGCAGCTCGCCGCGCTCGTTCGGCGCGGCGCTCGCCGCGCTGCTCCTCGCAGGCGTGCTCCGGCGCCGTTCGCGTCGAGCCGGCCGCGCCGGAGAGGGGACGCAGCTGCCCGGCTGACCGGGTACGCTGTCGTCCCCGCATGTTCCACGTCACGGACGATCTCCGCGTTCGAAGGCTCCGTCCCGTCGTCCCGCCGGCGGTCGTCGTCGACGACAACCCGCTCGGCGACGACGCCGAGGCGTTCGTGCAGGAGAGCCGCCGCGCGATCGAGCGCGTCGTCCGGGGCGAGGACCGGCGCCTGGTCGCCGTGGTCGGCCCCTGCTCGATCCACGACGTCGACGCCGCCGAGGAGTACGCGGCGCGGCTGCGCGACGTCGCCGCCCGCACCGCCGACGCGCTCTTCGTGGTGATGCGCGTCTACTTCGAGAAGCCGCGCACGACCGTCGGGTGGAAGGGCCTGATCAACGACCCGCGGCTCGACGGCTCCTATCGCATCAACGAGGGCGTGGTGCTCGCGCGCCGGCTGCTCATCCGGCTCGCCGAGATGGGCGTCCCCGCCGGCTGCGAGTTCCTCGATGTGATCACGCCGCAGTACGTCGCCGACGCGGTCTCGTGGGGCGCCATCGGCGCGCGCACGACCGAGAGTCAGGTGCACCGCGAGCTCGCCTCGGGGCTGTCGATGCCGGTGGGGTTCAAGAACGGCACCGACGGCGACGTGCAGATCGCCATCGACGCGCTGCGCGCCGCCCGCCACCCACAGGTGTTCCTCGGCGTGACCAAGCAGGGCCTGACCGCGATCGTCGAGACCAACGGGAACGACGCGTGCCACGTGATCCTCCGCGGCGGCGCGCGGCCGAACTACGACGAGGCGAGCGTCCGAGACGTCGCGAGCCGGCTCGCGAGCGCGGGGTTCCCGCCGCGCGTCATGGTCGACTGCTCGCACGCCAACAGCGGCAAGGACGCGGCGCGCCAGCCGTTCGTCGCCGAGGATCTCGCGCGGCAGATCGAGGGCGGCTCGGACGCGATCCTCGGCGTGATGATCGAGAGCCACCTCGTCGGCGGCCGGCAGGACGTGATCCCCGGGCGGGCGCTGGTGCGCGGCCAGAGCATCACCGACGCGTGCCTCGGGTGGGACGAGACGGTGCCGGTGCTCGAGCGGCTCGCGGAGGCGGTGCGGCGCCGGGCGCGCTGACGCCGGCGCGAGCGTAACCGCCTTGACCCGCCCCGGGAGCGGCGGGATGCAGCGGCCTCCCCAACAGCCTCGGAGGCCCCAATGCGCTCGTTCCTCGGTGTTTCCATGATCGTTCTCCTCGGTGTCGTCGGTTGCGGCGGGACGAAGGAGGAGCCGAAGACCCCGGAGTCGACGGTCAAGGCCACGAAGGTCGAGCCCGCGCCGACCGCGACGCCGACGACGACCGAGACCAAGGCCGAGGAGAAGGCCGAGAAGAAGGCCGAGAAGGCCGAAGAGAAGGCCGAGAAGAAGGCCGAGAAGAAGAAGAGCGCCAAGGAGGTGGTCACCGCCTCGGGCGCCGTGTTCATGTTCTCGCTCGCCGACTCCGAGGGCGCCAAGAAGGCCGTCGACGAGGACTGCGGGAAGAAGGCGAAGAAGGACGACAAGAAGCTCGAGTCCTGCAAGAAGGACGCGGAGGCCGCCGGCGCCAACGAGGGCATCCGCTTCGAGAAGGACGACAAGGGCGACTGGTACTGGGTCTCCTTCGGCAAGGAGAAGGACAAAGAGGTCGTCTACAACAAGGTGAAGTTCACCGTCGGCGACGAGGCCGAGGGCAAGCTCACCCTGAAGCCCGAGGGCAAGGACCAGGGCAAGAAGGCGATGAAGACGCTTCCCAAGGAGGTGGTCCTCGAGGTGCCCGACGAGAGCACCGTCGTCATGCAGGACCCGAAGAAGGGCAAGCTGGTCTACAAGAAGAAGTGAGCTCGCGGCCGCGCGCCGCTGATGGAGTCGTCCGTCAGCGGCGCAGGTCGAAGGCGCGCTCGAAGCCGGTCTGCTCGTCCTTCAGCGACAGCCGCACGAGCCCGTGCGCGTCGAGCTCGTAGCGCTCGCGGATGGTGTCGCCGAGGGCGGGCAGGCGCTGCACGCGATGCGCCGCGAGATCGACGTTCTCGCGCTCGAGGAGGCGCTGCAGGCCCTCGACGAACGGGAAGCGCACGTCGGCGAACAGCGACAGGTCGCCCTCGGGCGCGCCGGCGCGATCGACCCCGCTGCACTCGACGAAGCGGAAGTGCCCGAGGTCGTGGGCGACCCGATAGCGGCGCTCCTGCACCACCGTCTGGTCGCGCGCCGGCAGGGCGGTCTCGCGATCGAAGATGACGTCGAACGCGACGTCGCTGCCGGCGCTCGCCTCGCGGAACACGCCGAACGTGCGCGAGAAGCGGTCGGTGAGCTCGAAGCCCGACTCCTCGTCGGCGGCGATCGCCAGGCCGACGGCGGTGGCCGCCGCCGGGTACGCCGAGCGGTGCACGCGGCGCCCGAAGCGCTCGCGCAGCATGCGGCCGACGATCGGCAGCGCGCTCGCGCCGCCGACGACGTAGATGCCGGCGATCTCGGCCAGCGTGTCGCTCTCGGAGCGCTCGCTCTCCTGGGCGCGGTGCATCACCGGGAGCATCGCCTCGATGGTGCGCTCGACGAGCGGCGCGCACGCCGCGTAGTAGTCGGCGGTGGTGACCCACACCGTGCGCTCGCCGAGGTCGATGCCCACGCGCTTGCTGTTCGGGTTCAGGCGCTCCTTGGCGTCGCGGCACTGATCGAGCAGCCGCGCGCGCTCGCGGGCGTCGGGCGCGAGGCGCGCCTGCTTCAGCACGAGCTCGACCAGGACCTCGTCGAAGTCGTCGCCGCCGAGCCGCGCGTCGCCGGCGGTGATCACGGCGTCGTGCTTCAGGTCGGTGACGCGCACGAGCGACGCGTCGAACGTGCCGCCGCCGAGATCGTAGACGACCACGTGCTCGCGACGCGAGGTGACGGTGCCGCCGTGCGCGTGCGTGTACTCGAACCCCGCGGCGGATGGCTCGTTGAGGGTGGCGACGACCTCGAAGCCGGCGCGCCGGAACGCGTCGAGGGTGAGGAACCGCTGCGTGCCGTGCGCGTGCGCCGGCGTGGCGACCACCGCGCGCAGCTCCTTGTCCTTCTTCTTCGCCTTGGGGAGGTTCGAGCGCTCGTAGATGGCCTCACGCAGCGCCTCGAGGAAGCCGACGAGCAGCGTGTGCACGCGGACGCGCACGCCGCCGATCTCGATCAGACGGTCGGGGCCGCCCGGCTCACCGAGCACGCGCTTGAAGGACCGCAACAGGTGCCAGTCCGGATCCTCGGCGACCGCGAGCGCGTCGAGGCCGAAGCGCAGCTCGTGGGACGTCGCGCCTGACGTTGCGGCGACGACCGAAGGGAACCCGTCGATCGCGTCGCCACCTTCGGCGTGGAACGAGAGGACCGGGTAGTTTCCGCGATCGCACACCGCGACCACGGTGCGTGTCGTGCCGAAGTCGATCCCGAGCCGCACGGGGCCGGTATATCAGGGCGTCGACCGTTCCTGGGAACGAAAGCCTCGACGCGGAGCGGCATGCGATCGGCCCGCGGCGCACGTCGGCGCGTTGACCGGACATTGCCTGTCCGCGGGGGCGCCGCACGGACTGGCCGGCGGCCCCGGGAGTGCGCAACCATGAGGCATGTCGTTGCTCCGCTGCTACGTCGCCGCGCCGTTCGGTGACGCGCCGTTCGTCCGCGAGGTCCACGCCTGCCTGCGGCTGCTCGGGCTCGGGCCCACCTCGTCGTGGGCCGAGCACGCCGACGGCAGCCCCGAGCAGCTCGACGCCATGCCCCTCGAAGAGGTCCGCGCGCTCGCCGAGCGCAACGACCACGCGCTCGCCACCTCCGACGTCGTGCTCGTGCTCCCTCGCGAGGGCGCCGGCCGCGAGATGTACGCCGAGGCGCGCCTCGCCATCGCCATCGGCTTGCCGGTCGTGTGGGTCGGCGGCCCGCGTCCGCTGAGCGCGTACCGTGAAGGGGTGATCCTCGTCGATTCTCTGACCGACGCCTTCCGCACGCTCTACGAGCGCTCGGTCGCGCGCGACGTCGCCGCCGCGTGACACGCTGCCGCCGCGTGCGGCATCCCAGCTCGAAGTGGCGGTACGCCCGTGCGCGATCCTCAACCCGGCCGCGGGCCACGCGGGCGACGTTGCCGTGCTGCGCCGGCACCTCGAGGACCGGGCGTTCGAGGTGCGCCTCACGCTCGGCGACGACGACGCGACCGCGCTCGCCCACGAGCGCGCGCTCGCCGGCGCACCGCTCATCGTCGCCGGCGGCGGCGACGGCACGGTCAGCGCGGTCGCTCGCGGGTTGATCGGAGTGCGAAAGCCGGTTCGGCTCGCGATCCTGCCGCTCGGCACCGGCAACGATCTCGCGCGCAGCCTCTCGGTCCCCCTCGACGTGCCCGGCGCGCTCGCGGCGATCGAGGCCGATCGCGAGCGCGTCATCGACGTCATCGCCGTCGAGCCCGACGACGGCCCGCGCACCTTCGCGATCAACATGGCCGCAGGCGGCTTCAGCGGTCAGGTCGACGAGGTGCTCTCGGCGGAGCTCAAGGCCCGCTGGGGCCCGCTCGCCTACGTGTGGAGCGCCGCCAAGGTGCTCCCCGATCTCACCGGCTACGAGACCACGCTCGCCTTCGACGACGGCGTGGCCGCGCGCGTCGCGGCGCTCAACGTCATCGTCGCCAACGCGCGCACCTGCGGCGGCGGGTGGTGCGTGGCGCCGTGCGCCGATCTCGAGGACGGCCTGCTCGACGTGTTCATCGTCCGTTGGGCCCGCGCGCTCGATCTCGCGCGCGTGGCGCTGCACCTGGCCCGCGGTCACTACACAGAGGACGAGGAGGTCCTCCATCGGCGAGCGCGCGCCGTGCGCGTCGAGACGCGCCCGCCGATGTGGTTCAACGTCGACGGCGAGCTCGTGTCGAAGGCCGCGGTGACCTTCCGCGTGGTGCCGCGCGCGCTGCGGGTGATCGTGGGGCCGGGGTACTGACGGCCCGCGCGCGTGGCGCGGCCGCGTCGGTTCGCGTAGGTTCGCGTGCGAGGGATCCGTGCGCCGCGCCTCGCCATTGTCACTCGCGTCACTCGCGTCACTCGTGCTGCTCACCGCGTGCGCCTCGGGCGGCGAGGCGGACGGCCGGCCGACCCCATCCGACGCGACCTCCGACTCGGGGACCGACGGCGCGACGGGAACCGACGCGACGGGAACCGACGCGACGGCCGACGCGCCGACCGACTGGCCGACCGACGGGACGGATGCTCCGGGCGACTCGCCGACGCCCGACGCGAAGCCCCTCGATCCGATCGCGGAGTCGCTCGTCGGCGCCGACGTCCCCTCGCCGAGGGTCGGCATGTTCTACCTCGTGTGGCACGCGCCGCCGGCGACCGCGATGCGCGCCATCGCCGCGAAGGGCGCGACGACGACCGTCGAGGACGTCCTGCGCAGCGGCGGGACCAAGAAGCTCGCCGACGTGCTCCAGAGCTCCGGGCTCGAGGGCGAGGCGATGGCGTTCCACTACCACGTCCGACCGAAGCTCGGGTTCTACTGCATCTACCGCGCGCGCCCGGGCGAGACGGGGCACGTCGCTGACTGCCCGGACATCGAGAAGACGCTGACGGCCCACGCCGCGCAGCTCGTCGCCGCGGGCGTCGATCACGTGGTGCTCGACGCGACGAACCTCACCGGGATCGATCGCGCCGGCGATCTGCTGCAGCTGCGGCCGACCGAGGTGCTGTTCGAGGAGTGGGCGAAGCTGCGCGCCAAGGGCATCAAGACGCCGCAAATCGCGGTGTGGCACGCGATCCCGTCCGGCAGCACGCAGTGGAAGGGCTACGAGAAGCTCTACCAGGACCCGGCGTACGACGGGCTCGTGCTGCGCGACAAGAAGTCCGGCAAGAAGGTGTTCTTCATCGTCGATCCGCCTGACAGCGGCAGGTTCCCCGATGCATCGATCGTGTCGGCGCTGAACGCCGACGGCTTCCTCGTCCAGCGCATGTGGACGATCGACAAGACCGACGCCTCGATCGATCGCTGGGCGTTCATGAGCTGGTGCAAGGACGGCGGGAAGATCACCACCAGCGTCGTCGGCGCGCCCCCGTGCAATCAGCCGCACACCATCAAGAGCGCGCTCGGGACGGCGATCGCCGTCGCGCCGTCGTTCCAGACTGGCTACGCGAGCCTGCCGTTCGGCGGCGCCGGTCGGCTCACGGGCCTCACCTTCCGAAGGCAGTGGGCGACCGCGTTCGCGGTGAAGCCCGAGTGGGTGTTCATCAGCGGCTGGAACGAGTTCACCGCGCAGCCGCAGCCGAACCCCTACGGGTCGGACCCGTTCGCGCGCAGCGTCGGCCTCGAGGAGGATCCGACCGGCTCGCGCCTGTTCGTCGACACGTTCGGGGCCGAGCTCGGGCGCGACATCGAGCCGACGGAGGAGTACGGCGACGCGTACTACGAGCTCACGCGCTCGTGCGTCCGCGTGTTCAAGGCGAACGCGAAGACGGGGGCGGGCGGCTGCGGCGACCCCTCCGAGAGCTGCTGCGACACGACCGAGCAGTGGAGCAACGTCTGGACGCTCTTCCACGCCGGCGTGAACGACACCCTGCTCACCACCTCACGCGCCGAGCGCGACGCGCTGGTCGCCGCGGGCGGGTGGCGCGAGGTCTGCTCGCGCTACGGCACGCCCACCGTGTTCTGCATGAGCGGCGGCGAGTCGCGCACACCCGCGGGGCCGTTCCTCGCCTTCTCCGAGCCGGCGGCCGGCCGGAAGCCGCTCCACCGCTGCCTCGCGGGCAGCGCGCACTTCTACTCGCTCGACCCGTCGTGCGAGGGGCAGAAGACCGAGTCGGTCCTCGTCTACGTCGCCGACAAGCCGTCGAGCGAGACGCCGCGACGTGCGAAGCGCTGCTACCGTCCGGCGACCGGCGAGCACTTCGTCGCGCTCGGGTTCGCGTGCCCGAGCGGCAGCAACGACGAGGGCACGCTCGGCTGGGTGCGCTGACCGCGCGCCGCTCCGTTGCGGTTTGGGCGCGGGTTCCCTGCGGCGCGGCGGTCGGCTACGCCTCCGCCATGCCCGTGCTCTACATCGGTAACAAGAACTACTCCTCGTGGTCGCTGCGTCCGTGGCTCGCGTTGACTTGGGCCGGCATCGCGTTCGAGGAGCGGGTCATCCCGCTCGGCGGCCCCGGGTACGGGCGCGGCCGGATCGCGGAGATCCGCGCGGTGTCACCCACGGGGCGCGTACCGGCGCTCGATCTCGGCGAGCTGGTCATCTGGGACTCGCTCTCCATCTGCGAGTGGGCCGCCGAGACCGCGCCCTCGGCGGGGCTGTGGCCGACCGACGCGGCCGCGCGAGCGATCTGCCGCTCGGTCGTCTGCGAGATGCACTCGGGGTTCGGCGCGATGCGACGCGACCTGTCGATGAACCTCCGCCGCCGCACCACCCCGAAGGAGTGGCCGAACGACACGGCCGACGATCTCGCGCGGGTCGACGAGCTGTGGCGCGCCACGCGAGCCCGCTTCGGCGGCGGAGGGCCGTTCCTCGTCGGCGCGCGCACCATCGCCGACGCGTTCTACGCGCCGGTGGTCACGCGGCTGCGCACCTACGGCGTGCCGCTCTCGCCGGAGGCGGCGGCGTACTCGGCGGCGGTGCTCGCCGACCCCGCGTTCCGGGCGTGGGAGGCCGCAGCCGAGGCCGAGACGTGGACGATGCCCGGCATCGACGCGTTGTGACGGCTATTCGTAGAAGAAGATCGCGCGCCGCGCGCGGTGACCGGAGTAGTTGCTGTTGACGTCGTCGAAGCCATGGGTGGCGACGCGGTTCGACAGCGAATCGCTCCCGGTCGCCGCCTTGTCGGCGTCATCGCCGGCGGCGTAGGTGATCACGCGGAAGTCGGCGCTGCGCGCCGGCTTGCCGCCGGTCGTGCGGCCGAAGATGAAGTCGATGCCGCTGTCGGCGCGGACGCACGCCGTCGCGCCCTTGCACTCCTCGTAGAGCGGATCGGCGAAGCCGAGGTTCGCGTGGCCGGCGCACGCCGCGCCGCCGAGCGCGTGGTTGGTCACTCGATACCAGCAGCGGTAGTCGCCGCCGTCGTCGAACGCGGGCCCGTTGAAGTCGCCGCCGACGATCTGCAGCGGGAAGTCCGGCATCGCCGCGTGCGCGCCCGGGCCGGTCGCCACGCCGTCGATCATCTCGATCATGTTCTGCTGCGAGCAGTCCATCCACGTCCAGTGTCGGAGGCTGGCCACCGCGACCTTCTTCTTGGCGAGCGTGTCCTGCAGGCGCACGCGGATCGTCTGGTAGCCGGAGTTCGGCGTGCGCCCGTCGCAGGTGTGCACGCCGTCGACGGCGCGCCCCCAGGGGAACCAGGTCTCGTGGCTCAGGTAGTCGAACCGCGCCGCGCGCCAGATCACGCCGGTGGTCACCGGCGGGTTCGGCTTCACCTCGTCGCCGAAGCGGTCGTGCGTGGGGTCGTCCTGCGCGACGATGCCCGCGTACTTCTCGCCGAGCGTCGCCGTCATGAAGGCGAGGAGCTCGTCGAGGCGCTTCTTGTTCGTCATCTGCTGGACGAGGAACAGGTCGGGGTTGCGCTTGTCTCGCGCCATGTAGTGCACGAGATCCTTCCAGTCGAAGATCATGTTCTCGATGTTGTTCGAGTACACGACCACGCTGTTTCCGAGCGGACCGGCGTCGACGGAGGCCGGGGCGTCGCGGCCGTCGACCTTCGCGTCCTCGGCGCTCGCGTCGATCGAGTCGATCGAATCGTCGGGAACGCTGCCGTCGGGAGCGCCGCCGTCGTCGACGCCGAGGTCGGCGATCGCATCGCCCCGCGGCTCCTCGGACTCCGCCGCTTGCCGGCCGCCGCACCCGATCACCGCTCCCAAGACGCAGGTCCACAGCCGCCGCATGGCGGCAGCCTAGAGCACCGAACGGTTTGAAGCCTGCTGCAACC
>JACPFM010000203.1 GCA_016182965.1 Deltaproteobacteria bacterium | reverse complement strand
GCCGCCGCCACCGCCGAAGCCACCGCCACGACCGCCGCCGCCGCGCTGCGGGCGGTCCTCCGCCTCGTTCACGCGGAGCGGGCGGCCGTCGAGCAGCGCGCCGTTCATCGCCGAGATGGCCTCTTTGGCCTGATCGGCGGTCGCCAGCGTCACGAACCCGAAGCCGCGCGACTGCCCGGTCTCACGGTCCATGACGACGTGCGCGTCGGTCACCTCGCGGCCCTCGGCCGCGAACGCGTCGCGCAGGCTGTCCTTGGTCGTACGGTACGAAAGATTGCCCACGTAGAGGCGGTTACCCATGGTCCTGTCGCTTCTCCACGGCCCGTAGCGTCTTCGCCGAGAAGCCCAACCAACCGAACGAGCCGTGCATGCATCGGCGGGTAGGGACGGAGCGACGAGCGAGCTCGCCGTGCCGCACGTGTCGTCGTCTCGTTCGTGACCGCCCGTACCCGTGAGAGCCGTGCCGTGTCCGAGCCAGTGACGTTGCGTGAGCACGTCCAGCGTAGCCGTCTCCGGGCGAACCGCAAGCACACCGGAGTGGCCGGATTTGCTGAGGATTGTGCCGATGGACCGGATCGGCGCAGTTGCGCCCCAGCGCCGATCCGACCAAGGTCTCCGCCCTCGCCCCCGTAGCTCAGTGGATAGAGCAGCGGTTTCCTAAACCGTTGGTCGCAGGTCCGATTCCTGCCGGGGGCGCTTGTCACGGTCAGGGGGAGCGCCGCTGCCGCTCCCCCCGGTCGAACGCGCGCGCACGGCGCGCGACACCCCCCACCAGCGGCTCGCCAGCTCGCGCGCTTCGCGGCGCTCGCGGCTCGCGTCGGGGGTGTTGGCACACCCCCGATCCCCCGCCGCTGTGACGATCAGGGGGAGCGCCGCTGCCGCTCCCCCCGGTCGAACGCGCGCGCACGGCGCGCGACACCCCCACCAGCGGCTCGCCTCCTCGCGCGCTTCGCGGCGCTCGCAGCTCGCGTCGGGGGTGTTGGCACACCCCCGACCCCCCGCTGCGGGAGATCGCGAGCAGCGCCCACGGTCAGGGGGAGGACCGTAAGAGGTGATGCGTGTTTCAGGATGTGCGCGTCGATCGTTCGTGAGCACTCGGCTCGCAGAGGTTCGCCTCACGTCGACGTCGGAGACTGGTCTCATGGGCGCTTCACGCTCAGGACGACCGGCACGGTGAACGATGCCTTGCCCCCAAGCGGAGGCTGGAAGTGCATGGGTCGGAACGCCTCGACGATGCATGCGGTCAGGTTCGGCGGTGCGGTCGAACAGAGAACCGCGGGCGTGGGGAGGCCATCGGCATCGAGAACCAGCTGGACCTTCACAGTGCCTGCGCTCGTCGGATCGTGCTTGAGCGCGATGTTGTAGCAGGCTTTGAATCGCCAACGATTGCGCGCGATCTCAGCGTCGGCGTCCATCACGGGCTGCGGCTGCGCGGTGGAGGAGCTCGAGCTGGGGGCTGCACCAGCGGTCGGCGGCTGCGATGCCTCTGGCGGCGGCACCGATTCGCAACGCGCGTACGTCGGTGCAGTGGCGGGCGGCGCGGGCTCCTTATCCACCGAATCGGGAGCCTCGAGTCCGAGCAGCTCCGCGCGCGCGATGCGCTCGGCCAGCGTGGGGGGAGGCACGCAGCCGGCGAGTGTCAGCAGCACGAGGACTACGAGGAGCTTCATCGACCGTGCGAGCGAGTCTACACCGCGACCGGCACGGTCGCGGGCATCCGCGATTGCGTGTGCCACGAGAGACGCTCGCCGCCCCCCGAACCGCTTGCGACCGTCGACGATGAACTGCGCGTCCCTACCGGCTTGTCAAACTCTTCTTCGCCCTCAGCTTTCCTGCGCCGACGAGCTTCCCGGCTGCGGACTTCAGCTGTTGCACCCGCTGATGCGAGAGGCCGAGCAACTCCCCGACGTCGCGCGTGCTGAGCCCGGCGCGCGTCAATCCGGCGACCGCCGCGCTCGTAGTCTCCAACGCCAGCCTCTCGGCTTCCGCTGCAGCTCGTCGCGCGGCGCGAGCCTTGTCCACCGCATGCCTGGTGCGTGCCGGGAGCGCGAGCTCCTCGACGAGCTCCGCCCGAGCCTCGACGTGTTCGGCGTCTCGACCTTCGGACGCCGCGATGGCGGCGATCGCCTCGCGCGCGTTGCGCCGCGCCTCCGAAAGCGAGCGACCCCACGTCACGCACCCCGCGACGTCGGGAACCTCGACGTTCCAGCTGCCTGCTTCGGGCGTGAAGATCGTCCGGTATTTCATCGCAGCAGCCAGTCCTTTCCGAGGCAATGTTCCATCTGCCTCTGGATCGCGCGCACCGTGCCGTTCGGGATGTCGCCGCGGTGCATCGGCACGACCGTCCTGCAACGGCCCTGCGAGGAGACGAACACGCGATGTGAGCCCTTGCCGGCGCGCTCGGCGCAGTCGAGATCGACGAGACGCCGAACGACCTCGCGAGCGGTCACGATCTCTTGGTTACGCGCCCCGAGGAGATCTGTCAACCGAACTAGACAGAAATGCGACCAGCGAACGCGGCGCAGGGCACGGCGAGATCTCGCGCCCGCTCCCGGGTCCGTTCACCCTTGTGTCTTCACCCAGCACCGGAGCGCCTCGGCCACGCTCCACGCCTGCGCCACGCACCCGCGCGCGGTGAACGGCGGCTGCGCGTCGAAGATCTCGCTGATCGACCCGATGCACGCGTGATCGAGGTGATCGCACAGACCGCTCAGGAAGCGTCGCGCGCCCGCCTTGTCGTCCGGGTGGACCTTCAGCCACGCGTCGATGAAGGGGCCGATGAGCCAGCCCCACACCGTGCCCTGGTGGTACGCCGCGTCGCGCGTGCGGAGATCGCCGTAGTAGCGCGGCTTGTAGTCCGCGTGCTCGGGGGCGAGCGACCGGAGGCCCACCGGCGTCAGCAGTCGATCGTGCACCACGCGCACTACGGCGTCCCACCGCGCGCGATCGAGGACCGCGTGGCGCGGCGCGATCGCCAGGATCTGGTTCGGGCGGCAGGCGGGATCGTCCTTGCCGTCCTCGCCGTCCTCACCATGCTCACCATCATCACCACCAATAACGTCGACGACGTCGTAGAGGTAGCCGCCTTCGGGGTACCAGAACCGCTCGTTGAAGGAGATCTGCACGCGATCGGCGAGCGACGAGATGCGGCGCGCCTCGTCGGTCGAGCCGGTCTCTTCGAGCCAACCGGCGAGCAGCCGCAGCGCGTTGTACCAGAGCGCGTTGATCTCGACGGCCTTGCCGCGGCGGGGCGTCACCACCCAACCCTCGACCTTCGCGTCCATCCACGTCAGCTGATAGCCCTCGGCGCCCTGCCGCAGGAGCCCGTCCTTCGGATCGACGCCGATGCCGAAGTGCGTGCCGCGCACGTGGTGATCGACGATGTCGCGCAGCGTGGGGAGCAGCCGCACCAGCGTGTCGCGATCGCCGGTCGCCGTCATGTAGCGGTCGATCGCGTGGAAGAACCACATCGTCGCGTCGGCCGTGTGATAGAGCCCGTCGCGCTCACCCTCGGGGAACATGTTGGGGATGAGCCCGTCCTTCACGTAGTGCGCGAAGGTGCGGAGGATGTAGCCGGCCTCCAGCTGCCGACCCGTCTGCAGCGTCAGGCCCTCGAGGCTGATCATGGTGTCGCGGCCCCAGTCGGTGAACCAGTGGTAGCCGGCGATCACCGTGCGCACCTCGTCGCCGACGGCGTGCGCGCGCGCCGCCTCCTGCGAGCGCCCCGCAGGGCTGATGATGAACTGATCGGCCGCCAGCACGAGCTCCGCCGGCGCGCCGGTGCGCGCGGACGGATCGGCGCGTGACACCAGCGATCGGCGGCGTTCGAGCTCCGCGGCGATCGCGGTCTCCGGCGACAAGACCTCGATCGTGTCCCACGACTCGGTCGACGCCACGAGCGTCGCCGGCGAGCGCAGATCGACGTCGACCCGGAAGTGACCGGGGCTGAACAGATCGCCGCGCGCGTCGTAGCCTCGGCTCTCCTCGATGCGGTAGAGGATCTCGGGGACCGTCTCCGGCTCGAGGGTGAACGACGAGCGCGCGCCGATGATCTTCATGCGCATCGGCGGCAGGTCCTTCGCCGCGCACAGCTCGTATTGCTGATCGCGCGCGGTCACCACGTACGGGTGGTGGAGCGGCGAGCTCACCGGCGCCTCGTGCGGGCGGAAGTTCACCGCCGGGCGGAGCTTCATCCGCACCGGACCGTTGCCGTCGAGCAGTCGATACTGGATGTGCACGGTGTTCTGACGGTGCGGCATCCACAGCCGCTTCTCCAGCACGATGTCGCCGACCTCGTAGCGCCACACCGGCAGCCCGAGCTCGAGGCGGAACTCGACGAGGTGTCCCTTGCCCTGCAGCTCGAGCGCGCCCTGACGCTCGTGGCCGCCGAGGCCGATGATCGTGATGCGGTCGGTCAGGCGCACGATCTCGGTGAGGTGATTGAGCATCAGCATGCGCCCGAGCGGGTTGGGCAGCGCCGCGACGAGCAGGCCGTGATAGCGGCGGGTCGGCACGCCCGAGATCGTCCCCGACGCGTACCCGCCGAGCCCGTTGGCGACCAGCCACTCGCGCGTCAGCAGCGGGTCGTGCTCGTCGCCGGCGAGGGCGCCGCACGGGACCGTCCGCACCAGCTCGCTCCGCTCGATGTCGTTCATCGGGTGTCCTCGGGCGCGGGAGGTTGCAGCACGACCGTCGCGTGGGCGGGGACGTCGAAGCTCCCGTCCTCGCGCTCGACGGCCGGCGTGCCCCGGCCGCCGTACGTGGGGGCTTCACTCGACCACAGCAGAGACCACGGCCGTTCGTCGACCGGTGCGAGGAGCGGCTCCGGCACCGGCGAGAGCAGGAGCCTCCGCCCGAGGTTGCAGATCAGGAGCCGCTCGCCCCTGCGCGACGAGTAGCGGACGCAGAACGCCTCGTCGGCGAGCACGGCGCCGTCGACCCGCTTCTCGACGTCCGCGAGCACGGCGTCTTCCCGGCGCAGCCGCAGCAGATCGCGGTGCAGCGCGTACGTCTCGGCGTGACGCGTGCGCTCGTCGAGATCGAGCTTGCAGCGCGCGAAGGTCGCCTCGTCGGCCGGATCGGCGAGCGCATGGTGCCCGGTGGCGACGCTCGCGAACTGCGCGAGGAACGCGTGTCGGCCCTGCCGGACCGATGCGCCGAGCTCGCCGTGATGATCGGCGAAGTAGAGGAACGGCGCCGATGCGGCGAACTCCTGCCCCATGAAGAGCATCGGGGTCGCCGGCGAGAGCAGCGTCACGGCGGTGATCGCGCGCAGCCGCCCGGGGCTGGTCTGCCGATCGAGCCGCTCGCCGCGCGCGGAGTTGGCGACCTGGTCGTGGTTCTGCACGTAGACCACGAGCTGCCACGGCGCGAGATCGCGCGCGCGCTGCCCGCGACGCTTCTTCTGCCATCGGTAGGTCTGCCCCTGGAAGAGGAACCCGTGCCGGATCGCCGAGACCAGCTCCTGCGGCGTGCCCCGGTAGTCGGTGAAGTACGCCTCGTCGTGGCCGGTCACCGCCACCCGCGCGGCGTGGTGGAAGTCGTCGTTCCACATGAGGTCGAGGCCGTAGCCGCCGCGCTCGATCGGCCGCGCGAAGCGCGCGTGCTGCGGCTCGTTCTCGGCGACGAGCAGCGTGCGGCGGCCGGCTCCCGCCTCGCGCACCGCGCGCGCGATGTCCACGAGGACGTGCGTCGGCGACGCGTCGTGCATCGACTGGGTCGCGTCGAGGCGCAGGCCGTCGAGGTGGTACTCCTCGATCCAGTAGCGCGCGTTGGTGACGAACAGCTCGCGGACCGCCTGCGATCCGGGGCCGTCGAAGTTGAGCGGCTCGCCCCACTCGTTCCCGTAGCGCTCGCTGACGTACTCGTCGGCGAACGCCCCGAGGTAGTTCCCGTCGGGGCCGAGGTGGTTGTAGACGACGTCGAGGATCACTGCGAGCCCGCGCGCGTGCGCGGCGTCGACGAGCGCGCGCAGATCGTCGGGCCGCCCGTAGAGCCGCGAGGGCGCGAACAGGTTCACTCCGTCGTACCCCCAGCCGAACCGCCCGGGGAAGTCGGCGAGCGGCATCAGCTCGAGGCAGGTCACGCCGAGCCGCGCGAGCTCGTCGAGCTGCTCGATCAAGGCGCGGTACGTCCCCGCCGCCGTGTACGCGCCCACGTGCAGCTCGTAGATCACCTGCCGCTCCGGCGCCGGTCCGGTCCAGGCGCCGTCGGTCCAGCCGAAGCGCGGATCGATCACCTCCGACGGCCCGTGCGGTCCCTCCGGCTGGAACCGCGAGGCCGGATCGGGGAACTCGCCGTCGTCGTCGAGCCGGAATCGGTAGCGCGCGCCGGCGCGCAGGCCCGCGACGAGGCCGGAGAACCAGCCGTCGACGCGTGGACCGCGGCGCGGCAGCGAAGGCTCGGGTTCGAGCGGGACGGGCCGGGCGCCGCCGATCACCACCGCGACGCGGCGACTGCGAGGCGCCCACACGCGGAAATGCACCCCGTCAGCCGTCGTCTCCGCGCCGATCGGAAACCGCCGCGGTCGCCCGGAGGACCTCACACAGAATCGATGCCAAACAGGGACGGATCTCGCGCGTGCTCAGCGATCGCGTCCGGTGAGCCGCTCGCTCCGGTAGCGCCACGCGCCGGCCGCGAGCGCGTCGTGCTCCTCGGCCGAGAGGCCGGCGTGGGCCGCGGCCCAGGCGAGCTCGTCGCGCAGGGTGGTGCCGAAGATGCCGGGATCGTCGGAGGCGATCACGACCGGCACCTGCTCCTCGAGGAACCGGCGGAGCGGATGGTGCGAAGGATCGCGCAGCCCGCCGATGCGCAGGTTCGACGTCGGGCACACCTCGACCACGGCGCCGTGCGCGCGGACGGCGGCCATCGCGAAGCGCTGCCGCGCGTGCACCTCTGCGCGGCGGCGATCGTCGTAGACGACCTGGACCTCGTCCGGCGGCGCGCGTCTTCCGAGCGCATCGAGCCTATCGAGCGCATCGAGCTCGTCGAGCTCGCGGGCCAGCGCAGGTCGATCGACGCGCACGCCGTGGCGCTCGAGCCCCTCGGCGTGCCGCAGATCGTAGAGCACCTGATCGCGGCGCTCGGCGACGCTCTCGCGCCGCACTTCGCCGTACGCGGCCGGATCGACGCCGAGCGCGATCGCGTGGCCCAGCCGGTGGGCGCCGAGCTCGGCGGCCTCGTGCACCCAGCGCACCGCGCTCTCGAGCGACTTGTCCTCGAAGCTCTCGCCCACGTGGTAGAGGATCGAGAGCGCGCGCTCCGGGTTTCGCGCGTTGTGATCGCGCACCGCCGAGAACAGCGCGCGCTGCTCCTTCGGCGGGTGCCCCTCCTCGATGAAGCAGAAGTCGACGCCGGTGAGCGCGACGCCGAGATCGGACAGCGCGAGCCGCTGCACGACCTCCCAGTGATGCCAGGGGTTGCTCCGCGGGAGGCTGGCGGCGAGCCGCGCGATGGGGCGACCGCCGCGCGCGTGGTGCTCGGCGTAGACCTCGAGGATCGCGCGCAGCCCCTCGTCGACGAACTCGGCCGGCGTGCGGTGCCCGAAGAAGAACCGTTGCTCGGCGTAGCCCACGCCGTGCCGCCGCTGATCGTCGAGGACCACCCGCGCCGACTGGCGGAGCTCCGCGAGCGCGGCGGCGCGGTGCTCTTCTTCGTGCACCGCGAGCCCGATGACGCTCGCCGCCGCGATCAGGTCGAACTTCGCCTGGAATCGGGCGAAGGAGCCCGCGTCGGCCTCGCCGAACACGAACAGCTCCCGGAACTCGGCGCGCGCCGACGCGTCGCCGCGGCGATGGCGCTCGACGAGCGCGCGGGCAGGGGAGGGCCGCCCGAAGACGCGTTCGTACGACGGCTCGTAGCGGTCCCACGCCGGCCGCTCCGCCAGCGCGAGCATATCGAGCACGTGATCGCTCGTCAGGCACCCGTAGAGGTGCAGGTGCAGCTCGGCCAGGCCGGGGGACGACACGTCCGTTCGATGCCGCCGCTCAGCGAACGGGCGCGCATACGTCGGCGCGCGCCGAGCGATCGGGCCGCGACGCGCCTGCCTTCAGCACCAGCCGGCCGGGGTAGCGATCGCAGCGATCGGTGAAGGTGACCGAGGCCTGCGGCACGCACATGCCGGCGCCGTTCGCCGGATCGGGCACGCAGAACGTGGTCGCCTCGCCCGCGCGATCGGGGCAGGCGCGCGTGCAGGGGCGGGTGCAGGTGCCGATCGTGGCGCCCTGCGGGACGCGGCAGACGCCGCCCTGGAAGTTGCAGTCGGCGGTTGCGCGGCACTCGCTGCCGATCCACTTCTGCGCGACGTCGACGGCGACGCCGCTCTCGCTCCCGAGGCGCTCGACCTCCTGCTGGATGCGCACGGGGGTGCGCGCGCGGCCGCGGATGCGCGCGTAGACCTCCACGATGTCCTCGGCGGCCATGCGGATGCAGCCGTGCGAGACGTAGCCGCGACGCAGGCTGCCGCCGTTCGGCGCGGTGAACCGGTCGACCGGTCCGTGGATCGCGTAGCCGGCGGTGGGCGCGCCGGCCAGGCGGATGAACGGCAGGCCGGCGAACACCGGCGAGGCCTTGCCGGTCTCGCTGTCGGTCCACATGACGCGGCACGCGTAGTAGTAGCCCCACTTGCTGTCGGGCACCTCGGTGGTGTTGCTGCCCGTGTAGAACTGCCCGATCGGCGTCAGCGACTTGCCGTTCTCGATCGCGCCGGGGCCGATGGGGAACACGCGATCGTAGGTGCCCGCGCGATCGCGCAGGTGCAGCGTGAGCCCGTCGAGCGAGATGACGATCTCGGGAGACCTCAGCGCCTCGAGGCTCGGGATCGGCTTGCACTTCGTCGCGTCGCCCCAGCTCTCGGCGGCGCCTTCGACGGTGCCCAGGCTCAAGTCGCCCTTGCCGTTGGCCTCCGAGGCCTCCTCGTCGTCGTGGAACGCCTCCGCCGCGCAGCCGCCTGCGCCGGTCCCGAGAGAAATCGTGGCAACCGCGACGAGCACCCGTGCGAGCCCTCCGTACATGAGCGCTTATGTATCTCCATGTAGGTGCGCCGTGCAAGGACAAAGTTTGGGCTCGATCAAGCCTCCGCCGCGGCCGGTTCCGGCGGGCTTTCGACGCCCCAGACGGCGGCGAGCGCCAGCGTGCGGGCGTTCTCCGGCACCTGCTCGAGGAACGAGCGACGCAGCGACTCGTCGCGGATCTTCCCGGCGCGCTCGAGCAGTCGCCGGCGCGCGGCGTCGATCGCGGCGCACGCGTCGGCGAAGCGTCCCGCCGCGTGCAGCGCCTCGGCGTGCACCAGCCGCACGACGGCCTCGCCCTCGTCGAGCGCGCCGATCTTCTGCAGGAGGCGATCGGCCTCCAACGCGTCGGCGAGCGCGCCCTCGTGGTCGCCGCGCGCGAGCTCCACCTGCGCGGCGACGGCCAGCGCGTGGGCCTTCGCCGGCGGCGCGACCGACAGCGTCTTCACTGCGGTCTGCGCCTCGCGCGTCGCCCCCTCCAGATCGCCGGCGAGCAGCGAGATCTCGGCGAGGAAGATGCGCGAGCGGCCCTCCATGCGTCGATCGCCGCGGGTGCGGAACGCGTCGAGCGCCTCGGTCTCGATCGCGCGCGCCTCGTCGTACGCGCCGAGCCGCGCCAGGACCATCCCGAGGTTGTGCTTCGCCGTGGCGCTCGCGTGCCACAGCCGGCCGAGGCGATCGGCGAGGCCGAGGACCTCGCGGAACGTCGATCGCGCCTGCTCGTACGCCCCGAGCTCGACCTGCGCGTAGGCCATGTCGCCGCGCTGCACGCACGCGTTTCGCAGATCGCCGGCGCGCTCGAACAGCTCGGCGGCCGTCGCCGCGAGCTCCACCCCCGACGCCGGATCGCCGCCGCAGATCGCGCGGTAGTAGCGGGCGACCGCGATGCGCGCGGCGACCGCGGGGTTCTTGCGCAGCACGTCGACCTGCACGGTCGCCAGGAGATCGAGCAGCTGCGCGGCGAAGTCCTGCTTGCCCGAGAGGAGCAGCTGGATGGACGCCCGCACCGCGGCGATCGCGTGGGCGCCGCTCACCGCGCGCTGCTTGCCGAGATCGACGAGCATCTGCGAAACCAGCGAGAGCTGCGCCGGCTTGCCGCGTCGGCCGCTGGCGACGGCCAGCTCGCCGGTCGCGTTGAACCACTGCGGCGATCCGCGCGGCAAGAGGCGCATCGCGTCGAGGCTGCACGCCTCGGCGCCGGCGAGGTCGCCGCGCCAGCGGTGCGCCTCCGCCTGCATCACGCGCAGCGCTCCGAAGACCTCGCCGGTCGCGCCGCACGCCACCGCGCGCTCCGCGCGCGCGACGACCGCGTCGTAGTCGTTGCCGCCGAGCGCCTGTTCGGCCGCGCGCCGCCACCACTCCATCGCGCGCGCCGGCTCGCCGCCGCGCTCGAAGTGCTCGGCCATCGTCGTGGCGTCGCTCTCGCCCACGCCCTCGAGCCACCGCGCCGCGAGCTGGTGGCCGAGGCGCGCGTCGCCCTCGGTGAGCATCGCGTACGCTGCGTCGCGCACCAGCGCGTGGCGGAAGACGTACTCCTGCTCGCCCGGGAATTTCCCCTCGCTGCCGCGCGAGATCGTCTCGCGCTCGACCAGCTCCTCGAGCCACCCGTCGAGCGCGGCGCCGTGCGCCTCTCCGCCGAGGAGGGCCATCACGCCGGAGCGCCAGAAGACCTGCCCGAACACGCTCGCCGCGCGCAGCACCCGTCGACCGTCCGGCTCGAGGCGCTCGAGGCGCGACTGCGCCATCGCCACGATGGTGCTCGGCGGGTTGTCGATCGAGCCCTCGGACGCGGCGCGGATCAGCTCCTCGAGGTAGAAGGCGTTGCCCGCCGCGCGATCGACGAGCCGCGCCACCTGCTCGTCGGTGAGCCGATCGGCGAGCACGTCGCGCACGAGCTTCTCCGAGGCCTTGCGGGTCAGCTCGCCGAGGCGGATCTCTTGCACGCCACGCCCGGCCCACAGGCGCGGAAACAGCTCGTGCACCTCGGGCCGCGAGAGCGCCAGCACGAGCAGCGGCCGCTCGCGGAGCGTGCGCAGGGCGGCGTCGATCAGCTGCACCGACGGCAGATCGCCCCACTGGAGATCTTCGAGCACCAGCACCAGCGGCCGCCGCGCCGTCTCGGCGTCGAGGAAGTCCTCCCACGCCTGCTGCATCTGGTCGCCCATCAGGATGGGGTCCTGACGCGCGGCGCGCAGCTGCAGGCTGTCGCCGACCGCAGGGCGATGCTCGTGTGACTCGTCGGGGAAGCGGGCGCCGACGATCTCGCCGAGGAACCAGGTGACGCGCAGGACGTGCTTGTCGCCCTTGCCCCCTCTCGAGTCGCGAGAGGCGAACGCCTGCGCGACGCGGCCTCGGAGCTTCGCCCTCCGAACCTCGAGCGGCTCGCCGTCCCGCAGCGACGCCGTGCTCCGCAGCAGCTGCGCGATCATCGCGAAGGGCGAGCCGGCGCCGATCGGATCGCCGCGGCAGCTCCAGACCTCCGCCTCCGGGTGACTCTGGCGGAGCGCGCGTCCGAACTCCCAGCACACGCGCGACTTGCCGAAGCCGGCGGGCGCGGTGACCAGCACCGCGCGCGCCACCGGCTCGTCGACGCACTCGTCGACGTACATCCGCAGGAGCGACAGCTCCCGATCGCGGCCGACGCACGGCGTCTCGCGGCCGAGCAGCGTGCGCGTCGGCTCCACCTGCTCACGCTCGCCACGGAGCACGAACGACCCGCCGCTGCGCGCGACGTCGAACCGCGTCTCCAGCAGCGCGGCCGTCGTCGCGTCGATCTCGATCCGAGCGCCGGGCAGCGAACCCGCGAAGGCGAAGGGCGGCGTCGACGGGTGGCGGGCACCGCCGGTCGCGGCCCGCAGCAGATCGGCGGCCTCGTCGATCACCTCGCCGACCGGCAGGCGGCCGCCGAGCACGCCGCGGCCGGTGGCGACGACCATCGGCACGTCGGGCGCCTTCTCGCGGATCGAAAGGGCGCAGCGCGCCGCGCGGCTCACCAGCTCCGCCGCGTCGCCCTTGCCGACGAACGTGGCGACGAGCGAGCCGTTGCGCAGCAGCTCGATCTTCGCGTCGTACGGCGCCACCGCCGCGCGGATCTGCATCAGGCGCGAGGCGGTGGACTCGTGCTCGGCGGTCGTGAGCGGCAGGGTGGCGTCGCTCATGCGCGACTCGATGCGCGACTCGATCAAGTGGGTGAGGATGACCGCGACGATGCGCTGCTCGCTCTCGCCGATCGCCTCGTGCTTCGCCGAGGCCGCCGGCGCCTCCTCCGCCTCGAGCGCCGCGCGGCCGAGCGCGTCGAGCTCCGCGGCGAGCGCGCGCGCGTCGCCCGGCCGGCTCGCCGGGACCTTCGCCAGCATGCGCGCGACCAGCCGATCGAGCGCCTCGGGCACCTCCCGCTTCACCGCGCGGAGGCGCGGGGCGTCCTCGAAGACGACCTTCGCGAGCACCGCCGTCGGCTGCGACGCGACGAAGACCGGCCGGCCGGTGATGCACTCGTAGAGCACGCACCCGAGCGCGAAGAGATCGGCGCGCCCGTTGATCACGCGTTCGCCGCGCGCCTGCTCCGGCGCCATGTAGCCGAGGGTCCCGAAGACCACGCCCGGCGCGGTGAGGCCGTCGCGATCGCCGAAGCGCGCGATGCCGAAGTCGAGGATCTTCACCCGATCGAGCGAGTCGCTCGGCAGGAAGATGTTCGACGGCTTGACGTCGCGGTGCACGATGCCGCGCGCGTGCGCCGCGGCCAGCGCGCTCGCGATGCGTGCGGCCAGCGCGACCGCCTCGGACATCGACAGCGGGCCGCGCTTGAGACGCGAGGCGAGGTCTTCGCCGTCGAGCCACTCCATCGCCAGGTAGTGCGTGTCCTCGTCGGTGCGCCCGTGCGCGACGTAGCGCACCACGTTGGGGTGGCGGAGCCCCTGCAGCGCGATCGCCTCGCGGCCGAACCGCTCGCTCTCGTGGGTGTAGCGCTCGCCGAGGAGCTTGAGGGCGACGTCCGTCTTCGAGCGTCGGTCGAACGCCCGGTAGACGGAGCTCATCCCCCCGCGGCCGACCAGGGCGATCACCTCGAACCGATCAGCGAGCACGGTCCCGGGCTGCATCGAGACGTTCGAGAATCACACGCCCGGCGGCGCGTTCCAAACTGGTGCGAGCGCCGGCGATGCCGACGGAGAGCCTGCCACCTGTGGCCGGCCTTCGGCCGATGTCGTTCCGGACATGTCCAAGATCATTGCGCTTTTCTGGTGCACGGCCGAGGTGCGGCGCTACCATGACAATTGTCAGGTTTGCCCCGCCGAGAACAGGGGCGTCGCCGCGGGCCAAACGCCTGCAGGAAGGAATGGTCGATGAGGTCGCTGACGAAGCTCGCCGTTCGCGCGCTCGAGCGCGCGACGTGCACCCTGGCGTGCGTGCTCGCCGTGTCCTCCGTCGGTTGTGCGATGGCGCCTGACGAGGGCCCCGAACAGAGCAATCGGGAGCTCGTCGGGCGGTCCGAGCAGGCGCTGTCGCTGTCGTCGTCGCCGAAGAACGCCGTCCCGCTCTGGGCGCGGGCGACGTTCGATCCGGTGCTCGGTCGCACGATGGTCGACGTCGCCACGTCCGAGGTGCCGCCGATCGACGTCGTGCCCGATCACGATCCGCACACCGCCGATCAGTTCCTCCTCGTGCAGGTCTTCCGCGATCGCGACGGCAAGCGCGAGGTGCTCGAGGTCCTCGGCGCCAAGAAGATCGGCCCCGGCGGCGGCTGTATCCACTTCAGCGTGCCGGCGCTCGTCGGCGATCGCCTGCAGATCGGCGGCGTGGTGCGGCTGGCGAATTCGATGCCGCCGACCGCCGGCGTCGCGACGCCGATCGAGGTCGTCGTCGGCGATTGGCTCAACGATCCGACGGTGCTGTTGGGGTCGCACTAGTCGTCAGTCGTCAGCTGGTCGAGAGTCTAGAGTCTAGAGTCTAGAGTCTAGAGTCACCGGTCGCGATTCTCGGACACGCGCGCTGAGCTTGCTCGCGCAGGTGGGTCGAAGGTCGAAGGTCGAAGGTCGAAGCAGTGTGATTTTTCGGATTTCCTTCGACGTTCGACGTTCGACCGGGCCGGCGGGGCGGGCGGGGCAGGATGTTCGAGGATCGCGAACGCTGATTCAGAGTCTCGAAGATGCGGGTCGGGGGTTCACGGATGACGTGGACGGTGGACGCGCACGCGAACGCGGTCGCGAAGGGCCGCGCGAAGGCGAGCGTCGGGGAGCAGGACGTCGACCCGGACGCGCCGCCAAACCGCCGCATCGAGACTAGACACAGTCTTCGACCCTAGACTCTAGACTCTAGACTCTAGACCCCCAGACGCCATCCACGAGAGACACCCGCCAGGCTGACGACTGACGACTGACGACTGTCTACGGCTTCTTGACCGCGACCATCTTCCAGGTCTGCTGCGCGCGATCCTTCACGCCGAGGCAGCCTTCGCCGGCCGCGTCTTCGCGCTGCGAGACCATGAGCTTGTCGGGCACCGCGAGCTTCGGCTGGACGTAGATGTCGAGCGTGACGACCGTGTGCGAGTCGTCGACCGGGCGGTAGCGCCAGATGGCCTGCAGATCGTCGACGTTGCCCTTGAGGTACTTGCCGACGATCTTCTCGCCCTTGCCGTCGGGCACCGGTGCCTCGAACTTCTCGACGGCCCACAACGTCGCGGCGCCCTTGAGGATGGGCATCTGCAGGTACACCTCCGCGCTGCCGTTGCCCTCCTTCTTCAGGAGCTTCGACTTCTGGAAGCGCTTGATGAACTGCGACCAGTTGCCGTAGTCGAGGATGGCGGCGCGGACGTCTTTCATCGGAGCGTCGACGAAGATCTGCGCGCGGCCCCACGTCTGCTTGGTGGCCGGATCGGTGAAGTGGGTCTTCTTGTCGCGCGCGAGCTTGTACAGCTCGACGGCGGCGGGATCGCTCGCCGGCGGCGTCCACCCGGGACCAGCCGAGGCGCCGACCGGCGCGAAGGCGACGGCGGCGACGAAGGCCATGGCGGCGAGGGGGGCGTGGAGACGGTGGGCCATCGAGCGAGAACCTCCGAAGCGGATTGTCGTCCGCCTGACTCAGCAAGCAACGTACCGCGAGTATCGTGCGAGATGGACGGGCAGCGCGCCCGGGAATTCGATGCCCTGCAATGCGGGGAGCGGCAGCGGGCGCCGCGGGTGTCGTCGGACGTTCACACACCGGCCGGGCCGTAGTGTCGCTCCGGGCGCACGGTCTGGCACGACGAAGTGACCCGCACCCCAGAAAATTCGCTCCGGCAGGGCCGGCGCGATCCGTGATAGGCGGGGAGCGGAATGGATCCCGAGCGGCCCTCCGAGGGTCAAGCCGACACTTTCTTGAAGCGGTTCTTCACCCGGCTCGTGGCCTGGCAGGTCGAGCGGCCCTTTCAGGTCCTGCTGCTCGCGGTGTTGCTTACGATCCCGTCGATCCTGCTCGCCAAGCGGCTCGAGCTGCGCACCGGCTTCGAGTCGCTCCTGCCGGAGAACAAGCCGAGCGTGCAGGAGCTCAAGCGCGTCGGCTCTCGCACCGCCGGCGTTTCGACGTTCATCGTGGTCGCCGAGATCGACGCGCGGCCCGACGGCTCGCACAAACAGATCCTGCAGCGCTTCGGCGACGCCACGCTGCCCAAGCTGCGCGCGATCGGTCCGGAGTGGGTCGGCACCGCCGAGAACGGCGTGCAGGCCGAGCAGGAGTTCCTCCGCAAGCGCCAGGCGCTGTTCCTCTCGCTCGAGAAGATCCAGGAGATCCACGACAAGGTCGAGGATCGCTACGACTACGAGGTCCACGGCTCGCTCACCGGCGAGGAGCCCGAGAAGGTCACCCGCGAGTCGATCGAGAAGGAGCTCGGGGGCAAGGACAAGGCGCAGGCCGGGCCGCCGTACCCCGACGGCTACTACATGAACGCGGCGGCGACGAAGCTCGTCACGTTGATCCGCACGCCGGTCGCCACCGGCGATCTGAAGCGCACCAGCGAGCTGATCGCGAGGGTCAAGGCTGCGATCGACTCGGTCGACCCGAAGTCCTTCGATCCGTCGATGCGCTTCGGGTTCACCGGCGACGTGGTCGTCGGCGCAGAGCAGTACGGCGTGGTGAAGAACGATCTCGCGCACGTCGGCGCGGCCGGCATCGCCATGATCCTCTTCGTCGACTGGCTGTTCTTCCTGCGCGTGCGCGCCGTCGCCGCGATGGGCATCGCGATCGGAATCGGCGTGCTCTGGACCTTCGCGATCACCCGGCTGGCGATCGGCCACCTGAACACCGCGAGCGGCTTCCTCGTCTCGATCGTCTTCGGCAACGGCATCAACTTCGGCATCCTGCTGCGGGCCCGCTACAACGAGGCCAGACGCGAGGGATTGTCCCTGCGTGACGCGGTGTGGGCCGGCTACCGCGACACCTGGCGACCGACGCTCACCGCCTCGGTGGCCGCCGGCGTCGGCTACGTCTCGCTCGCCACCACGAACTTCCGCGGCTTCCGCGACTTCGGGGCGATCGGCGGCTACGGCATGCTGCTCTGCTGGATCGCCAACTACCTGTTCATGGTGCCGCTGCTCGTCGTCTTCGAGCGGTGGAGCCCGACGCACGTGCACCGCGACCGGAAGACGCTGTGGAGCCGCGTCGAGGCGTTCATCGACCGCGGCGTGCCGTTCGGCGTGCCGTTCGCCGCGGTGCTCCGGCGCGTGCCGGCCATCCTCATCGCGGTGGTGGGCATCGGCACCGCCGTCGCCGCGGGGGTGATCGCCTACCGCTACGTGAAGGCCGATCCGCTCGAGTACAAGCTGTCGCGGCTCGAGAACGATCCGGGCGCGCCGAGCGCCGCGTCGCAGCTCGGCGACGAGGTCGGCGGGATCACGGGTCGCACCGGCCAGGACGGCATGGCCATCATGGTGCAGCGGCTCGATCAGGTGAAGCCGCTGGTCACCGAGCTCAAGAGGCGCTGGGAGGCGGCGCCGGGCGACAAGAAGCCCTTCTCGAAGGTGGTCTCGCTCTACGATCTGGTGCCCGACCAGCAGGACGAGAAGATCAAGCTCCTGCTCGACACGCGGGCGAAGATCGACCGCATCCACGAGCTCGGGAAGATCACCGACGCCGACTGGAAGGACCTCGAGAAGTTCCTCCCCCCCAAGGACCTGAAGCCGTTCGGGATCATGGAGCTCCCCGAGCGCGTCGCCCGGCCGTTCACCGAGAAGGACGGCACGCGCGGCCGCATCGTGTTCATCGCGCCCTCCGAGAAGGAGAGCGTGCGCGACGTGCGGTACCTGCGAAGGTGGGCCGACTCCTACCGCGAGGTGAAGCTCCCCAATGGCGAGGTGATCATCGGCAGCGGCCGCGCCGTCATCTTCGCCGACATGATCGAGAGCGTGATGTCGGAGTCGCCCAAGGCGATCACGCTGTCGTTCCTCGGCACGGCGCTGGTGGTGCTCTTCGCGTTCTCCAAGGGGCGCTACGGCATCCGCGCCGCGGCGCTGGTGGTCGGCGGCCTCTTGATCGGCATCACGTGGATGGGCGCCTCGTATTCGCTGCTCGGCACGAAGATCAACTTCCTCAACTTCATCGCGGTCCCGATCACCTTCGGCATCGGCGTCGACTACGCGATCAACGTGGTCAATCGCTGGCGCCTCGACGGGCCCGGCAGCGTCATCCACACCGTGCGCGAGACCGGCGGCGCCGTGATGCTGTGCAGCCTCACGACCATCCTCGGCTACCTCGCGCTGCTCCGCTCGATCAACGCCGCGGTGCGCTCGTTCGGCACCGCCGCCGTCATCGGTGAGCTGACCTGCCTGGTGGCCGCGCTGATCGTGCTGCCGGCGATCCTGATCCTCATCGACCGCCGCGCCGGCGTGAAGGAGCAGCGCTAGTCGTCAGTCGTCAGTCGCCAGTCGTCAGTCGTCAGTCGTCAGTCGCCAGTCGTCAGTCGTCAGTCGTCAGAGAGCGCGACCTTCGACCTCGGAACCGTGCCGGTCCGATGGCTTGCCATGCTCTCAGCCGAGAGGGCTCCCGGCTCGGGCTGACGACGGACGACTGACGACTGACGACTAGTGAAACCGGACGACGAACGACCAGCGCGAGGCGCGCAGCGCGCGGTAGCGGCCGCCGACGTCGATGCCCTTTCCCTCGAGGGCGAGGCAGGCCTCGGCGCCGACGTCGACCACGTCGGCGAACGAGAGCGTGCACGCCAGCTCGACCAGGCGCGCCTCGAGCCGCGTGCGGGCGAGGCCGTCGAGGATCGGATCGACCGCGAGCCAGCCGCGCAGGTCCTCGGGGACGGCCGCCGGGGCGGTCGGTCGGTCGAAGCGCGCGACCACCCCGCGATCGACCTCGCGCGCGGAGCGGAAGCTCGCGTGCAGACCGATCTGGCCGGCGGCGTCGGGGAGGGGAGCGCCGGCCGCGGCGCGTCCTTCGGTGTCGAGCGACTCGCCGGAGGTCACGATCACCTCCGAGGCCCCGAGCGCCGCCGCGAGGCGCAGGAACGCGGCGAGCTTCTCCTGCGCGAGCCGCTCGTTGAGCGACGCCGGCCGCACGTAGTGATCGGCGCGGACCGGGTTGAGCACGTAGGCGGCGCCGTCCTCCGGTGCGCCGTGATCGAAGCGGAAGCGCCGCGCGGCCTCGCCGGGCGGCAGGTGCGGGATGGGGATCTCACCGACGCGGAACGACGGCGCGCGCAGATCGGACAGCGAGGCGAGCGCCCTCGTCCAGGTGGGGGCGAGCCAACCGCTGCGCGCGAGCGCGTCGCCGACCGTCGCCGAGACGTACGGCAGGAGCGAGAGCACCGGCGCCGCCGTCGAGATCACGCGGAACGCGGCGAGCTTGCCGATGCTCTTCCAGTCGACGCGCTCGGTGAGCGTGCGGTAGGTCGCGTCCGACGCGACGAGGATGAGCCGCCGCTCCTCCGGCGCGAGCGTGTCGAGGTCGACCTTCACCACTCGAGCCTAACGCGACTCGTCGCACGGCTGGGTCGCCGTTGCGCGACCTGCCCGAGCGGCTATCTTGAGCGGGCCCTCCGCAGAGGAGCGGCGATCATGACCACCGCTCTCTGAGTCGAATTCCAAGCAGCTTGGACCGCCGGTCGCCCGCGCGGCCGGCCCTCGACCGGGAGCCGTGCATGCCTTCCGTGCGCCTGTCGCGCGTGTGTTTCGCTTTCTCCGATTTCGTCCCCATCCTCGTCGACGTCGACCTCGCGCTGCAGAGCGGGTTCACCGCGGTGGTCGGCGCCAACGGCGTGGGCAAGACCACGCTCCTGCGCCTGATCGCCGGCGAGCTCCGGCCCGACGAGGGCACGGTGCGCGTCGAGCCGTACGGCGCGCGCGTCGTCACGTGCGCGCAGGAGATCGCCGCGCTCGAGCCGGCGATCGCGTCGTTGGCCGAGCGCGACGACGGCGCGGCGCGCGAGATCCGCGCGCGTCTGCGCCTCGATCCGCCGACGATCGCGCGCTTCGACACGCTCTCGCCCGGAGAGCGCAAGCGCTGGCAGATCGGCGCCGCGCTCGCTCGGGAACCGGACGTGCTCCTGCTCGACGAGCCGACGAATCACCTCGACGTGCAGGCGCGCGCGCTGCTCGTCGAGGCGCTTACGGCGTTCCGCGGCGTGGGCGTGATCGTGTCGCACGATCGCGGGCTGCTCGAGTCGCTCGCGACCACCGTGGTGCGCGTCGAAGGCGGGGAACGCGGGCGCGTGCGCGCGTACCTGGGGCCGTGGTCGGTCGCCGAGGAGTCCTGGGCTCGCGAGCGGGCCGCCGCCGTCGACGCGTACGAGGCGTCCCGCGACCAGGAGCGGGCCCGCGCGCGCGCCCTGTCGGACCTGCGCCGCACGCACGTCGCCGCCGATCGGCAGCGGAGCGCCGGCGCCCGCATGAAGAACCGGCACGACTCCGACGGCCGCGGCGTCTCGGCGAGCTTCCGCGCCGCGCGCGCCGAGCGCCACCTCGGACGCGCGGTCGCCGCCGCGCGCGAGAAGCTCGAGAAGGTCGAGCGGGTGGACAAGCCGGAGGCGGAGCTGGGCGGAGAGGTCTTCCTCGGGTGGGAGCGGCCGCCGCAGCCGGTGCTCGCCGTGCTCGACGCCGATCTGCGCGTGGGCGACCGCACGTTGCTCCGCGACGTTCGGCTCACGCTGCGCCGCGATGACCGGCTGCGGGTCGTCGGGCCCAACGGCGCGGGCAAGTCCACGCTGCTTCTGGCGCTCGTCGCCGCGATGCGCGTGCCGCGCGTCGGCGTGCTCCCGCAGGAGCTGTCGCCGAAGGCGATCGTCGAGGCGGGCCGGGCGGTGCGGGCGCTCCCGCGTGAGGCGCGTGGCCGCGTGCTGTCGCTGGTCGCCGCGCTCGGCGTCGATCCGCGCCGGGTGCTGTCGTCGGAGCGTCCGTCGCCCGGCGAGGCGCGCAAGCTCCTGCTCGCGAGCATGCTCGGCACGCACGCATCGGTGCTGGTGCTCGACGAGGCAACGCACCACCTCGACCTGCCCGCGATCGAGCGGCTGGAGCGCGCGCTCGAGCTCTACCCCGGCGCGATCGTGCTGGTCACGCACGATGACACGTTCGCCGCGCGCTGCACGACCGCGACGTTGCGCGTGGAGGACGGCCGCGTGCGTTGAAGCGCATCGAGGCGATGCGGTAGTCGCCGATCAGTCGACGACCGGGGCGGCGCGGAGAGCGAGCTTGCCGCCCACCGCGTCGGCCACGTTCACCGTGACCCAGCCGGCGCCGTCGTACGCGAGGAACTTGTAGCTCGGCGACGAGAGCGGCTTGGGGAAGGTGAAGCGGACCTGGCTGACCTCGCCGTTGCCGTCGAGCGCCTCGATCGTCGCCTTGAACGCGGGCAGCTCCACCGTCTGGCCGACGTGGAACGCCGTCGAGGTCATGTACAGCCGCTCGAAGAGCGAGGGGAAGAACTGCCCCTGCTTCGGCGAGAGGGCGATCTCGTGGTCGTTGAGCACGCGCGCGTCGACCTCGCCGAGGAGGAACGACAGCGAGTAGTAGTGGACCTTCATCGCCTCGAAGCCGCGGTCGATCTTCTGCGTGTAGGAGAGGTCGTCGCGCTCGAGGATCGGCCTGACGTCGGCGCCGGCGGGGAGGCTGCGCAGCAGCTGCAGGTTGGCGAGCGCCGTTGCCTCGCGCTGATGCCAGTTGAGGAAGAAGACCTCCTGGCCGCCCGCGGGGAGGTTGTCGAGATCGACGTTCTTGCGCACGCCCTCGCGGACGCTGGCGTAGCTGTCCTGGAAGCTGTTGACGACGTGCAGGCAGACGTGATCGAGGATGGGCGCGAACACCAGGTGCAGCGTGACCAGCGTGATCACCACCGGGCGCCCGAGGTTCCACTCGTCGCGCCGCGCCCAGGACTCCTGCATCACCCGCGCGACCACGTAGGCGAAGCCGATCGACGGCAGGTAGAGGATGCGCGGATCGGGGAACGACGTGGTGAGGATCACCTGCGCGATGACCATCCACGCGACGAAGAAGCGCGTCGGGCGGTCCTTGCGGAGGAGCTTCCAGGCGACGAGCCAGAACCCGATGGTGAGCGCCGCGACGAAGGCGGCGGGCACCGGGTAGTCACGCACCGGCGAGCTCGAGAGCACGTGCAGCGGGACGCCGGTCGCGAGGATGACCGCGTGGAAGAAGCCGGAGCGGAAGAACTGCGCCGTCCACAGGCCGGGGTTCTTGCCCGGGTTGATGTAGTAGATCGAGTTCGGGCCGTGGCCGCTCTTGAAGTAGGCCACCACGTACACGAGCGCGATCGCCGCGAGCGCCAGGTGGATCCAGAGGTGCGGCCGCACCCGATCGCGGAGCTTCTGCGCCGTGCTTTCGGGGAGGCCGTCGGGGAGGCTGTCGGGGAGGATGACCGCGTGCGCCAGCACCAGCGCGGGGAACACCACGCTCGACTCCTTCGAGAGGAGCGCGGCGACGAATCCGACGAAGAGCAAGGCGAGGTTGGTGCGCCGGGTGCCGTTGCCCTCGCGCAGGCGGAGCCAGCCGAGGAACGCCGACATCAGGAACACGGCGGCGATGACGTCGTTGCGGTTGGCGAGCCACTGCACGTTCAGCGCGTGCGTGTCGTCGAGCGCGAAGATGGCGATCGCCAGGAGCAGCGTGCGCGACCCCTCCTTGATGAACCGGGTCATCACCCGGTAGACCAGCGTCACCGACAGGAGGTACCAGCCGATGCTCACCAGGTGGGCGGCCGCGGCGTTCTTCCCGAAGAGCGCGAAGTCGAGCCAGTGGGTGAGCGACGGGATGGGCCGGAAGAAGTCGATGCGCAGCGCGTCGCTCGTCCACCAGGGCGCGATGCCCCAGCGGCGGAGGATCTGGACCTCCTCGGGCGAGCGCAGGAACGCGAAGAGGTTGAATCGCTCGGTGAAGAGCGAGGGCATCTCGTCGAGCACGAAGACGTGGAAGTGGTCGTCGGCGAAATAGCCGCCGAGGAGCGCCGGCGCGTAGAAGACGGCGGTCAGGAAGATGGTCGCCCACGCGGCGGCGCGGATGGCGTCGGTCTTGGCGACCGCGATGCCGGGGGCGCCGGCGAACGGTCGCACGCCGGGGAGGAAGGTCCACCCGAGCGCGTGCAGAACACCAACCTGCTGGCGAACCCAATTCGTCATGCCGCGGAGACCTCTTCCTCGCGCATCAGCGGCGTCGCGCTGACGCGACGCTCCCAGACCGCGAGGATCACCGCGAGCGCCGTGAAGCCGACGATGCGCAGCAGGAAGTAAAGATCGAACCGACCCGTCGCGGTGGCGAGGGCCATCAAGTCCATGTGGGGCGCGTTGCCGAGGAAGGCCCAGGCGCGCATCGTCGTGCGGTGACGCGCGACGTAGGCGGCGCCGGTCTCGGCGTCGGCGTCGAGCGTGCGGTAGCTCGCGGCCACCGGGTTGACGCGCTCGAGGAAGGTCTGGCGGTTGCCGAGCTGCCAGACGTACACGGCCACCAGCGTGCGCGAGAAGAGCGACGCGTTGCGGGCGCGCAGCCGCTCGAGCAGGTCGCGGCCGCGATCGAGATCGCCGCCCTGGTGCTTGCCGCCGGTCAGGAAGCGGAGGTACGTCGCGCAGTGGAAGTCGTAGAGCATCAGGTGCTGCGCCCACGCGAGGTGCGCGAGCAGCCCGAGCGCGATGGCCAGCAGCGGGTTCATGCGCTGCGCGAGGTAGTAGACCGCGGCGGCCGTCGTGCTGACGTTGACCGCGTAGTCGGCGGCGCCGTCGATCGCGTGGCCGGTCTCGCTCGAGGTCTTCTTCAGGCGGGCGATCATCCCGTCGACGCCGTCGAGGATGGCCGACGAGAACAGGAGCACGCCGGCGGCGAGCAGGGCGACCGGGGTTCCCTTCACGATCAGGGCGGCGGAGCCGAGACCGGCGCAGAGCGACAGGAAGGTGACCTGGTTCGGCGTGATCGAGGTGCGGACCAGCGGGCGGACCAGCGCGAGCTGGAGGGGGCGGTGCACGTGGAGGTTCACCGGATCCTCCACGTCGGCGCTCTTGATGACGTCCTTCAGCTCGATCCGCATGCGTCGTGCTCTGCCGCTTCCGCGGCGTGCTGTAGTCCTGGGGGGCGGGCCCTATCAACGGGCGTGCCATGGCGCAACGCGAAACGGGCAAGTTTTCCTGCGTGTTTTTCAGTCCTTTTTCAGCTCCGTCCCGCCGGGGGTGGCATGTACGGCAAGGGGTGTTGCGAGAACACCACAGTCCGTGACGCAACGGCACGCCAGCAGCGGCGCGGTGCGTCGACCGCTACGCACCCGGCACGACCGCACTGTCATGGCCAGGAACGGGACGGCTCGCCCCCCGTCGCCGCTTTGACCCGTCCGTCCATCCGCGCGAAGAGTCGCGACCGTGATCGCGATCGACTGCCGCTACATCCGCGAGACGCCGAGCGGGATCGGTCCGTACGTGCAGGCGCTCGTCGATCACCTGCCGAGGCTCGCGCCCGATCTGCATTTCCTCTTCCTCAAGCACCCGAAGGCGCCGGCGCGCCTCTCGTACGAAGCGAACGTCCACGAGGTGGTGTTCCCCTTCGAGGCGACGGGGCCCGTCACCATGTGGGCGCTGCCGCAGCTCGCCGATCTGCGCGGCGTGAGGCTGTTCCACGCGACGTTCAACGTCATGCCCGCGTGGCTCGAGATGCCGACCGTCACGACCATCCACGACGTGATGTGGGTGCAGCACGCGCCCTGGTGTCGCAGGCCCGGGCCGTGGGGCTTCGTCGAGACGTTCTACTACCAGCACGGCATCGCGCGCGCGCTGAAGAGGTCGACCCGCATCGCGGCGATCAGCGAGGCGACGCGCCGCGAGATCGGGAACCTCGACGCGCGCGCGGGCGAGAAGACGCGCGTGACCCACTACGGCGTGGGCGACGATTGGCGTCCGCCGCGCGACGACGACGAGCGCGCGTTCGCCGAGCAGACGCGCGACAAGTGGCTGCCGGGCGCGCGTCGCCACGTGCTCACCGTCGGACAGTTCGCCGGGTACAAGAACCACGCGGCGGTGGTGCGCGCGTTCGCCGACGCCTTCGCCGACGACCCGTCGGTGCACCTCGCGCTGGTGCAGCGGCTCGGCAAGGGCTCGGTGCTCGCGCCGCTCGTCGAGGAGCGCGGCCTGCGCGGGCGCGTGCACTTCCTGAAGGACGTGCCCTTCGAGGAGCTACGCGCGCTGTACTGGGGCGCGCTCTGTCTCTGTCACCCCTCGCTCGCCGAGGGGTTCGGCAACCCTCCGAGCGAGGCGCTCGGCGCCGGGTGCCCGGTGATCACCTCGAACCGCTCGTCCATGCCGGAGGTCTCCGGCGGCGCCGGCATCCTCATCGACCCGGAGGACGACGGCGCGATCGCCGCCGCCCTGCGGCTCGTCGCGCTCGACGACGGGCTCGCGGCGAAGATGCGCGCCGACGGTCTCGAGAAGGTGAAGCAGTTCCGCTGGAAGGCGACGGCCGAGAAGACGCTCGCGATCTACCGCGAGGCGCTCTGACGGTCCGTCACTTCTTCGCTTCGGGCTTCGCTTCGGGCTTCGCCGTGGTCTCGGCGGCCGCGGCCTTCTTCGCGCGCCACTCGGCGAGCTTCTTGGTGCGGCGCTTCTTCTGCCACAGACGGACGGGGGGATCCTGGGGTGCTGCCATTTGGGTGCGCAACCTACTCGGCCGCGGCCCGTTGTCCAGCGGCTCCTGGTCAGGGAGCGACCGGGACGGGGCGAAGACCGCTGGACCTGGCCCGGCAGCTGCCCGGAGCCTCGCTGCCGCAGCCGCAGTCGTTCCCGCCGAGGTCGTGGAGCGTGGGAGGGCGTCTCCCCCAGTCGAGCTCCTCCTCGACGTCGATGGCGACGGCGGCGCACCACAGCCTCGACCCGCCGAGGGACAGCTCGCTGCCGAACACGGAGATCCCCGCCCGCGCGGCGTTCTCCACGAGCGATCCGGTGATGGTGACGACCGACGGGACCAGCGTGCGGCCCTCCGCGTCGAGGAACCCCGCGGAGACGGCGATCCCGTCGCCGAACTCGCCGGTGGGGTTCGGGCGGGTCTCGCGCACCACGCACGCGTCGATCGTGGCGGTCGTCACCCCGAGGAAGATCCCCGCCTGGGTGCTGCGCTCGACGACGACGCTCTTCAGATCGAGCACCACCGGCCGCGGATTGCGCAGCGGGGGCAGCGCCAGGATGCCCGTGCCGAGCTTACCGCTCTTCGGCTCGACCGCCACGTCGCGCACGACGGTGCGCTCGATGCGCGCCTCCGAGAAGACGGTCACGCCGGCGGTGGAGCTGGCCTCGATCCACGAGTCGAAAAGCGCGAGCTTCGCGCGCCCGACCTGATGCGCGACGAGCACGCCCTCGCCGCGCTGGCCGGCGGCGTTGGGGCGCGTGCGCCGGACGATCGCGCCGCTGACCTTCGCCTCGGCGTCGACGACGCTGATGCCGAGCGTGCCGTTGTCCTCCACGCGGGCCCCGGAGATCGCGAGCTCGGCGCCGTCGACGCCGATACCGCCGATCGCGTTGCCGCGGGAGAGCACGTCGGCGAGCTCGATGCGTCCGGGCTTCGCCGCGTCGGCGTAGGCGCAGATTCCACACGCTTGCTCGCGGCCCGACAGGGTGCCGGTGACCGCGGTGCCATCGATCCGCAGGTCCGAGAAGTCGGCGGAGATCCCGCGGCCGGTCGCCGCGTCGACCCGGCACGCGCGCACCGTGCCGGTGGCCTCGCGCAGGAAGATCCCGGAGGAGCGCGCGCGGCGGACGGTGATCCGGCGCGCGTCGAGCGTCGCGCCCACCGCGCTGATCGCGGCGCCCGAGGTGTCCTCCACCAGCGATCCCTCGATCGCGATCGTGGAGGGCAGGACGGACTTCGCCGGGGTGCCGACGCCGATCGCGGGCCGATCGTCGCCGAGGCCGGGGATGTCGCGGACCACGACGCGATCGAGGTTCAGCTTCCCTCCGAGCGCGACGACGCCGCCGCCGCGGGCGCGCTCGACGAGCGCGCGCGACACGCGGATCTCGCCGGCCGTCCCGGTCGCGGTGCTCCCGCCCGCGTAGATGCCGAACGCGTCGAGGCTGCCCGGCCCCTTGGTGATCTCGCGCACCACGACGTCGGACAGGACGAGCGCGCCGCCGTTCGAGGCGACGCCTGCGTCCGCCGCGCGCTCGACGAGCACGCGCCGCACGTCGACCGAGAGCGGACCGCTCTTGTCGCGCGCGCCGATGGCGAGCTCGCCGGTGTCGTGCACGCGCAGCTCCTCGAGGCGCACGCCGCTCGCGCCGTCGACCATCACGCCGCGCGCCGGCCCGGTGATCGCGAGGCCGGCGATCGTCGCGGGCGCGCGCACGAGGATCGCGGCGGCGCCGAGCTCGGTGGAGATGCCGCGCACGGTCACCTCTGCCGGGCACCTCCCGCGGATGATCACCGGGCGATCGACGACCAGGTCCTCGCGGTAGGTGCCCGCGGCGACGGCGATCGTGGCGCCCGGCGCGGCCGCGGCGAGCGCGGCGGTGACGGTCTTGAAGGGCCGCGCGACGCTGCCGTCGCCGTCGGACCCCGCGTAGGCGGCGTCGACGCGGAGCGCGCCTATCGGTGCGTCGGAGCAGGTCGACACCGGCGCGCACGAGGTGTCGCCGGGCAGGGCCATGGTGCCGTCGGCGCACGGGCTCTTCGGCAAGGAAGCGGCGCAGCCGCCGGAGCCGTCGGCGACGAAGCCGTCGGGACAGGTGTCGACGCCGACGGGCGTGCAGCCGCCGCCGACGCGCGGGACCTCGTATGCGGCGCATCCGTCGAAGCGCGGCACGCACGCGGGTCCGATCTCTTCGTGCGTGTCGGCGCACGTCGGTGCCCAGCGCGGCGCGCTCGGGGGCGCGGTCGGCTCGTCGCCGCCGCACGCGCTGCACGCGGCGACCGCGGCGGCGAGCAGGACGAGCGACGGGCGCATGCGTCGAGATGATAGGCGCGCTTTGGCGCCGCTGCGCTAGGCTCGGGCGCCCGTGACGACCCACAAGCTGTATTGGGACGAACCGTTCGCCACGACCTTCGCCGCGACCGTGCTCGAGGTCGCCGAGCTCGGCGGCGCTCCGTCGATCGTGCTCGACCGCACGCTCTTCTACCCCGAAGGCGGCGGGCAGCTCGGCGATCGCGGCACGCTGACGATCGACGGTCGCGACGTCGCCGTCCGCGACACGCAGGTCGACGACGCCGGGACGGTGCACCACCTCCTCGAGGGCCCGATCGACGGGCTCCGTGCGGGCGGGCCGGTCGGCGCGCGCATCGACCGGGATCGCCGGCGCGATTTCATGTCGCAGCACACCGGCCAGCACCTCCTGTCGCGCGCGCTGATCGAGATCGCCCGGGCCGAGACGGTCTCCGCGCGCCTGGGCGAGGCAGCCTCGACGATCGACACGCCGCTCACCGCGCTGGCCGAGGCTGCGCTCGCGCGCGCCGAAGACCTCGTCAACGATCTGATCCTCGACGACGTCGCGGTGCGGTCGCACCTGCCGACGCCCGAGGAGCTCGCGGCGATGCCGCTGCGGCGCGCGCCGAAGGTGACGAGCGGCGTGCGCGTCATCGAGGTCGAGGGCTTCGACTTCACCCCGTGCGGCGGCACGCACGTCGCGCGCACCGGGCAGATCGGCCCGGTGAAGATCACCGGCATCGAGCGGTACAAGGGCGGCACGCGGGTGACCTTCCTCGCAGGGCGCCGCGCGCTCGCCGACGCGCGCGGCAAGGACGCGATCGTCCGCGACCTCGCGAAGTCGTTCACCTGCGGCGCGAGCGAGGTCCCGCTGGCCGTCGCGAAGCTCCGGGCCGAGCTCAAGGCCCGCACCGATGCCTTCGCGGTCGCGCGTGGCGAGCTGATGCAGCTGATCGCCGAGCGCACGCTCGCCGCGCACCCGCCCGATCCTTCGGGCACGCGCGTGTTCGTCGTGCGCGAGGGCGACGATCTGCCGACGCTCCGCGCGCTCTCCGGCGCGCTGGCCCGCCGCCCGGACGTCGTCGCGTTCGTCGCCTCGCGCGATCGCGAGACCGGCGAGGTGCTCTTGGTGGTGGAGCGCGGCAGCGGCGTCGCGTTCGACGCCGGCGCCTGGTTCAAGAAGACCGCGCAGTCGGTCGGCGGCCGCGGCGGGGGACGGCCGGAGCGCGCCGAGGGGCGGCTGCCGGCGACGGTGGATCTGCCGTCGTCGATCGAGTCGCTCGGTTGAGCGGCGCGAGCGCGCACGGAGCTCGCGCAGCTCTCACCGCGCGGTCGCGCGTCGCTCGAGGCGATTCGAGAAATGCGGACCGCGCTCAGCGCGGCTGAGGGACGATGCGGAGGTACGGCTTCGGCGCCTTCCAGCCGTCGGGGAACATCTTCTTCGCGTCGTCGTCCTTGACGGACGCCGCGATGATCACGTCCTCGCCCGGCTTCCAGTTCGCGGGCGTCGCCACCTTGTGCTTCGACGTGAGCTGCATCGAGTCGAGCACGCGCAGGATCTCGTCGAAGTTCCGACCGGTGGTCATCGGGTAGCTGAGCATCAGCTTGATGCGCTTGTCGGGCCCGACGATGAACACGGAGCGCACCGTCTGGTTGTTGACCGCCGTGCGTCCCTCCGCGGTGCCCGGCTCGTCCGCGGGGAGCATGTTGTAGAGCTTGGACACGGCGAGATCGCTGTCGCCGATCATCGGGTACTGGATGCGTTGACCCTGCGTCTCCTCGATGTCCTTGCTCCACTTCTGGTGGTCCTCGACGGAGTCGACCGAGAGGCCGATCAGCTTGGTGTTCCGCTTCGCGAACTCGGACTCGATCTTCGCCATGTAACCGAGCTCGGTCGTGCAGACGGGCGTGAAGTCCTTCGGATGCGAGAAGAGGATCGCCCAGCCGTCGCCGATCCACTGATGGAAGTCGATCTCGCCCCGCGTGGTCTTCGCTTTGAAGTTCGGCGCGATGTCGTTGATGCGCAAAGGGTTGCTCGTCATGATTCCTCCCGCGGACGTGTCGGGTCCGACAGAAGCTGCCGGGCGTGGTCCGTCCGCGATCGATGTCGTCGGACATGCGCCGTTGCTGCGCCCAGCCGCTCCGGTCCGGCTGTCGCGGGCCCTTCGCCCAGTGCGTCGCTTCCGCCGGGCGTCCATCGCCGGTGCGGTTCCCGCTAGAGAAGAGCCCGGTCTCCGTTCACACTCGAGCCATGCCCAAGGAGCTCGATCTCACCAAGGTGCTGAAGAAGGTCGAGCGACGGCTGCGCCAGGGCGATCTCGCGGGCAACGCCGAGTGGATCGCCGAGAGGCGTGAGAAGCTCGCGGGGACGCTGACCGGCGCTGCACGGAGCAAGTTGCTCGCGGAGATCGAGTCGATCCTCTACGGCCCGGGGTCGCTGGTCGATGCGCCGGTCGACGGAGCCGGTGCGCTGGCCGTCGAGACCGAGGATGCCATTCGCGCCGAGCGGGCGCGTCTCCGCGTGAAGCCGCCTCGAAAGAAGACGTGATCCGGCGACGTGCGCCCCGCCGGCGCCCTTCCTCGCCGGGCGGCGGACGGCGCACCGTTAGCCGTCCAGCAGCGATCGACCTGTGGATTCGTGCGCGCTCACTTCGCAGGCTTGGCGAAGAACGCGCGCAGGCTCTCGTCGTGCGCGTTGCGGCGCGCGATGCACAGCCGCATCGACTCGAGCGAGGTGGCGAGGTTGCGCGGGCCACCCTCGAGCGCCGCGATGCGCGGGCTGAAGAACGCCTCGACCTCGTCGGCGTGGGCCGGATCGCAGAAGCGCACGTGGTACGGCAGCCATCCGGCGCGCGCCGGCGAGAGCCGCGCGACCACCGCGTCGAAGTTCGTGCGCAGCCACGCCCAGGCGGACTCGCGCGTCTCGACCGCGCCGAGCTGCACCGAGAGCGGCACGAACAGCTCGCTCGTGTGCAGCCGCTCGTCGAGCGTGAGCGCCTGCGCGCGCGCGACGAGCGTGGGGTCGCGGAAGGCGCCGATCGCCGAGAGCAGGCGAAAGCGAACCGACGCGTCGTCGGTGCGCGCGAGGTGGGCGAGGATCGCGTCGAACAGCTTGGCGTCGCCGTCCTCGGCGGCGACCGAGAGCGCGAGCCCGGCGAGGTTCGGATCGACCGCCTCGGGGTGGAGCTGGTCGTCCTTGCCGAAGCCGATCCACGCGCGTCCGTGCGCGGCAGCCTCCTTGCGCACGGCCGGATCGCGCCCGATCGTCGCGAGGAACCACAGCACGTTCTGGCGGAGGAACGTGCGCTCGGGGGATTCCTCCACGCTCTTCTTGGGCGCCCCGAAGCCGAGCGCGGCGCCGGTCTTGCCGTACAGCTTGCGCGCCCAGCCCTCGACGTTCGGCCGGAGCGGCGTGTCGAACAGCCACTCGCGCGCGCTGGTGACGATGCCCATCGGCGCCGCGGCCACCGACGGGAAAGGGTCGCTCGAGAGCGGCGAGAGGTCGTCGAGCACTTCGCCCGCCTTCGCGGTGCCGCGCGCGAACCCGACCCGCGCCGCGTCGGCGACGGCCAGCCGCTCGCGCGGTGTCAGCTTCGGCCACGCCTTGCCGGTGAGCGCCGCCAGCTGGTCCTTCGGCAGCACGAAGTGGAAGTACCCGGCCGCGTCGGCGTTGGGCAGCACCCACGCCGGGCACGTCTTGGTGGCGAGCCAGATGTTGTCGTCGGGGCCGGTCGAGAGGGTGCAGGTCTCGACGGTCTTGGCGCCGTCGGGGTGCCGCACGCAGATCGGCAGCTGCCAGCTGCCCTTCGGGTTGCCGCTCGATCCGAGCGGGAAATAGCGGGATTGATGCAGCTCGACGCGCGGCGGGCCGTCGCACGCGAGCCGGGCCTCGACCAGCGGCACGCCGGGCCGATCGAGGAACGTACGGAAGGCGGCGCCGACGTCCTTGCCGGCAGCGGCGGACAACGCCGCGAGCAGATCGTCGGCGACCGCCGCGCCGTGCGCGTGCTTCGTCAGATACGCGCGGACCCCCTTCTGGAAGACGTCCTTGCCCATCCAGCGCTCGAACATCCCGAGGACGGCGGCGCCCTTCTGGTAGGTGATCGCGTCGAACGCGTTGATGACGTCGTGCTCGCTCTCGATCGGCTGCCTGATCGCCCGTGCGTGGACCAGCGCGTCGACGCCCATCGCGTCGTGGACGCGATCGACGAAGTAGCTCTCCGACTGGTACTGCGGGCGCCACAGCTGCACCGCGCGCGTGCCCATCCAGGTGGCGAAGCCCTCGTTGAGCCAGGTGTCGTCCCACCACGCGGTGGTCACCAGGTCGCCGAACCAGTGGTGCGCGAGCTCGTGCGCCATGACGCCGGCGTAGGCGCGGCGCTGCTGCAGGGTGGCCGTGCGATCGTCGATCAGCAGGAGGAACTCTCCGAACGTGATCAGGCCGACGTTCTCCATCGCGCCCTCGCGATCGGGCACCGCGACGATGTCGAGCTTGTCGTAGGGGTAGGGGATGCCGAACCAGTCCTCCAGGGTCGCGACGAGCTCTCCGGTGTGCGCGACGGCGTAGGCGAGCTCCTTCCCGCGGCCCCTGGCCGCGAGCGCGCGGAACGGCAGCGGCGCCGTGCGGACGGCGTTCGGCCCGATCGGCGGCGCGTCGACGACGTCGAGCGGGCCGACCGCCCACGCGACCAGGTACGTGGGCAGCGGCGCCGTGCGCGCGAAGGTCACCCGCCCGCCGGCGCGCGCGGTCTCCTTGCTGTTGGCGACGGCGACCATCCCGTCTGGCACCACGAGCGTGACGTCGAACGGGGTCTTGAAGACCGGCTCGTCGAACGACGGGAACGCCTCGCGCGCGGCGAGCGGCTCGAACTGGGTGAACGCGTACGCGTCGCCCCCGCGCTGCACGCGGTAGAGCCCGCGGCTGGTGCGCCCGAACGCCGCGTCCCACTCGACGTGCACCTTCGCGGGGCCGGCGGGCAACACGGCGTCGAGATCGAGCGCGGCCACGCCGGCGGCGGAGACCTCGCGGTAGTGCGCGGCGATGGGCGCGCCGCCGCTCGGCGTCACGCTGACCTGCCCGACGTGCAGCTGCTTGCCGTGGAGGTAGATCGTGCGCTTCGGGTGCGCGACGTCGATGTCGATGTCCCCGCGGCCAGAGAAGCGATCGCCCTTGGGGTCGACGTGCAGCTCCAGGGCGTAGTGCCGCGGCTGCACGTCCGTCGGCAGCTTCCCGCGCGGCGGGGCCGCCGTGGGCGGTTCGGGCACCGACGAGAGGGGAGCCGAGGGTGAGAGGGTCGGGACGGGAGGCTTCGGCTCGGCGCCCGCGCACGCGACGCCGGCGGCGCAGGCGAGGATCAGGGCGGTCGGGAGCACGGCGAGGCTCGATAGGCGCACGGCTGATGGTTCGCCTCGACGCCGTCGCGGCGCAACGGCACAACTGCGTCGATGCGGTTCGACCTGTGGGAGCTCGCGGCGCTCGCGTCGCTTGCGATCGCGATCGGCGCGCTCTTGATCTGGGGACACGTCCGCTTCTGGGTCGGCCGGCTCGCGCTTCCGCTGACGTACTCGATCCACGAGCGCGTCCGCTGCCCGGACGGCGTGTCGATCGAGCTGCGGCGGGTGCCGATCCCCGAGGGCGTCCCCAAGGCGCCGCTCCCGCCGGTCCTCCTGGTGCACGGCATCGCCGCCAATCACCGCAATCAGGACCTCCACTGATTCAGTAGAGGTAGTTGAGCCCGACGCCGATCAGATCGGCGGTGGCCGTGTAGCGCCCGCCGTTCACCGGCTCGAGCGGCGCGTTGCCGGCCAGCGGGTTGATGCGCGGGATCTTCGCCTCGCTCGGCGACACGTTCACGTCGTTGGCGAAGGTGTGCGCGATCACCGCGTCGAAGCGCCAGCGCTTGCCGATGAACAGGCCGCCGCCGAGCGAGATGGTGGTCTTCACGAAGTCGAGCGACGACAGCGACATGTACCCCTTGGGCACCGCGCTCGTCTCGTAGGCGAGGCCGCTGCGCAGGGCCATGCGGTAGCCGCCGGCGGTGAACAGCCACTCGCTGCCGATGCGGAACGAGTCGGAGTCGACGAACCGCCGCGGGATCTCGATGCGCGGCATCGGCACCGACTTCGGCGCGCCGGTGATGTTCTCGAGGTAGATGTCCTTCGGCTGCGCGTCGATCGAGCGGTGCTGCGACCAGAACTCGTGCACCCAGGTGAGCTCGATGCGCAGATCGCTCGACGCGCTCTTCTCTTTCGCCTCCGCGAGCGGCCGGAACTCGATGCCCGCGCGGAGGATGCCCGGCAGGACGAAGCGCACGTGCGCCTCCTCGCCGCGCACGCTCGCGCCGTCGAGCGCGGAGCTGGTCGGCAGGCGCACCTTGATCGTCGCCGGCGCGGAGATGACCATCGGCAGCTGCCCGCTCAGGCCGAGGCGGATGTGCGGATCGGGCTCCCAGATGGTGCCGCCGTTGAGCGTGGGCGCCATCATCGGACCGACGCGCATCACGCTCTGCGCGTCCCACTCGGGCTGCTCGGGGGCGCAGATCAGGCGATCGGGCGGGCAGACGCTGAAGGTGATCCGCGACTGGAAGTAGCCGACCAGCGCGAACGTTCCGAGCCCGAGGCGCAGCTGATCGATCGGCTTCCACGCGACCCACGCGCCGGGGATGCCGAGCGCCGACCCGTCGAACGAGCCGAGCGTGTAGCGCGCCGGCGAGGGCTGGCCGTCGTCGGTGCGCTCGGCGTAGCTCGCGAGCGCCACGTACGGCGCGATGAAGCCGGCGACCGCCGTCCAGCGCTTCTCCTTGTCGAGGACCTTGGAGATCGCCATGGTCGGCAGGGGCAGGAACCCGGAGCTGCCGCGCACCTCGGGCGAGTCGACCTGCCGCATCACGCCGTCGGCGTCCTCGATGCCGAGCTTGCGGACGTAGGTGTTCTGGAAGCGGAGCCACGCGAAATCGACGAGCACCGCGTCGCCCGCCTCGGCGATGCCGGCGGGGTTGAACCAGATGCCGTGGAGGTCGTCGGCGCCGGCGACGTACGCGCCGGCGCGGCCCATCGGGCGGACGCCCCGATCGCTGAAGTACAGACCTGCGGCGGACGCCTCTCGGGCCAGGGTCGCCGTCAGAAGGGGCGCCGTCACCGCGAGTGCCGCTGCTGCTGCGGCGATGGACGAGAACCGCGAGGTCACGCTCGCTCGGATGTTCGGTGCTTCCACGCCTCTTGTGAACCCCCTTCGAGACGTCACTGGCCCGACTGCTTCGCGGTGGCGAGTCGGATCACCTCGTAGACCTGCGGCAGGCCGCGCGACGGGTGCAGGCTGAACTCGGCGATCTCCTTGGCGATGTTCTTGTAGTCGGGGCCGGCGAGCTTGGCCGTCGACGTCGGATCCTGCCGGTTGACGTCGGCGATGACGCTCATGATCGTCTCGATCGGCGTGCGGAGATCCTTGCCCTCCTTGCCGTAGGGCAGGAGCATCCGCTTGAGCACGTAGTCGATGGTGCGGTTCGGATCGATCTCGCGGCCGCAGATCTCCTTGCCCTTGTCGTCGCGGGCGACCGCGAAGATCCGCGCCAGCGCCTCGACGCTGCCGTCGATGAGGCCGCGGAGCACGACCTTGCCGCGCTCGTCGACGACCGCCTGCGAGGCCGCGTTGGAGACGATGCGGTAGAGCGGCTCGAGGTTCGCGTCGTCGTCGAGCACCTGCAGGAGGTCGACGGCGGCCATCAGCGTGGTCGTCTGCGCGTCGTTGTCGGAGGCGCCGTCGAGCAGGTAGACGACCAGCTTCTCGATCTCGAGCCGCGCGGCGTCGTCCTTGCGGATCGCGTCGAGCAGGTCGACGAGCGCGGCCGCCGTCGGTCCGCCGAGCGCGCTCTCGACGCTCGACGACAGCTCCTTGCTCGCCCAGGTGCACTCCTTGGTCGGATCGGGGCAGTGCGAGGCGATCTGCGCGCGGGTCAGGTCGAGGACGAGCGGGATGATCTTGCTGATCGCCTTGTTCTTGAACTCCGACGCCGCGCCGGCGCCCTCGACGGCGAACAGCTGATCGACCAGCTCCGAACGTGCCTGGCGCCAGGGCTGAAGGCGCGAGGGCTCGCTCGGGTTCGCCGCCGCGTGCTCGGCGAACATCTTGTCGATCGCCTTCAGCGCGTCGATGAACAGGTACAGCGGGGTGACCTGCGGGTTCTTGGTGCCGTCGTTGCGCGTCGAGAAGGTGTTGCCGGCGCGATCGCGCAGGCCGGGCACGCGGTTCGGATCGACGAGCACGCGCACCGCCTCGGCGAGCGCCTGCACGCCGTCGACGTCGTGGCTCTTGGTGCAGAGCTTCGTGGTCGCGTCGAAGGTGTCGCAGTGCTTGACCTTGATCGCCTGGAGCGCGCGGATCGCGTCGTAGAGCGTGGGGAACAGGTCGGTCTCGAGCATCTCGGCGAGGAGCGCCTCGTAGCTCACCGCGCCGTCCTGCGTGCACCAGCGCGCGTGGGTCTTCGGGAGCGACGGATCGCACTCGTCCTTGCTCTGCTTCGGCGAGCCCCAGTGGCGGTGCATCGTGTCGAAGAGCTCGACGAAGAGCAGCGGCTTTCCGTGATCGGCGAACGCCGCGGCGAGCGGGCCGACCGACGCGACGAAGTCCATCAGCTCGAGCGGGAACAGGTCGTTGTTGTCGCGCCCGCGCAGCGTGTCCTTGAAGTTGGTGCACTTGCGCAGCCGCAGCACCTTGCCGTCGGACGGGTCGGTGAAGGGCGTCTCCGGGCAGACCATCGAGGGGACCGGATCGAGCACGCCGGCGAAGAACCGGTTGGTGTTGACGTTCTTCGTGTCGCCGGCCGTGCCGCCCGGCAAATCGGGGAACATGCCGGCGGGGATCGCCGTCTCGAAGTACACCATGCGCGACACGCCGGCGACCGTCGGGTTCAGGTTGAAGCCCTTGATGCCGGAGGCGTCTTCGAGGAACTTGTCGACGCCGCCGACGAGCGCCGTGAGCGGCGAGCGCATCAGCGCGGCGAGGCACTTGTCGCGCACGTCGAACTTGGCGCGCGAGAGCGCGACGTCGAGCAGGAGCGCGGCGACGTTCTCGAAGCGCAGCACGCCGCACTGGCGGAGGCCCTTCGCGCGGTCCGGCGGCGCCGACTCGCCGACGAACGCGCAGACGAGGGGCGTCAGGTCGCTGGTCGGGTAGGCGAAGGGGATGACCGGCCCCCAGTTCGCCGGCCACTGGATGCGCACGTTGGCGACGGCGCCCTCCTTGGTGCAGGCGGCGAGGCCGTTGGCGTCGTGGAGCAGCTGCATGAAGCGCTGCAGCGCGCTGCGGTTCTTTCCCGTGTCGGGCTGCGCGCGATCGACGGGCGTCATCAGGCCCGCCTTTCCAGAGACGGTGAGGTTCCACACCGGCCCGTTCACGTCGTTGCGGTCGTAGGTGAGATCGTCTTTGTACTTGATGTACGCGGCGAACACCTTGTCGAGCTTCAGCGTCTTGTCGTTCCCGAATGCGCGCAGGAGATCTTCGAGGATGCCGGGCGTCTGCGCGATCTTCACCACCGTGTCGAGCACCTCGTCCCAGAGCAAGCTGTTCTCGGGGATCTTCGCCTCGGGGTGCTTGTCGGCGATCGCCTTCAGCCGCAGGCCGATCCCGACGAACCGCGCCATGATGTCGGGGCGTTCATCGACCAGGCGCCGGAACACCGCCAGCGTGTCGTCGACCTCGGGGCGCGCGACGAGCTGCCCGAGCGCGTAGACCAGGTCCGCGAGCGGCGAGGTGGCCGGATCGAAGCGGCGGTACTTCAGCTCCACCGGCTGCGTGCCGAGGTTCTTCGGCGGCGGGTCCTTGCGCGAGGCGAGCCACGCCTCGACCCGCGAGGGATCGGGCGGGTAGGTCTTCGACGAGACCGGCGCGTCGTCGCGCTTGCCGAGCACCACCGGGACGCCGGCGAGGAGCTTCATCACCGTCTCGCTGCCCTTCTTCGGGTCGGGCTCGAACAACGGCCGGAAGTCCTTGACCAGCGAGGCGGCGAACGTGCGGCTGGTGTCGATGTAGCCGTACAGCGGGTCGGTGGTGCTGCCGCTCTTGAGCGCGCGCCCGAAGGAGTCGCGGGCGACCTCCGTCGATTCGATCGACTGGATGGTGAAGAACGGCGTCGGCGCGCGCACGCCGGACGCGGTGACGAACATGCCGAGCGGATCGAGATCGGCGAGGCCGTCTCCGTTGGCGTCGACGAACGGCCCGGGCAGCTTGCCGGTGGTCTCCGGCGGGACGGCGGCGACGCCGCGCGTGTCGCGCCGCGCGATGAAGCGCGGGATGGTCGAGTCGAGGCCGTATTTCGCGTCCTGCGAGAGGAGCACGGTGCGCGCGAGCTCCAGCGTCGTGCGCGGGCGCGAGAGCACGTCGCGGGCGATCGTGCCGTCGCGCGTGATCGAGAGCGGCCCGGGCGCCGGATCGGACCTCGCGGTGCGCAGCTCCTCGTGGAGCACGCGCAGGACCATCTGGAAGTCGGCGGCCGCCTTGCCGGGGACCGGGACGCGCGCGGCGCCGGTGCCCGCGCTCTCGGCGTGGGGATCGGAGTCGCTCGCGATCACCTTCAGCAGCGAGTTGACCAGGTCGACCATGCGCGGATACGAGAGCACCGGCCGCGCGACGCCCATCGCGGCGGCCGCCGGGCGGTACCCCTGGCGCGCGTCGAGGCGCGCGAGGGCGTCCTGCACGCCCTTGTCCTTCTCGATGTCGCGCATCATGCGCCCGAGGGCGCCGGTGAGCAGCGGGAAGGTGCCGTCGTTGTACAGGTCGGTCATGCGCGCGAGCGCGTCGGCGAGCTCCGACAACAGGCGCGCGCGCTGGTTGCGCTTGTCGAGCGGCGTGTCGCAGGTCTTCTCGGGGTCGGGGTTGCCGAGGTCCTTCACCGCGATCTCGAGATCCGGGAACGCCGCGTCGAACGCGCCGATCAGCTCCTCGCGATGGGCGCCGAGGGTCTCGATGCGCGCGACACGATAGGCGCGGTTCTTCTTCTGCTGCTCGACCGAGACCAGCTCGCCGTGGACGTCGTAGGCGGGCGCGTCGATCGGCTGCAGCTTGTCGACGAGGACCTTGGACCAGTACGTCTTGCCGTCGGCGTCGGGGTGACAGACGCCGTGCCACGACTGCGCGGTGACGTCCTCGCGGAGCGCCTGCGCGGCGACGCGGTCGCACACCAGCGAGTAGAGCTCGCGGCCGACGCTGCCTCGCGGAGGCACCGAGCGCGACGTGTCGAAGTCGCCGCCGCACGCCACCATCGCCGTGGTGGCGACGATCGGGAGCCACGCGACACGGAACGCACCGCGAAGGCGCGACGCGCGAAAGCGCGCGCGGAAGAACGTCGAACCCATCCCCGGCACCCTCCAGCAGCGCGGTGATCCGCGCGCGACGCATGGCGTCGAAGTCAGAGTATGCGGGGCGCGACGGCCCCTGCAACACGAGGATTTTCGATGACGCACACGCGACGCACCGCGTCATGAGCGGCGTGTCCGTCACGGACCGCTCGCGTCGACGCGCCCGCTCGTCGACATGTGCGGCGGTCCGCACCACGCGAGTCCACCCAGCTGCCGGGGGGATCGGGGGGCCCCAGGGGGCTAGTGCCGCGCGCCAGAAGTTCGCCGAGGGCTGTTCCTCGTTCGGGTATCCGCGGCACTAGGCAAACCGCGGCAGCGGTTTGTCGCGGGGGTGAGCCGCGCAGCGGCGAGGGGGGCGCGGCCCCCCTTGTGAGTGTCTGG
>JACPFM010000209.1 GCA_016182965.1 Deltaproteobacteria bacterium | reverse complement strand
GGCGCGACGCGGCGGGCGGCGCGTTCGGCGGCGATTGCGGACGGGCGCCGGCGGGCGGCGCCTTCTGCGGAGGCAGCATCGGCGCGAGGTCGTGGAGGTCGTCGTCGAACGTCTCGACGTCCTCGAGATCGTTCAGGCTGAGCTCGACGCTGGCCGGCGCCTCTTCGAGCGGCTTGGGCGGTTCGACCGGGGCGTTGGGCTTCGTCGCGTCGATGCCGAACCGCTTCTTCGCGCGCAGGACGTCACGCTTGTACGTGCCGTTCTCGATCTCGCGCAGGATGCGCATCCAGTACGAGCTGAACGTGTTGTACCGCTGGATGATCTGCTGGAACTTGAAGCGGGTCCCGGTGTTGCGGATCTTCTCGCGGCGCAGCACCCAGATGCGCCGGTCGACGTCCTTCTGCGGGATCGACGGCGGGATCTTCTCGATTCCCTGGAAGTACTGCTCGTAGAGCACACGCAGGCGTTCCAGCCTGGAGTCCAGCTCTTCTACGGCCTCGGTCAGCTCCTCTGCGTTCACGGTCGCCGGGGAGTCTACCCTACCGCGCGGAGATCGTGACGGATCCGGCTCGCCACGCGCGTCCTGCTGCGCAATGCTCGCGGCCGTTCCCCCAAGAGGAGGCCGCGCAATGCGCCACTGGTTCGCCGCTCCGGTCCTGTTCGTCGCCGCGTTCGGTGTCGACGGCTGCGCCCCGAAGAAGATCGAGGCTCCGCCGCCGCCCCCGCCGAAGCTCGGGCCCATCGAGGCGCCGGAGGACGTCGTCGCCGAGGTGCTGGTGCGCGATCCGCAGGCGCTGCTCGACACGGTCGCGCAGGCGAGCGGCATGAAGAACCTCGATCCCGCGACGCTCCTGAGCGATCCCGAGCTCGCCGAGTTCGCCCAGGTCGCCGATCTGCACGGCACCGCGGCCATGGCCGTGCTCGGCGACCCGCGCAAGAGCGAGTCGTGGCACTTCGCCGCCGCGGTGCGCCTGCGCGACCCGAAGGCGGCGCGCGCGAGGTTCAACGAGGCGGTCGGCAAGGGCAAGCTGAAGGCGACGCAGAGCCCGGCGATCCGCTCGAAGATCTACCAGGAGGGCAAGAGCTCGATGGCCCTCATCGGCGAGGCGCTCGTCTTCGCCGACGCAGCCGAGACCATCGAGAGCGCGGGTCGCTGGATCGGCAAGGAGACCGACGGCACGCCGCCGCACGAGGCGTCGCTGCACGTCCCGCTCGCCCGCTGGGCCGGGATGCTGAAGGGCGAGGCCAAGCGTTGGGTCGACGCCGAGGTGCAGAAGGACCCGGACAGCGCGGGGCTCGAGCCGCTCATGCGCACGTTCGTCGACGTCGTCGGAAACCTGGGCGACGTGAGGCTGGCCCTCGATTTCGAGAAGGAGGACGCCGTCCTCGATTTCCATCTCGGCGCGACGGGCGCGTTCTCCTCGTGGCTCGGCAAGTACCCGGCGGGCACGCCGCGCTCGATCCTGACGCTGCCGCGCGGCAGCGGCGCGTTCGTCGTCCGCTTCCCCGACGCGGTGTCGAGCGTCGTGCAGTCGCTCTTCGAAGGCGAGGCGAAGAAGCCCTCCGCCAAGAAGGAGCTCGACGACGTGCGGATCCTGGGCCGGTCGATCGGCCACGAGGTCGCCGTCGTCTACGCCGAGAAGAGCAAGCCCGGCGAGGCGCCGAAGGCGACCGAGGCGATGGTGCGCATCGAGCTCGTCGATCCGAAGGGCGCGCGCGCCGCGATCAAATCGCTGATCGCCGACTGGACCGGCAAGCCCGATCGCAAGATCACGCGCAGCCCGTGGGCGAGGGCCGGCGCCGACGGAGAGTCGATCCAGGTCGTCGACGGCGCCGACAAGTACGATGCGCGCTGGGCGATCAAGGGCAACCACCTGTTCGTCGACGTCGCGTGGGACGGCAAGGTGACGCTCGTCGACGCGGCCGTCGATCCGAACGCGAAGTCGCTCTTGTCGAACGATCCGCGCGCGAAGTCGTTCGCCGACAAGCTGCCGAAGGACGGGCTGGTGCTCGCCTACTACGCGCAGACGTCGAAGGCCCCGAAGCTCGAGGAGCTCGGCGCGATCCCCGCGCTCACCGGCATCCGGTGGGGGTGGGCGAGCGCCTCGAAGGACGGCGTCGCCAGCGCGTGGAACGTGCCGCTCGCGGATCTCGCGACGTACCTGACGAAGGGCGGCGACAAGAAGCCGGAGCCCTGATCGCGAAGCAGACGTCGCTGCGCTGGCGCGCGCAGGTGGGTCGAAGTCATTGACCTTCGACCGGGCGCGCGGCCGACGGAACCACAGCGTCCGAGAATCCGAACGCCCTCTTCAGGGCGCCTCGAGCACGACGCGCATCTCCTTCAGCGTCGGGATCTCCAGGTCCGCGCCCGCCCACCCGTCGACCACGTGCTGGGCGAGCTTCTTCGCGCGGGCCTTGTCGCCGCTGCGCAGCGCGCGCCGGGCCGCGCGGACGTGGCCGAGCGACACGCCGGTCTTCGTCGACAGCGCGAGGTGCGCCTGATCGCAGCGCTCGGCGACCTCCGGCTCGCCGGCGCGCTCGAAGAGCTCGGCGGGGAGCCCGAGCACCACGGTCTCGCTCTGGATGAGCGGCCGCAGCGTCGCCGCGGCCTCCTTCTCGTGGCCGGCGAGCCACTGCTCGGCGCCGGTCAGCGCCGCGAGGGCGAGCGGCGGGAGCTGCGGATCGGACGCGCGCTCCCGCAGGCCCGCGAGGCACGCGCGCGCCACGTCCTTGCTCGCGCGCATGCAGACGAACACCTGCTCGAACGCGCTCCCGACGTCGAGCTTCTTGCCGAGGAACCAGGTGCGCGCGTACTCGTCGGCGAACGCCTTGCCGAGGCCCATCGCGTCGGCCTGATAGAGCGCGAAGAACGCCGCGCGCGTGCGGACGGTCGGATCGTCGGACGAGGCGCGCGCGCGCTTCAGGCGCGTCATCATGCTGCCCTGCTTGCCGAGCTCGTGATCGACGACCGCGTGGATGTAGTCCGAGAGCGCGGTCTGCTCGAGGCCGGGCGCGCTCCACCGTGCGGCCAGCGTGCGCGCCTCCTCGTAGAGCCCGCTGAAGGCGAGATCGCGCGCGAGCTCGATCGCCGGCACCACCTCGCGCGGAGCCAGCGCGTGGCCGCGGCGGGTGAACATCAGGCGCTCGGGGCCGGGCGTGGCGCCGATGCGGATCCACGCGTCGGGCACCGCCGGCGCCCACGCGCGCATCCCGCGGAGCACCACCGAGGTGTCCTTGTCGCGGAGCGCGGTGAGCTCGACGAGCGAGAACCAGCTGCCGAGATCGTGCGGGTACTGATCGATGGCCACGCGGAACGTCGCGGCGGCGTCGTCGAGCCGGCCGCCCGCGAAGACGAGGTTGGCCTCGCCGACGGCGAGCTGCATGCGCGCGATCGCCGAGCGCGCCTGGGTGCGCGCGGCGCGAACGCGGGCGAGGAGCGCGGGGACCTGCGCGGCCGGCGCGTACTGCGCCGTGTTGGCGATCGCCTCGACCGACGACCCGTCGAAGACCGCGTGCGCCGGATCGTTGCACAGCGGCGCGACCGCGGCCGGCAGGAAGCCGAGGTTCGCGGCGTCGCGCGCGATCCGCGCGCAGCGATCGGCGCGACCCGGCGACAGCACGCGCTCCGCGAGCAGCATCGCGTCGACCCGGGCGGTGCCGACGATGCGCGCGATCTCCGGGTCGAGCGCGGCCGCGCGGGGGAGCTCGCCCGTCGAGACGAGCCCGTCGCGCGCGGTGGCGATCGCGTCGTCGAGCGACGCGCCGCGCCCCTCGGCGGACGCGAGGCGCGCGCCGTCGGGCCGGAACAGGCCGACCGACACGGTGAAGCCTTCGGCCTCGCGGGTCACGACGCCGTCGACCCACGCGTGCGCGCGCCTCTTCGCCGCCTCGAGCGAGCGAGCGCGCGCCTCGCGGTACGGATCCTCGGGGAACGTCTCGCCCGGCAGCCGCGGCAGGTCGAGGAGCAGCGCCGGGCCGAGCGCGCTGCCGTCGCGGCCGCCGGCGAGCCAGTGCGCGTCGCGACACATCATGTCGGCGGCGGCGGCGCCGAGCCACCCGGTCGGCTCGTCGATCCCGCGCGCGTCGAAGATCGGGCACGCGAGCACGCCGTCGGCGCGGGCCAGCGGCGACGGGCTGCTCGGCGTCGTCTTCGTGCGGCCGACGTAGAGCGCGACGCTCGCGGCGGCGGCCGCCACCCCGACGATCGCGAGCAGCCACGTGGTCGAGCGCCGCCGCAGCGGTGCCGCCGGCGGGCGCGGCGGGGCGCTCTCGCGCGAGAGCGCGCGCAGCCGCGCGGCCACCGCGCTCATCGGCGGGCGCGCCCACGCGTGCTTCTCGAGGCACGCGAGCACCAGCTCGTCGAGGGCGTCGTCGACCATGGGGTTCAGCGACGACGGCCGCACGGCAGGATCGCGATCGGCGGCGATGACCACCTCGATCGGCGTGCCCTTGAACGGGCGCTCTCCGGTGAGCAGCTCGAAGAGCGTGACGCCGAAGGCGAAGACGTCGGTGCGGTCGTCGATCGCCTTGCCCTTGGCCTGCTCGGGCGACATGTACGCGGGGGTGCCGAGGATCATGCCCTCGCGCGTGGCCGAGCTGTCGGGCGTGGCGGTGGCCGCGAGCGCCGGATCGGCGGCGACCTGGGTGTGGATCTTGGCGATGCCGAAGTCGAGGATCTTCACCACGCCCGACGCGGCGATCATCACGTTGTCGGGCTTGAGGTCGCGGTGGATGACGCCGACGGCGTGCGCCGCGGCGACGCCCTCGGCGATCTGCGCCGCGATGTCGAGCGCCTTGCTGCGCTCGAGCCGGCCGTCCTCGATGATCGCGCGCAGCGAGCGTCCCTCGACCAGCTCCATCGCGAGGTACACGTGCTGGTCGTCCTCGCCGACGTCGTAGACGGTGGTGACGCTCGGGTGCTTGATCGAGGCCGCGAGCCGCGCCTCGCGGAGGAAGCGCGTGCGCGACTCCTCGTCGCCGACGCTCTCGCTCGGGAGCAGCTTGAGCGCGACCACCCGACGGAGCTTCGCGTCCTCGGCGCGGTGCACCACGCCCATCCCGCCGGCGCCGAGCACCGCTTCGAGGCGGTAGCGTCCACCGACGAGGGTCGCCATGACCGGTCGAGCATACCCCGTCGGGGGTGTAAGCCCGGGAGGCCGCCGCCGTTTCGGCGTCATGCGCCGAAAACATCCAGCGACTCGGCCGACCGAGCCCGAGCTCGGCGCGGGAGCCCGAACGCGCGAAATCCGCGCCGCCGGGGCGACCACCTGGCGGCTGCCGACCGTCGCGGCGGTAGCCTCCGCGCTCGCCATCGCGGCCTCCTCCGGCCGCGCGCACGCCATCGTGCCCGCGCACGCCGACGCCGCTGCCTCGGCCGAGGTCTCGGAGACGAGCGGTGATGCAGCGGCCGACGCCACCAGCGACGCGAGGAGCGACGACGCGGCCGCTCCCGACGACGACGGCGGCGACGCGTGCGACGGCGCCTGCCCGCCGCCCTACGATCCGCCGCCGCTCGGCGGCGTCCAGATGCCCACGCGCGTCCATGGCGGCGGCTGCGGCTGCCTTTCGGATCGCGACGGCGGCGAGAGCGCCGCGTCCGGACTCGGCTCGCTCGCGTTCGCGATCGCGGCGGTGATCGCGCGAAGGAGAAGGTGAACGCGGTCGGCCTCTGCTCAGCGCACCGGCCCCTCGAGCGCGACGCCGATCACCACCGACAGCCGGGTGAACGCGAGGCGATCGGCCTCGTCGTAGGGCGCCGAGAGCCACGCGCGGCGAACCTCGACGGCGCCGAAGAGGTCCCACGGGTGATCGCGCCATCGCAGGCCGACGCGCGCCGCCGCGGCGAGCCCGGACGCACTGCCGCTGCGCGCGCCGCTGACCCGCGCCGCGTCGAGCACGAGCGCTCCGCCCCAGAACGGCGCCACGTCCGCGTCCGCCAGCGCGTGTCGGAACGACAACCCCGCCCAGCCCTCGGTGATCGAGGCGTCGCGATCGCGGAGCGTCTGCGCGAGGGGACCGCGAGACGACCAGCGCGCCGCGCCGAACGCGCCGGCGAGCGAGAACCCCGACTCCCACGCGTACCCCCAGGTCAGCTCGCTGCCGCCGCCGCCGAGGACGGACGCGCGGTCGTCGGCCTCCGCGCGGCCCACCGGCGTGCCGCCGAGGACGGAGAACCCGACGGTGCTCCGCCCGAGCGCGGGCGCGTCGACGTAGCTCGCCGCGGACGCGGAGGCTGACACGAGCAGGACGAGGCAGAGGATCGGGAGGCGCAGCATGCACCAGGTCGACCGCAGCGCCTCCCCGGTTGCGTGGGTGTTGCGTGTTGCGTGGGTGTTGCGTGCGCGGTGCGGCGCGCCCCCCCTGGCGCTAGGGTGGCTCCAACGAACATGGACGAGAACGCCGCCCGCCTCATCGACACCATCCGCGCGTCGATCATCGGCGACGACGAGGTCATCGACGCGCCGTACGGTCCGCGCCGCGTCACCTACGCCGACTACACCGCCTCCGGCCGCTCCCTCTCGTTCATCGAGGACTTCCTCCGCCACGAGGTGATGCCGCTCTACGCCAACACGCACACCGAGTCGTCGGGCACCGGCCTGCAGACGACCCGCTACCGCGAAGACGCGCGGGCGATCATCAAGCAGGCGGTCTCTGCCGACGAGCGCGACGCGGTCATCTTCGTCGGCTCGGGCGCGACGGCGGCGATCAACCGGCTGATCGCGTGCATGGAGCTGCGGCTGCCGCGCGGCCTCGACGTGAAGTACGGACTGTCTTCGCACATCCCCGAGGGCGAGCGCCCGGTCGTGTTCATCGGGCCGTTCGAGCACCACTCCAACGAGCTGCCCTGGCGCGAGTCGATCGCGGAGGTGGTCACCATCGGCGAGGACTCCGACGGCCACGTCGATCTCGCCGAGCTGGAGCAGCAGCTCGAGCGCTACGCGGCGCGCCCGCTGAAGATCGGGAGCTTCTCGGCGGCATCGAACGTCACCGGCATCGCGACCGACACCCGCGCGATCGCACGCCTGCTCCACAAGCACGGCGCCCTGTCGTTCTGGGACTTCGCGGCCGCCGGCCCCTACGTCGACGTCGAGATGAACCCCGAGGGCGATCCGCTCGCCGGCAAGGACGCGGTGTTCCTCTCGCCGCACAAGTTCATCGGCGGGCCGGGCACGCCCGGCGTGCTCGTGGCCAAGCGCGCGCTGTTCCAGAACCGCGTCCCCGCGGTGCCCGGCGGCGGCACGGTCGCCTACGTGAACCCGAAGGAGCACCTCTACCTCTCCGATACCGAGCAGCGAGAGGAGGGCGGCACGCCCGCCATCCTCGAGTCGATCCGCGCGGGGCTCGTGTTCCAGCTGAAGCAGTCGGTTGGCGCGGCGGCGATCCGCGAGCGCGAGGAGCACTTCATCCGCCGGGCGATCGCGCGCTGGGGGCAGAACCCGCACATCCAGCTGCTCGGCAACCACGACGCGTGGCGCCTCTCGATCGTGAGCTTCGTGGTGCGTCACGAGGGGCGCTACCTCCACCACAACTTCGTCGCCTCTCTGCTCAACGATCTGTTCGGCATTCAGGCGCGCGCCGGCTGCTCGTGCGCCGGCCCCTACGGCCACCGCCTGCTCGGCATCGATCTCGATCGCAGCCGCGAGTTCGAGCGCGAGATCCTGCGCGGCTGCGAGGGCATCAAGCCCGGCTGGGTGCGCGTCAACTTCAACTACTTCATCAGCGAGCGCGTCTTCGAGTTCATCCTCGACGCGGTCGATCTGGTCGCCGAGCACGGCTACAAGCTGCTGCCGGACTACGAGTTCGATCCGATCAGCGGGCGTTTCACGCACCGCCGCTTCCGCCACGGGCACCTCGTGCGCCTGACCGATCTCGCCTACCGCTCGGGCAAGCTCGAGTACCGCGCGCGGCACGCGACGGAGCCGGAGTGGGTGCTGGCGTCGTACGTCGAGGAGGCGCGCCGCGTGTTCGCCGAGGCCGAGAGCGCGCGGCGCACGGCGGTGCCCGATCCGGAGCGCTCCGAGGACTTCGAGCACCTCCGCTGGTTCCCGCTGCCGGGGGAGATCGCGGTGGAGCTGGGGCGGTAGGCGGCGTCGTGGTGGAGCCCCGTCGTCGTCGACCTCGCGGCCGAGCGGCCAATCGGGGGTCAGCGTGATGCTTCGCTACCGAAGCCGCTGCGCGAAGAAAGCGCGCACCTCGTCGTATCCGACGCGCTGGCTCGCGACGTCGAGTCGGAGGGCTCGGAGCTCCTCGCTGCTCGCATCGAGGACGAGCCCAAGCCCGCGGGCCACGGCATCGGCCTCGAGCCGAGGTTGGAGCGGCCACAACGCGCCGAGGGAGCGCGCGTAGAGCGACAAGGCGAAGAACACCGCCGCCGGTTCGTCACGCTCGACCGTGGCCAGCGTCTTCGCCAGCTCGACGGCGGCCGTGATGCCCTTCTCGCTTACGCGTTCCGCGAGCCCGTAGCGTCGGGCGAGGAAGGCGTGCGTGGCGAGGATCTGAGCTGCCGACGGGATCACTCGTCCTCGGCGGCCGCCTCGTGCTCGGCGATCTCTCGCGCCGAATCGCCGTCGTATTTCGTGCAGAGAGCGATCTCGTCGGAATACCGCAAGCCCAGCTCCTCGGCGCTCATCCCGAGGCGGGCGAGCGGATCGGCGGGCGCATGGCTTGGCCGAGTCGGGGGCGGCATGACCGATTGGAGCGTACCGCGCCGCGCCCAGGCGCGCCAGAAAGGGGCGCGCTGGGACGACCTCACGGCGCAGAGCGACGACGCGCTGCAGTCGCGCGCGATGAGCGCGCTCGGCCGTGCGGTGCTGTGGTGCCTGCGCGACGCGCGCAAGCCCGGCGAGATCCTCCGCAAGCTCGAGCGCTGGGCCGACGTCGTGCGTGAGGTGGCGCGCTCGCCGAACGGCGTCGCTGCCCTGCACGCGGTGGCGCGCTACATTTGGGAGGTCTCCGACATCCTCGTGGACGAGTTGCAAGAGACGGTGCTGGCAACGGTCGGGCAAGAGGTGAAGGACGCGATGACGACGACGGCCGACAAGCTGCGCGAGGAAGGACGCCGGGAGGGGCGGGTCGAGGGCGAGCGAGCGGCCTTGTTGCGGCAACTGAAGGCACGTTTCGGCGATCCGTCGCCCGCAGTCGTCGCGCGCGTCAGCGGCGCAACGCCCGGAGAGATCGAGGCGTGGCTCGAGCGCGTGCTGGTCGCGAGATCGCTCGCGGAGGTCCTCGGCGACGCCTGACGCGAGGGGCCGGCACTACCAGCGCCAGCCGACGGCGACGGCTGGCAGGAGCGCCAGGGCACCCTTCGCGTACACGTTCGGCGCCTCCGCCGTGTGGGCTGGCCGTGCGGCGAACACCCAGCGCGCGACGAACGTGAGCTCGACGAAGGCTCGGTCGAAGCTCAACGCCGCGCCGAAACCTGCGCCGAGCGACAGGCCGGGCGCGAAGAGAGCCGCTATTCGTCGGTTCTCGTCCGAGAGCCCGCTGGTCGTGACCACGACCTCGTCGCGCTCGCCGCCGACGTGCACCCAAGTGAGGTCGCCGTGCACGAAGAAGTCCCGCGCGAGCGTGCGACGGATGCCGACGCCGCCGGTGACGAGGGTGCGCCCGACGGTCTCCGAGAATGGCCGCATGGCACGTGCCCGGCCGATGCCTGCGGTCATCCACGCGTACGTCGCCGGCGCGACCTCGTGCTCCGCGGTCGCGACGAACGCCGGCAGGAGCAGCGAGCTCACGACGACGGCCGCGGAGCCCCGCGGTGGATCAGCCCTCGGCTCCGGCTCCGCCGCCGAGGCCGGCAGCGCACAGAACAGCGAGACGACGATCGCCGCCGATGGATACCGAAGGGCGCGCATCCTCGACGTGCTGCCTGACGCCATCCGACCGCCGCGCCTACTTCGCGATCCTGCGGACCGCCGAGCCCGCGGTCCAATACACGTGCGTGGCGTCAACGGCGACGCCCCAGATCTGGTCGGGATCGCTCGCCAGAGGTGTCACACCCCCGCTCTTGGCGATCTTGCGGAGGGTGGTGCCGCTCACGACGTAGAGGTGAGCCCCGTCGAGCGCGATGTCGGGGGCGAGGATCGATCCGGGAACGGCGTCGGCGAGCGTCGACGAAAGGCGGTCGGCGAACGCCGCGGTCCGCACGCGACCGTCGCGAAGCACCCAGAAGGCTCGCGTCTCGTCGAGCGCCAACGCGGCGACGCGGAGCGGTTCCGAGTCGACCAGCGTCGTCGGAACACCGCCGCCGTGCGGCACGCAGCGGATCGCGGTGTCGCTCGCCCAACAGACGCCCGTCGTGTTGGCGGCTGCGTAGTGGCCGCCGCCGCTCGCGAGCGTCGCCGTCGCGCCGCCGGCCTTCGGCACGGCCAGGATTCGCCCGAAGGCCTCGGCGACGTAGACGTCGCCGCCGAACAGCGCGCACGAGCTCGGTGCCGCGAGGCCGCTCGCGAGGATTTGCTCGGGCCCCCCCGCGATGGGCACGCGCCCGACACTGCCCGGTGCACCCGGCTTCGCGAGATCGGTCCAGTAGACGTGCGTGGCATCGGTCGCGACGTACGTCGGCCACACGGCCGACGCGACCTTCACCGTCGCACCGCCGGTGACCGGGACACGATAGATGCCCGGGGCTCCGAAGCTCGTCACCCACGCGTACCCGTCGCCGACGGCGATCCCGCGGGGACCGAGGACCCCGGTCGCGACGACGGAGGGGATCGCACCCGCGTCGGCCTCTGCCGCGCCGGCGTCCGAGACGGCATCGGCGTCGCCGCCGGTCTCCCCGAAGACCTCCGCGATGGCGTCCGCGCCCGCTTCCGCGTCAGCGACGTTCGCGTCGACCGCCGGCTCCGTGTCCGTGACCACCACCTCTGCATCCGCGTGGACCTCGACGGGCGGCGCTTCGAGCTTGCCGCAACCCATCGCCGACGCCACGAGCATCGCCGTCCACCCGCGCACCCGCGAAGACTAGCATCGGGCCGCGTCCCGGCCCTCTCTTGGCGACCATGTGGGCAGCGACACAATCGGTCGCTCGTTCCGGTCCCCACCCGGGCAGCCGAGCTTCTCGTATCCTCGTGATCGATGCGCCCGCTCCGCGTCGCCCTCGCCGCCGCCTGCCTCTCCCTCGCCTGCGCCGCCTGTGCCCGGGGGACCCCGAAGACCCCCGCGACCGACGCGCTCGCGGCGCAGCTGCCCATCGGCACGCGCGTCGCCACCCTGAAGAACGGGCTGAAGGTGGTGCTGCAGGAGGATCGGCGCGCGCCGCGCATCGCGCTGCGGCTCACCTACCGCGTCGGGTCGAGCGCCGATCCGCCCGGGCGATCGGGGTTCGCGCACCTGTTCGAGCACCTGATGTTCGAGGGAACGAAGCACGTGCCGCGCGGCGCCTTCGAGACGACGCTGCGCAAGATCGGCGCGAGGTACAACGCCGCCACCTCGCCGGACGAGACCACCTACTACGAGACGTTCCCGAAGCACGAGCTCGAGGCCGTGCTCTGGCTCGAGAGCGAGCGCATGGGGTTCTTCCTCGAGCGCCTCGACCAGGCGATGCTCGACGCCGCGCGCGAGGTCGTGAAGAACGAGCTGCGGCAGCGGCGCGACGGCGTGCCCTACTCGGCCGTCAGCGACGCGATCTTCGCGAGCGTGTTCCCGCCCGACCACCCGTATCACCGCCCCGTCGGCGGCACGGCCGCGGAGCTCGACGCGGCGACGCTCGACGACGTGCGGAGCTTCTTCTTGCGCTGGTACGCGCCGAACGACGCGACGCTGGTGCTGATCGGCGACTTCGACGCAGGCGCCGCGCTCGAGCGCGTGCGCCACTGGTTCGAGGCGATCCCCGCGGGGCCGCCGCCGCCGCAGATCCCCAGGCTGCCCCCGCCGGTGCTCGCCAAGGACCATCGCGTCCTCATGGAGGCTGGCGTCACCCTGCCGCGCCTCTCGCTGGCGTGGCCGATCCCGGCGTATGGCGAGCCCGACGACGTCGCGCTCGCCTCGGCCGCGACGCTCCTCTACTGGCGTGTGGGCGGCGCGCTGACCAAGGAGAAGGAGCTCGCGCACTCGGTCAACGTGACGCGCGTGCCGGGGCGCTTCGGCGGGCTGCTGGTGCTCAGCGCGCTGCTCGATGAGCGGGCCAACCCCGAGCAGGCCCTGAAGGTCATCGACGACGCGATGGACGATCTCAGCCGATTCGCGCGCTGGACGATGGACGACAAGGAGGTGAAGTCGTCGCTCTACCAGCTGTACGCCGAGGAGGTGTTCTCGCTCGACGGCGCGACCGCGCGCGCAGAAGCGTTCGGGACGTTCGACCTGCTGATGAACGATCCGGCCGGGGTCGTGCCGCGGCTGCGCGCCTACGAGGCGCTCGATTCGAGCGACGTGGTCGACGCCTACCGTCGCTGGATCCTCCGGCCCCCGCGCCTCACCGTGATCGTGAGGCCGAAGCAGGGCGCGCCGGTGTCCGGACGCGTCATGGAGGAGTCGTGAGAGCGCCTCTCTTCGCGCTGATCATCGCCTGCGCGTCGTGCGGGGGTGCGGCGCGGGCGCCGGCGCCGCCGATGCCGCGGCTCGACGGTCCGGTGGCCGCGCGCGCCACGCCCGACGATCCGTTCCGCGCAGCCCTTCCCGATCCGGGCTCGCCCGGCGCGCTCGCCGCGCCGCCGATCGTCGAGCGCCGGCTGAAGAACGGCGTGCGGGTCCTCTTCGTCGAGCGCCATGACGTGCCGCTGTTGTCGGTGCGCGTCGTCTCCGATCGCGGCGCCGATCAGGCCGACGCGGGGATGCCGCAGTTCTGGGAGCGCTCGGTGCTGCGCGCGTGCGAGGCGGTCAAGTGGTGGGAGGTCAACGAGGCCTGGAACGATCTCGGCGCGGAGTGGTCGGCCACCGCGCTCCCCGACGCGTCGATCCTCGACGTGCACGTCCTCTCGAAGCTCGCCGAGCCGGCCGTGGAGCTGTTCGGCGCCCTGGTGGTCAAGCCGGTCTTCCGCGAGAAGTCGATCGAGCTCGCGCGCCAGCGGCTGCGTGCGCAGCTCGTGATCGATCACGCGCGCGCCGACGGACAGCTCGAGCTCGCGATGGCGCGCCACTTCTACCCGGCCGGCCACCTCTACCGGGAGCCCTGGGCGCCGCTCGACGTCCTCGACAAGATCAAGCCGGGCCACCTCGAGGCCTATCACCGCTACGCGTTCACGCCGGCGCACGTGACCATCGCCGTCGCCGGCGACATCACCGAGGCGAAGCTGCTGCCGCTCCTCGAGCGTGCGTTCGGCGGGCTCACGGGACCGACCGTCGGTCCGCAAGCGCCGCCGCCGCCGCCGCCCGCGACCCCGCCCGACCCGCGCTTCTTCGTCATCGACATGCCCGACGAGACGCAGGGGCACGTCGTCTTCGCGTGGCTGGGTCCCGAGCGGTACCACGACGGCTTCGTCTCGCTCGCGATCGCGATGGGCGACATCGAGGACGCGCTGTTCAAGAAGCTGCGCCAGGAGAAGAGCATCACCTACGGCGTGCACGCGGACGCGCCGCTCGGGCGTGGGCGCCGCCTGATCACCATCCGCTCCTCGATCGACACCGCGCGCGTCGGGGAGGCGGTGAAAGATGTCTTCGCCGTCCTGGAGGCCCGCGCCAAGACGGCGCCCGGCGAGGCGGAAGTCACGGAGATGAAGGCGGGCGCGGCCACCGATCTCGTTCGCTTCGATCGTGTCGACTCGACGGCCGCGTCGCTCGGGTTGATCGCGACGTACGGCCGGCCGACCGACTGGTTCGCGACGGCGCCCGCGCGCATCGCGGCGGTCACCGGCGAGACCCTACGACTCGCGGTCGAGCGTCACCTCCCGCTCGGCGGCGTGCGGGTCTTCGTCGCGGGCGACGCGAAGAAGATCGCGCCGCAGCTCGGGGCGCTGGGGCTCGGCACGGTGGAGGCGCGGGGGCCGAAGGGTCTGTGAGCGTTCGCTCCTCTTGGTGTCCCGGTGTGCGGTGGATGCCGTGCGCGGCGCCAGCCGACGAGCCTCCCTCGACCGGCGCCGGAGACGATGTCGCAGCGTCGCGCGCCGCGCCCGGCTCGATGACGAGTCGTCGGGTCGTTGCGTCGGCAGCTGTTGAGCGTGCAGCCATGCGCCGCGTGGAACGAGGCCCTCGTCCGGTGACCGGTCCCCGAGGAATCTCCCACGGCGTGCCGGAGACTACTTCGCCGAGTTGAGGACCCAGCCGGAGTGCGTAAGCACGTACGTGCCCTTCTTGCCGCACCCGACCGCGCCCACCTGGCTGCCGACATAGGCCGGGTTTTCGAGCGCGACGTTCAGCGCGACGAGCTGGATCTTCTCGCGCGGGCATTCCATCTCGAACGCCGCGCGATTGAGCGCGTACTGCTGGAAGCTGCTGCGAACCGTCATCTGCCCGCACGCGAGGAGGGCCGCAGCCAGGATCGTGACGGCGAGGATCGAGTCCCTCATGCAACGAGGACTAACACCGACGTGATCGCCGGGATAGACCGGGGTTGGGGCGGCTCAGATGCGACAAACAGGGTCGCTTGTCCGGGGGGGGCCGAGGCCGGCGCCACGGGCAGCGGGCGAGCTCCGTCGTCGAGGGGTGACGCCAAGCGGCTTCTTGTCCGAGCCTGTCGTTTGTGAGGTGTGCCGCCTGTCCGGCAAACCATTCAGAACGATGCGAGCGCTCCGAACGAGCCCCCGCCGGGTCCGAAGGCCACCGTGGGCAACACCGGCAGCGTCTTCCAGCGCTCGACCTCGACGTCGCGCCAGCCGAACAACCCCGCGTCGATCCCCGCGGTGAGCCCGGCGGCCATGCTGAGCGCGAAGACGCCCGTCATCGGGAGGCAGAAGAACGCATCGCTGCGCGCGCAGCGCGCGGCGTCGTCCTGCGCGATGGCGTACGCCGCGCCGTAGGCGACCGCGCGGATGCCGAGCGACGCCGCGGCGGTCGCCGGCTTGCCGTGCACCGCGTGGATCAGCGGCACGGCAAGTACCGCGGGCGCGCCCCAGGTGATCGGTTGATCGGGGAGCGCCCAACGAACCGTGAAGGGGATGGCGACGAAGTCGGCGATCAGCGTCAGGTAGCCGTAATACCTCCGCTCCGTCGGCGGTTCGGTGACGGCGGGGAGATCGAGCGCGGCCGGCGGCGCCGCGCTCGTCGGCGGTGCCGCCCCTTCGGGGCTCGCGACGGGCGGGGCAGCTTCGTCGGTGATCGCGGGCGGCGGCGCGGCCGCCAGCGTGGGTTGCGGCGGCGGTAGGGGTGGCGCCGGCCTCGCGCACGCCGTCGCTGCCGCCACGAGGACCAGGCTAGCGATAGCGGATCGCACGACCCCTCCCTTGCAGCTCGTGCCACGTCCAGAAGCTCGCGCCCAAGCTGCCGTAGCGCACGAGGACGACGGCGTGCGCGCCGAGCCTGGCCGCGCGGTCGCGGAGCTCCGCGTCGACATTGGCCGGTGTCGGCAGTTCGCCGAAGGTCGTTTGCTGCCGCATCGTGACCTCGAGATCGGCGAGCACGACGTACGGCCGATCGGGCTCGCCGTGCCGCAGCTCGATCGCGGTGGGATCGGTCTGGTGAGCCACGCGCCCGACCGCGTAGGTGAAGTCGTACTTGACGAACGCCTCGGGCGCGCACCCGGCGAGGAGCGCGGCGACGACGAACAGGCGGCCCATGCGCGGATAGTAACGCGCCCGTGATGGCCCGTTGCCTCGCCTGCCGTACTTCGCGCTCCGGCAGGTCGGACGTCACACGCGACGCCCTGTGGGCCGGTCCTTCGCGGCGGTCGACACCGCAGTCCGCGCCGGGCCATGGTTCATGGAACGCATGCTCGCTTCGCGGCGGAGGTGCGGGCGAAGCGGCTCCCGCGCCTCGGACTGGAGGCGGCCGAGGTCGAAGCGAGGCTCGCTGCGCGCGAAGCGGCGCGACAGCGGAGGGCGTTCGGCGAGGCCGACGCGATCCGCACGGAGTTCGAGGCGCGCGGGCTCGACGTGCGCGACGGGCCCGACGGGACGCGCTGGAGGGTGCGGCTCTGACGCCGCGCAGGATCCCGGGCCCGATCGTCGGTTGCCGCGCGATTGGTCGCCCGCGCCGGCGCCGTTTGGCGCGCGTGCCGGCCACGCATACGCTCGCCTGCACGTGGCACGCACCGTCGCCGTCCTCGCCGCTGCGTCCGTCGTCGCGTGCCTCGCGATCGCTCCGAGCGCCGCGCGCGCCGCGGACGCGTGGTCCGATCCGTTCCCCGGCGTCCGGCGTCTCGACCGCACGACCTCGACGCCGTGGGAGATCCACGCGCTCGTCGTCAACCTGTGCGCCGCGGGCGTGCGCTTGCGCGCGACCGCACCGTCCGAGGGCAGTCGCGTCACGTCGTCGTTCGGCGCGCTGGTCGGGGCCGAGGCGGCGATCAACGGCGACTTCTACGCGTCGGGCACGCCGATCGGGCTCGCGATCGGCAACGGCACCCGGTGGACCAAGACCGCCGACAGCGGCGGCCACGGGTTCATCGCGTTCGGCCCGGAGCAGGCCGCCATCTCCTTCCCGCCCGAGGTGGTCGCGACGCCGCCTTCGTGGATGCGCGAGGTGGTCGGGGGCAACGTGCCGCTCGTCGTCGGCGGCGCCCCGAACACGGGCGACACCGGATCGTTCTGCACGACGCGCCATCCGCGCACGATGGTCGGCCTCTCGGCCGATCGCGGCACGCTCTACCTCGCGGTCGTCGACGGCCGCTCGTCGCGCAGCGTCGGCATGCGGTGCGACGAGATGGCGCTGTTCATGAAGGAGCTCGGCGCGCACGACGCGCTCAACCTCGACGGCGGCGGCTCGACAACGATGTGGGTCAAGGGGGCGGGCGTGATCAACCGTCCGTCCGACGGTAGCGAGCGCACCGTCGTGAACCATCTCGCCCTGTACGCGAAGGGAACCGGCGAATCCTGGTCGTGCAATGCAGCCCCGCGCGGGTACCTCGACACCGCCGCGTGCGAGGGCATCGGCGGGTGGGCGCAGGATCCGAGCGTCCCCGCCACGCCGATCGACGTGCACGTGTACATCGGCGGGCCGGCGGGCGATCCCGCCGCGAGGTCGTTCTCGGTGCGCGCCGATCTCGAGCGCGCCGATCTGTGCGCGCCTCTCGGCTCGTGCAACCACGCGTTCCTCGCGCGCGTGCCGCCGATGTTCCAAGACGACGTCGCGCGCCCGGTCTTCGCCTACGGCATCGACGCCTCCGGCGGCCGGAACACGCAGCTCGTCGGCGCGCCGAAGACGCTGAAGTGCGGCCCGCGACCGCCGGTCGCGACCACCAGCGGCGTCAAGCGACACGTCACGAGCCCCGCGGTGCTCGGCGCGTGGCGCTTCTCCGACACCAGCATCGCGCGCGTGTCGGACGAGCTCCTGAAGAGCTATCCGACCGGCCCCACGCTCCCCGAGAAACCCGAGCTCCTGCAGGCCGAGGGCAAGCCCGAGGTGTACGTGCGCGACTTCGGCGCACGAAGACACGTCCCGAGCCCGACCGCGCTCGCCGACTGGAACCTCCCGGTTGCGGAGATCGAGAAGGTGCCGGCGTCGGAGATCGATCGCCTGCTGCCCGGCGCGCCCACGCCCGCGTTCCCCTACCTCGTGCGCGGCAGCGGGCCCGAGGTCTACGTCCTCGACGCGCCGCCGCCGCTCGGCGCCGAGCTCGTCGCGTACGAGGCGCCCGCGCAGATCGCGCCCGGTGCGCGCGCGACGGTGACGGTGCGGCTGCGCAATCGCGGCTCGATGGCCTGGGAGAGCGGCAAGGTCGGGATCGCGCCCGTCGAGCCGCGCGATCACGACTCGGTGCTCTGCGATCCCGAGACGTGGTCGTCGTGTCGGCGCGCGGCGTCCGTCGAGGCGACGACCAAGCCGGGCGACGTCGGCGTATTCCGCTTCACGATCCGCGCGCCCGCCGAGCCGGGCTCGGTGCGCGAGTGCTGGAGTCTGCATGCGGCCGCCGCGAGCGGCGACCTGCACTGGTCCGGCGATCCGGGACAGTGGGGACCGAAGGACGCCGAGCTCTGTCGCGACGTCGGCGTGAGCGTCGATGCGCCGAGCGACGGCGGGATCTACGGCAGCAGGGGCGCCGACGGCGACCTGACGGGTGCATGCGCGTGCCGCACGCGGTCGGAGCGCGGCGCGCTCGGTGGGTTCGCGCTCGCCGCGGCGCTCGGAGGTGTGCTCGTGCTGCTCCGCAGGCGCGTGCGCTGAGCACGAACGGCAACGTCCACATCCGAGCGTTCGTCACCACACCCGAGATCGACGCTGCAGCTACTCGCCCTCGACGATCGCGAACCGGATCTCGCTCGCGTGCCCGTCGCGGAGCACGGTGACGCGGATCTCGCTCGCGACCGCGAGCGACTTGAACGCCGCGTTCGCCTCGTGATCGCGCTCGATCTTGAAGCCGTTGACGCGCGTGACCACGTCGCCCGGCCGCAGATCGACGCCCTCCCACATGGCGCCGCGCAGCTCGACGATCTTCCAGCCGACGAATTTGCCCTTCTCGAGCTGCGCCTCGACGTCGAGGTTGGCGAGGAACTTCCCGAGGCCGGACTTGATGGCAGCGTCGACGACGCTGCGCCGCACGGCGTCCTTGGGGGCGGGCTCGGCGGCGACGGGCGCCGGCGCGGGCTCGGCCTTGGGCGCGACAGGCGGCGGCGGGGCAGGGGTCGCGCCGCAGGCGGCGACGAACGACACGAAAAGCCCGAGCATCAGCGAACGCATGACGGCCTCGGTCTAGCCCCTCATTGCCCCTCCGGCAAACTTCTCCGGCTGACGACTGCCGACTGACGACTGACGACTTGCCTTCACCGGCCGTGCTCGCGGAGCACCTCGTCGAGCGCGGCGTACAGCGCGTCGAGATCGCGCGGCTCGTTGTAGGCCTGCACGCTTACGCGCACGAACACCCGTCCGCCGTGCGTCGTGATCGGCACCTCGATGCGGTGGCGCTCCCAGAGCCGATCCTTCAGCGCCTCGGGCGAGAGCACGTCGGCCGGCCACTGGATCGCGACCATCTGCCCGAACGCCTCGTCGTCGCAGATCGGCGCAAGGCCGGTGCGCGCGTCGACGCGGCGTCGGAAGTCGGCGGCCATCGCGTGACAGCGCGCGCGCACCGCGTCCCACCCATGACGCTGCTGGAACTCGATCGCCGCGGGCACCGCGAGGAAGGCGGCGAGGTCGCGCGTGCCCTGCCACTGGTGACGTCGCAGGAGCGCGCTGTCGCCGACGTACGCCTCGAAGGCCACGTGCCCGACGACGTCGCCGTAGCCCCACGAGATCACCGTCGCGTCGACGATCGGGTGCAGGTGCGCCTTCAGCGCCATGAAGCCCGCGCCCTTGGGCGCGCACATCCACTTGTGACAGTTGCCGACGTACGCGTCGGCGTCGATCGCCGTCAGATCGAGCGGGATCTGCCCGGGCGCGTGCGCGCCGTCGATCACCGTGAGGATGCCCGCGCCGCGCGCGCGCCGGCACAGCTCGGCGATCGGGAGGATCACCGCGGTCGTCGAGGTGAGGTGGCTGAGGAAGATCACGCGCGTGCGCGGACCGACGCGGGACCAGATGGCGTCGGCGACCGCGGTGGGCGTCCCGAGCGGCAGGGGCACCTCGGCGCGCACGTACGTCGCGCCGGCGCGCGCGCACGCGTGGCGCCACACGTTGTCGCACGCGCCGTACTCCTGATCGGTGCCGAGCACCTCGTCGCCCGAACTCAGCGGCAACGATCGAGCGATGGCGTTCACCGCGGTCGTCGCGTTGGGCACGAACACCAGCTCGTCGAGGTTCGCGTGGAGGTACGCGGCGAGCGAACGTCGGGCATCGCGCAGGAGCTCGTGCGAGCGGCGCCCGAGGAACTCGACCGGTTGGCGCTCGAGCTCGAGCTGGTAGCGCTGGTAGACGGCGAACACCTCGCGCGGGCACGCGCCGAAGGACCCGTGGTTCAGGAACACCACCCCCGGATCGAGCAGGAACGCGTCGCGCACGCCCGCAGCATGCACCAAAACGGCGAAGGCGACCGGCCTCGCGGCGGGTCGCCTCCGTAGGTGCCGGCTCGACGAGCGAGCCGTCGCGAGCTACCTCTTCGGGGCGGCGCCCTTCTTCGGCGCCTTCTTCGGCGCGGCGCCCTTCTTGGTCGCGGGCTTCTTCGGCGCGGCGGCCTTCTTGGCGGCCGGCGGCGGCAGGCTCTGCCTCTTCTTGGCGGGCTTCTCGGCCTTCTTGGCGGTGAGGCTCTTGTACGTGTCGTAGAGGCGCGGGACGGGCCAGCTCTCGAGGCCGGCGCGGTAGCCGGCGTCTTTGGCGCGGCCGGCCGCGTCGACGACGGCGTCGATCAGCTTCGAGCGGGTGCCCCACTTCGACTGCACGGCCGTGAAGGTCTCGAGGAGCCGGAGGAGCTTCGCGTTGGAGACGCGGGCGAGGCCCTTGTCCTTGTTCTCGCGACCCACCCAGAGGTCCTCGTTCACGAACTGCTTCACCGCGTCGACCAGCTTCTGCTTGTCGCCGAACTTGTCCTTCACGATCTGCGCGGGGCTCTTGGCCATGGGAGGCTCCTCTTCGGAATGCGTGGGTCGGTTTGCGTGGGGTCACCCACGCGTGGGTCACGACCGTCGCGGGGGAGTCCAGCGAACGGGGGCGGGGCGTGTAGCACGGGCGGGCGGGCCGGTCGATCGCTTCGCGCGAGTGAATCGGAGTACGGTCGGGTCCGTCCCCAGCACTGCCCGATTTCGGAGGACCCCATGCGTTGCCCAAGCACACTGCTGCTCGCTATCCCTCTCGCCCTGCTGTCCGCCTGCGTCATCGAGACGCGCACCGGTCCCGGCGCGGCCAGCGCCGCCGCTCCCGCCGCCGCTCCCGCCGCCGCTCCCGCCGCTCCGCCTGCCGCGGCGGCCCCCGGCACGGCGAGCCCCTCTCCGGCCGCTGCTCCCGCGCCCACCGCGCCGGTCCCGGTCGTCGGCGCCCCTCCCGCCGTCGTCGGCGTGCCTCCCGGCGTCGTCGGCGCGCCTCCCGGGGTCATCGGCGCGGTCCCCGCCGGCGTCGATCCGCTGCCGTCCAAGCAGCCGCCTGTCACCGAGCCGCCGCCGGCCGCGGGTGCGCCCGCCGCCGTCCCGACCGGCATCGCCGCGGGCCAGCCCCCGAACATGAAGCCCGGCGCCCCGGCGGCGTACTGGGTCTGGCGCGACGCCAACGGCTGGTGGCACCTGCGCACCACGACCGGCAAGCAGCTCCACCGCTTCCACGGGAAGATCACCGCGCAGAGCGGCGACATGGTCGACGTCAAGCCGGTGAAGATGGAGCTCGGCGATCGCCTCAAGGCGACGAACAAGGCCGTCGTCTTCGCCTTCGACACCGCCGGTCACATGGACGGCTTCGACTTCCGCGTGAGCGACAACAAGTGCGCGACGTTCCACCTGCACCCCAACGCCGGGAAGAAGATCTTCGTCGGCGGTGGCGAGGCGCAGCCGGCGTCGCCGTTCTTCACGCTGTGCCCGTGAAGCTCCGCACGAAGACGTGACCGGGCTCGAGCCAGCCGCGCTCGATGGGGCGCGGCGGCTCGCCGTCGGCGCGAGGCGCGAGCTGGCCGACGAGCGCGAGCTCCTGCTCGGTGAACATGCGCCGGATCGACACGAACGCGTCGTGGAGGAACGGCAGGCTGCCGCGGCCGAGCGCCGCGCTCAGCGCAGCGACCGTCACCAGCGTGAACGGGTTCCGCTCGCCGTCCACCAGCACGGCGCCGTGGCGCGCCGCCGAGGACGCCTCGGCGAACAGGCGGGCCACCATCCCCGGCGGGAAGTGGTGGAGCGTCTGCGTGCAGGTCACCACGTCGATCGGCGAGCCGACCTTCGCCGGCAGGTCGCGCAGATCGAGGGCGTCGTGCGGCACGAACGAGAGCGCGTGCTCCGGGATCGCGAGCTCCCGCGCGCGCGCGCGGCCGATCCCGAGGTACTCGGGCGCGAGATCGGTGGCGACGACGCGCACCAGGCCCTCGCGGGCGCCGAAGCGCAGGGCCATCGCGACCGCGAACATCGCGTGGCCGCTCGCCAGATCGACGATCGTCGGACGCGCGACGCCGGCGGCGCGCGCGCGGGCGATCACCGGCTCGATGGCGGCGAAGAACGCGTCGTAGCTCCCGAGCGCCTCGTTCATCCGATCGAGGCGCTCGAGCGTGCGCACGCGCAGCCGCTCGTCGAAGCCCGGATCGTCGAGCCACTCGTGGGTGTTCGCGTGCACGAGTCGGTCGACCGCGTGGGCGAGACGTTCGGCGCCTGTCGCCGCGGCGCGCGCCTCGGCGTCGCCGCGCAGATCGTCGAGCGCCGCCGCGATCGCCGCGTCGAAGCGCGCGATGGCCTCGCGATCGCGGCGGCGGACCGCCGGGCCGAGCGCGACGATCTCCGCCTCGCGCCGCGAGAGGACGTCGGCGAGCGCGCGCTCGCGCTGCCGCGCGTGCTCGATGCGGAACGGCGGCCCGGCGACCAGCCGCTTGAGCGCGTGGGTCGCGCGGATGACCAGCGGATCGAGCACCGGATCGATCGCCGGTGCGAGGGGGAGCATGGGGTCGAGGAGCGCGGCGCCGTTCACCCGCGGGAGCGTATCCGAGGACGGACGGAAGCTCCCGAGCCGCTGCCCGAGGCGCGATCTCGCGGGTCGGCGCGCTTGCGTTTCCGCGAAACGTGACGAAACGTCTCCGAAGCGCGCGGCCCGCAGCCGCACCCGAGGACCCATGAAGCCGAAACCTGCCCACGAGGTCGAGCTCTTCCGCGGGATGTGGACGACCGATCCCGGCATGAAACGCGTGTTTCGCATCGTGGAACGCGTCGCCAGGAGCGACGCGACCGTGCTCGTCCGCGGCGAGACCGGCTCCGGCAAGGAGCTCGTGGCCCGCGCGATCCACGACCTGTCGCCCCGCGGCAAGGGACCGTTCCGCGCCATCAACTGCGCCGCGGTGCCGTCGACGCTGCTCGAGAGCGAGCTGTTCGGTCACGTCCGCGGCGCGTTCACCGGCGCCGTCCGCGACACGCCCGGGCAGTTCCGTCTCGCGAACAAGGGCACGCTGTTCCTCGACGAGGTCGCCGAGCTGCCGCTCGAGGTGCAGGCGAAGATGCTCCGCGTCCTCGAGACGCGCACGGTCACGCCGGTCGGCGCGCGCGATCCGGTCCCGGTCGACGTGCGCATCGTCGCGGCGACGCACCGCCCGCTCCGCCGCGAGGTCGAGGCGGGCCGCTTCCGCGCCGACCTCATGTACCGGCTCCGCGTCATCCCCGTCTTCCTCCCGGCGCTGCGCGATCGCGTCGGCGACGCGGTGCTGCTCACCGAGCGCATCCTCGAGGAGTACAACGCCCGCGGCGGTCGCCGCGTGACGCGCATCTCGCCCGGCGCCAAGACGGCCATCGAGCGCTACCCCTGGCCCGGCAACGTGCGCGAGCTCCGCAACGCGCTCGAGTACGCGTACGTCATCGGCGACGGGCCGACGCTCGAGCGCGCCGATCTCCCGCCGGAGATCGCCGATCCCGAGCGCACCATCGACGGCGCGCCCATCCCGGAGCGGACGAACCTCGCCTCCGCGAACTCCGACGCGGGCGCCGTCCAAAGGGCCCTCGAGCGCACCGGCGGCGATCGCACCCGCGCCGCGCGCCTGCTCGGCATCAGCCGGGTGACGCTGTGGCGCCGGATGCGCGAGCTGGGGCTGCTGGGAGATCGCCCGCGCGCGTGACCGCGCGCGGGTGATCACTCCTTGCGCGGCGGCTCACCCGACAGGCGCGCGCCGAGGCGCTCGCCCAAGCGCGGGAACCACGCCCATCCGAAGATGAGCGCGACGATGATCGCGCTGAGGATGATGTCGCCGCGGTCGAGCTCCCACATGGTCAGTTCCCGATGATCACGTCGACGCTTCGTCGTCGGAGGACTTCGTCTTCTCGCCTTCGTCGGCCTTCTTGGCGGCCTCTGCCTTCGGCTCGCTCTTCTCGGCCTTGGCGGGCTCGTCCTCGTCGGACGCCGGCTTCTTCGACGAGGCGGGCGCCTCGTCCTCGTCCGTCGCGTCAACGACGGTGACCTTCTTGGCGGCCTTCTTCGGCGCGGCCTCGTCGGCCTCGTCCTCGTCCGCTTCGCGCTTGGCGGGCGGCCACTCCTCACCGCGCTCGAGCGCCGCCTCCATCTCGATGAGCTCCGGCACGCCGTGGCCCAGATCGGTCGCGAGGGCGGGCTGGGCGACCGCGATGTCGAGGCCGCGCCGGTAGTACGCCGCGGCGGCGATGCCGGTGATCAGCGCGATCCACTGCGAGGTCGACAGCTGCACCATCTCGACGACCGCGAAGCGGTTCGCCGGCCGCATCAGCATGAAGACGGCGAACGGGATGAGGATGGCGACGATGCGCGCCGGGACGCGCGCCTTCTCCTTGAAGATGTTCGAGAGGCCGAACCAGAACGAGAGCGCCAGGGCCATCAGCGCGACGGGGTAGATCACGTGCGGCTCGAAGTGCGGGCCGTAGGTGCCGCGCTCGGCGTCGTCGCGCACGATCTCGAGCAGGAAGCGGAGCACGCCGTACCCGAAGGTGAAGACGAGGAACAGCTCGCCGCGGAAGAACGGCTCGCCGCGGGCTTCGCGGTCCTTCACCTGCTTGCGCGCCCAGAAGAGCATCGCGAGCAGGAACAGGCCGGTGAGCGACTCGTAGATCTGCGTCGGGTGCACCGGCATCGAGTGGTGCAGCTCGCGGACCGACGGGAAGTTCTCGGTGTGCTGCACCCACGCCGGCGAGCCGGAGAGGATCTGCGGCTTGACGTTCGGATCGGAGTACGCGGCGCGGAAGCCCTCGCTGTCGAGGAACTTCCCGGCGCGGTGGTCGTAGTGCCACTCGGGGAAGGTGCCGAGCTTCTGCAGCCACTTCGGCGCCTTCTCGGTCAGCGGCTTGCCGAAGTCGCAGCCGAACAGGTAGCAGCCGATGCGCGTGAACAAGAGGCCGCTCGCGAGCGAGGGCACCGCCGCGTCGGCCCAGGCGAGCAGCCGCACGCCCTTGCGCTTGCAGTAGATCCAGCTGCCGATGAACCCACCGAGGAACCCGCCGTACGCCACGAGGCCGCCGGAGCGGATGGCGAGGTAGTCCTTCCAGGAGTGGAACTCGCCGAGGTTCGTGAGGATGTAGAGGACGCGCGCGCCGACGATCGCCATGATGGCGGTGAACACGTAGTTGTTCGCCATCGTCTCGCGCGGCAGGCCGTCCTGCTTGGCGATGGTCAGCGAGATGTACCAGCCGACGACGAGCGACAGACCGAGCATCACGCCGTACGCGTAGATGGGGAACGCGTGCAGCTCGCCTCCGCCGAGAATTTGCGGGAGCTTCCAGTGGGGCAGCGGGATCTTGAAGAGGATCGGATGCATGGCCTTCTCGGGACGCGGCCGGCAGGCCGCTGGGGGGCGCACCCTACTGGCCTTGCCGGCCGGGTGCCAGTGTCCGCCGGGTCCCCGGGGCGTTTGGCCCGTTTGGCGAGTTGCGGCCCGGGGACGGCGAGGTGAGGGGGGGCGGATGCGGCTTCGGCTTGGGGTCTACTTTTCGAGCGTCGTAATGGTCTCGACCCTCTCGGCATTCCCGGGGTGCCGGGCCGAGCCCGACGAGGTGATTCCGGCGCCGGCGCGCCCCGCCGCCGTCAAGAAGCCGGCGCCACCGCCTCCGCCCTGCGACTCGGACAAGGACCCGGTGCTCACCGAGGCGTTCACCGACTCGTTCGATCGCGGTGAGCTCGGCAACGACTGGCGGTCGACCTCCTACGGCGCCTACTTCCTCAAGAACGGCAAGCTGTGCATCTCCAAGCCCCGCAACCACCCGCTGTGGTTGAAGCGCAAGCTGCCGGCGAACGTGAAGGTCGAGTTCGAGGCCACGCCCTCGAGCAACAACGCCGACATCAAGGCGGAGCTCTTCGGCGACGGCTGCGCCTTCGACGCCGACGGCCGCGACTACACCGCCACGGCCTACGTCTTCGTGCTCGGCGCGCACAACAACAGCGAGCACTGGCTCGCGCGCATGTTCGAGCACGGCCCCGAGGCGAAGAAGTCGTCGCTCGTGGCCGGGGGCACGTCCATCGCCAACTCCAAGCTGATCGTCTCGACCACCTACAAGATCGAGCTCGCGCGCACCGACGCCAAGACCGTCACCTTCAAGGTCGACGGGACGCTCGTCCACGAGCTGGCCGATCCGCAGCCCCTCAGCGGAGCGGGGCACGACCACTTCGGCTTCAACGGCTGGGACGCGCCGAGCTGCTTCGACAAGCTGACGGTCACGCCGCTCTGACGCCGCCACGCCCGGAAGCGGGGCTCGGCCGGCTCGGGTGGCCGCGACGGAACTCGCCTGGGCCGCGGCTTGGAACGGATCGTCCCGTCCGGTCGTCCGTATCAGGGGTGCGCTACCCTGAACGTGCGCGTCTTGCATGGCTCGAAGCCCGAGGAACCGATGACCCGAGAAGGCCCCACCTCCGACCGCGAAGCTCCCGAACGCGACGCGGGAGCGGCCGTAGCCGGTGCGACCGAGCGCCGGCGCCTGGGCGAGGCCCTCGCCGGTGCGAGCGAGCGTCGGCGCCTCGAAGAGGCGTTCGCGCCCTGGCGCGCGTCGGTGAACCGGCACCTGGTGTTCCGCTCCGGGCTCGACGGGCTGACGGTCGGCGCGGTCGCCGGCACGGCGTGGGCGCTCGGCGCGTACGGAACCCACCATCCAGCGCTGCGCGTCGGCGGTCTCGCGCTCGCCGCCGTCGGCGCGATCGCCGGCGCGGTGCGCGGCGCGCAACGTGCGTGGACCGACGATCGGGTGGCGCTCTACGTCGACGGCGTGCTCGGGACGCCCGAGTCGGTCACCAGCGCGATCGCGCTCGGTCGCGAGGCTCCGCCGGAGGTCGTCGAGGCCGCGGTGCGCGCGCTCGAGGACGGGCCGCGGCGCGCGCCGGGTCGGCTGCGGCGCATGCACGGCCTCGCGCTCGCGGGGACGATCGCGTGCGTGGCCATCCTCGCGCTGAAGGCGCCGAGGCCCGCGCAGGCGTCGCCGCCGCCGGGCACCGACGTCGTCAAGCTCACCGAGGTCCCGGGCCTCGACAAGGTCGCCGCCGTCGAGAAGCTTCCGGCGAAGGACGCCGCCCAGAAGGAGCGCTTCGACAAGATCGCCGAGGAGGCTCGGGAGCTGAAGAAGAAGCTCCTCGAGGGCATGCCCCGTCGCGACGCGCTCGATGCGCTCAACAAGCTGCGCCAGAAGCTCGACGCCGAGAAGCTCGGCGCCAACCAGAACAAGGCCGGGCTCGACGCCGCGGTGCAGGCGCTCAAATCGAGCGGCTTCCCCGGCCTCGCCGACGCGCTCGAGGATCGCGATCTCCAGAGCTTCGACGAGATGATGGAGCGCATCGCCAACGAGCGCGAGGAGTCCGATCGCCAGAAGGCGCGTGAGGCGCTCGAGAAGGGCATCGACGAGGCGAAGAAGAAGGGCGCCGACGACGTCGCCAAGGCGCTCGAGAAGCAGAAGCAGAAGCTCGACGCGCGCAAGGACAAGGGCGACGTGCTGCGCGAGCTCGCCGACGCGCTGAAGGGCACGCCCGGCGATCCGGGCCACCACGGCAAGAGCTACGACGACAAGGCGACCGACGACGCCGCGCGCGAGCTCGGCGACGCGCTCCGCAAGGGCCTCGAGAAGCTCACGCCCGAGGAGCGGAAGAAGCTCGCCGACAGGCTGAAGGAGCAGGCCGAGAAGGGCGGCTCCTCCGGCAAGATGTCGCCGAAGGCGAAGCAGAAGCTCAAGGACCTCGCCGACAAGCTCAAGTCGAAGGAAGGCCAGAAGGAGCTCGAGAAGGAGCTGAAGGATCTGGCGAACGGCGGCGGCGAAGGCGGTCAGGACGACGACGACCACCGCGAGAAGGGCCTCGACGACGCCGACGAAGGCACCGACGACGCCGGCAAGGAGCTCGGCGACAAGGACGGCAAGGGCAAGGACGGCAAGGGCAAGGACGGCAAGGGCAAGGACGGCAAGGGCAAGGACGGCAAGGACGGCGACGGAAAAGACGGCAAGGGCAAGGACGGCAAGGGCAAGGACGGCGACGGAAAAGACGGCAGCGGCGACGGCAAAGACGGCGACGGCAAAGGCGACGGCAAGGACGGCAACGGCGGCCTGAACCTCGACACCCCAGGCGGCGATCCGGGTGGCTCGCCCGGCGGCAGCGGCGACGGCGATCACAAGGGCAAGTCCAAGAAGCTCGACGCCGAGTCGCTCAAGGCGAAGGCGAAGGGGATGGGCATGGGCACGCCGAAGCCGACCGGCGGCAAGGTCACGACGCCCGGGACCGACGGCGCGACGGCGACCGTGAAGGGCACCGGCGATCTCGCGGGGACGGCCGCCGACGAGGTGAACGGCGTCGACAAGGCCGACGTCCCCGAGGCGGTGCGCCGCCAGGTGAAGGCGTACTTCGAGTGAGGGCCGTCCTCGATGGCCGCGCCGCGAGCGCGCCGATCGTGCTTGCCGCGGTGCGTTGACGCGTCCCCGACGAGGTGCCCGATGACTCCGCGCCAGCCCGGCGGTACAGCCGCCGGATGATGAAAGGCGCGGTCTCGGATCTCACGAAGGCGATCGGTCACACCCCGATCGTGAAGCTCAACAAGGTGGCGAGGGACGTCGAGTCCGACATCTTCGTGAAGTGCGAGTACCTGAACCCCGGCGGCTCCCACAAGGACCGCATGGCGCTCAACATGATCGAGGACGCCGAGCGCCACGGGCTCAAGCCGGGCGGCTACATCGTCGAGGCGACCAGCGGCAACACCGGCGCCTCGCTCGCGATGATCGCGGCCATCCGCGGCTACAAGTGCGTCTTCGTCATGCCCGACAAGATGTCGCAGGAGAAGATCGCCGGCCTGCGTGCGTTCGGCGCGCGCGTCGTGGTCTGCCCGACGGCGGTCGAGGCCGACGACCCGCGCAGCTACTACCAGACGGCGAAGCGCATCGCGAACGAGCTCGCGCCCAACTGCTTCTACGCGAACCAGTACCACAACCCCGCCAACCCCGAGGGCCAGTACAAGTCGCTCGGCCCCGAGATCTGGGACCAGTGCGGCAAGGAGCTCGACGTGTTCTGCGCGGGCATGGGGACCGGCGGGACGCTCACCGGCGCCGGCGGGTTCCTCAAGGAGAAGAACGCGAAGATCAAGCTGGTCGGCGTCGATCCGATCGGGTCGCTCTACTACGACTTCGTGAAGTCGGGCCGCATCACCAAGCCGTTCTCCTACAAGGTCGAAGGCATCGGTGAGGACTTCTTCCCCTCGACGATGAACCTGAAGCTCCTCGACGACATCGTGCGCGTCGACGACAAGGAGTGCTTCCTCATGACGCGCGATCTGGTGCGCCTCGAGGGGCTCACCGTCGGCGGCTCGGGCGGCGCAGCGGTCGCCGGCGCGGTGAAGTACGCGCGGAGCAGCGGCCGGAAGGAGAACATCCTCGTGTGCCTCGCCGACACCTCGTCGAAGTACATGTCGAAGATCTTCAACGACGACTGGATGCGCGAGAACGGCTTCCTCGAGGAGGAGAAGGGCCTCGGCATCGTCGCCGACCTGATCAAGGGCCAGCACAACCTGGTGACCGCGACGTCGACCGAGAAGGTCCGCGACGTCATCGAGAAGCTCAAGACCAAGGGCATCTCGCAGGTGCCGGTGGTCGACGGCGGGAAGCTGATCGGCATCGTCGCCGAGGTCGATCTGCTCCGCCACCTGGTCAGCGGCTCGGGCACCCTCGACTCACCCGTCGGACCGCTGGTCGAGGGCGACTACGCGACCGTCTCGCCCGACACGAAGATCGAGCTGCTGCAGAACGCGATGACCGACGCGAAGCTGGCGATCGTCCTCGATCACGGGAACGTCGTCGGGCTGGTGACCAAGATCGACCTGATCGAGTTCCTCGCGAAGCGCAGCTCCGTCGCCTGACGTCTGTTCTTCCCAGCCGAGACCTACTGCACGCGCTGAGCTGGCTGTCATCGGCTTGGGACAGAAGCCGACCGCGGCTTGGCGCGGCACGGTCCAGTTTGGAATACTCGTCAGCTCCCGGAGGGAGCGATGCGGAAGGTCTCGTGGCTGGCGGTGTGCTCGTTGCTCGTGGCTTGCAGCGGCGAGGCGTCGAGCGACGAGCCGCAGGTCGCAAGCGAGCGGGACTCCGGCGCGTCGTCGGGTGACGACACCGGTAGGGCCGGCGACGACACCGGTTCGATCGGTGACGACACCGGCGGGAGCGCCGACGACAGCGGATCGAGCGGCGACGACACCGGCGCGACCGGTGACGGCTCGACGACGACGGCCGACGACGGGCCGGGCACCTCGGACGACGCCGCCGCGGGCAACGTCGTGCGCTTCGTCGCCATCGGCGACACCGGCAAGGGCAACGACGGGCAGAAGCAGGTCGCCGACGCGATCGCCGCCAAGTGCGCGAAGGACGGGTGCGACTTCGTCCAGCTGCTCGGCGACAACATCTACGACAGCGGCGTCAGCTCGACGTCCGATCCGCAGTGGACGACGAAGTTCGAGACGCCCTACGGCGGGATCTCGCTGCCGTTCTTCGCGGTGCTCGGCAACCACGACTACGGCGGCAACGGCGCCGGCACCGAGTTCGGCAAGGGGCAGCACCAGGTCGACTACACCAAGGTGTCGACCAAGTGGAAGATGCCGGCGAAGCACTACACGCGCGCCGTGAAGCACGTCGACTTCTTCGGCCTCGACACCAACATGATGATGTTCAGCATGGCCGGCGAGCAGAAGACCGTCGTCACCGGCTGGATCGGCGGCGCCAAGGGCGCCTGGAAGATCGCCTTCGGCCACCACCCCTATTACTCGAACGGCCCCCACGGCAACGCCGGCGACTACGAGGGGCTGTCGTGGGTGCCGGTCACCAGCGGCAAGGGCGTGAAGGACTTCTTCGACTCGACCATCTGCGGCAAGGTCGACGTGTACATCAGCGGGCACGACCACTCGCGTCAGTGGATCAAGCCGCAGTGCGGCGGGAAGACCGAGCTGATCGTCTCCGGCGGCGGCGCCGCGGTCACCGAGCTCAAAGGCTCGAACCCGAACTACTGGCAGGAGAGCTCGCTCGGGTTCCTCTACGTGGTGATCGACGGGAACAAGTTCACCGGCGAGATGATCGACGCCACCGGCAAGGTGCAGTTCACGCGGTCGTTCACCAGGTGATCATCGCCGCAGCTTGAGCGACGGCCGGCGTCGCGGCGGCCGCGGCCTCTCGGCGGGGGTCACCGCGCGGCCGAGGGCGGCGCCGAGGCCGCGGACGGTCTCGATCAGCTGCGCGGCGTCTTCGAGCAGCCGCGTGCGCGAGTCCTCGAGCTCGCGCTCCTGCCGCTCGATGTCGCGCAGTCGCTCCACCACGCGCGCGATCGCGCGATCGACCGGCCCGAGCGCGGCGGCGGCCTCCTCTCCGCGCGCCAACGTCTGCCCGAGGGCGCGATCGACCTCCGGTCCGCCGCGGATCGCCGCGCGGATCTCGGCGACCTTGGTGTTGGTCTCGCCGGTCGCGACGCGCGCGGCGTCGAGCGCGCCGAGCGTGGCCGCGAGCAGATCGTGCAGCTCGGAGGGGACGTCGCGGTCGTTGCCGTGACGCGCCGCGAGTCGACGGAGCAGCTCCGCGAAGAGCGCCTCGTCGCGCGAGAGCGCCTCTTCGAGCGGCTGCACGTCGCTCGACTCGAAGCTCTGGCTCGCGATCTCGAGCGCGCGGATGCGGTCGCCGTCGGCCTCGGCCTGCGCCGCGAGGGCGCGGAGGCGTCGATCACGCTCGGCGACCTCGGCGAGGAGGTTTCCGACCAGCTCCGCGTCGGAGGCGTGTTCGCGCTCGCTGCTCTCCAGCTTGGACTCGAGCTCGCCGAGGCGGCGCAGCAGCTCGGCCACGCCGGTCGGCTTCGGCGGAGACGTCGAGACGAGCACCTCTTCCTGGGCGGGGGTCGGCCGCAGGCGCAACGAGCGGCTGGAGGGTCGCCGGGAGGCCGCCATCTCCATTCGACGTAACACGACACGAGGGCGGGATGGGACAGATCCTCCGTCACACCCGGACGTCTCACCGGCACGTGGAGGTCGAATGACGACGGCCAGCCTGGCGGAGCGGACGGATCGAGTCGCGGAAGCTCCATTCGAGACGGAAGGAGCGGACGAGGCCGCGATCCGCGCGTCTCTCGGCCGCGGCGACGCGCGCGGGGCGATCGCGCGCTGCGCCCGCGCGTACGGCGCCGCGCTCGGCCGGTTTTGCGCGGCGCTCGTCGGCAACCCGGGCGAAGCGGACGAGGCTGTCCAGGAGACCCTCCTCGCCGCGTTCGACGGCGCCGCGCAGTTCCGCGGAGACGCGCCGGTCCGCGGGTGGCTGTTCGGCATCGCGCGCAGGATGTGTGCGCGCAGGCTCGAGGTGCGCACGCGGCAGGCCCGCCGCCGCGTGCTGCTCGTGGGCGCCGGCGAAGCCGGTCGGCCGGTGGACGAGGCGCTCGACGAAGCGCGGCGCGGCCACGCGGTGCGCGCCGCGCTCGACGAGCTGCGCCCGACGGAGCGGGAGGCGTTGTTGCTGCGGTACGAGGCCGAGCTCTCGTACCGCGAGGTCGCCGAGGCGACCGGGATCGACGAGGCGGCGGCGCGACAGCGCGTGTCGCGGGCGCTCGCGCGGATCCGGGCGAAGGTCGAAGAGAAGGGGAGCACGCGATGACGAGCGCGAACAAAGAGCTGTGCGCCGCGGTCGAGGAGCGCCTCGCCGAGGCGATCGACGGGACCCTCGAGGGAGAGCTCGCGACGCACGTCGAGACGTGCGACGACTGCCGCGATCGCGTCCACGACGCGGCCTTCGTCATCGAGGAGCTCCGCGCCCTGGGCGGCGATCACACGCCGAGCTCCGGGCTCGAGGAGCGCATCCTCTCGGCGATCGACGCGCGCCCGGCGCAACCCGCCAAGGGCGAGGGGGCGAGCGAGCGGGTCGCCGCGGCGGTCGCGTCGGCGAAGCGACGCCGGTGGTCGCCGCCTCCGGCGTCGGGCCTCCGCACCGCCGGCGCCGCCCTCGCGCTCGCCGCCGCCGTGACCGTCGGCGTCGTCGCCCTGCGCGGTCCGCGCGCGATCTCGACGGCCGCGGCGCCGAGCGCGCCGTGGCGCGGCGTGGTGACGCGCGTCTCGGGCCCCGAGGGCGGCTTGATGATCGAGGAGGGCGGCAAGACGCGCGCGGTGCGCGCCGGCGACGCCATCGCCGCGGGCGCGAAGCTCCGCACCGATCTGCGCACCCGCGCGCGGATCACCCTCGACGACGGCACGTTCCTCGTCCTCGACCGCGGCGCGGAGCTCGCGCTCGACGAACGCGACTCGCGCGCGGCGCGGCTCGTCCGGGGCGCGGTGGTCGTCGACGCGACCGCGAGCGACAGCAGCCCGGCGAAGGTCGCGATGCCGGGCGGCGCGCTGTCGACGACGGGCGCCAAGCTCTCGCTGTCGACGCTCGGGCAAGGGACCGCGGTCGCGGTCGCCCGAGGGAAGGCCTCGCTCCGTGACGGGCACGGCGTCGAGAGCACGCTCGGCGTCGGCGAGGGCGCGAGCGTCGGCGGCGGCGCCACGCTGGTCCGCGCCGGCGGCCTCGGCGCGGCGTTCGGTTGGTCGGAGGCCGTCGGCGAGCGGATCGACGAGCCGAAGCCCGGAGACGAGGCGAGCGTCCCCGGGCTCGGCGTGCTGCGCGCGCGCCTCCCCGGCGCGACGGGCGACGGCGACAAGGCGCTGCGCCTGACGCGACAGAGCGTCACGGTGAAGATCGCCGGCGACTTCGCCCGCACCGAGATCGAGGAGGTCTTCGCCTCCGACTTCGACGTGAAGGAGTCCCTCGAGGGCATCTTCCGCTTCCCGCTCCCGCCCGACGCCGCGATCGAGCGGCTCGCGCTCGAGGTCGACGGTCACGTCGAGGAGGGCGCGTTCGTCGACAAGGATCGCGGCGCCGCGATCTGGAAGGGCGTGCTGTTCCACGCCACGCCCAAGCCGCAGCCGAAGCCGCAGGAGGAGTTCATCTGGGTGCCGGGCCCTTGGCGCGATCCGGCGCTGCTCGAGTGGCGCGCCGGCGGCCGCATGGAGCTGCGCGTGTTCCCCATCCCGCCGCGCGGCTCGCGGCGCGTGATCCTGGCCTACACCCAGCGCATCGCCGCGAGCGGCGGCGCGCGCCGTTACGTGTACCCGCTCCCCAAGTTCGGCGCGGCCACCTCGGCGATCGACGAGTTCTCGCTCGACGTGCAGGTCGTCGGCCACGATCCGCAGAAGGGCGTGCAGGTGCACGGCTACGAGGCGGAGAACGCCGGAGACGGCGGGTTCGCGCGCCGCGCGCTGCACAAGAAGGGGTTCCTCCCGAGCGGCGACTTCGTCGTCGAGCTCGCGAAGAAGGACGAGGGCGCCGCCGCGTCGACGTGGGCCTACCAGCCGGCGGGCGGCGAGAAGGCGTTCGTCGCCCTCTCGCTCGCTCCGAAGATCCCGCGCGCGCCCGACTCGGCGACGCGCACCCACGCCATCGTGATCGACTCCAGCCGCTCGATGGTCGGCGAGCGGTGGACCCGCGCCGCCGCGCTCGCCGCGCGCGTCGTCGAGGAGATGGATCCGCGCGACCGGTTCACGCTGCTCGCGTGCGACGTCGCCTGCACGCCGCTCTCCGTCGCCGCGCAGACGCCCGGCAAGGCGGCGGCCGACTCGGTGCGCACGTTCCTCTCGTCGATCACGCCCGAGGGCGCGAGCGATCCGACCGCGGCGATCCGCGTCGCCAGCGCGCACGCGCGGGGCGAGCCGGGGCGCGCGGCGCGGATCATCTACGTCGGCGACGGCGCGCCCACCATCGGCGCGCGTACCCCGGCGGCGATCGAGGCCAGCGTGCGCGGCACCATCGGCGAGGCCACGCTCACCGCCGTCGCGATCGGCGTCGACGCCGACGTCGCGTCGCTCGACGCGATGGCGCGCGGCGGGGGCGGCGCCGTGATCCCCTACGTCGCCGGGCAGCCGCTCGCGGCGGCGGCGCTCGACGTCCTCGAAGCGAGCTACGGCGTGACGCTGCGCGATCCGGTGCTCGAGCTCCCGGCCGGGCTCGAGGCCGTCGCGCCGCAGAAGATCGGCGCCGTGCGCGCCGGCGGCGAGGTGTTCGTCGTCGCGCGGATGACGGGCGCCGACGTGCAGGGCGAGGCGAAGCTCTCCGGCACGCTCGCCGGCAAGCCGTGGTCGACCTCCATCCCGATCGCCGCGCACGCGACCTCCGAGCCGGGCAACTCGTTCGTGCCGCGGCTCTGGGCCTCGACCACCGTCGCCGATCTCGAGCGGCGTCCGGGCGCCGATCGCGCGAAGATCGTGGAGCTGTCCAAGGCCTTCGCGGTCCCCAGCCGGCACACGTCGCTGTTGGTCCTCGAGAGCCCCGCGATGGCCGCGGCGTTCAACGTCGAGCCGCGCAAGCGCGCGTACGAGTGGAGCGGCGACGCGCTGCCGGTGGCGACCGAGACCGCGGCGGAGGCCAAGGATGCCAAGGGCATCGACGATCTGGGATCCGCGTTCGGTGCGTCCGGCTTCGGCAAGGGTGGCGGCGGTCTCGCCGCTCCGACCGCGGGCGCCGCAGCGGGGCCGCCGAAGGCCGCCATGCCGAAGGAGGAAGCAGACTCCCCGATGGCCGACGAGAAGAAGGTGTCGCCGGCGAAGAAGCCGTGGCCCGGCGGCAGCGGCCGTTGGGTCCGCATGCGACGCGAGTGGTTCCGCACCGCCTCGTTTTCGCTCGGCGCCGAGCCCGATCTCGAGGCGAAGATCGGCGCGGCGCGCGCGGCGGTCGTGGCCGCGCCCGACTCGCGCGACAAGCTCGAGGCGCTGTTCGGCCTCGCGTCCAAGCGCGAGTCGCTCGACGAGGCGCGCACGGTCATGAGCACCTGGACGTCGCGCGATCCGCTCGACGTGCCGGCGACGCTGCGCCGGAGCGAGCTCGCGGCGCGCGAGGGGAACCGTGCGCGCGCGCTGCGCGTATTGACCGGCGCGCTCGACGGCAAGCCCGACGACTTCGGGCTCGCCGACGGCATGGCGGAGGTCGCGCTCCGCGCCGGCGAGGGCGCGCTCGCGTGCTCGCTGTATGCGGTGCACGCCGAGGCGCGTCCCGGCGACGTCGAGGCGGTGGCGCGTCGCGTCGCGTGTCTGCGCGATCTCGGCGACGGCGGGGCGGCGAACGCCACGCTCGACGGCGCCGAGCCGACCAGGCGCGCCGCGATCGAGGCGCGCGCGGTCAGCCTCGCGCCGACCTGGCGCGCGCAGAAGCCCGCGCCCGCGTGGGGCGATCTGACGGTCGACGCGACCTGGAGCGGCGGCGCCGACGTCGATCTCGCGATCGTCGATCCCAAGGGTGTGCGCCTGTCGTGGCTGTCGCCGACCGGCGTGCGCGCCGCCGACGCCACGTCGATCTCGCACGAGGCGCTTTCGGTCCCGTGGGCCGGCGCCGGCGGGTGGACCGTCGAGGTCACGCGGCCGATGCCCGACGACGCGCCGATCCACGGCACCGTCACCGTGCGCCTCCTCGGCGAGACGCGCAGCTGGCCGTTCACGCTGCAGGGCTCGCGCACGATCGTCGGGCGCGCCTCGATCGCCTGGTCCTCCCGTCTGGTGCCCGCGCCGGAGCTGTGGGAGGAGTGATGCGTGATCGGACTGCTCCCCGAGCCGCTCGAGCCCGATTGGGCGAACGTCCTCGCCGAGGTCGCGCGCGAGGTGCGCCTCCCCGGGCTCGATGATCCGCGCCTGCCCGGCCACGTGTCGAAGATGGCGGCCGTCTACAACGACGATCGCCTGCGCGGCCTCGGCGGCTCGCGCGAGCAGCTCGCGGCGCGCCTGTCGTTCTGGTTCCCGCGCGACGTGCCGAAGATGGCCGGCGCCGCGCGTGAGCTGATTGCCATGGGTCGCCTGCGGATCGGGCAGGCGACCGCGCTGCGCGTGCTCGACGTCGGCGCCGGTCTCGGCGCGTCGCACCGCGGGCTCGCGCGCGCGCTCGCGGCCGCGGGAGGTCTCGGCACCGTGGACGTGCTCGCGGTCGACGACGATCGCGACGCGCTGCGCGTCGCCGCCGCCATCGCCAAGAAGCGCCCGCGCGAAGGCGCGGTCGACGTCCGCCTGAAGACCGAGGAGGCCTCGTTCGTCGAGCTCGTGAAGAGGCCGCCCCGCGGCCGCTTCGGCGTGATCCTGGTCGGGCAGATGCTCAGCGAGCTCGACCTCGAGCTCGACGAGGCCGCGCGCGTCGAGCTGCACGCCGAGCAGCTGGCCGCGTTGGCGCGCGAGGCGCTCGAGCCCGACGGCGTGCTCCTGATCGTCGAGCCCGCGCTGCGCCCGCGCTCGAGACACCTCCAGCGGCTGCGCGCCGCGCTGCTGCAGCGCCGGCTGCGCGTCCTCGCGCCGTGCCTGCACGAGGGCCGCTGCCCGCTCCTCGGCCGCGACACCGACTGGTGCCACGAGGACCTCGCGGTCGACCTCCCGCCCTTCCTGCAGCCCGTCGCCAAGAAGGCGGGGCTTCGGTGGGAGGGCCTGACCTTCAGCTACCTCGCGCTCTCGTCGAAGCCACCGCGCCTCGTCGACTCGTTGACCGCGGGGCCCGACCGCGAGCGCGCCGTCTCCGCGCTCCTCGTGAGCAAGGGCAAGCGCGAGCTCGTCGTCTGCGGCGATCCGCTGCGCGGCGACGTGGCCGGCGACGATCCGCTCGGCCCGCACGGCGCCCGCATCGGCCGGCTCGATCGCGCGCGGAGCGAGGTCAACGCCGTCTTCGACGACCTCGGGCGCGGCGACGTGGTCTCGCTCGGACCGCTCGACGAGAAGCTGCGGCTCGGCCCGGACGCCCCGATCGAGCACCTCTCCGCGCGCGTGGCGCGCGTGGACTGAGCGACGCTCACATCACGGCTTCGAGCGACTTCCACACGGCGCTCGCCGCCTGCGCGTCCGCCTTGGCGTGCGCCGCAGCGACGATGCGCCCCTGCGCGTCGAGCACGAACGCCCACGGCACGTCGCTCTCCGGCAACGAGAGGACCTGCGCGATCCCGAGGTGCGTGTCGAGCAGGTTGTCGTGCCAGCGCGTCTTGGGAATGGTCTCTCTCGCGCGCGCCCGCACGAAGTCGTCGCTGACGAACGAGGGGACGTCGATCGAGATGAGCCCCTTGAGGCGCACGGTCGGTGCGCGCTTCTGCGCGCCCTCGAACCACGCGCGCATCGCGTCGCCCGCCCCGCGATCGGTGATCGCGAGGACGAGCGTCGGCGCGCCGCGGAAGGTCGCGGTGCTCTGCTTCTGGCCCGCGACGTCGCGGGCGATGAAGAGCGGGAAGGGCTCGGCCGGCTTGGGGGCGGCAGAGGCCGCGCCCATGGGGGCGGCCGCGAGGAGCGCCGCCAGAGGGACCCAACGAATCGCTGCGTGCATGCGCACTCGGTCAGCAAGGAATGCGCCGCGCGCTCGACCGATCTCGAGCGCGCGCGCTCGCGGCCGACCCGGCGCGGAGACGTGCGTATCGCGAGGGGCGATGAGACGGCCGCGCTACTTGCAGTCGTGCTCGCAGGGCTCGACGCTGCTCAACGTCTCCGCCTGCACGATGCATTTCTTTTCGCATTCGTACGCGGCGGGGGCCGCCTTCTTCTGCTCGGCGGTGCGCGCGTAGCAGTCCTTGAGGAACACCGCGCGCTTGGCGTCGCCCGGCGGCTCCGGCCCGCCCTTCTTCGACTTGTCCACCGCGTCCCTCACGATGAGTGACCAGCGCTTGCGACAGACGTCCTCGTTCGAGGGGTCCTTCGGCGGATCGGGCGGGCTCGCTTCGATGGGCGCGTCTTGCGCCTTCTTCGTTTCGTCGACCTCGCGCTCCTCGACGGTGCGCTCGCCCAGTTGCTTCGGCGGGGCGAACAACGCGCTGCAGCCGACGCACGCCGTGCTCGTGAGCACGATGAGTGAGATGGCCAATCGCTCTCTTCTCGCCATGCCTGGACCGATGCCTCTCCCGGACGATCCGTGACGCGCTCGATCGCTCACGTCGCGCAGACGCGACGGAAATGCCCCCGGGCTTCTATGAGCCCGCATCTCCGGTCAAGCCTCGATCTCGGTTTTGATTGTTCTTTCGCTGCCTCGGGGCGGCGGGTCTTTGCGCCGGCGAGGTGAGCCCTCGCACCGACTTCTATCCGTGCCAGGCGC
>JACPFM010000202.1:13721-46587 GCA_016182965.1 Deltaproteobacteria bacterium | reverse complement strand
TCCAGGCGCACGAACATGGGCACCTGCGATGGGCGCCCCGATCTCGGCGCGTCCTCCAGCGTCGTGACCTTCGGGCGCGCGCGGAAGCGCTCGCGCCACTTGCGAACCGTCTTCTCCTGCACGTGCAACGTGCGCGCAATCGCGGCGTTGCTCAGCCGGCGCGACGCCAGCAGCACGATCGAAGCACGCTCGACGAGCGCCGCCCCCGCACGGCGCGCACGAACAACCGCCTCCAACTCGCGCCGGAGCGGTGCACGCAGCTTGAGGGGATGCGCCGACGGACCCGCCACTCCGCCGGGCCCAGCACTCGACCGAACCGTTTAATTCCCGAGGGCCGGCGATTCCATGTCAGATCCCGGCACGAACTTCTGTGACGCCGAGCAGGCTTGCCACATCCCGCACGAACTTGTCGAACGAGGGAGCACGGCGCGCGGCATCCACGTCGAAAGCCGCTGTCAGGGCCGGTTGATCGATCGTTTCGCTGTACCCCGCCTTCATTCGGCTGCCGAGCCAGCCCTTTGGCGAAGGCAGGGCCTCTGCATCAGGCGGCGCTTCTATCTCTCGCCCCAGGGTCCTGAAGCCACGGAGCGAGTGCGCGGCTGTGACGAGCCAAGCCTCGTATTCACGCTTCGCCAAGACGATGGCTATGTCGCGGTCAGCTCGTTGAGCGCGTGCCCGAGAGAGGAGCGCCGGCGCCAAAGTTGCCGGGCAATCGGAATCCGCGTCGAGCACGATCAGCAACTTCCCACCGTCGCCGACCTTGCGAGCCATGAGCTCGACAGCGCGCTCCAGCTCTCCTGGCTTGGGCAGCTTCTGGCGATGGACGCGCAGAGGCTGAGGCAGCTCCAGGGTTTCGAGAAACCCCAGCCGTTCGGCTACGCGGCGCACGAGCACGGGTACCGCTTGGACCTCGCCGTGACCCTCGACAATCAGACCCAGCCTCACTGCGCCTCCCCGCCGTCGAACAGCCCCAGCTGACTACTCCGGGCAGTCGCATGCTGGTCAGGCTGCAGCTGATTGAGGCGCAGGAGTTCTCCCGCTGTGTACAGCTGGTCGCGCAGCGCGTCTCGCGCTGGTTCATCAAGAGGGCCAACGTCCGTGCGACCACTTTCAGCGCTCACCGCCAAGAGTTGGTCGGCCGAAAGCCTCGGATCGTCAAGCAGGTCGGGGCTGTGGCTGGTAATGAGGATCTGCGTGGTTCGCGAGCCGTCTCGAAGGCAGTCCAGCAGGACGCCCGCCGCCGCAGGATGCAGCGCCACCTCCGGCTCCTCGATGCCGACCAGCGGCACCGCCATCGCGTTGGTGTGCTGGAAGAGCGCGACGAGGACGCCCAGCGCCCTGAGCGTGCCGTCGGACATGTTGATCGCCGGGAAGCGCCAGGCATCCTTCGCGCCCTCCACGCGCTGGCGGAATTCGATCGTCTCCATGTGGCCCACGCGCTCGGCGTCGATGCCTTCGACGCCGGGCACCACACGCGCGAGGTACTCCTCGATACGTCTCTTCACAGCGGGCTGATCCTTCGACAGTCTGTCGAGCACGCTCGCAAGGTTGCTGCCGTCGCGCGCGAGCAGGTCACCCTTGTCAGGCGTCTGCAACGCGCGGAGCCGATCCGGGCTCAAGTTGTAGAAGCCCATGCTCGATAGGCCGTCGAAAACGGGCCGGAACATGGGCAGGCCTGCGGCGTTTACGAGGTAGAGCCGATCGCTCGCTGCCGGTGGTGCAACAGGTCCTGGGGGTAGGACGACTTCGCCTGAGCGCACCAGATAGCGGTGCGTCCCGACGGCGCATTCCTCCGTCTGCACCTCAAACCCGCCCCTTTGGGCGGCGATCTTGAAGGCATGGAAACCGGTGGCACCCGTTGGGAGCCGGAAGTCGAGACGGACACCGAAGTGCGTCGGGTGACCGCCTGAGCGGCGGCGGACTTCGTGTATCCCACCACGATCGCGAAGCGCGTGATCGAGTGACGTGCGAAGCGCGTCGGCGACGAACCTGAGCGCGTCGAGGAAGTTGCTCTTTCCTGCACCATTCGGGCCGACGAGGATCGTCAGCGGCCCCAGAGCGACGCTGCACGCAGCGATGCTCTTGTAGTTCTTCAGCACGACATGCGTGACGAAGGTGGACGAGCTCGGCGCAGTCACCGCGCGATGTTATCAGCAGTCGAGTGGCCGCGTGCCGGGAGTCTGGCGCTCACTCGCACCGGAACGCTCCAAAGGCGCTCCGCACCGATGCGTCGCGGCGTCCCGACGCGTTCGCGTTCGCCTTCGCGTCCGCGTTCGCCTTCGCGTTCGCGTTCGCGTTCGCCTTCGCGTCCTAGTCGTACCGCTCCACGTGCACCCTCTTGCGGTCCACCCCGAGCTCCTCCCGGCAGATCCTCCGCACGTCCTTCACCATCTTCGTCAGCCCGCAGACGTACACGTCGACGTCGGTGCCGAGCTCGGCGATCAGCTCCGGGAGGTGGCTCTGCACCCAGCCGCGGCGCAGAGACCAGCCGTCGTGCGGGCGCGAGAGCGTGGGCAGGTAGCGGAAGCGCGGCCAGCGGGCGGCGAGGGCCTCGAGCTCGTCGCGATAGAGGAGGTCCTCCTCGCTGCGACAGCCGAACAGCATGATCAGCGGCGTGCCGGCGTGCGCCTTCTTGTCGATCTCCTGCAGCATCGCGCGGAACGGGGCGATGCCGGTGCCGGTGGCGACGAACAGCAGCGGGCGCTCCATCGGCTCGAGCACGAAGAGGCCCTGCGCGTCCATCATGCGGATGCGCGCGCCGACCTTCGCCTCGTGCAGGAAGGTGCTCATCGGCCCGCAGGGGACCAGCGTCACCGCGATGTCGAACGTGCCGTCGGCGCGCGGCGCGGACGCGATGGAGTACTGGCGCTTGAGCGGCTCGTCTCCCTCGCGATCGAGGTACAGCGTGACCCAGTGACCGGGAACGAACGTGTGACCGGCGCCCGGATCGAGCGTCAGCTCGCGGACCTGCGGGGAGAGCATGCGAGCTCGGAGGACGGTCGCCTCGCGCATCGCGTCGCTTCTAGCGCGGACGCGGCGTGAGCGCACCCGGGTGGTCAACGCGCGCTGCGCGACGGCATCGAGCGGGAGCGTGTCCCATGGCCAAAGCGGCGGCCCTTTCGAGCGTCCAAGTGACCGTCCACCCCGTATGGCATACTCGTTGTCCCCGATGCGCCCTCGTCCGCTCGCCTTCGCCGCGCTCGCGCTGATCGCCAGCGCCAGCCTGATCCCGGGCAGCGCGCACGCGGACTTCGATCCGAAGGGCAAGAAGCCGAAGAAGCCGCCGGTCGTCCAGCCGGGCGGTGGCGGGAAGCCGGGTGGCGCGGCCAAGCCCCCGGGCGGCGCGAAGCCGCCCGACGAGAAGGAGCCGGTCGGCGAAGACGAGCTCGGCATCCCCAAGAAGGATCCGGTGCGCAAGGCGGCGGTGATCGCGCTCGCGCGTCCCGGCGAGTCCGGTCCGGTGCTCAAGCTCGCGCAGGTCTACCGCGAGCGCGACGGCTCGCTCGACGTCGGCGTCGCCGACTGGAAGGCGCTGTCGTCCGGGCAGCAGGTCGGCCTCGAGCCCAAGACCAAGGCGCAGGTCCTCGACATCAAGGCGAAGTCCGAGGCGGTGCTCGCCGACCCGAAGTCGCCCGACGCGCAGAAAGAGAAGGCGAAGAAGATCGTCGCGATGGCCGACGACATCCTCGCCCGCCAGTCGCCGCTCAACGGTCTGGTCAAGACCGACGACGACAAATGGGCCGCGCTCCTCGCCTATGCCGGCATCCTCAAGAGCGACAAGCGCGACAAGGAGGCGATGCTCGCCTACGAAGAGGCGGCCAAGCAGAAGCCCGATCGCGCCACGGTGTGGATCGCCATCGCCCGCCTGAAGCAGGATTCGGGCGATCTGAAGGGCGCGGTGGCGGTGTACGAGAAGGCGCTTCCGCTTCACAAAGACAAGTTCGAGAAGGAGGCGACGCTCCGCTCGCTCATGGAGCTTCACGTCGACCTCAAGGACTACTCCGCGGCGAAGAAGGTCCACAACGACCTGGTCGCGCAGAACAAGGACTCGATGACCGTGCGCGCCGAGCTCGCGCGCACCTACTTCAAGAAGAACCACTTCGAGAGGGCCGAGGAGGAGTACCAGGAGGTCGCCAAGGCGGCCGCCGGCGACAACCGCGTCTACGCCTCCGCGCTCCTCGATCTGGGCCTCGCGCAGCTCAAGCTGCAGAAGTACGAGCAGGCCGTCGCCACCCTCGAGAAGGGCCTGGGCGTCGCCGGCGCCGAGGCGGGCGCCAAGACGCGCCTGCTGAACGCGCTCGCCGAGGCGTACCGCGCTCAGAACAAGCTCGAGGCGTTCGTCGAGAAGCTCGAGAAGCAGAACCCCGGAGACGTCGATCGCCAGGAGCTGCTCGGCAAGCTCGCCGCCGAGTTCGACAGCGAGAAGGCGATCAAGTGGCTGTCGAAGGCGCTCGGCAGCGCGCCCACCCGCACCGACGCGCGCGTGCTGTTGATCCGCCTGCTCAAAGAGCAGTCGCGGCTCGACGACGCGGTCAAGCAGTACGAGCTGCTCATCCAACACGCCAAGGGGCAGCCGCAGTTCGTCTTCGAGCTGTGCGATCTGCTCATCGGCCGCGGCGAGCGCCCCAAGTGCCTCGCCAAGCTGAAGGGCATGGAGGCGCAGGCCGCGACCGATCCCGACATCCAGCAGCGCCTCGCGCTCTACTACTCGCAGATCGGCGAGGACAAGCTCGCCCTGGCGCTGATGGAGAAGCTCGCCGGCAAGAACGCCGACGACCCGTCGTACATCGTCGACCTCGGCGACTACTGGTACCAGCGCGGGCAGACGGCGAAGGCCAAGGAGATCTGGAAGCGCCTCACCGTCGTGGTGAAGCCGAAGGCCAAGGGCTTCGCCGCGCTCGGCGAGACGTACCTCGATCACGACCTCGGCGAAGACGCGCTCGAGGCGTACAAGCAGGCGCGCGATCTCGCGCCGGGCGACCTGCAGGTGCAGAAGGGGCACGCCACCGCGCTCGAGCGGGTGCACAAGTACGCCGAGGCCCAGGGCCTCTGGGACGCGATCCTCAAGCGCAACGACGTCGACAAGCCGACCCGCCGCGAGGCGCGCACGCACCTCGTGCTCTTGTGGGTCGCGCAGAAGAAGCTCGAGCCGCAGGTCGCGCCGCTCACCGCCACGTTCAAGGGGCCGCCGGCCGATCTCGAGGCGGGCCGCCTGCTCGCCGAGGTGCAGATGCACCTGCGCCGCCTGCCCGACGCCGAGAAGACGCTCCGCTCGATCATCGACCAGGCGCCCGGCGACGTCGACGCGCGCCTGGTGCTCGAGCGCGTGCTCGTGCAGCAGGGCAACGTCGCGGGCGCGATCGCCGTGCTCGAGGAGCTGGTGAAGGCCGACCCGAAGGGCGCGCGCCAGTACTACGGCCGCCTCGCCCAGTACTCGCTGCAGCTCTACAAGGACGACGAGGCGATCCGCTGGGCGGCCGCCGCGGTCGAGCTGTCGCCCGAAGACGCCGACGGCCACAAGAAGCTCGGCGAGATGTACCGCTCGCAGCAGGACTTCCCCAAGGCGATCAAGGAGTTCAAGCTCGCGATCCAGCACAACCCGAAGCTGTGGGCGGTGTACTTCGAGCTCGCCGAGCTGCTCCTCGCGCAGGGCGACGAGGTCTCCGCCGACGCGCTCTATCGGCGCGTCATGCGCGGCAGCACCGACGACGAGCTGGTCGCCAGCGCGATCCGCTTCTCCGCCGCGATCAACCAGAAGCGCGGCACGCTCGAGGTGCTCGAGACCGAGCTGCTCCCCATCGCGCTCGGCAACCCGCAGAAGGTCGTCTACCGCCGGCTGCTCGTCGAGGTGTACGCGAACCTCACCGCGCCGCTCGTCTACAAGGTGAAGGCCGGCGGGCCCGACGCCGCCGAGGCGCACACGCGCCTGCTCAAGGTCGGCCAGCGCGGCGTGCAGCCGCTCATCGACGCCCTCAGCGATCAAGACATCTCGCAGCAGCGCACCGCGATCGAGATCCTCGCCTTCGTCGAGAACAGGTCGGCGGGCGCGCCGCTCTTCGCGTACGCCACCGGTACCGCCGATCCTTCGCTGCGCGCGCGGGCGATGGTCGCGTGCGGCGCGCTGCGCGATCCGGCGCTCTTGCCCAAATACGAGGCGTACCTGTTCCCCAAGTCGGGCCCGATGCCCAAGGACCCGATCGCCGTCGCCGCGGCCTTCGGCGTTGCGCGCATCGACGACAAGAAGGCGGTCCCGCTGCAGAAGCAGCTCGTCGAGACGGTCGAACCGGTGCCCATCGAGATGCGCATCTTCGGCGCGATCGCCCTCGGTCGCACCAAGGACAAGGCGCACGTCCCGACGCTCGACACGCTGTCGAAGAACGGCCTCTCCTACGCGCGCGCGGCCGCGCTGTACGCGCTCGGCGAGATCGGCGAGCCGACGTCGCGCGCGGCGATCGAGGCGAGCGTCCAGACGACGACCGACGCCGTCGTGCGCTCGATGGCGGTGCTCTCGCTCGCGCGCACCAGCACGCCCGGGAAGAAGGGCGGCGCGAAGCCCCCCGCGATCACCGAGGGGCAGCTCGGCACCTTGACCGACGGCGTGCTCGATCCGAACGAGCGCGTGCGGCGCGCCTCTTCGATCGCCCTCGCGGCGTTGGCCGCCGGCGAGTTCCGCGCCGTCCCCGACCCGCTGCCGGTGCCCGACGGCCCCCTCTCGGCCGAGAACGCCATCGCCGCGCTCATCCCCAAGAGCTACGGGCCGAAGGATTTCTCTCGCGCGCTCGTGCTCTACGAGAAGGCGTTCGCGTCGGCGGTGTCGACCGCGATGCAGACCTCGAAGGACCGGGCGATCGTCGCGCTCGACACGATGCTCGCGCCCTCCCCCAAGGGCACCGCGGCGTTCGGTCCGTTCACGCAGGGCGAGGCCGCGTCCGAGAAGGTCCCGCCGAGCGGCACCTCCGCCGGCGACTCGGCGGCGAAGATCGCCGACGCGGCCGAGCCGTTCGTGGCCGGGCTCGTGCACCACCCCGACGTCAACGTGCAGACCCGCGCGATCCGCTGGCTCGGCCGGCGCGAGACGAAGGTCGCGCGCGACGCGCTGGTCGACGCGCTCGACGTCGAGACGCTCGACGTGCAGCGCCTCGCGATCGAGGAGCTGTCCACGCGCGGCGACGCCGGCGCGGTCGCGCCGCTCGCCCGCATCCTCGCCACGCACAAGCAGTGGTCGCTCCGAGCCGACGCGGCGCGGGCGCTCGGCGCGATCGGCAAGCGCGACGGCAAGGCGGCCGTGGTCGCGCCGCTCGAGAAGGCGGCGACCTCCGACGGCTACGCGTTCGTGCGCGAGGCCGCGCTCCGGGCCATCGCCACCGCCGCCCGCCCGGGCGCGAAGGCGACGCTCGAGAGCGCGGCGAAGACCGATCCCGAGCCGCGCGTGCGCGAGGTCGCCGCGGCGCTCGCGAAGGGGGCGTGATGCGCGCGCTGTGGTTCGTCCCCGCGCTCTTGCTCGGCTGCGCCGACAACGCGCGCTGGTCGACCGAGCCGGGCGAGAGCTGGTGCGGCTCGGTCACCGCCGCGAGCTTCGTGCGCGCCGGCATGCACGAGAGCACGCGGCTGCGCCTCGAGCTCGACGCCGAGCGGCTGCAGAGCGCGCCCGGCCGGGTGTGGACCACCGCCTTCGACTCGGGCGAGCGGCTTGCCGCCGCCGATCTCCGCGTCATCCCGCAGATGCTCCACGATCCGCTCTCGACCCTGAACTTCGGCGAGGGCCGCGTGAAGAACGCGCTGGCCATCGTCGACGTGCCGAGCGTCGACGCCGCGCGGCCGGCCACCCAGCTGCTGGTCGTGGTGTCGCTGCTGCAGTCGGGCGACGTCGAGGTGCGGCTGATCCGCGGCGCCTCGCCCGGCACGGCGACCACGGTCAACATCGAGCAGCTGTTCGGCGTCTTCCACATGAAGCGCGAGAAGGGCGACTGCGGCGTCCGCTGAAGACCTGTCGGAAAATGCCCCCGGACTTCCGGGGGAATGCCTGACAGCTCTGATTCGTGGCGTGCAAGTCGAGCGCGCGACGGCCGCGGTCGACCCGCGCTACGCTGTCGATCGTGCAGCTGCGCGTCCGGTACTTCCGTGAGGCCGACGTCGAGGCCGATTGGAGCGCGCAGCTCTCGCGCGGCGGGCTGCTCGTCCGCGTCGAGCCGCCGGCCGATCTGCAGCAGTTCGCCGACGTGAAGCTCGAGCTGGTCGCGGGCGCCGCGATGGTCGTGCTCGACGCGCAGGTGCTGCAGGCGTTCCCCGGCGCCGGCGTCGCGGTGCGGCTCTCCGCGTCGCCTGCGCTCGAATCCTGGGCCGCGGCCGCGCGCACGTCCGCGAACGAGGATCGCGACCCGGAGCACTCGATCGTCACCGCGGCGACGCGGCCGTCCTCCGAGAGCGCCGGCGGCGACCGGGTCACGCAAGCGCTTCGCGGCTCGCGCGACGAGCGGATGGCCATCCTCCGCGAGAACAACCCCGCGCTGCACGCGCACGTGCTGCGCAACCCCGGCCTGCAGCTCGACGAGGTCTCGGCCTTCGCCAAGCTCCGCACGGTGACGCCGGAGTTCCTGAAGCAGATCGCAGATCGCCGCGAGTGGGCGCAGCGCCCCGAGATCGCCATCGCACTCGTGCGCAACCCGAAGACGCCGGTGAACGTCGCGATCAAGCTGCTCGACTTCGTCGGCGCGGCGGAGCTCCGTCAGCTCGCGAAGGACCAGCACACGCGCGCGCCGATCCAGCAGGCGGCGCGGAAGAAGGTCATCGGCTGATCGGGCTCAGAGCCCGACCGGCGCGAGGCCGTGCGACTGGCCCTTGCAGCTGCGGCGTGCGGCGCCGCACCCGCAGCTGTTGCCGCCGCGGTCGTCGACCGAGAACGGCACCTCCGCGCCGCTGGCGCCGGAGGCGGCGACCTCCAGGTCGAAGGCGTTGCAGGACAGCTGCACGGTGCCCATCGTCAGCTGCGAGCCGAAGACGCTCACGCCGGCACGCACGCACGAGTCGATCGACGACTCGGCGACGTCGGCGACGGCGGGCAGGCGGCCGACGAAGTCCCAGCCGACCAGCGCGATGCCGTCGCCGAAACGACCCGCAGCGTCGGCGGTCACGCCGGTGACCCGCATCCCGCGGATGGTGACCTTGCTGCCGGCGACCACCACACCGCCGAAGCGCGCCCGCGCGATGAGCACGTCGGAGAGCGTCCCCTCGGCCGTCCCCGGGGAATGGTCGGGCGAGAGCGCGGCCTGCAGTTGCACGCCGTGCCCGCTGCTGTCGCGCACGATCGCGCGGGTGAGCCGGAGCGACGCCGCGGCGGCGAAGATGGCGGTGCGCGCGGTGTCTTCGACGACGAGATCGGTCGCCTCGAGCCGGGCGCCGGAGAGCACCTGGATGCCGTCGCCGTCTCCGTTCGGCGCGGCCTTCGTCCCGCGCACCACGACGCGCTCGAGCGTCGCGTCCGCGTCCTCGACGTAGACGGCGCCGTTCACGTGGTCGGCGAAGAAGGTGTCGCGAATCTCGGCCGCGGGCCGGACGCTCCCGGTGAACGAGACGAGGACGCCGTGGCCCGCGGCCTTCTTGCCGAGCTTCGTCGCGCGGATCACCGATCCCTCGAGCAGCAGATCGGCGCCGACCACCGAGAGCCCCGCGTCCACGTTTCCCTCGATCACGCTCCGCCGCACGGTCAGCGACTGCGCGCCGGTCGCGCGCGCGTGCCACTGCCACTGCGCGCCCTGCCCCCGCGATCCGTCGGCGAGCGGGCGCGTGCCGCGGATGACGCTGCGCTCGACGAGCCCGCTGCCCTGCGCGCCGAAGATGCCCTGCCCGGTCGCGGACTCGATGAGCGAATCGCGGACGATCAGCCGCGCGTCGGTGCGGCACGCGTACGCGCCGAGCGCGCGCGCCCCCACGTCGTGCATCCAGACGTGGTCGAGGAGCAGCGGGTCGTTCTCGCAGTAGCTGATCGCCTCCCGATCGGAGGTGATCGAGAGGCGGTGGAGCTCGGCGCGCCCCGTGATGCCGATCGTCCAAGCCTTGGGGTCGCCTTTCGGCCCGCGGATCTCCACCCGCGCGGGACACACGCCGAACAACCGCACCGGGCGCGTGATCTCGATGTGCTCTTCGTAGCGCCCGGCGGCGATCGCGACGAGGGCGTCGATCTTCGCGGCGGCGATGCCGGCCGAGATCGTGCGGAAGGGGCGATCCCTCGTGCCGTCGGGGGTCCCGACAGCGCTCGTCGTATCGACGTAAATGGTGGTCGCGTCGACGGGGATGTCGCCCCACGTCCCGGCTGCGCACGGCGCGACCTCGTGACAGCTGGTCTCGCCCGGGATCGCCATCGTGCCGGGCGCGCAGGTCGCCGCCGGCAGCACCGGCTCGCACGTGCCGCGCCCTTCGTCGCGGGTGAAGCCCTCGGCGCAGGTCTCGATGCCGAGCCGCCTGCACCCACCGCCGGCGACCGCGATCTCCAGCGGCCCGCACGCGTCGAAGCGCGGCGCGCAGGCGCCGGCCACCTCCACGGCGGTCGGCCCGCAGCGTGGCTCGTCCGCCGCGGGTGAGCCGCACCCGGAGAGCACGACGAGAATTGCGCCGAGGCTCGGGAGACGACATCGAAGGAACATCACGTGCATGGTCGGTCAGCTCTCGTTCGGCGGCGAGCGTCTCGCTCGGGCCGTGCGAGATCTGCGCGTGACATGCGCCCTTGCCGATTCGTGCCGAGGGGTTACCTCTCGCCGAGGTTGCGATGAACAGCTCCCTCCCTGTCGCTCCCGAAGATCCGCGCAACAGCGCGCCGTTCCACTGGGACGACGCGTGCCTTCGCCGCGCGTCGTCGCCCGCGCCGCCTCGCGTGTTGCCGCAGCAAGACGTGCAGCGCCTGCGCGCATTGCTCCGCACCCATTTCGCCACCCGCCATCCCGCCGGGGCGGCGGCCCTCGCGCACGAGCTCGATCGCGCGGCCGTCATCTCCACGGCGGAGGTCCCGCCCGACCTCGTGACCATGAACTCGCGCGTGGTGTGCGAGTCGCGCCACGGCGAACAGGTCCAGCTCACGCTCGTGTATCCGTGGGATCACGACCCTTCGGTCGGGCAGGTCAGCGTGCTGACGCCGCTCGGGGTGGCGCTCCTGGGCTGCCACGTCGGCGCCGTCGTCGGCGGCAGCCCGCTCATGCAGCCCTCGAGCGTCACCGGCATCCTCTACCAGCCCGAAGAGGCCGGCGATTTGTACCGGTGACGGTCAGCGGCGTCGCCGGGCGCGCACGAGCGCGAGCAGCCCGAGCGCGCTCAGCGCGAGGCCTGCGGCGCAACCGCCGTTCGAACGAGCGCCGGTGGAGCAACCGCCGCCTTCGTCCGCGGTCGCCGTCGGCTCGATGCAACGCCCCGAGGGATCGCAGACGTAGCCGCCCGCGCAGTCGAGCGAGGCGCGACACGCCGTGGCGCAGTTGCCGTCGCTCTGGCAGAGGTAAGGCGTGCACGACATCTCGACGCCGTCCTTGCCGATCGACGCGTGACGATCGCCGGTGCACGAGGCGCCGGGCACGCACGCGCTCGCGCTGCAGGTGTTCCCCGGCGCGCACTCGGACGCGCTCGTGCACGAGGTACGGCACACGTCGCCGGCGCAGCCGAACGGCGCGCACGGCACCGGCGTCGAGGTCTTGCAGCCGCCCGCCCCGTCGCAGCGCGACGCCGGGGTGGCGATGGCCGCCTCGCATTTCGCCGGCGCGCACTCGCGCTCGGGACCGTAGGCGAACGTGTTGCAGCGGAGCGGGTCTTTGCCGTCGCACGAGAGCGCCTTGCACGTCTCGGTGCCGCCGTCGGCGCACGCCGTTCGCCCGCCGTGCGGCGCGCCGGTGACCGGCATGCACTTGCCCTCGCTGCCCTTCACGTCGCAGGCCTGGCACTGGCCGCCGCACGCGGAGTCGCAGCAGACGCCGTCGACGCACGCGCCCGACGCGCACTCGACCGCGGCCGCGCACGGCGCGCCGTTGCTCTTGCTGCACTTGCCGGCCTTGTCTCCCGGCCCGGCGCACGTGCTGCCCGCGCCGCACGAGGCGACCCCGCAGCACACGCCGTCGCTGCAGAAGCCGCTGCCGCAGGTCGAGCCGTCGGTGCACGGCGAGCCGAGCCCCCTGGTCGGCGCGCAGGTGCCGCTGGTCGCCGACGCGGGGATGTCGCAGAAGTACCCCGCCGCGCAGTCGTCGCGCTTGGTGCACGTCGTCTTGCACGCCGTGGTGCCGCACGCGTACGCGCCGCACGACTTCGCCGTGTCGTTGCACAGCCCGGCGCCGTTGCAGTTGCTGCCGTGGGTCTCGATGCCGTCCTTGCACACGTTGGCGCTGCACGGCGCGGCGGCGGTCGGGTAGTTGCACTTCGTCGGATCGACGCCGTTGCACTGCGGACCGCAGGCGGTGCCGACGCCGGTGCCGGCGCACGCCGGCCGGGTGCCGTGCGGGTACCCGGCGATCGCCGCGCAGGTCCCGAGCTTGCCCGGCTCGTCGCACGCCTCGCACGGACGGCTGCACGCCGAGCCGCAGCAGTACCCGTCGGCGCAGAAGCCGCTCGTGCACTCGCGCGCGGCGGCGCAGGCGCTGCCGTTGCTCTTCTTCGGCACGCAGGCGCCGCCGACGCAGTGGTGCGTGCTCGCGCACGCGGCGTCGTCGGCGCAGGTGGTGACGCACGCGCCGGCCGCGCACTGCCCGTAGGGCGAGCACGTGCGACCGCCGTGCGGCGGGCCGCTGACCACGTTGGTGCAGGTGCCGACGCTGCCGGCGACGTCGCACGCCTGACACGCGCTGCCGCACGCCGACGTGCAGCACACGCCGTCGCGACAGAAGGTGCTCGCGCACTCGGCGGCCTTGGTCGCGGTGCACGCCGCGCCGTTGGCGATGAGCGAGAAGATCTCGGCCGTCGAGGTGGGACCGGTCCCGCTCGCGCCGCCGGCGATGAGCACGTCGCCGCTCGCGAGCAGCGTGAGCGTGTGCCAGGAGCGACCGACGTTCATCGAGGTGATCGCGGTCGCGGTGCCGGTCTTCGGATCGAGGATCTGCGCGCTGTTGCCGCCGAGGTAGACGCCGGTCTGCAGGAAGCGTCCATCGGCGAGGACCGCGGTCTCGCCCGCCGCGCCGAACGCGAGCGTGCCGCCGACCGACCACGTGCCGGCCGTCGGATCGTAGACCCACGCGTGCGTCGGAGGCGGCCAGCCGCCGATCGACCAGACCTTGCCGCCGGCGACGTGGTACGCGCCCTCGCGGTTTGCAGGCATCGCGCCGGTCGGCGACCAGCTGTTGGTCGCGGGATCGTAGAGCTCGCTCGTCGTGAAGGCGATCGAGCCGTTGCCGCCGCCGCCGGCCAGCACCTTGCCGGTGGGGAGCGCGGCGACGCCGTGCCCGTAACGGGGAACGGACATCGACGCGGCGGCCGTCCAGGTGTTGCTCGCCGGATCGTAGATCTGCGCCTGCGCGGTGATGTACCCGCCGACCAGGAGCACGCGGTCGTCGGCGAGCCGCGCCGCGCCGTGCGACCGCTGGACGAACTTCATCGCGCCGGTGGGCGTGAACGTGTTGGACCCGGGATCGAATACGTCGGCGCTCGAGAGGTACGCCTCGCCGCTGTGGCCGCCGGCGACGAGCACCTTCCCGCTCGCGAGCAAGGTGGCGGTGTGCCAGAGGCGCTTCGCGCTCATCGGGCCGACCGTCGTCCACTCGCCGGTCGCCGGGTTGAACACCTCGGCGGTCGAGAGGTGGGCGAGCCCGTCGGAACCGCCGGCGACCAGCACGCGCCCGTCGTTCAGGCGCGTCGCGGTGTGCTCGCGGCGCGCCACCGACATCGCCTTGGCGGTCGTGAACACGAGCGGCGCGCTCGTGTGCGCGACGCGCTCCGGGTGCGTGCGATCGCTCGCGCAGGCGACGGACACCGCCATCGTCAACGCAGCCACCCCGACGTTGCGCATCGAAACCCTCCGGAGCGGGAGCATACGCGGCGTCGCCCGTCGCGTCGCTGCCGCGTACCATGCGCGGGTGAAGAAGAACCGCCTTTCGCGTGAGGCGTCCCCCTACCTCCGTCAGCACGAAGACAACCCGGTCGACTGGTACTCGTGGGGAGACGAGGCGCTCGCCCGGGCGAAGGCCGAAGCCAAGCCGATCCTGCTGTCGATCGGCTACTCCGCCTGCCATTGGTGCCACGTGATGGCGCACGAGTCGTTCGAGGACGAGGCGACCGCGGCGAAGATGAACGAGCTGTTCGTCAACGTGAAGGTCGACCGCGAGGAGCGCCCGGATCTCGACGCCATCTACCAGATGGCCGTGCAGATCACCGGCCGCAGCGGAGGCTGGCCGCTGACGGTGTTCCTCACGCCCGATCAGAAGCCGTTCTTCGCCGGCACGTACTTCCCGCCGCGCGATCGCTACGGGATGCCCGGCTTCCAGAAGGTGCTCGACGCGATCCACGACGCGTGGACGACCAGGCGCGACGAGGTTCTAACGCAGGCGGACGAGCTCACCGGCGCGATCGCCAACGTGCCCTCCCTCGAGCTGAAGGTGGAGGCCGAGGGCGAGATCGGCTCCGACCTCCTCGACCGGGCGGCCAAGGCGGCAGGCAAGCGCTTCGACGACAAGAACGGCGGGTTCGGCGCCAAGCCGAAGTTCCCCAACACCATGGGGCTCGACCTCCTCCTGCGCCGCAGCGTCGAGGCGCCGCGCGACGTGCAGACCGAGACCCGCGTGAAGCGCGCGCTGTCGGCCATGCGCGCGGGCGGCGTCTACGACCAGCTCGGCGGCGGGTTCCACCGGTACTCGACCGACGAGCGCTGGCTCGTCCCGCACTTCGAGAAGATGCTCTACGACAACGCGCTGCTCGCGAGGCTCTACGTAGACGCCGGTCGCGCGTACTCCGAGCCGCGCTTCTTCGAGGTGGCGCACGACGTCCTCAAGTGGGCGGCGCGCGAGATGACCGCGGCCAACGGCGCGTTCTTCTCCACGCAGGACGCCGACAGCGTGCCCAAGGGATCGCCGCCGGGCACGCACGCCTCCGAGGGCGCGTTCTTCGTCTGGACGCCGAGCGACGTGCGCGCGGCGCTCCCCGCCGACGACGAGGCGGTCGCCGTCGCGATCGCGGTGTTCGGCGTCACCGAGTACGGCAACTTCGAGGATCCGCACCACGAGCCGCCGCCGGGCGCCGAGGGCATGACCGTCCTCAGCGAGGTGAAGAGCGTCGAGGACGCGGCGACCGAGCTCGGGATGCCGGCCGACGCGGCGCGCGTCGCCAAGGAGCGCGCCGTCCGCGCGATGTGGAAGTGGCGCGAGGAGCGCCCGAAGCCGTTCCGAGACGAGAAGATCCTCGCGTCGTGGAACGGCCTGATGATCGGCGCGTGCGCGGAGGTCGCGAGCGCGACCGGCGACACGGCCGCGCGCGCGATGGCCGAGCGCGCGTTCGAGGCGATCGAGGCCACGCTGCTCCGCGCGCAGGGGAAGCTCCTGCGCGTGATGCGCGTCGCGCCGCCGCCAGGGCACACCGGCGAGGTGAAGATCGGCGGCTTCCTCGACGACTACGCGTTCCTCGCCAACGCGGCGTTCGACCTCTACGAGGCGACGGCGAACCCGCGCTACGCAGCGGTCGCGAAGCGGCTGCTGCAGACGGCCGTCGCGCTGTTCGAGGACGAAGGCGCCGGCGGGTTCTTCTTCGCCCCGAGCGACGGCGAGGCGCTCATCACGCGCTCCAAGGACCTGTTCGATCACGCGATCCCCTCCGGCGCGTCGTCGATCGCCATGGCGCTGCTGCGCGCGTTCTCGCTCACGGGCGACGCGTCGCTCGAGGAGCGCGCGCGCAGGACGCTCGAGCCGATCGGCGAGGCGGCGGCGCAGAACCCGCTCGGCTTCGCGCAGTCGGTGATCGCGCTCGACCGCATGCTGCGCGGGTCGACCGACGTGGTGGTGGTCGGGCGACGCGACGACGCGAAGACGACCGCGCTGCTCGACGCCGTGCGCCGCGCGTACGTGCCGCACCGCACGCTGGTCCTCGTCGATCCCGACGACCCTACGACAGCCGAAGTCGCGCCGGCGCTGGCCGAGGGCAAGGAGGCCAAGGCGCACGCGGTCGCGTACGTGTGCCGCGGCAGGACCTGCTCGCCGCCCGTCGCCGACGCGACCGCGCTCGCCGCGGCGATCCGCGCCTCTGCGTGAGACGTAGTCGTCAGTCGTCAGTCGTCAGTCGTCAGCCGAGACCGCGGACACGACCGAGGTGCCGTCGGGAGCTCGGCTCTCCCGGGTTCCGGCGGCCGGGGTACACCTTCGAAGACGTGCTCTGCGATCGCGGGCTGAAAAAATCAGCCTCCACCACGTTCGGGGGCTGAAAAAATCAGCCCGCGGCGCGAGAGCGAACTTTTCGATGGGTCGAGAGCTCGGCTCTCCGGGGGTTCCAGGGGCATTGCCCCTGGTTCGACCTTCGGCCTCGAAGTTCGCGCGTTCGCGTCCGCGTGCGCGTCTCAGAGCTCGTGCGGCATCAGATCCCGGGGACTCCGGAACGTCTGCAGCGGCGAGTAGTAGTACATGTTGCTCACCCGCGAGGTGTACAGGCAGGCATACTCCTCCACCTGATCGCCGAACGACGACGTCTCGGTCCCCTCCTTGAGCAGCGAGCCCCAGTACTGGTGGAACGAGCGGTCGATGCGCGCCTCGAGCTCGCGCGCGTTCGCCTCGATCTCGCGGAGCATGGTGCGCACGCGCTCCACCGCGCGCTTGGCGCGGATTCGCTCGGCCTCGAGGTCGGAGATGGCGCGCGCGGAGGGAGGGCCTCCCGATAGCGCGGCGCTGCCCTCGACCCGCACCGTGCGCGCGGTCAAGGCGATGGAGTCGAGGCGCCGCTGGACCTCCTTGAAGTGCGCCTGGTGATAGCGCAGCTCGTCGTCGAGACGCGCTCGGCGCTCCTCGAGATCGGCCAGCTCCTCGAGCGCGTCGCCGCACTCGTGGTAGGCGGCGACCTCGATGTCCATCTCCTGGATGATCATCGCCGTGCGCCACGCCGACTCCTTCTTGCTGCGGAGGATGTCGCCGTAGATGTGATCGCCGACGTAGAGGACCCGGTCGCCGGTGACGCCGAGCATGCGCTCGAAGTCGTGCAGGTTGCCGCCTTCGTAGACGCGCATGCGCTCGAGGCCCTGCGCCGGCCGCATGTTGCTGCCCTCGCGATCCTCGTGAACGCGCTCCATCAGCGGGCGGTGCTCCTGGAAGAACGCCGGCTTGCAGGACGCGCACACCACCACGTCGAAGTAGTGCTTCCAGGTCGGGTACTCGGCCGACGCGCTGCCGAGCAGGTGGGTCATCACGAGCTCGGTGTACGGACGGCGCGAGTTGGTCAGGAGGAACAGCTTCTTGCCGGCCGAGCGCAGCTTGTGGAGCGTCGGGCCGAGGACCTCGTCGCGCTTGATGTACCGCGAGAGATCGCTGGTGATCGCCGCCTGCACGGTTCCGTCGCGGTGCGCTTCGTCGATCGCCTCGCGGATGTCGGCGAAGAGCTTCGCGTGATCGACCTTCTCGCCGCGTTTGTCGCACGCGTCGATGATGCCGGCGTAGAGCGCGGCCTCGGAGAGCGCGTAGAGCGTGTCGATGAAGTGGTAGCGGGAGGTGGGAGCGCGGGCCTTGTTCGAGTGGTAGATCGCGCGGATCTGGTCCTTCGGCAGCTGGGTGAAGCCCCGGTAGGCCTTTCCGACCGCCTTGTACCGATCCATCTTCACGACGTGGCCGTACTTCTTGTCGATGAGCAGGCCGCGGATGGCGAAGTCGGTGTCGTAGGGGATCGTCGTGATCCACTCCGGGTATCCGCGCTGGACCAGCCGCGCCGCCGTCACGTCGATCGACAGCCGGTCCATCGCCGCCTGGTCGTAGATGGCCAGGGTGTAGTCCATGTCGAACCCGATCCAGTCGATGTGCGCCAGCGACAGGTTCCGGTTCACGTACACGCGGCGGTTCTTCGGCAGGCCCGCGACCGACGGACGCGGGGCCACCTCCTCCAGCGGGAGGGGGAGCTGCTCGGGCATGGATGACTCTAGGCTAGCAGGCAAAGACTGCACGGGCCGAGCCGACGAGGCTCGTCGTCGACGGACGGGCTCCGCCCGGCTCTCGCGCTCGTGCCGCGGCAGGAGCTCGATGACGCGCGGCAGCGCACGCATGGGTCTGTGGACGATCGGCCTTCTACTTCTTGCTGGGTGCACGGGGCTCGATGACTCCGGTCTCGGCAGTGACATGGAAATGGATGTCGGCACCGACACTGCGGCTGCGCTCGACGCAGCGTGGCAAGAAGATACGGACGAGCCGACCCCCACCGACACCGGGCCCGACGCGGCCGATTCCGCTGCGCCCGTCGACGCGACGACCGACGCGCAACCCGACGCGGTAGCCGACGCCGACGCGCGCGACGCGGCCGACGCGGCCGACGCGCCCGACGCGCCCGACGCGGCCGACGCTCCCGACGCTCCCGACGCGCCCGACGCGCCGGCGGCGGTCGGCTGCGACAAGGACGATCCGAACCTCGTGGCCTGCTACCGCTTCGAGGTCGACGAGCGGCCGACGCAGCCCTGGGATCAGTCGTCCTACGGCAACCACGGCACGGCGACCGGCGCCTCGTTCGACCTCGGCCCGCCCGGACAGGGCAAGGCGATCGTCGTCACCTCCGCGAGCAAGGTGAAGGTGCCCGACTCGACGAGCCTGCGCACCTTCACGCGGATCACGATCGAGGCGTGGATCAAGCCGAAGTCGCTCCCCGCCTCCGGTCGCGCCGGCGTCGTCGACGAGAACGGCGTGTTCGGCGTGTTCCTCCACCCCGGCGGCGTGCTCCGCGCGACGGCGCCGACCGCGCTCGACTCGCCCGCCGTGATCAAGATCGGCTCGTGGCAGCACGTCGCGTACACCTATGACGGCGCCGAGCAGGTCCTCTACGTCGCCGGCGCGGTGGTCGCGAAGAAGGCGCTCGCCGCCGGCACCTTCGGCGCGAGCAACGGCGACGGGCTGGCGATCGGGATGAACAGCCCCGACGGCGACAACTTCGACGGGAGCATCGACACGCTGCGGATCTGGCGCGTGGCACGCACGGCGGCGCAGATCTGCAAGGCAGCAGGCACCTGCTGACAGGCGCCTGCTGACGGGCGGATCGGGAGTGGCTACCCTCGCCGCCATGCGCAACGTGCTCGCTCTCGCGTTCGTCGTCGGGACCTTCGCCGCTTGCGGCGGCGGCAACAAAGGCACCACCGCGCCGTCCGGAGGCGGCGCCGAGGGCACGCCCAAGGTGATCATCGAGGACTCGAGCGAGACCTGGTACGAGCAGGAGTCCGGCAAGGCCGGCGAGAAGGGCACCGGCGTGCGCGAGTTCCACCTCGACGTCACCAAGCGCGTCGAGTGGAAGGGCGGCGGCGGCACCATGGTCGACGCCGGTCCGCCCCCGCCCGACAAGATCTTCCGCATCTTCGTGCGGTTCCCCGTCCCCAAGGTCACCCCGAAAGACGCGCGCGACGTCCACGCGATCAACCGCCTCCTGTGGGAGGTCCGGAGCGAGATCGCCAAGTGCTACTACAAGGGCCCGGGCAAGGAGCCCGGCGAGGAGTCGTCGATGGTCGGCTGGCTCGACGTCGACAAGAACGGCGACGTGAAGGCCGGCGGCGTCGAGAAGTCCGACGAGGGCTTCAAGAAGACCGGCGCCGACGAGTGCATCGTCGAGAACGTCAAGGGCCTGAAGTTCAGCGCCGCCGGCGACGACACCAAGATCCGCTTCAAGCTCAAGATGCAGACGAGCGACGTCACCGGTCAGTCTGACGTCAAGATCGCGCCCAAGTGACCTCGTGATCGCCCTGCTCCTGCGTTCGTTCGCGAACCGGTGCACGCGCGCGATCGTGACGATCGTCACGATCGCCACCCTGGCCGCGGCGCTGCTCCTGGTCTCGCTGCCGGCGCTCGCCGGTCCCAACGACGGGCTGCCGAAGCCGGCGGTCGCGCTCGATCGGGCGACGCCGCGCCGCGCGTTCGACGGCTTCATCCACGCCACCCGCTCCGGCGACTACGCGCGCGCCGCCCACTTCCTCGATCTGCGCAGCGTCCCGCGCGGCCAGCAGCCGATCGAGGGGCCGGTCCTCGCGCAGCGGCTCGGCTACGTCATCGATCGCAAGCTGAACGTCGACATCGAGACCATCTCCGACGCGCCCGACGGCGGCGCCGGCTACCAGGCGCTGGTGGTCGTCGGCACCGTCTTCGTCGACGACGAGCCGGTGCCGATCTCCGTCGCCCGCCTGCGCTTCGACGACGGCGTGCAGCGCTGGATCGTCGCGCGCACCACGGTGCAGTCGATCCCCGAGCTCTACAAGGAGCACGGCGCCCGCGGGTGGGAGGGGAAGCTCCCGCGGTGGCTCGTCGAGAAGAAGGTGCTCGGCGTCGAGCTCTGGCAGTGGCTCGCGCTCCTCGTCGCGGGTCTGTCGGCGTGGCTCGGCGGCTGGGTGCTCGGCACGCTGCTCGTCGGCGTCGCGCTCCGCGTCGCGCGCCGCACGCGCACCCCCTGGGACGACGCGCTGCTCGGCGCCGCGCGCGGGCCGACGCGGCTCATGATCGGCGTCGCCGTGCTGTGGTTCGTCGACGAGCCGCTGCACTTCTCCCCCTTCATCGAGCAGCTCGCTCATCGCATCGCCTTCCCGGTGCTGGTGGTGGCCGTGGCGTGGCTCGCGATGGCGGCGATCGGCGTCGGCACCGAGTGGATCACCTCGCGGCTCCCGAGCGACGACCTCGCCGAGCTCAAGAGCCGCGGCCTGCGCACGCAGCTCGCCGTCATGCGGCGGGTGACCTCGGTCATCCTCGTGGTCGTCGCGTGCGCGGTGATCCTGATGCAGTTCGCGTTCGTGCGGAGCGTCGGCGTCTCGATCCTCGCCTCCGCCGGTCTCGTCGGCGTGGTCTTCGGCTTCGCCGCGCAGAAGTCGCTCGCCGGCGTCATCGCCGGCATCCAGCTGTCGATCACGCAGCCGATCCGCATCGCCGACACGGTGGTCGTCGAGGGGGAGTACGGCGTCATCGAGGAGATCAACCTCACCTACGTGGTGGTGAAGGTGTGGGACGAGCGGCGGCTGATCGTGCCCATCCAGAAGTTCCTCGACACGACCTTCCAGAACTGGACGAAGGTCACCCCCGAGCTGCACGGCCCGGTGATGCTGGCGGTCGACTACGCCATCCCCATCGAGCAGGTCCGCGAGGAGCTCCAGCGCATCGTCCGCGACGACGCGCGCTGGGACGGGCGCACGTGCTCGCTGCTGGTCACCGACGTCACCGACCGCGTCGTCATGCTGCGCGCGGTGGTCTCGGCGCGCAGCGCCGAAGACGTGTGGGATCTCCGCTGCCACGTCCGCGAGAAGCTGGTGCGCTTCGTCGCCCGGCTCGAGGGCGGGAAGTACCTCGCGCAGATGCGCACCAAGCCGCTCGAGTGAAGTCGTCAGTCGGACGAGGGCCTCTCCGCACTCCCGTGCTGACGACTGATTTCGCGGGATAGAGAGTCGCGACCAGCACCTCCCAAACGGTACCGGCAGCCCCGTTGTTCCACTCGACGGAGTTGGTCTCTTTGGAGAGAGCCCGTACGTCGGTCACGTGATTGAGCCGAGCGCGGTCTTCGTCGCGTTCCTACGCGATCAACGTCGAGGTCGGCCCCTCTCTGACGCTGATCTGGTTGCGGTGTGGCTCGGCTGCTAGGAGGTCGCCGCACGAGGTCGTCCCGGGAGCTGGGCATCGCCTCTTGTTGAAGGTCTACGCGTGGCTGAACGCCCGCACAGGTCAGTCCTTGTGCCCACGATCAAGGTTGTTTAGGGTTTTGCTCTGGCCATGCCATGGGGGACGAGGACGAGGTGCTGACCATCAAGGCGGCCGCTGAGCTGCTCGACGTGAGCGAGCAGACACTGCGCCGCTGCGATAATGCCGGGAAACACCGGGCGAAGCGTCACCGGATGAACGGCTACCGCCTGTACCCTCGCCACCAAGTCTTGGAGCTGCGGAGACAGATCCACTCCGGATCCGAGAAAGCGTCATGAAGGCCGACATCCTCAAGCTGCTGCTGCAGTCGCATGCGGACGGCGACGAGTCGTCGTTCCGCAAAGCGGCGTTGCAGCTAGCGGCCGCCGAGAGCACGGCTGGCCACGCGCGCGTCGCGGAGGAGATCCGGTCGATCATCGCGAAGATGCCCGCGACGAGCATCCGTAAACAGGGGCCCGTCGTCGACATCGCCGCGCCACGCGGCGAGCTCGCAGACATTCTCGAGGGCGGCCACCGTGATGAGCGCCTCCGAGACATCGTCTTGCGTCCAGAGGCAGAGGAAACGCTCAAGCGGGTCATCTCCGAGAACCGGTCTCGCGCGCGGCTCGAGCGGTTCGGCGTGTCGCCGCGTCGCCGCCTGCTGTTCCATGGTGCTCCCGGGTGTGGGAAGACGCTCGCCGCTGCCGTCCTCGCAGGAGAGATGGGGCTGCCGCTCATGACGGTGCGCTTCGACGCGCTCTTCTCTCGATTCCTCGGTGCGACCGCCGTTCAGCTTCGGGCGATTTTCGCAGAGATGCCGCGTCGCCCCGGCGTGTACCTCTTTGACGAGTTCGACTCAGTCGCGAAGGCTCGTGGCGACGCGCAGGACGTTGGCGAGATGAACCGTGTCGTCACCTCGTTCCTTCAGCTCGTCGACGCCGACATGAGCGGGAGCATCCTCGTTGCCGCGACGAACCACGTTGAGCTGCTGGACCGCGCCGTGTTCCGACGCTTCGACGTGATCGTGCCGTTCGACAAGCCCACGCGAGCGCAGATCGCGCATCTGCTGAACTTGCGGCTCTCGACGGTGGGCCTCAGCCCTGAGGCAGCCTCCCGACTCGCAGCCAACGCAGAGGGGTGGAGCTTTGCCGACGTTGCACGCGCCTGTGATGATGCGGTCCGCACGATGGCGCTGGATGATCGCGAAGAGATCTCTGGGCGTGATGTTGTCGTGGCGCTGGAAGAGCTGAAGCGACGCAACGTACCGGCCAGGAGTTAGTCCAGTGGCCGACAAGCGGCTCCCTCTTCTCCGAGGACGAATCACCTCGGTGGATACCTACGAGGCACCGCAGAGCGGCGGCGGCGTACCGCCCGCGATGCCCTCGCTCGATCCCAAGGCGCACCGAACAGGCCTGTTGCAGCAGCTCGATGCCATCACGCAGCAGGTGGACGCGCGCGCCGAAACCGCGCGCGACGAGCTGGCGAAACGCGAGATCGTCGCCGTGCGGCCTGCAGCCAACGTACGGCTCGCGCCGGACCAGCTTGATGACTCTCGCGCTGACGCCCGGCTCGTGGGTGTCATGCCGGATACCGGCACCGTCGTTCTCGACGTCGCCAACGCGGACCTCGAGTACTTGCGAAAGAAGCTCGATGCGTTCGCCGACGACGCGAAGGTGAACCAAGACCGCGAAGGACGGTACGGTGACGACCCAGCGCGGCAACGAGCGAGCTGTCGCGCCGGTGGGAAGCATCGGTCTCGCGGAGCTCGAGGACCTCAGCGGCGCGCAGCTCCGCGCCGAAGCGCCGCCCGCCGATCGCCCGTGCTGGTTCGAAATCGGCTGTCGAGGCGGCTACCGGAATGCCCTCGACGACACCAACAACAGCCGCGCGCAGATCGCTCGGCAGCTCCACCGGCTCGGCCTGTCTCAGAACCTCGACGAGTTCCTCGGCCCCGAGCAGGTGTACTTCTTCCTCCGGCTGACGCGCTCGCAGCTCGATGTGCTTCGTAAAGCGACCGATTGCATCTACGAAGTCGAGCTTGCCCCGCAGCCCCTCCGCGATCTGAAGCTGCTCAACGACCTCTCCACAGGGACCTCGCCGACTTCGCGCTCGGTCAGCCTCAGGAAGATGCGCCGTCCGTCGTCCTCCTCGACACGGGCATCGCCACGGGCCACCCACTCCTCAAGTCCGCGATCCTGACGGCGACGACCGCCGGTCCCGAGATCCCATCGCCGGAGGACACCTACGGGCACGGAACGAAGATGGCGGGGCTGACGCTGTACCGCGACGTTGGCGCGGCCATCGAGCGCGGAAGCGCCGAGGCCCCGCACTGGCTGCAGAGCAGCAGGCTGTTGATCGCGCCGGGATACGGGACGGCGGCCGACGAGAACCACGAGAAGTGGCCGGTGCTGAAGGAGCGTGCGGTGCGCTCCGCAGAAGACGCCGACCCTCGTCCTCGCAATCGTGCCTTCGTGCTCGCGGTAACGCGGTCGATGCAAGATCCGCCACTCGATGGCATCGCGCCGACCTTGTGGAGCCAGGCGGTGGACCAGCTCGCGTTCCGAGATGGTCAGGGACGCCTGATGATCGTGTCGGCGGGCAACGCGCGCGACGCGAAGTGGCTCGCGCTTGCCGAGCAGTATCCGCAGCTCCAGCTCTCCGAGAAGATTCACCAGCCCGCGCAGGCATCCAACGCGCTGACGGTTGGTGCGTTCACGGTGCGTGTCGAGCTGCCGAACGACAAGGACTACGCCGAGGCTCGCGTCGTTGCGACGAAGCCGGGCGGCATCTCGCCGTATACGAGCACGGGGCTCGTCGGCCATGAGTGGCCCATCAAGCCCGACGTCGTGATAGAGGGCGGCAACCTGGCGATCTCCGGAACGTTGACCGACGCCACGGTACCCACGCTCTCGGCCCTCAGCACCAGTCACCGACACACGCACGGAAGCCCGGTGGGGTTGATGTCGATGACCAGCGAAGCGAGTGCGCGTGCGGCGAATCTCGCCGCGCACATCTGGTCGCTCGAGCCGAAGCTTCGTCCCGAAACCGTTCGTGGACTCATCGTCCACTCTGCGAGCTGGACTGAGGCGATGGTCGAGGACTTCTCCGGCCTGAACGACCGCCTCCAGGCGTGCGGCTATGGTGTGCCGAACGAGCGGCTCGCCTCGGAGTGCGCGCAGGGCGTGGCGACGATCGTGGTCGAGGATTCGATGCCCAACGCCGTCATCGACGAGGAGCCGAAGAAGACGCCGCCGAAGCGGGCCACGACCAAGACGACGGAGCCGAAGGTTCGCCGCAAGGTGATGCTGTACCGGTTGCCGCTCCCGGAGAGCCTGCTCAGCGATGCCGACCCCGATGTCGAGCTGCGCGTCACGCTCTCGTACTTCACCGAGCCCAACAAGTTCGGGCGGCGCACGTACCACGGGCTCGACCTGAAGTGGGACATGCAGGGCCCGCAGGAGGGCACGGATGCATTCATCCAGCGGGTCAACGCGCTGAAGCGTCCGAAGGACGCCGAGGGCAGACGTGTCAAGATCGAGAAGACCAAGTCGTTTGACTGGGAGGTCGGGATCGAGCGTCGAAGCCGCGGAACGGTGCAGAGCGATCGGTGGCGCGGGAAGATGTCGGCGCTGGTCGGCGACAAACTGATCGCGATCGTGCCGGCGCTCGGCTGGTGGGACCAGCGCAAGGCGCTGAAGACGCAGGAGATGAAGTTCTCCCTCGTCGTCTCCGTGTTCGGCCCTGGCGTCTACGCGGCCATCAAGCCGAAGGTCGAGACCGGCATCACGATCGACGTATGACGGGAGCGTCGAACACGCCGAAGGCCTTGAAGACGACACAGCCGCGCTATCATCGATTCACGCGATGAGCGACCGTGAAGCCAAGCGTAGGCACGTCTCGCTGCTGCTCGCGGGCGCGTTGCTGCTGTCGCTCGGCGTGCGCGCCGATCCGGTGCGCCTCGACTCGTCGGGTCGCGCGCGACCGGTGATCCGCGTCTACCACCGTGGCGGCGATTCTCCCCTGAAGACCTGCGCCGGCGGCTGCTCGGTCGACCTCCCGCGCGGACGCTATCGCGTGGCCATCGACGCGACGCCGGGCACCTATGCCTACGACGAGGACATCCGGGTCCGCGGCCCCACACGCGTGGCGATCGATCCAGGCGACAAGACGACGCGTCGCACGTCCATCATCGTCGGCTGGACGCTCGTCGGCGCCTCGCTCGGGATGCTCACGTGGGCCATGTTCTCCGAATGGCCCGACAATCGCGAGTCCGGCGAGAAGGGCCACTTCGGCGGCGCCTCCATCGTCGGGAGCGTCCTCGGCGGCGCGGGGCTCTGCTTCCTCATCGCGGCCGCTTCGAACAAGCCGAGCATCCAGGCGCAGCGGGTGAGCTTCGGCGCCGCACCGACGACCGGCGGCGCGATGCTCGGAGGCCTGGTCGTCTTCTGACGCGCTCCGCCACCCCGTCGGTCCGCCGCTCCCGCCTCCGCGTTCGCCCCCGCTTTCGCGTTCGCGTCCGCCCCCGCGTTCGCCTCCGCGTTCGCGTCCGCCCGCCCGTCCCGGCTGACCGGGATCACCCGTCGCGCTTGCGTCCGCGGGTCTTCCGTCCGAGAAACCCCGCCCATGCGTACGCTCTCCTTCCTCGCTCCCGTGCTCCTCGTCGTTGCTTGTGGTGGTGGCGCCAAGGAGCCGGCGGCTCCCACCACCGCGCCCGAGCCCGCCACGTCGGCGGCGCCCGCGACCTCCGGTTCGGCTGCCACCTCGGGTATCGTGCAGCCGGGCGACGCCAAGGTCGGCGACAAGACCTTGTGCCTGATCTCCAAAGAGGAGTTCACGGTCACCGCGAGCTCGCCGAAGGTCGAGCATGAGGGCAAGACCTATTACTTCTGCTGCCCTGGCTGCGACTCCAAGTTCAAGGCAGACCCGAAGAAGTACCTCGGCAAGTGAGCTGAGCTAGCCTGTCGGGCGTGTCGTCGCGCTCACGGTCGCCATACCTGCCGCTCTTCGATCGCGCGCCCGACGACCGCGATGCGCGCCCGGAGCCGCGCCCGCCGCGCGAAGAGCCGCGTGAAGAGGTCTTCTCCGTCCTCGACCTCGCCAACCGGCTTCGGCAGCGCGTGCAGACGCTCGGGCAGGTGGTGGTCGAGGGGGAGGTCTCCGGGTTCCGCGGACCAGCGCCGACGGGGCACCTCTATTTCACGCTCAAGGACGAGCGCGCCGACGCGTGCGTCAGCTGCGCGATGTTCCGCCGCGAGGCGCAGCTCGCCGGCGGCGACCGCATCGCCAACGGCGCGCGCGTGCGGCTGCGCGCGACGCCCGAGGTCTTCGCCCCGCGCGGCGCGCTGCAGCTCGTCGTGCAGCGCGCGATGGCCGCGGGCGAGGGCGATCTCGCCGCCCGCCGCGAGGCGCTCAAGCGCAAGCTGTCGGCCGAGGGGCTCTTCGACGAGGCTCGCAAGCGGCCCCTGCCGAGCGAGCCGCGCGTCATCGGCGTGGTGACCAGCCCGACCGGCGCCGCGTTCCACGACATCGTGAAGGTCGCGCGGCGCCGCGGGCGCGTCCCCATCCTGCTCTCGCCGGCGCAGGTGCAGGGCGACGTCGCCGCCGCGCAGCTGCGCCGCGCCCTCGAGCGGCTCGCACGCGTCGCCGAGGTCGACGTGATCATCATCGGCCGCGGCGGCGGCTCGGCCGAGGACCTCGCGGCCTTCGACGACGAGGACCTCGCCCGCGCGATCGCCGCGTGCCCGAAGCCGGTGGTCGCGGCCGTCGGCCACGAGGTCGACTGGTCGATCGCCTGCCTCGTCGCCGACGTGCGCGCCGCCACGCCGTCGCAGGCGGCCGAGCTGGTGGTGCCCGATCACGCCGCGCGTCGCGACCGGCTCGCCGAGGGCCTCCGGCGACTGACCCTGGCGATGCGCAGCCGCATGCAGGGCGACGCGGCGACGCTCGCCCGCCTCGATCGACGGGTGCGCGCCCCCGAGCGCGCCCTCGCCATGCGACGACAGCTCGTCGACGACCTCGCCGATCGCATGGCGCAGTCGATGCGCGGGCGCATCGCCGAGCGCGCGCGAGAGAAGGAACACCTCGAGCGCCGCCTCGCCGCGCGCCACCCCCGCACGGTCCTCGCCGACTCGCGACGCGCGCTCGCGCCGCTGCCCTTCCGCCTGCGCGCGGCGATCGCGCGCGTGCTCGAGCAGGAGCGATCGCGCGTGGCGATGGTCGCGCACAAGCTCGACGCCATCTCGCCGCTGGCGGTGCTGGCGCGCGGGTACGCGATCGCCCTCGGGCCCGACGGCCGGGCGGTGCGCGACGCGCGCGACGTCCGCGTCGGCGATCGCCTGTCGGTCCGGCTCGATCGCGGCGCGGTCGACGCCGAGGTCACCGCCACCCATCCGCCGGACGACGACGAATGAGCCCGAAGCGCTTCTACGTCATCGGCGATCCGATCGCCCACTCGCTCAGCCCGGTGATGCACCGCGCGGCGTTCCGCGTCCTCGACCTGCCCCACACCTACGAGACGATGCTGGTGACGGCGGCGCAGCTGCCCGGCGTGCTCGATCGGGTGCGGCGCGGCGACATCCACGGCCTGAACGTCACGGTCCCGCACAAGGTCGAGGCGATGCGCCTGTGCGACGTCCTCAGCGACGAAGCGCACGCGGTCGGCGCGGTCAACACGCTGCACGTCGACGCGACGGGTCGCCTGGTCGGCTCCAACACCGACTGCGACGGGCTCCGCGCCGATCTCGCCGGCGAGGGCGTCCGGCCGAAGCGGGTGCTGCTGCTCGGCACCGGCGGCGCCGCGCGCGCGGCGGCGGTGGCGATGCGCGGGCTCGGCGCGGAGCTCGGAATCGCCGGACGCGACGACGCCGCCGCGCGCGCCCTCGCGCACGCCGTCGGCGCCGGCGTCGCGGTGCCGTGGAGCACGCTGACCGCCGGTGATCCGTGGGACCTCGTGATCAACGCGACGAGCGCCGGCATGGAGGGCGGGCCCGACGGCGCCGCCATCGCCGACGCGTGGGCGCGCGCGCCGCGCACCGCCGATGCGGTCGCCTACGACCTGGTCTATCGGCCCGCGGTCACTCCGTTCCTCGCGCGGGCCGCAGCCGACGGCGCGCGGGCCATCGGCGGGCTCGGCATGCTGGTCGAACAGGGCGCGCGCGCGTTGTCCATCTTTCTCGCGCCTCCGGCGCAACCGGCCCGACCGATCGAGCCGGCGGTCCGGCGCGCGATGCGCGAGGCGGTCGAAGCGGCGCTGGGCGCGCGGCAGGGCTGAGCCATCCTCGCGGCTGGCTGGCCGGCCCGGCGCTCGCTACGCTAACGGCGCATGCTTCGAAAGGCCCGTCTCCTCCTGCTCGCGGCGACCTCGACGGTCGCAGCCGGCCTCATCGCGCTCGGCGCGGCAGCCGTCGCTCCGCACGCGGCGCACGCCTCGACCGCCATCGCGCTGTCGGTCGAGGACCTCGTCGACCGCAGCGAGACGGTCGTCGTCGGCATCCCGAAGTCGAAGACGTCGCGCTGGGAGGGCGGCCGGATCATCACCTACACCACCGTCGCCATCGACACCGCCGTCGCCGGCGCCGGCGGCAAGAAGGCCGGCGAGTCGATCGTCGTCCGCACGCTCGGCGGCACGGTCGACGGCATCGGGCAGATCACCCACGGCGAGGCGGTGCTCCCGGTCGACAAGCCGATGGTGCTGTTCCTCCGCGCGATGCCCCCCGGGGGCAAGGCGCTCGCCGGCGCGCTCACGGTCACCGGCATGGCGCAGGGCGCGCTCGCGGTCGAGGTCGGCCCCGACAAGGTGGCGCGCGTGATCGCCCGCCCCGTCGATCTGGTGCTCGTGCCGAACGCGAAGGTCGACCCGAAGACGGCCCCCAAGCCCGCCGCCGAGACGTTGGCGGGCAAGGCGCTGCCCACGGTGGTCACCGAGCTCCGCGCGCTCTGGGCGGCTCGTGGGAAGAAGTGAGGCCCTCCTCGGGGCAGTCCTCGCGGTCGCGCTGATCGGCGCGCCCCGCGAAGCGCGGGCGTGGTGCCGCACCACGACCACGCAAGGGTTCGTGCCGACCGCGTCGGAGCCGTGCGACGCCACCGGCCGTCCGCTCTACTGGTCGACCCGCTGCGTCGGCTTCTCGGTGCAGCGCGACGGGAGCCGCTGGATCGACCTCGCTACGACACGCGCCGTCGCACAGCGGTCGTTCGACGCCTGGAAGAGGCCCGCCTGCCCGGCCGATCCGGTCGCGTGCTCCGGCCCCTTCGACAAGGGCACTCCCTCGATCGAGGTGAAGGACATCGGCCCGGTGAGCTGCGACTGCGTCGAGTACAACGGCAAGGTCGGCAACGCGAACGCGATCGTGTTCCGCGACGTGGCCTGGACGGAGTGCGACGGCACCCCCAAGCCCGACGCCGACACCACCCTCGCGCTCACCACCGTCACCTTCAACACCGAGAGCGGTGAGATCTACGACGCGGACATGGAGGTGAACACGGCGAACAACCCGATCACCACCGCCGATCCGCCGGGTCGCGTGCTCTACGACTTCGAGTCGATCCTCACGCACGAGGCCGGGCACTTCCTCGGCCTCGCGCACACCAACCTGCCGCAGCCCACCGACAAGACCAAGACGCCGACGATGTACGCGCGCTACGAGCAGCGCGAGGTCTACATGCGCGACCTGTCGCAAGACGACATCTGCGCGATCTGCGCGGCGTACCCGCCCGGGCGTTCGGCCCCGTGCGACACCACGCCGCGGCGCGGGCTCGCGCTCGAATGCGGCGGCGGCGATCCCGAGTCGACGGTGACGTCGGGCTGCGCGGCGTGCGCGGTCCCCGGCGGGCGCGCGTCGGGCGCCGACGCGGCGCTCGGCCTCGGCGGCGCCACGCTGCTCCTCGGGGTCATCGCCCGCCGTCGCCGGGGCCGCTGAATTGCCCCCGGGTTGAAACACTTCAGTCCGGGGGCAACCTCGTCAGCGCTCCGCGAGAAACGCCTGTAGCGTCAGCGCCACCTGCCCGGGCGACAGGTGCGCGCGCCGCTGGTGATCGCGGCACACCAGCAGGTCGATCCACTGCGCGAGCCACGGGTGCAGATCGGGGCGTCGCCTCGCGATCGGGACGCGCTCGTCGGCCAGGGCCGCGAGGCACATCTGCGGCTCGGTCGCGCGCTCGAAGGGCTGCGACAGCGCGACCGGCAGCTCCCTGGTGAGCAGGAAGTACATCGTCGCCGCGGCGCCGTAGACGTCGACGCTCGGCCCGGCGTCGCGGAAGCCGAGGAGCTGCTCGGGCGCGATGAACGCGGCGGACCCGCCGATCTCGCCGGGCGCGGTGATGATGGTGCCGCCGATGTCGCGGAACGACTTGGCGAGGCCGAAATCGGCGAGCTTCGCGCGCGCGCCTTCGCGCTCGAGGAGGATGTTCGACGGCTTGATGTCACGGTGCACGATGCCCTCGACGTGCGCGTAGGCGAGCGCCTCGAAGACGTCGCTCATCACGGTGACCACCGTGCGCACGTCGGAGTCGGGCGCGGCCAGCGCCTCGGCGTCGCCGCGCGACATCAGCTCGGAGGCGACCCACGGCGCGCCGTCGCTCGTGGTGCCGACGCCGAAGCACCGCACGATGCGCTGGTGGCGCAGGCGCAGCGTGGTGCGCTGCTCCTTGACGAAGCGACGCAGCTCGGTGCGCTCGAGGCCGTGGCCGGGGAGCATCACCTTCACGGCGGCGCGCATGCCGCCGCGCGTGTGCCGCGCCTCGAAGACGGCGGACATGCCGCCGCGCACCAGGAAGCGCAGGATGTCGAAGTCGCCGATCACGTCCGGGACCTGCACCGGCGACAGCTCTCGGGGGCTGCGCCGCGCGCGCGCGCAGGCCGCGCAGATCCACTCCGTCTCGAGCCACCACGGCTCGTGATCGAGCGCGGGCACCGGGCCCTTCTCGTCGCACAGCGCGCAGCGATAGGGGAGCGCCTTCACGGTCGACCCGCCCCAGGTCGGCGGCGAGACGACCTGCGCGTGCTCGCCGGTCGCCTCGGCGGGGCTCGGACGATGCTCCAGCACGAAGACCGTGGTCCCGAGCTGGACGCGATCGTACCCTCGGAGCACCGCGCTCGGAACGCGGCGGCCGCCGACGTACACGCCGTTGCGGCTGTTGAGGTCGATGACCTGCACGCCGAGCGCCGACGCCTCGAAGGCCGCGTGGTACCGGGACGCGGCCGCGTCTTCCTCCGGCAGGCGGATGGGTGCGTCGGGCGCGCGTCCCGCGACGAACCGGGCGCCGAGCGGCAGGTCGCAGCGCACGCCGCCGCCGCCCGCCGTCGTCTGGCGAACGAGCGTCCATTCGGCGCTGCCCCCGGCCACGCGTCGAGCATACCGTGTACGCGCGTCGCGCGTCGCGGGACGGCATGTACGTTGCGGAAGTCCGCTTCGTGGCTCGTTCGGCGTGGGTCGGGGTGGCGCTCTCCGTGGTCGCGTGCGCGGGGCCCCTGTCCTGCGCGACCCCCTCCGCGGCTGAGGAGCAGGTCGGGACGTCGAGCGCGGCGATCGCGTCCGGCACGATGGATCCGGAGCAGTCCGCGGTCGTGGCCGTGCTGACCATGGATCGCGGCTCGCTTTGCTCGGGCGTGCTGGTGACCCCGCGCGTGGTGATGACCGCGCGACACTGCATCGCGCCGGTGATCGACGGTCCCTCGGTGGACTGCGCGCGCACGATGCTCGGCGCGGCGTCCGCCCCGAGCGAGATCTACGTGGTCACCGCGTCGCAGACGGCGATCCCGACGCGGCGACACGGCGTGGCGCGCGTGGTGGTCCCCGACGATCAGTCCTTCTGCGGCGCCGACGTCGCCGCGCTCGTCCTCGACGAGCCGCTCGAGCCGACCGAGGCGGTGCCGCTGCCGATCCGCGTCGATCGCGATCCGAGCCCGGGCGAGGCGTTCGCCGCCGTCGGGTTCGGTCGCGACGGCGCGATCGCGCCCTCCGGGACGCGACGGCGCCTCGACGATCTGCACGTGGCGTGCGTCGGGCTCGGCTGCCGGTCGTCGCAGCTCGTGAGCTCGGAGTGGTGGGGAGACGGCGCGGTGTGCGAGGGAGACTCGGGCGGACCGGCGCTCGACCGCGACGGCTTCGTGA
>JACPFM010000202.1:0-13715 GCA_016182965.1 Deltaproteobacteria bacterium | reverse complement strand
GATCGGCATCGTCTCCCGCAAGCGCGACGGGCGTACGGCGACCGTGTACCTCGGGCTCTCGCGCACGTCGTCGTTCGTCGCGGCGGCGCTCGGCGAGGCCGCACGCACGCCGCGCGTGCGCGACCGCGGCGGCTGCTCGCACGCGGGCGCGTCGAGCGCGGCGCCGGTGGGCGTCTCGATCGCGCTCGCGGCGCTGGTGTCGCGTCTGCGCCGGCGGCGCTCAGCCGATGGATCGGGGCAGCTCGATCGCGACTGACGCGCCGCCGCCCTCTCGCGACGCGGCGCGCACCGCCCCGCCGTGCGCCTCGGCGATGCGTCGCACCAGCGAGAGCCCGAGGCCGAGCGACGGCTTGTCGCGCGCGTCGTCGCGCCCGCTGCGGTGGAACGCCTCGAAGATCTTCTCCTCCTCGCCGGCGGGGATGCCCGGGCCGCGATCGAGCACCTCGAAGCGGACGCGGTCGTCGAGGTCGACGACGCGCAAGCGATCGACGCCGCCGGCGTGGCGCGCGGCGTTGTCGAGCAGGTTCGACAGGGCGCGGGAGAGGAGGGTCGGATCGGCGCGCACAGTGAGCGGCTCCGGCGCCTCCCCCGCGTCCAGCGCGGCTGCGTCGACGCCGGCGCGCTCGAGGGCGCGGCGCGCGGCGTCGACGGCGTCGACGTCGATCGCCTTCAGCGCGGCGAACTCGAGGCGGGCGCTCGCCAGGAGCTCGCTGACCAGCGCGTCGATCTCGACGACCTCGCGATCGATCTCGTCGAAGGTCTTCTGCGCGTCGGCCCCCTCGCGGCCGAGCTCGGTGAGCAGACGTACGCGCGACAGCGGCGTGCGGATCTCGTGCGACACGGCGGCGAGCAGCTCGCGCTGATCGGCGAGCTGCTTCTCGATGCGGGCCGCCATCTCCTCGAGCACGCGCGCGACGATCTCCGCGTCCTCGTCCTGACAGCGCGGCAGCGCCCGCCGGGCGCCGAGCTCCCCGCGCCCGAGCTCGCCGGCGATGGTCGCGAGTCGATCGAAGGGGTGCGCCAGACGGCGCGCGATCCGCCCGGAGATGCCCCACAGCACGAGGCCGGCGACCGCGAAGGCGACGACGGTGCGGAGCCCGGTGTGCGGACGCTCGCGCGCGGGGCACACCAGCACCTCGCCCACCACCGCTCCGCGGGCGCGCACCGGCGTGGCCAGGAAGGCGCGCTCGCACGGCTGGCCGACGACCAGGAGCGCGGCGGCGTTCGCGTCGCGGAGCGTGACATTGGCGTCGAGGTCCTGCGCGATCATGCGGGCGAACGCGTCGCGCTCCTCCGGGCGCTCCCAGGTGCGCTCGAAGGTGTGCGCGAGGAGGTTGCGCGCGCGCTCGACCTCGCGGTGCCACGCGCCGCTCCCCTGCCCGAGCAGGTGCATCGTGGCGCCGGCGACGATCAGCGTGAGCACGATGGTGGCGCCGAACCACCAGAAGATGCGTCGACGCAGGCGCGCCCGCATGAACGCGCCGATGCGGGTCGCCACGTCGGGACGCCGGCGCATGCCGCCATGGTGGAGGTGCCGGTGGTGGTGTCTCACGACCCGTCCTTCGCGAGCACGTAGCCGATGCCGCGCACCGTCTTGATCAGCCGCGGCGACCGCGGATCGTCGCGGAGCTTCTGCCGGAGGTGGCTGATGTGGACGTCGACCGTGCGCTCGCCGACGGCGACGTCGCCGCGCCCCGCCTCGCCGAGCAGCGCCTCGCGCGGCACCACCCGACCGGCGCGACGGGCGAGGGCGAGGAGGATGTCGAACTCGATGCCGGTGAGCTCGACGAGCGCGCCGCCGAGCCGGACCTCCCGGCTGCCCGGCTCGATGGAGAGGTCACCGATGGTCAGGCGCTCGGCCATGCCCTCGGGGGACGACCGCCGGAGCACCGCGCGCAGCCGCGCGAGCAGCTCGCGCGGGCTGAACGGCTTGGCGACGTAGTCGTCGGCCCCGAGCTCGAGACCGACCACCCGGTCGGTCTCGTCGCCCTTGGCGGTGAGCATGATGATCGGGATGCGGCTCTTCTGCCGGATGCGACGGCAGACCTCGAGGCCGTCGATGCCCGGCATCATCACGTCGAGCAGCACGGCGTCGAACGCGCCGGCGTCGACCTTCGCGAGCCCCGAGGCGCCATCGTAGGCGCGCGCGACCTGCACGCCGTTCTGCTCGAGGTAGCTCGCGAGCAGGTCGTGCAGGCGCACGTCGTCGTCGACGAGGAGGACGCGGATCGGCATCGGCGCGTTCGAGTGTAGTTCGTCACTTCTCGGCGCGGGCGGCTTCGGCGCAGACACGGGCGACGTGCTGCTCGAATGACGCGCGGCGGTCCTGGTGACAGCGTTTCATGCTGTGGAAGCCGGCGGCGTACCCGCCGACGGTGCCGAGCGCGAGGAGGACGACGAGGAGCTTGCGGCGCATGGATCACCACCAGCCTTCCGCGAAGCCGCCCTCGAGCATGCTCGCGAGCTTCTCGCGCTGCTGCTCGTCGAGCGCCTCGTGCACCCTCGCGAGCGCGCCGACGATCGCCTTGCGCACCTCGGAGATCCCGTCGTCGTGGCGACCGAAGAGGTCGCCGAGGAGCACGGCGTCGAAGCTCTGGGCGCGGACGGCGCGCGCCACGTCCTTGCGCGTCTGGCCGATCTCGCCCCGCTGCTTGCGCACCACGTCGCGCACCTCGGCGAACGCCTGGCGCACGACCTTCTCCTGCGCGGGCGTGAGGTCGAGGCGCTCGGAGATCATGCCGAGCCAGCCGAAGCCGCGGAAGCCCCGGCGGAACGGCGGCTCGTCCGACCCGCCGCGCTCGTCGTCCTCCCACCACCCTCCCTGCGGATGGTGCGGATGGTGCGGATGGTGGTGGCCGCAGCCGTGGCCTTGTCCCCACCCGTGGCGGTGATGTCCCCAGCCGTGGCCGCCGTCGTGGCCCCACGGGCCGCGGTGGCCGCAGCCGCCGGAGTACGCCCAGCCGCCGCAGCGCGAGCCGCGCCGCAGCGTGGCGATGAGCCCGATGAGGCAGGCTGTACCGATCAGGAATCCGAACATGAGAGAACCCTCCTCGGACGCGAGCGCGCGTCCGTGTCCTCGGACGCGACGGCGCATCCGTCGACGAGGGGCATGTTCGTCACCGACTGTGAAGGCGCGTCGGGGCGCCGCGTGAAGAAGTGTGAAGGCGCCGGGGACGCTATGGGACGCGACCGCTGACCACGCGCTCGTGCCCGCCGTAATCCACCGCGCGCCGCACGTCGTCGAAGCCGGCGGCGAGGAAGAGGCGCTCGACCTCCTCCGCCTGCCCGGCCGCGAGCTCGAGGGCGAGCGCGCCGCCCGGCCTCAGCCACTGGGGCGCCTCGGCGACGATGCGCCGGACGACGACCAGCCCGTCTTCGCCCCCGTCGAGGGCGAGCCGCGGCTCGTGATCGCGGATGTCCGGCTGGAGCTGCGCGATCTCGCCGGTCGCGATGTACGGAGGGTTCGCCACCACCAGGTCGTGGATGCGGCGCGGCGGGCCGAGCGGACCGAACAGATCGCCGGCCGCGAAGCGCACGTTCCAGACCGCGCCCAGGCGCTGCGCGTTGTCGCGCGCGACGGCGATGGCCCCCTCGGAGAGGTCGGTCGCGTCGACGGTGAGGGTGGGACGCTCGAGCTTCAGGGTGATCGCGACGCAGCCCGACCCGGTGCACAGGTCGACGACGCGGGCCCCGAGATCGTGCCCCCGCAGGCGCTCGAGGGCGACGTCGATCAGCGTCTCGGTGTCGGGCCGCGGGATGAGGACGCGCCGATCGACCCGGAAAGGCCGCCCGTAGAACTCGCGGAAGCCGCGCAGGTAGGCCACCGGCTCGAGCCCCCGGCGCCGCTTGAAGAGCGCGCGGATGGCCTCGAGCTCCTGCGGGTCGAGGAGGCGCTGCCCCTCCACGATGACCTTCACCCGGTCGATGCCGAGCGCCTGCGCCACGATGAGCTCCGCGTCGAGGCGGGCTCCCTCGACGCTCCGCTTGCGGAGGTCGTCGGTCATCCACGCGACCACGTCGCGGATGGTCCAATCGCGCGGCTGCTCGGACAAGACGGAGGTCGAGTAGCCGCGCCGCAGTCGTGCTACTAGCCGGAAAGGTTCGTCGATGAAGCCCATCGTGCTGCACGTCGCGGCGGAGGTGTCTCCGTTCCACAAGTCCGGAGGCCTCGGTGACGTCCTCGCCGGTCTCCCGCCGGCGCTCGACGAGGTCGGGCTCGACGTCCGGATCATCACCCCCCGCTACGGCGAGGCCAGCAAGTTCGCCTCGCTCGGCGGCGCCGACGCGCTCAAGCCGTGGCCGGTCCCGCTGCAGATCACCCTCGCCGGGCAGACCATCGACGTGCGCGTGTACGAGGCGCGCACGCACCGTGGCCACGCCACCACCTACTTCGTCGAGGCCGACCACCTCTCCCGCGGCACCATCTACGGCTACGGCGACGACGCCTTCCGCTTCGCCATCTTCGGCAAGGCGGCGGTCGCGATCGCCTCGGTGCTCGCGCGTTCGCGCAACGTCGGCCCGGTCAAGGTGCTGCACGCCCACGATTGGCACACGGCGCTCGCGGTGTGGTACGTGAAGGCGCTCGCCTCGTCCATCCGGGGCGTGCCGGCCGTGTTCACCATCCACAACCTGGCCTTCCAGGGGGTCGAGCGCGCGTCGTCCGCGCCCTACCTCGACATCGGGTGGGACGCGTTCCACGAGCTGTTCGAGGACCACGGCACGCTCAACCTGATGAAGGGGGCGCTGCTCGTCGCCGACCGCATCACCACGGTGTCGCCGACCTACGCGCACGAGATCCGAACGGCGCGCTACGGCCACGGCCTCGATGGCCTGCTGCGCTGGCTCGCGGGCAAGGTCCGCGGCATCACCAACGGCATCGACGTGCACGCGTGGGACCCGGCGAGCGACAAGCACCTGCCGGCGCACTACGACGCCGACGATCTCGAGGGCAAGGCCGCCTGCCGCGACGCGCTCCGCTTCGACGTCGGGCTCCGCGCCGGCGACGCTCCGGTGATCGGCTGCGTGTCGCGCCTCACCCGGCAGAAGGGCATCGATCACCTCTGCGACGTCGCGCACGAGATCGTGCGTCACGGCGCGCAGCTGGTCGTCCTCGGCGAGGGCGAGGAGGATCTCGAGCACCGCCTGCACTGGCTCCAGACGGCCCACCCCGGGTCCATCGCGTTCCGGAGGGCGTTCGACGAGGCGCTCGCGCACCGCATCTACGCCGGCGCCGATCTGTTCGCGATGCCGTCGCGCTTCGAGCCGTGCGGGCTCGCGCAGATGTACTCCATGCGCTACGGCACCATCCCGGTGGCCCGCGCGACCGGCGGCCTCGTCGACACGGTCGCGCCGCTGCACAACATCCACGACGTCGGCGGTGCCACCGGGCTCCTCTACGCGTCCGATCACGCCGACGGCCTCGCCGACGCGCTGCACTGGGGCATCGATGTCGTCCGCGATCGCGGCGCGCTGCACCACATGCGGCAGAACGCGATGCGCGCGGACTTCTCGTGGGAGTCGAGCGCGCGGAGGTACTTGGAGCTGTACCGGGAGCTCGGGGTCTAGGCCTCGTCCCTGATTCCCCCCGGGATGAATCCCGGGGCACCGAAAGCTTGGTAAGCCTGCTTCGCAGGCTTCTCGCGCGTGGCGCGGGGGAGGCGGGGGTGCGCGGAAGCCGAAGACTCGGGCGTCCGCAGGCGACCGTGCGCGCTGCTGTGGCTCGAATCTAGCGAGTGCGAGCCGCGACGCCGGCGATCGTCGACTCCGTCGCGGCGAGCCACTCGACTCCGTCGCGGCGAGCCACACGTCATCCGCTGGCGCGAAGACTGGCTGACGCTCCGAGGTCGACCAGATGAGATGAACCAGCAGAAGCGTGTCGCTGTGAGCGCCGAGCATGCCCGGCATAGACCGGGACCCGGCGCCGGTTGCGTGCGCAGCGTGCGAGGAGCCCGCTTCAGCGGGCTTACGACGCCGTCGGTGCCCCGGGCTTCCAGCCCGGGGGCGCTCTACGGCTCGAGCGCCTTCTCCACCGCGTCGAACGCGTCGGCGGGGGCGTCGCCGAGCGCGCGCGCAAGGGGCAGCTGCGCCTTCGCGCAGGCGACGTAGATCGGCACGAGGTGCGGGGCCTTGCTGCGCAACGTCGCGAGGTGCTTCTGCACGCCGGCCGCGTCGCCGCGGCGGACGGGGCCGGTGAGCGCGTCGGGCAGGCCCATCACCTCGACGTTCTCGGCGACCGAGCGGAGGAGCGGGCCGAGCATGGCAGGAATGGCAGCATCGGTCGCGCCCGCGCGGCGCAGCAGATCGGCGCCCGCCGCCGCGAGCGCCGCCGCGCCGTTGGCGACGAGCCCCGCCGCCGCGTGGTAGGCGACGCGATCGAGCCCGGGGAACGTGCGCGGCACGAGGCCGATCGCGCGGCACAGCGCCTTGGCGCGGCGCTCGGCCTCGGGATCGCCGGCGACGTGCGCGTGCCCGCCGCCGAGCGTCGGAGGCCGCGCCGGATCGGCGAAGGAGATCATCGGGTGCATCTGCGCGACGCCGGCGCACACGGGGCGGAGCGGCGCGAGCACCTCGGCGTCGAGCGCGCCCGCGCAGTGCACGACCACGGCGGTGCGATCGAGCTTGCCCGACGCGACGATCGCCTCGGCGACCCGCCCGATCGCCCCGTCGCGCGCGGCGACGATCACGACGTCGCCGCGCAACCGCTGCGGCCGCTCGACGAAGGCGCGCGCCGACACGATCGAGCACGGCACACGCGCGGCGCGGAGCGCGCGGTGCAGACCCTTGCCGACCTTCCCCACCCCGACGATGGCGACCTTCACCCCCGTCGATTGCCCGTGCGCCCGCGGCGAGGCAAGGCGCGCACGCCGCGAGCGCCGCGAGCGCCGCTCACGCCGCGAGCGCCGCGCGCGCCTGCGCCAGCACCGCCGGCTTCAGGAGGCCGCGCTCGATGAACCACGCCACCGTCTCGCGGATGACCTCGCGCGCGCTGCGCGGCTCGAAGCCGAGCGTCGTCCGCGCGCGAGAGCCGTCGTACCAGGCGTACTTGCCGAGCAGGTCGTCGATCGCCGCGCGGGTGAGGCCCGGCGGCTTCCCGGTCACCGCCGCGCCCGCCTCCATCAACGCCGCCACCGTGCGGAACGCCCAGCGCGGCATCGACATGTGACTCGACGCGCGTCCGGTGACCTCGGCGACGAGCGCGGCGATCGCCTTCAGCGTGAGGTTCTCGCCGCCGAGGATGAACCGGTCGCCGGCGGCGCCGCGCGTCAGGGCCGCGACGTGCGCGCGCGCGACGTCCTGCACCGACACGAGGCTCGTCCCGCCTTCGAAGGTGGCGCCGCTGCCGTTGGCCATGTCGAGGATGGGCCGGGTCGAGGGCGTCACGCGGTAGTCGTGCGCGCCGAGGACGAGCGTCGGACACAGCGACACGACCTCGAGCCGAAGCTCCTCGCCGAGGGCGACGGCGAGCCGCTCGGCGTCGGTCTTGGCGCGGTAGTAGGCCATGTGCGGCGTGTCGTTCCAGTCGCCCTCGTTGCGGAGGGCATCGGGACGGCTCGAGAAGCCGACCGCGACGCACGAGCTCGTGTAGACGATCCGCTTGATGCCGGCGCGGCTCGCGGCCTTCAGCACGTTCGCGGCGCCCTCGAGGGTCGGCCGCAGGATCTCCTCCTCGCGGCGCGCCCACACGGCGAAGTTCGCGGCGCAGTGGATGACCGCGTCGCACCCGCGCATCGCCGCTTCGAGGCTGGCCGGGTTGCGAACGTCGCCGACGCGGCGCTCGACCTCGACGGTCGCGAGCGACTCGGGCGCCGACGTCGACCGCACGAAGGCGACCGGCTTTCGCCCCTGCCGCAGCAGCTCGCGCACCACGTTGCCGCCGATATGACCGCTCGCCCCGGTGACCAGGATCCGTTCCATCCGTTCCTCCTCGAGAGAGGTGGAGACGGCTTCCGCCGTTCGTGAACCGGGCCGGCGAAAAAATCGTCCGCCGGGCGTATCCTCCGGAAAATGGCGGGGGCGGACGAGGAAGAGCTCGGGGCGCTGCTGCGCGAGAGATCGCTCGAGCGCGCCGCCACGCGAGCGATCGAGATCTACGGCGCCGAGCTGTACGGCTTCCTCGTGCACCTCCTCGGCGACGAGTCGGCGGCCGACGAGGTCTGGGCGCAAACGGTCGAGGACCTCTGGCGCGGGCTCCCGACCTTCTCGGCGCGATGCAGCGTGCGCACGTGGCTCTACGTCCTCGCGCGCCACGCCGCCGCGCGATACCGCCGCACGCCGTTCCACCGCGCGGCGCGGCGCGCCGGCGACTCCAAGCTCGACGGGCTCGTCGATCGGGCGCGCAGCCGCACGCAGCCCTGGCAGCGCACCGAGATCAAGGACCGCCTCCGCGATCTCCGCGCGAGCCTCGACGACGAGGCACGGTGCCTCCTCGCCCTCCGGCTCGATCGCGGCATGTCGTGGCAGGAGATCGCGCGCGTCACCCTCGGCGTCGAGGCGCCCGAGCCGCGCGCGCTCGCGCGCGAGTCCGATCGTCTCCGCAAGCGCTTCCAGCTCTTGAAGGAGGACCTTCGCGCACGCGCGCGCGCCTCCGGCCTGCTCGACGAGGACCCGTGACCGAGCCGCCGCCCTCCGAGCCCGGCGAACGGAGCGCGGCGCTCGACGATCCGCCCTCGCAGGACGACTCCCTGCTGCAGGCGCTCGCGGCCGCGCCGGCCCTCGCGCCGCCGTCGCGCTTCGGCGGCACCGCACGCTACGAGCTCGTGCGTCGGCTCGGCGAGGGCTCGTTCGGGATCGTCTACGAGGCGATCGATCGAGCCGGCTCCGCGCGCGTCGCGCTGAAGCTGCTGCGCCGGCCGACCGCCGAGTGGCTGCTCCGCTTCAAGCGCGAGTTCCGCGCCCTGTCCGAGATCGCCCACCCCAACCTCGTTCGTCTGCTCGAGCTCGAGAACGTCGGCGACGACTGGTTCTTCACCATGGAGCTCGTCGAGGGAGATCGGTTCGACGACTTCGTGCGACGCGCGCCGTCGGCGGTCGGCGACGGCCTCGCGCAGCTCTCGCGCGCGCTCGACGCCCTGCACGGAAGCGGGCTGGTGCATCGCGACGTGAAGCCGTCGAACGTGCTCGTCACCGCGGAGGGGCGCGTCGTCGTGCTCGACTTCGGGCTCGCGGTCGACGTCGCCGCGGCCGACGAGTCGGCGATCGCCGGCACGCCGCGGTACATGGCGCCCGAGCAGATCGAGCGCCGGCACGTCGGACCGCCCGCCGACGCGTACGCGGTCGGCGTGATGCTCTACGAGGCGTTCGCCGGCGCCGCGCCGTTCGAGGGGGCCGCGCACGAGGTGCTCGCGGCCAAGCGCGATCGCGACGCGCCTCGGCTCGCCGCGGAGGCCCCGAGCGACGTCGCCGATCTCTGCGCGGCGCTGCTGCGGCGCGATCCCGGCGCGCGCGCGGGGACGCGCGAGATGGCCGCGCTCGCGAACGACCCGGCGCCGGCGCCTCGCGCCTCGATCGTCGAACCGTTCGTGGGGCGCGAGGGCGAGCTCGCGGTGCTGCGCGACGCGCTCGCCGCACGCGCACGCCTGCGCGCGTCGGTCGTGCTGGTGCGCGGCCCCTCGGGCATCGGCAAGAGCGCGCTGCTCCGGCGCTTCGCCGAGGAGACGCGACGCCTCGCGCCGGATGCGCTCGTGCTCCGCGCGCGGTGCTTCTCGCGCGAGACCGTCCCGTTCAAGGCGCTCGACGGGGCGATCGACGAGCTCGCGCGCGCGCTCTCGCGCGAGCCGCGGAGCGCGGTCGCGGAGGTGCTGCCGCGCGACGTTCACGCGCTGGCGCGCCTCTTCCCGGTGCTCGAGCCGTTCGCGTCGGCCCGCGTGCGCAGCGCTTCGCCCGTCGATCCGACGACCGAGCGCACGAGGGGTCGAGACGCGCTCCGCGAGCTGCTTGGCCGATCGACCGACAAGCGCCCGGTCGTGGTGATCGTCGACGACCTGCAGTGGGGCGACACGGACTCGGCGCAGCTCCTCGCCGACGTGGTCCGCGGCCCCTCCGCGCCTGCGCTCCTCTTCGTCGGGGCCGCGCGCGACGGCGAGGAGCGCACGCCGTTCCTGCACCGCCTCCGCGAGCTCCTCCGCACGCCCGGCGCGCGGGCCCACGTCGACTTCACCGAGGTGACGCTCGGGCCGCTCGATGCGACGCACGCCCGCGCGCTCGCCGCCGAGCTGCGGCCTGCGCTGGCCGACGACGTGCTCGAGGCGATCGTCGACGAAGCGGGAGGAAACCCGCTGTTCCTCGGCGAGCTCGCGCGCTCCGACGCGGCGCCGCTCGACGCGCCCACGCTCGCCGTGGTCATCGCCGCGCGCGTGGACCGGCTCTCGCCCGGCGCGCGCCGATTGCTCGAGGCCTCCGCGGTCGCCGCGTCGCCGATGCCGCCGGGGCTCCTCGCGGAGGAGGCTCCGGGCGAAGGCGGCGCGCACGTGGCGGAGCTCTCCGCCGCGCGGCTCCTCCGCGTGCGCGCGGCCGACGGAGCGACCGAGGGAGCGACGCTCGTCGAGTCGTATCACGACCGCGTCCGCGAGCTGGTCACCGCGGCGCTCGATCCCTCCCGCAAGCGCGCGCTCCACCTGCACCTCGCGCAAGCGCTCGAGCGCCGGGGCGAGCTCGAGGCGGTGGTCGGGCACCTGCGAGAGGCCGGCGAGGTCGCGCGCGCGGCGAAGCTCGCCGTCTCCGCCGCCGAGCGGGCCGAGGCGGCGCTCGCGTTCGAGCACGCCGCCCGCCTCTACCGCGAGGCGCTCGCGCTGCACGCGCGCGCGGGGACGCTCACGCCGTCGACCGAGCACGCGATCGTGCGCGCGCAGGCGCTCGCGCTCTCGACCGCGGGGCGCTGCGCGGAGGCCGCCGACGCGTTCCTCGCGGCGGCGCGGCTGCGCACCGGGAACGACGCGATCGAGCTGCGACGCCGAGCGGCGGAGGAGCTCCTGCTCGGAGGACACCTCGCGCGCGGACGCGAGGTCGTCGGCGCGGTGCTCCGGGAGCTCGGGCTCTCGCTGCCGCGATCGAACGCGGGCGCGATCCTCTCGTGGCTGCCGCTCCGCGCACGGCTGTGGGCGCGGGGGCTCGAGACGGCGCCGGTTCGGCCGGCCGCGCACCCTCGACCCGATCTGCTGCTCAAGACCGATACGCTGTGGGCGCTGGGCACCGGCCTCTCCGGCGTCGAGCCGGTGCTGGCGCTCCCGCTCGCGGGGTGGCACGCGCTCCTCGCGCTCGACAGCGGCGATCCACACCGCGTGTTGCGAGCGGTCGTGCTCGAGGCGTTCGGCACGGCGGTCGGCCGCGGCGAGCGCGATGGCGGGGCGACGAGGCGGCTGCTCGAGCGCGCGCGCGAGCTCGCGATGAAGAGCGATCGCCCCGAGGCCGAGGTCCTCGTGCCGATCGGGCGCGGCGCCGTCGACTACTTCCAGGGTCGCTTCCCGGCGGCGCTCCAGCGGTTCGAAGAGGCGCGCGCCGCCGCGCACGCGCGCGGGCTACGGGGCGGCTTCGAGGGGAGCTTCCCGGACTCCCTTCGCTCGGCGACGCGGTTCTGGCTCGGCCACGTCGAAGCGACGCTCGCCGACGCGCCCGCCGCCGCGCGCGAGGCGGCCGATCGTGGCCACGTCCTCTCGTGGAGCATGTTCGCCATGCACCACGCGTGGGCGCTGGCCTTCGACGAGGCGAACGTTGGCGACGCGCGCGCCATCGTCGACGAGGTCATGGCCCGGTGGTCGGGCGTCGGTCTCGTCCTCCAGCACTACTGGCGCATGATCGCCGACGTGCACCTCGGGCTGGCTGCCGGCGACGGGCGGAGGGCGCACGCCGCGGCCGAGGAGGCGTGGCCGCGCCTGGTGCGGGGGCGCGTGCTCGTCGGGCCGCTCTATCACGTCGAGGCGCACTGGTTCCGCGGGCGCGCCGCCCTCGCCGCCGCCGCCGCCGACCCGTGGCGCCGCCGCGATCTGCTCGCGCAGGTGGAGCGCGAGGCGCGCGCGATCGACGCGCAGCAATCGAGCTGGGGTCGCGGGTTCAGCAGCTCGCTCCGCGGAGGCGCCGCCGCGCTGCGCGGCGATCACGCGCGCGCGCTCGCGCACCTCGAGGACGCCGACCCCGTCCTCACCACCGCCGGGCTCGAGGCGCTGCTCGCCGCGGTGCGCGCGCCCCGCGGTCGCCTGCTCGGCGGCTCGATCGGCGCCGACGCGCGCGCGGCGGCCGAGGAGTGGCGCGTCTCGCAGGGGATCTCCTCGCTCGGCGCGCTGTCGCGGATCTACCTCGTCGAGTGATCGATTCGCAGCGGCGTCGCATGATCATGCGACATACACGACGCGTCGCGCTCGCTATCGAGCGAGGATGAGGAAGATCGCGATCGTCTCGTCCACCCTGATCACCGCCCTGACGCTCGCCGGCGGCGAGCGGCCCGCCCTCGCCGACGCCACCGGCGAGATGTTGTGGAAGACCTCCGGCACGCACATCGGCCCCGCCATGCAGCGCATCGGCGGCGATCCGTCTCGCAGCGCGATCGGCGGCTACGCGCGCTTCGACATCCACGCAGTCTCGCTGTTCATCCCGCAGCCCCGCTTCGAGAAGGAGAGCGAGCGGACCACCGGCATCGCCGTCTACGACGCGCTCTTCGCCGACTTCTTCTTCGGGAGCATGACCAGCGAGCCGATCGGCGGCGAGGGGAAGCTCAGCGTGGGCTACTCCTTCGGCTACGAGGGCCTCGTCGGCTGGCGCACGCCGGTGTTCGGCGCGCTCGGTGGCATTCGTTACGCGGCGAAGGGAGCGTCGGTCGGCGACGCCACCGCCGATCTGACCGGCGGGCTCGGCCTGGAGGCACGAGGAGAGTTCCACGCGTGGAGCGAGGCGCCGATCAGCGCGCAGGTCTGGACCAAGCCGTGGGGCGAGTCGAAGGCGATCGGCATCGAGGCGCGGCTCCCCATCTCGACGTACGTCTGGCTGTACGGACGCTTCGACTACCTCTCTCTGCCCAAGCCCCCGGCGACGACCGCGGTGCCCGATCCGGCCACGCCGTCGAATCAGACGATCTCGGCCGGCCTCGGGTTCGGACGCTGGGGCTGACGCCGCCGCGAGTCCGCCGGCTCGTCGCATGTTCATGCGATGCACGTGCGCGCTGCGGCGTGCGAACGAGCAGGAGGATGCGCCAGCGGCGCACCGGCCAGAGGGAGGCAGACGCGGTGCGCGGCGAAGACCGCGCGCTGGGCGGCCGCTCGGGTTGCGATCTCGGTTCAATACACCACGACGCCGCCGAGCCCGCCAGGTGTGCGCCGTGGCTTGCGTCGGCTCTCATCGGCGACGATCGTCGGCGCGTGGGCAAACCGTGGCGTCGGCTGCAGACGTTCGTCGCGCTCTCCATCCTGCTCTGGGTCGTCGGGCTGGTGGTGCAGCTGCGCGCGCCCGACGCCGGCTACGCCGCCCTGCTGCGCGACGACGGCACGACGCTCGTCACCGACGTCGACGCCGCCGGCCCTGCGGCGCGGGCCGGCTTGCGCAGCGGCGACGTCGTCGTGACGTACCCCGGACCGAGGCTCGTTCGCCCGTTCACCGAGCGCGAGCTCTTCGTGCACGCGCGGGCGGTCCACGCCGCGCTCGTCGCCGAGCGCTTTCCGCTCGTGGTCCGCCGCGGCGACGCAGAGCACGCGATCACGATCACACCGCGAGACGCGCCCTCCGCCGGGGCC
>JACPFM010000205.1 GCA_016182965.1 Deltaproteobacteria bacterium | reverse complement strand
TTGAGGCCCCCCAACTCCTGGCCAGGGAACACTTCGAGGAAGTCACCGCTCCTGGCGGGTGGAGCTATCTTTTCCCCGGCAGCCCTCTGCGGATGTCCGGCTATGGGCACCTGCGCGTTCGCTACCCCGCCCCCAATTTGGGACAGCATAACGAATATGTTTACAAGGAGCTCTTGGGCTACACCGATGAGGAATACGCCCGACTGGAGAGGGAGTGGAACCGCTCCGGCCTCGGCACGCTCCCGCGCGACGCCGTCGTGCTCGTCGACGAGCCGCCGCACACCAAGGACGACGTCGCGCGGTGGTATCCGCTCGGGCCGTCGAACGAGCTGTGGATCGAGGTGCCTGACGACGCGGATCTCGACCTCTCCTACCCCGAGGGCGTGGTCGATTTGCCGAGCGAGAGCGGCAAGGAGCGCGAGACGCTCGCGAACTACCTCGAGCAGCGGCACGGCAAGAAGGCCGTCGTCCCGCAGAACCTCCGGGTCATCGTGCTCGCGACCCCGCCGGAGTTCGCGAAGCTGCGCAACCTGCCGGGGCGGGTGAGCCGCTTCGGGATCGGCGTCGTGATCGTCGGTGGCCTCGTGATCGGCTCGGCGTTGCGCCGACGCAGGTCATGAAGCCGCGCGCGCGATGACGCGCTCGTGCCCGGTGACACCGGGCACGAAGGCCGCCTACGGTTGGCGTCGCGGCGTTCGGCGCGCTCCTGCACGCGTCGTCGCTCCGCGCCGAGCTGACCTTCGACGATCATCGATCGATCGAGGCGCACCCCGGCGTGACCGGCCCCCTGTCGGCGAGCGCGATCTTCCTGCGCCGCTTCTGGGGGCACGCCTTCGGAGATCCCGACGGGCCGATGACCTGGCGCCCGTTCACCACCCTGACGTACTGGATCGACTGGCACGTCGGCGGCGGGCGCCCCTTCGTCTTCCACCTCACGAACCTGCTCCTGTTCTTCGCCGTGCTGTGGATGGCCGCACGGTTCTTGCGCGCCTTCGCGGGCGACGAGCTCGGTCCGGGCGCGCGCGCGCTGATCGTCGCCGCGTTCGCTGCGCTCGCGATCCACGCCGACGTGGTCCCGAGCGCGACCGGACGCGGCGAGCTGCTCGCGGCGTTGTTCGCCCTCGTCGCGCTCGACGCGACGCTGGCGCGCCGACCCGTGGTCGTGGGGATCGCGCTCGCGGCGGCGGCCCTCTCGAAGGAGTCGGCGTTGCCGATGACGGTGCTCGCCCCGCTCCTCGCGTGGATGCGCGGCCCGCGCGATCGGCGGGCCATGGGCGCGATCCTGGCGGCCTCGGCGCTCGTCCTCCTGGCCTATGCGTCGTTCCGTGTCGGTCGCATCCCCTTCGGTCACGGCGAGGAGCAGCACTTCTTCGACAACCCGCTCTACGCGCTGCCCGCGACGACCCGCGCGTTTGCCGTGCCGCAGGTGCTCGGCCACTACGTCGCGCACGCCGGGTCCGGCATCGAGCTGTGCCCGGACTACAGCGACGCGTCGATCGTCCCCGTCGCGCGGCCGACGCTCCCCGGCGCGCTCGGGGCCGCGGTGATCGCGGCGTGCGCCCTGGCGCTCGCCTGGGGCATGCGGCGGCGAGATCTCCTGGCCCACGCCGTGCTCGGGTTCGGCGCCTCGTACGTGGTCGTGTCGCACGTGTTCTTCCCCGGCATCCAGCTCGTCGCCGATCGTCTGCTGTTCCTGCCCTCCTTCTGGTTGATCGCGCTCGTCGCGATCCCGCTGTCGCGTGCGCTGCGTGCCCCGCGCGCGCGCGACGTCGTCGCCGCGGCCGTGGCGGTCTTCGTCCTCGCGCAGTCCGCGCTGGCCGCGAACGCGGCGCTCGCCTGGCGCGACGACGCGTCGCTGTTCCGCCGCGGCGTTCGGGCGTGCCCGACGAACATGCGTCTCCGAGTCGAGCGCGCCCGCACCGCCGAAGGCGGCGACGAGCGGGCGTACAACCTCGCGATCGCGGCGGCCGTGTTCGTCACGTTCCCCGCGCCGATCCCCGAGGACCGCTTTCCGGCGGCGTGGGAGGAGCGTCCGGTCCGGGATCGGATCGCCGCCCTCGAGGCGCTGCACACGCCGTCGGCCTGGTACCTGTTGAAGGCTCGAACCGCCCAGCTCGCGCTCGGACAGGAGATGCCCGACGCGGCGGCGGCCGTTCGCACCTGGCCGTGAGGCCGACGACTCCTTTGACCTTCGACCAGCGAAGCGGGCGAGCGGCGGCGGGGCCGAAGACCGCGAGGGCGCGTCAGAACGACATCGCGGCGCGCCCGATCTCCTTGTCGAGGAGTCCCTGCGCGACGAGCTGCTTGAGGTGCATCTCGAACGTCTGCATCCCGTAGGGGTGCACGCCCTTCTCCATGCACTCCTTGAGCGTCGGGTTCTGATCGGGCTTCTTGATCGCCTCGCGCACGGTGCCGCTGCAGACGAGCACCTCGGCGGCGAGCGTGAGCCCCGCGCCGTCCTTCCGCGGGAGCAGGCGCTGCGCGACGATCCCCTGCAGGTTGTCGCCGATGCGCTCGCGGAGCTCGTGCACGTCGGCGTTCGGCGCCAAGGCGAGCATGCGGCCGACGGTGCGCGCGACGTCGGGCGTGTGCAGCGTCGAGAGGACCAGGTGGCCCGTCTCGGCCGCCTTCAGCGCGATGTCCATCGTCTCTTCGTCGCGGATCTCGCCGACCAGGATGACGTCCGGGTCCTGGCGGAGGGCGGCGCGCAGCGCGCTCGCGAAGTTGCCGGTGTCGAGGCCGACCTCGCGCTGCGAGATGCTCGACATCTGGTCCTCGTGGAGGAACTCGATCGGATCCTCGACGGTGACGATGTGCAGGGCGCGCGAGCGGTTCATCTCGCCGATCATCGCGGCGAGCGTCGACGACTTGCCGTTGCCGGCCGCGCCGACCACCAGCACGAGGCCGCGGTCCTTGTCGGAGAAGGTCTTGCACGCCGGAGGCGCGCCGAGCTGCTCGAACGTGGGAATGACCTGCGGGATGGCGCGCATCACCACCGCGAGCGTGCCGCGCTGCCGGTAGACGTTGACGCGGAAGCGACCGGCGCCGCGCACGGCGTACGACGTGTCGTGCTCCATGAGCTGCGAGAGGTCGCGCTTGACGTTCGGATCCTTGATCACGTGGCGCGCCATCGCCTCGGTGTCGTCGGGCTTCAGGCGATCGGTCTTGAAGTAGACCATGTCGCCGCGGATGCGCGCGCCGGGCGGCTGCCCCACCTTCAGGTGCACGTCGCTCGCGTTGGCGGCGACGGCCTTGACCAGGATCTGCTGGAAGAACTCCTCCGACTCGTACGGGGTGGGCATCGCCGGCAGAGTGTACCGTGCGCGACGCGAACGGAGGCACGCGATGTCGTTCTCGCCGCGCGGCCCCGTCGAGCGAGCGAGCGCGGGGCCGGTGTCCCACAACTATTCCTGGTACGGCGCATCACGTTGGGGAAGTATCCGGGGACGACCGTACGGTGCGCCGTACCAGCCCACCGCCTCGCCCGATGCCCGACCCGCGCGACACGTCGACCGTCGATGTCTTCGCGCCGCAGACGCGCCGCATCGTCGCCGGTCCGCTCGGGTGGGAGGTCTTCCGCTTCGGCCTGCCGATCGCGCTCGGCATGGCGCTGCAGGTGACCTTCAACCTGGTCGATGCCTACCTCATCGCACGTCTGCCGGCCGATCGCGCCGGGCCGGCGATCGGCGCCGTGGGCATCTGCGATCAGATCGCCGCGGTCGGCACGATCATCAGCTACGGCCTCTCCACCGCCACCGCCGCGATCCTCTCTCAACGCAAGGGCGCGGGCGATCTCGACGGCGTGAGGCGCGTCGGGTGGCAGTCGCTCCTGCTCACGCTCGGTCTCTCGATCCTCTACGGCTTCGTCGGCGTCTTCGGCGCCCAGGCGATCATGGTCGGCCTGGTCGGCGCCAAGGGCGAGGTCGCGCGGATGGGCGTCGAGTACCTCCGCGTCATCGTCGGCGGCTCGTTCTCGATCTTCTTCCTCCTGCAGCTCACGTCGATCATGCGCGCGCTCGGCTCGTCGAAGACGCCGGTCGCGATCCTCGTCGGCGGCAACGTGCTCAACTTCTTCCTTGCCATCCTGCTGGTCTACGGGCAGGGCGAGCGCCCGGCGGTCTTCGACTGGTCGTTGCCGATCGCGCGGGCGCTCCACGCGCCACGGATGGAGCTGGTCGGCGCCGCCTGGGCGACGGTGATCGCGCGCTCGCTCGCGCTGATCCCGGCGGTCGTCTGGCTCGCGTCGGCGCGCGGCGACCGCATCCTCAAGCCGCGCCGCGAGTGGGTGCGGCCGCAGCGCAAGGAGCTCGCGGCGATCTGGAAGATCGGCTGGCCCTCGTCGACCCAGTTCGTGGTGCGCGTCGGCGCGTTCGTGGCGACCAGCGCGCTCATCGCGCACGCGTTCACCACCGAGGCCGATCAGACGGCGAGCACCGCCTACGGGATCGTGTTCCGCGTGGAGACGACCGCGCTCTTCATCTCGATGGGCTGGGGCTCCGCCGCGCAGACCTTCACCGGGACGTGCATGGGCGCCGGCAAGATGCGCCGCGCCGGCTGGGCGGGCTGGTGGGCCGCGGGATACGACGCCGTGTTCATGGGGCTGCTCGCGTACACGATGGCGCTGTGGGGCGCGCCGCTCCTGCAGTTCTTCGATCCGACCCCGCGCGTCGTGGAGATCGGCCGCGAGTACCTCGCCGCGGTCGGTCCGAGCTACGTCACCTACGGCGCCGCGATCGTCCTCGGCAACGCCTTCAGCGGCATCGGCGCGACCCGCAAGACCCTGCGGCTCGACCTCATCGTCGTGCTCCTGGTGCAGATCCCGCTGTCGATGCTCGCCGTGGTGTTCGTCAAGCAGCGGACCGGCCTCTGGGGCGCCATCGCCACCGCCTACGCGGCGAGCGCCATCGTCTACGGGGTCGCCTACGTGCGGAGCCGCGAGTTCTGGCCTCGAAGGGCCGAGGAGGAGGACGAGCAGGAGGAGCCGGACGCGCCGCGGTGACGCGCGGAAGACCGGCCGACACGCTCGAAATCAGCCCCCCGCGCGCGCCCCCTACCCCCCGCGCGCCTCCTCCGGTAAGGGGGTTTCATGGACCTCGAGCTCACCGAAGAGCAACGCATGATCCGCGACACCGCGCGCGACTTCGCGGTGAAGGAAGTGGAGCCGAAGGCCGCCGAGATCGACAAGAACGGCCGCTGGCCGAGCGAGCTCGTCAAGCGGCTCGGCGAGCTCGGGTTCATGGGCGTCGCCATCCCCGACGAGTGGGGCGGCGCCGGCATGGACAACGTGTCCTACGCGCTGGCGATGGAAGAGATCTGCCGCGCCTGCGCCTCGACCGGCGTGATCATGAGCGTGAACAACTCGCTCTACTGCGACCCGGTCTACAAGTTCGGCACGCCCGCGCAGAAGGACCGCTGGCTGCGCCCCTACGCCTCGGGCGAGAAGCTCGGGTGCTTCGGCCTCACCGAGCCGATGAGCGGGTCCGACGCGCAGACGATGGCCACGTTCGCCGAGAGGAAGGGCGACAAGTGGCTCATCAACGGCAGCAAGAACTGGATCACCAACGGCCCGCACGCCGACACGATCATCGTCTTCGCGATCTCCGAGAAGTCCACCGTCGGCAAGGCCAAGCACACCGCCTTCCTCATCGACAAGGACACGCCCGGCTACTCGCGCGAGAAGCCCGACGAGAAGATGGGCATCCACGGCGCCCACTCTTGCACCGTGTTCTTCGAGAACATCGAGCTCTCCGACGAGCACCGCCTCGGCAACGTCGGCGAGGGCTTCAAGGTGGCGATGGCCACGCTCGACGGCGGCCGCATCGGCATCGCCGCGCAGGCGCTCGGCATCGCGCGCGCCGCGTTCGAGAAGGCCGTCGAGTACAGCAAGGACCGCAAGTCGTTCGGCGTCCCGCTCGCCAACCACCAGGCGATCGCCTTCATGCTCGCCGACATGGCGACCGAGATCGACGCCGCCCGCCTGCTCATCTGGCGCGCCGCCTCGATGAAGGACAAGGGCGTCCGCCACACGCAGGAGTCGGCCATCGCCAAGCTGTTCGCCTCCGAGATGGCGACCCGCGTCGCCCACAAGGCCATCCAGATCTTCGGCGGCTACGGCTACTCGAAGGAGTTCCCGCTCGAGCGTCACTACCGCGACGCGCGCATCACCGAGATCTACGAGGGCACCTCGGAGATCCAGCGCATCGTCATCGCGGCGAACGCCTTGAAGTGAGGTCGGGGAGTCCGGTCTAGAGTCTAGAGTCTAGAGTCTAGAGTCCGAGACAGAGGTACTACGGGGCAGGTGCGCGAGCCTGCCCCTTGGATTGCGCGCGTGTTGGCGCGAGAGGGGTTTTGGTCGATGCGTGGTGTTTGGCTCTGGACTCTAGACTCTGGACTCTGGACCGCTGCCGCAGCCGCGGCAGCGCTCATCGCGTGCAGCGGCAACACGCCGCCGCCCGAGGCGCCCAAGCCGCCGAAGACCGACGTCGAGACCGACGCCCCGAAGAAGGGCGGCGTTCCGGCGATCGAGTACGACCTCGGCGCGGTCGATCCGAGCGTCTGGAAGAAGAAGGTCGAGTCGCTCAAGTCGTCCTGGAACGACTGCTATCTCGCCGAGCAGAAGAAGCACCCCGTCGTCGAAGGCAAGCTCACCTTCACGGTGCGCACCCACAAGGACGGCTCGGTGAAGTGGGCGTACGTCAAGCAGAGCGATCTCGGCAGCCGCACCGTCGAGAAGTGCATCATCGACTCCATCAAGGCGCAGAACTTCGGCCCTCCCATGGACGCCAAGGAGGGCGAGGTGCAGGGCCACACCTACGGGTGGGCGCTCGACGACGACGACCGGCCCGCCGATCCCGGCGCCCAGGACAGCGTCTGGCCGGTCCTCGAGAAGGCCAAAGGCAAGCTCGGCGCCTGCCGCAACGGCAGCAAGGGCAAGATGATCGCGACCCTCTACATCGACAAGGGCGGCAAGCCGCTCTCGGCCGGCGTCGCGATCGACGATCCCGCCCTCGACGCCTCGGTCGACTGCGTCGTCGACGTGCTGATGGGGCTCAAGTACGTGAACAAGGCCTCGTGGCCGACGAAGGTGTCGGTGAGCTGCCCTAGTCGTCAGTCTTCAGTCGTCAGTCGTCAGCCGAGAACGAGAGCCGCGACGACCGACTGAACGACGGAACGACGGAACGAACGAACGACTGAACGACTGAACTGAACGACTGACGACTGACGACTGACGACTGACGACTGGAGCTCCCATGGACTTCTCCCCCAACGACACCCAGTCCCTCGTCCAGCAGACCGCGCGCGACTACGCGCAGAAGACGATCCTCCCGCAGGCGGCCGCGATCGATCGCGACGAGCGCTTCCCCGCCGACCTGCTCAAGGGGCTCGCCGATCTCGGGCTGATGGCGGTGAACGTGCCGGCGGCGCTCGGCGGCGCCGAGGCGGGCGTCGTCGCCTACTCGCTCGCGATGACCGAGATCGCGCGCACGTGCGCCTCGACGGCGGTGACCATGGCGGTGACCAACATGGTCGGCGAGGTCATCGCGCGCTTCGGCACCAAGGCGCAGGCCGAGCGGCACTGCCCGAAGCTCGCCGACGGCACGTACGCCGCGGGCGCCTTCGCGCTCAGCGAGCCGGGCGCCGGCAGCGACGCGGGCGCGATGCGCACCACCGCGCGCAAGATCGACGGCGGCTGGGTCATCGACGGCCAGAAGATGTGGATCACGAGCGGCGCGCACGCCGGCGTGATGGTGGTGTGGGCGCGCACCGGCGGCCCGGGCACCGGCGGCATCTCCTGCTTCCTCGTCGAGAAGGGGCAGAAGGGCCTGATCATCGGGCACCACGAGGACAAGATGGGCCTGCGCGGCTCCAACACCGTCAGCCTCACGTTCGACGGCTGCGAGGTGCCCGACGACGCGCTGCTCGGCGAGGTGAACGGCGGCTTCAAGATCGCGATGATGGCGCTCGACGGCGGCCGCATCGGCATCAGCTCGCAGGCCATCGGCATCGCCACGGCGGCGCTCGACGAGGCGATCGCCTACGCCAAGGACCGCAAGCAGTTCGACAAGCCGCTCGCCGACTTCCAGGCCATCCAGTGGATGATCGCCGACAGCAAGACCGAGCTCGACGCCTCGCGCCTGCTCTGCCTCCGCGCCGCCTCGATGAAGGAGCGCGGCGTCCCGTTCTCCAAGGAGGCCTCGATGTCGAAGGTCTTCTCCTCCGAGGCTGCGGTGCGCATCTGCAACCGCGCGGTGCAGGTCCTCGGCGGCTACGGCTACACCCGCGAGTTCGCCGCCGAGCGCCACCTCCGCGACGTGCGGGTGACCACGATCTACGAGGGCACCTCGCAGGTGCAGAAGATCGTGATCGCGCGCAGCGTGCTGAAGTGAAGGCGTGAGCGACAAGCGACCTGCGATCGGCCGGAAGCTCCGACGCGCGATCGCGGGGTTGGCGCTGCTCTGCGCCGTCGACGCCGTCGTCGAGCCGCACCTGCTCGTCGTCTCGCACCACGCGCGCAGCGCTCCGACGAAGCGCGTGCGCGTCGCGCACCTGAGCGATCTGCACACCGGCGGCTTCGGCCTGCGCGAGAGGAAGCTCGTCGCGCGCGTCGCCGAGGAGCGCCCCGATCTGATCGCGATCACCGGCGACACGGTCGACGAGGGCGACCTCGAGGTCGCCCGGCCGGTCCTCACCGCGCTCGCGGCGCTGAAGCCGCCGCTCGGCGTCGTGGCGGTGCACGGCAACTGGGAGCACTGGCGACCGGTGCGCGGCGACGCGCGCGCGTTCTACGCGTCGACCGGCGTACGGTTCCTCGACAACGAGAGCGTGAAGGTGCGCGACGATCTGTGGATCGTCGGGCTCGACGATCCGTTCGCCGGTCACGCCGACGTCGCCACCGCGTTCGCGCGCGTTCCCGCGAACGTCGCGACGATCGCGCTGATGCACGCGCCGATCGGACACCCGGCGATCGACGGACGCGCGACCATCGCGCTCGCCGGCCATACACACGGCGGGCAGGTGCGCGTCCCGTGGTTCGGGCCGCTGTGGCGCCCACCCGGCTCGGGCGACTACGACCGCGGCTGGTACGAGGGCAAGACGCCGCTGCACGTGAGCTCCGGCTCGGGCACGTCGGTGCTCCGCGTGCGGTTCGCGTGCCTGCCGGAGATCGCCATCCTCGATCTCGGCGGCTGATCGCGCCGCGGCTTGACGAGCGACCTGCGTTCTGTAAACACAGAATGCATGGACACGCTCGCGAGCGGCCACCTCCTCGCGCTCGGGGCGTGGGGCGCGCTGGTGATGGTCGAGGGCTTCGTCGAGCTCGGCGCGCGCGACGACGACGCGCTCCGTCGCGCCGCGCGCACGCACTTCTTGCTCGATGTCTGGATCGAGCTGCCCCTGCTCGCGGCGGTGCTCGCGACCGGGGTCGCGCTCGCGCTTCGGGTACCGTCATGGACCGCGCTCCACTCGACGAAGGTCGCGGCCGGCCTCGTCGCCGTCGCGGCCAACCTCTACTGCGTCGTCATCGTGATGCGGCGACACGCGACGCGCGATCGCGTCGACGCGCTCCGCCGCGACAGCGTGCGCATCCGCCTGGTCTCACCGGCCCTCGGCCTTCCCGCCGCCGCGATCGCCGCCTGGATCGGGTTCGTGCACTTCCTCCGGTGAACCCTCGATCGTCGCTCCACGGAAGGTCCGTGCAACCGATGCTACGCGTCGCCCTCGAGCAGCCCGAAGTCCCACGTCTCGCCCGGCTCCCGCAAGGCGACCGTCACCTGCTCCAGGCGCGCGAGGACCTCGGCGGCGCCGTGGCCGGCGCCGATCTTCACGCCGATGGCGATGCGGTCGGGCATGGCCCACACCTTCGCCGCGACGACGCCCTCGACCTGGTAGACGAGCTCCAACGTCCGGCGAATGCGCGGATCGAGCTCTCCCTCGCCCTGGTCGGCTGCCATCGCGTCTCCCTATCATGACCTGGGGTTCGACGCAGGAGGAGACGGAGCGATGCCCGAAGGACGCGACCAGAAGATCGGGCCGACCGCCCACTACACCGCGTACGTCTGGCGACGGCTCGGGCTGAAGCACGCCGATCTGTTCGCGACCGGCACCGGGGCGGCGCTCTTCTGGAGCTTCCGGCTCGCCGGCGAGTGGGTGGCCGCGGTCGCCCCGGGCGTGCCGTCGATGCCGCAGTACCTCGCGCAACGCCACCTCGCGATCGATCATGCGCTCGCGCAGGCGGCCCCCGATCGCGTCGTCGAGCTCGGCGCCGGGCTCTCGCGGCGCGGCGTCACCTGGGCGCTCGATCACGGGGTGCGCTACGTCGAGATCGATCTGCCGCACATGGTCGAAGCCAAGCGCGCGCGCATCCCCGGCGATCTGCGCGCGCGCCTCGGTGGCCGCCTCTCGCACGCGAGCCACGACGTGCTCGCCGACGACTTCGCCGACGCGCTCGCCGCCCACCTCGAGGGCGCCGAGCGCCCGGCGATCGTCGCCGAGGGGCTGCTCGGCTACTTCACGCGCGAAGAGCAGCTGAAGATCGCGCGGTCCATCCGCCAGGCGCTCGCCGGAAGGCCCCGAGGCGAAGCCGATGCCCACGCAACCGGGGTCTTCCTGTGCGATCTGCGCGCCGCCGAAGGCGGCCGCGCGATCCGCGTCGGCGCCAACGTCTTGAAGGCGGCCATCCGCCTGGTCACCCGCGGGCGCGGCGCGCGCGAGGACTTCCGCGACGAGGCCGACGTGCGCGCGTTCTTCGCCGAGGCGGGCTTCACCGAGGCGGAGCCCGTCGATCTCGCGGAGGTGCCCGGCGCGCCGCGCGTGCCGTCGCCGGCGCGCGTGTGGCGCGCACGGGTGGTCTGATCTGAGTCAGCGTCCGCGTTGGTCGATCGCTGTCGCCGCCGAACCTGGCGCGTGCGCTCGGTCGTCAGTCGTCAGTCCTCAGTCGTCAGTCAGAGAGAGCAGCGGCAACGCGGCTCTCCGTCTTCGAACTGACGACTGACGACTGAGAACTGACGACCCACCCTCCACGAGCAGCGACACGGCGCGTGCCCGAGAGGGGCTCCCGCCCGTTCATGGCTTCTTGCCCTTCTTCCAGAGCGGCGCCGCTTCCATGTGGTGCGGGGGCGGCGGCGCGGCCTCCATCGGCGCGGTGTACACCGGCGGGACGTACACACCGGCGTCCTTCTTCACGCCGGCGTCCTTCTTCTGCTGCTGGCTGCCCGCGTCGAAGCCGGTATCGGTCGCGATCGCGTCGGCGAGCGCCACCGCGTCGAACGACGCGTCGGCCGCGGGCGGCTCGATGAACCAACCGGCGTCGGGCGCCGGCTCCGGCGGCGCGCCCGACGTGGTGGGCGGCGGCGGCGGCGCGGCCTCCATCGGCGCGGTCTCCGGCGGTCGACAGCTGACGAGGGCGAACGCCGCCGCGGCGGCGATGGCGGCGCGCGTGCGCAGCGAGCTGCCCTGTCGACGAGCGGCGACGACCTCGCCGAGATCGCGGATGCGTCGCAGGACGAGCTGCCCCTCGACGTGCAGGCGCTCGTCGTCGGCGTGCACGCGCTCGAAGAGCTCGCGCTTGAACGCCTCGCTCCCGCCGCCGCGGCGCACCTCGCGGAGCACGTCGTCGAGGTGCTGCACGGTGTTGGCGTTCACCGCGCGCACGAACCCCTTGGCGGCGGCGCGGACCTCGGGCGTCGTGCCGAAGAAGTCCATGCGCAGCTGGTGCTCGTAGTCGACCTGCCCGGAGAGGTAGTGCAGCGGGTGGGCGCCGAAGTTCCGCTGGTGGAACGCGTCGCGGAACAGGTCGAACGCCCGCTGCGCGCGTTCGTCGCCGATCGCGTAGTCGAGGCCCCAGTAGTCGCCGAGCAGCCGGTCCTGCTTGCGGAGCCGCCGCTCGAGCGGCGTACCCTGGTAGATCTCCGTGCGGCAGAAGTTCATCGGGTTGTCGAGGTGGGCGCGCAGGAACGCGACGTTGCCCTCGAGGTCCTCGAACGTCGACTCCGGGTTGAGGACCAGCAGGTTGAACGCGACGTGCAGATCGAGGCCGTTGAGGATCTCGAGGGCGCGCACGTTGTCTCTGAGCTTCTGCCCGCGGCCGAGGTTCCGGAGCGAGGTCTCGGTGCCCGCCTCGATGCCGAGGAACACGCGGAACAGGCCCATCGAGCGCAAGAGCGCGAACAGCTCCGGATCGATCGAGTCGGGGCGGGCCTTGATCTGGAAGGCGATCTTGCCCACGCCCTGCGCCGCGAGCGCGTCGCGCAGCGCCCGGTAGCGCGCGAGGTTCGCCGCCGCGTCGCGGCCGAGGAAGTTGTCGTCGTGGAAGTTGAAGACGCGGACGCCCTCGCGATAGAGGCAGCCCATCTCGCCGGCGATGTTCGCGGGCGAGCGCACGCGGTAGCGCGAGCCGCCGCAGAGCTTGTGCCAGGCGGCGATCGAGCAGAAGCCGCACCCGTGGGTGCAGCCGCGCGAGCCGAGCATGTTCACGATCGGCAGGCCCATGTACCGATCGAACGGGCGGCGGTGCGTCGGCCACGGCAGCTCGTCGAGGTCCTCGGGGGGCGCGGCCGGCGGCGTGCGGCGGAGCTCTTCGCCGTCGCGGAACACGAGGCCGGGGATGGACGACAGGGCGCGCGGATCTCGCGCGATCTGGCAGAGGACCCGCCCGCCCTCGCCGATGGCCACGACGTCGAGCGCGGGCAGGTCGGAGAGCAGCTGCTCGGGGTGGAACGCGGCGAAGTGGCCGCCGGCCACGGTGAGCGCGCGACAACCCAGCTCGCGGGTGCGCGCGATCAGCGCCGCGTACTCCTCGGCGCGACGCGTGAAGACCATCGAGAAGCCGGCGACGTCCGGCCGGGCGGCGACGATCTGCTGCGCCGCGCGCTCGACGTCGCGCGGGAAGTCGAACTGCACGAGCGTGACCTCGTGACCGGCCGCGGCGAGCGCGCCGTGCAGGTACCGCAGCGACAGGTTCTCCTCGAGCTCGGGACCGACGAGGACGACGTGCATGAGCCCCTCCTGTCAGCGCGGGCGGCGCGTGACAGGACGAGCGTACGCCCCACCCGAGTGGAGGCACCTGCGATCGGTCAGAGCGCGCCGACCGCGCGCTCCACGGCGCCGAGCAGCGCGCCTTGCTGGATCTGCACGGCGACCCACTCGATCTCGGGCGAGAGCGGCCGGTCGTCGGTGATCGCGGGGATCTGCTCGCGCACGAACGAGTGCGCCGCCTCGACGCCCGACGACGGCTTGGGCGGGAGCCGCTGGTCGAGACCGGCCGTGGCGGCGAGCACCTCGATGGCGAGCCCGCGGCGCACGTTGTCGACGACGCGCATCAGCTTCAGCGCGCTGACGGAGCCCATCGACACGTGATCCTCCTTGCCCGCGGACGAGGGGATCGAATCGACGCTCGCCGGATGACAGAGGACCTTGTTCTCGCTGACCAGCGACGCGGCGGCGACCTGCGCGATCATGAAGCCGGAGTGCAGGCCGCTGTTCGGCGCGAGGAACGGCGTGAGGCCGCCGGAAAGGTGCGGGTTGACCAGCTGTTCGACGCGCCGCTCGCTCACGTTGGCGAGCTCGGCGAGCGCGATCGCCGCGAGGTCGAGCGCCATCGCCAGGTACTCGCCGTGGAAGTTGCCGCCGCTGATCAGATCGGCGCGCTCGCCTTCGTTCAGGAAGACCAGCGGGTTGTCGGTGACCGCGTTGACCTCGACCTCGAGGATCTTGCGCGCCCAGCCGAGCGCGTCGCGCGTGGCGCCGTGCACCTGCGGCATGCAGCGGAGCGAGTAGGCGTCCTGCACCTTCTTGCAGTGCACGTGGCTCGAGCCGATCTCGCTCGCGGCCGTCGGGCCGAGCACCTTGCGCAGCGTCGCGGCGCTCGCGGCCTGCCCGGGGTGCGGCCGGACGGCCATCAGCCGCTCGTCGAACGGCCGGCGCGATCCGAGCAGCGCCTCGACGCTCATCGCGCCGGCGACGTCGGCGACCCGCGCGAGCGCCTCGCCGTCGAGCACCGAGAGCGCGCCGATCGCGGTCATGTACTGGGTGCCGTTGATCAGCGCGAGGCCCTCCTTGGCCTCGAGCTCGATCGGCGAGATCCCCGCCTTGGCGAGCGCCTCGGCCGAGGGCATCACCACGCCGTCGAGCTCGGCCTCGCCCTCGCCGATGAGGGTGAGCGCGAGGTGCGCGAGCGGCGCGAGATCGCCCGAGGCGCCGACCGAGCCCTGGGAGGGCACGCGCGGGTGCACGCCCCGGTTGAGCATCGCGCACAGGCGATCGACCACCAGATCGCGCACGCCGCTGTGGCCCATCGCCAGGACCTGCGCGCGGAGGAGCAGCATCCCGCGCACGACCTCGGTCGGCAGCGCGGCGCCGACGCCGCAACAGTGGCTGCGGATCAGGTTCCGTTGGAGCCTGCGGATGTCGGCGGCGCCGATGCGCGTCTCGGAGAGCGCCCCGAACCCGGTGTTCACACCGTACACGTTGGGCGCCGCGTCGCCGCCGGCGGCCAGCGCGTCGATCGCCGCGCGCGCAGCGACGACCTGCGCGCGGGCGTCGTCGGCGAGGCCGACCTTGCGACGACGACGGGCGACGTCTTCGAGATCCTCGAGCGACAGCGGACGGCCGAGCAGCACGGTGTTTTCGGTGGCTTCCATGATCATTGGGCGGGGCGTGCGCACGCTAGTGCGTCGTCGGGCCGACCGGAAGGCCCCCCTGATCAGCCCGGCCCCGCGACGGGGATGCGCACGACGAAGGTGCTCCCGCCCCCGGGCGTCTCCTGCACGAAGACCTCGCCGCCGTGCGCGTGCACCACGTGCCACACCAGCGACAGCCCGATGCCGCTGCCGCGGACCTGCCGCTCGCCGGCCCGCTTGCCGCGGTAGAAGCGCTCGAAGATGCGCTCGCGATCGTCGGGGTCGATGCCCGAGCCGTGATCGATGACCCGCACGGCCACCCGATCGCCGCCGTCGGGGGCGACCTCCACGCGCACCGCGCCGGTGCCCGACGCGTACTTGATCGCGTTCTCGACGAGGTTGATCACGGCGAGCTGCAGGGCGCGCTCGTCGACCACCGCCTCGCCCGCCCCGTCCTGCACGTCGACCTCGAGCCTCATGCCCTCCGTCTCGGCGCGGTAGCGGCACGCGTCGACGGCGCGACCCACCACCGTCGGCACGTCGGCGGGCGCGAAGTCGTACGCGGCCTTCCCGCGCTCGACGCGGGCGAAATCGAGCACGTTCTCGATCAGCGCCGTGAGGCGCTCGCTCTCGCGCACGATGATCGAGAGGTAGTCGCGCCGCTTCTCCTCGGAGGCGACGCGCCCGGTCATCAGGAGCTCGCCGAACATGCGGACCAGCGCGAGCGGCGTCTTCAGCTCGTGCGAGACGTTGGCGACGAACTCGCCGCGAAGCGCGGCCAACCGGCGCTCCTGCGCGGTCGCGAGCAGCAGCGCGACGACGCCGGCGACGACGACCACGCACGAGAGCGCGAGGAGCGACATCTCGAGCAGCCGCCGCCGGCGCGCCTTCAGGGCGAGCTCCCCCGATGCGGTCGGCGCGACCTGCAGGCGCCAGGCGTACAGCGTCGTCGGGAACCGCTTGGCGACGATGAGATCGCTCTTCGACAGCGGAGGCCCGAAGACCACGCGCCCCTCGTCGTCGACGACGTTGACGCGCGCCGTGGGGACCCGCGGATCGGGCACCACCTGCTCGAGCAGCTCGCGCGCGACCGCGTCGCGATCGTGGTTGACGATGATGAGGCGCTCGGTGCTGGAGCCGTCGCCGTGGATCTGCTGCGCGCGCCAGTAGCTCACGAGGAAGAAGGCCCCGTCGTAGGCTCGGTGCAGGTGCTTCAGCTGCCCGAGCGGCAGCGTCGAGAGATCGACGTCGGGGAGGATGCGTCGCAGCAGAAGGAGCCGGAGCGCGTCGTCGGCCGGGCTCGGCATGCGCGAGGCGAAGGCGACGATCTCGCGCGCCGAACCGCTGTCGAGCACGAGCACGTGCGCGACCGTCGGGGTCCTTCGCGCGGCCTGCCCGCGCCAGCGACGCGGGATGTCGTCGGCGCGGCCGCCCTCCCCGAGCGCCATCACGGCGTCGTCGGCCTCGACGATCGCGCGATCGACGCGGTCGACCTTCTCGTCGGCGAGGCCGAGCGTCGCCTCGAACACGGCCTGCGCGCGGATCGCGTCGAGCTGGAAGGTGGTGCGGTAGGTGACCACCGCGAGGATGACGGCCGCGACGATGATCGCGGAGACGAGCACCCACCTGCGCACGCGGGCGATGCGACTCTCGTCTCCGCCGCGCACGTGGCCGCCTTGCTCAGCGGCGCGGTGGCGGGCGCACCGAGTCGATCACTTGGAACGAGCCGGTGGAGTCCGCGCCGCGCTGGATCTGGACGCCGCGATCGTTGACGAACTCGGCGAACTGATCGCCGACGTATTGCAGCGCGTGCAGCTCGGCGTCGCCGAACGCCTCGCCGTCGGTGTGATCGGCGAGCTCGAGCGCGCCGAGGTAACGGCCATGGAAGCGCATCGGGATGAGCACGATCTGCTTCGGGTGCGCGTGACCGGCCTGCGCGTAGCGATCGCGCATCCATCGCGTGTCGGTCGCCGCGTCCTTCACGTGGATCGCGCGGCCGGTCGAGAGCGCCGCGCCGACGAGCCCGGAGCCCTCGGGCGTACGCACGTTGACGACGTTCGCGTTGGGCGCGCGGGCTTTGACGACGACGAACTCCTTCGCGTTGATGTCGTAGAAGTGCACGAGCGTGACGACGGTCGGCACCTTCTCGCGGAGCAGCTCGAGGACGAAGTCGGCTCCGTCGAGCGCGTCGCGCATGAAGTGGAGATCGTGCATCGACTCGAAGAGCTCGCTGGTGAGATCGTCGGGTCGGCCCGATCGCGGCGCGGCCTCCTCGACGCGGCCGGGCGCGGGCGCGGCGGCGACGGAGGGGACGCGAGCGGGCGCAGGGGCGGGAGCACGCGCGGCCGCGAATGCAGGCGCAGCCGGTGCTGCAGGCGCGGGCGCGGGCGCGGGCGCAGGCGCGGGCGCAGGTGCAGGCGCAGGCGCGAAGGGCGCGGGTGCAGGCGCGAACGCAGGCGCGTGCGCGACCATGGGTGCTGGCGCGGGCGCGATCACGGGCACGGGCGCGGGCGCGGCCGCGGCGGCCGGAGGAGGCGGAGGCGGGGGCGGAGGAGGCGGAGGAGGCGGAGGAGGCGGAGGAG
>JACPFM010000037.1 GCA_016182965.1 Deltaproteobacteria bacterium | reverse complement strand
CTCCGAGGGCTACGAGTACCTGAACGTGCCGGACTCCATGCGCCCGAAGCTGGAAGCGCTTCGCGAGGGCCTGATCGCCAAGATCAAGGCGATCGACCCGACCTACGTCGCGAAGGAGGTGAAGCCCGTGAGCGCCCCCGGCTGCGGTGCCATGTTGGCAGTGCTCCTCGTCCTGGGCATCGTCGGCTTCGCCATCCTCATGCTCCTCGCGAAGCTCTCCAAGGGCTGACCGTCACCTCCAAGCCCTACACGTTCGGCGCGCTCATCGCCCTCGACAGCGTGGCCGCGCCGACCCCGAGCGCCTTGGCCGCGTCGCGAAGCGACATGCCCCCGGCGCGCAGCTCGGCCTCGTGATGGATCCGACGCCGCCCGGCAGAGTAGGTGAGCCATGGCCTCCACGCCCCGCCGCGTCGCCCTCTACGCCCGCGTCTCCACGAACGACCAGAAGGCCGACCTCCAACTCGACGGGCTGCGCAGGCTGGCCGAGCAGCGTGGATGGAAGGTTGCCGGGGAGTATGTAGACGAGGGCTACTCGGGCACGAAGGACCGGCGCCCCGCGCTCGACAAGCTCATGGCGGACTCGCGGAAGGGCCGCTTCGAGGTCGTCGCCGTCTGGCGGTTCGACAGGTGGGCACGAAGCGTGCGCCACCTCGTCGTCACGCTCGACGACTTCCGCGAGCGGGCCATCGACTTCATCTCCGTCAACGACGGCATCGACACGAGCACGGCTGCGGGCCGCATGGTGTTCGCGGTCGTGGCCGCCATGGCGGCCTACGAAGCCGACGCCATCAAGGAGCGCACGAAGGCCGGTGTCGCCGCCGCGCGTCGTCGGGGGAAGCGGATCGGCCGACCCGAGCGCCGGTTCGATCTCGACGAGGCGATGCAGCTCCGCGATGAGGGACTCTCGATCAGGGAGATCGCCAGCCGCATGAACGTCGGCCGGTCGATCGTCCACCGCGCCCTCGCGGGCGCTGTCCCGCAAGTCCCTCCGGCGAGCCCCTCGGCGACGCCGGAAATCTCGGTGTCCCCGGCGGCGTGATCGTGCGTCCCGGAAACGTTCGGCTGCGGGACGGCCCGACCGAACCGCTCGATTACCTTCCGAACCCACCCCCGAGGACCGCGTACCCCTCGTTCACGCCGCGTTCGGTGATCGCCCGGCCAAACCCGAGGAACTCCAAACCGACCACCGCCCCCGATCAGAACGGGACCACCTCGTCGTCGTCGAGCACAACCTCCGCCCACACCACGACCCGATCCTCACGCAACCCCGGCGTCCAGCACGAGCCTGCCGGACACCACGTCGCCACGCACGTCGAGCCCTTCCCACCGGACCGGGTTCGGCGCGCCGTCGAGCGAGGACCGGAACCGGAGCCGCGTGACGAACCCGATCCGGAGTTCGAGGAGGCGCCCAAGGTGGCGGGCAGTGATGACGCCGCCGTCGGCGAGCGGGATCTCGAAGCGCCGGCCGAAGTGAAGGACCGCCGACCGGAACCCCCGCGCGACGCGATCGGTGGTCCCGGTGTCGTCGCCGCCGTCGAGGTCGTCGCCGCCGCCGCTTCGCTCGTCGGTCGTTGATCTCGCCGAGCACCTCGCTCGCCGGTACAAGGCGCGACTCACGGTCGGCGGCCGGCGTTCGTCCGTCGTCCGCAACGCCCAGATCACATCTCGTTGAACACCTCCTCCAGTGACAACGAGTGGGCCGTGCGCTCCGATCCCATCCGCTCGACGAACTCTCGCGCTGAGAACCTCCCCGAGTGAACGTCGATCCACATGTGCTCATGGAAGCCGAACAGGACGAATCTTCCCGATGGCGGAGCGTTAAGGCGTTCGGTGTCGGCGCGTACCACTTCGTGGAGCGTCGGTGGCTGCAGCGAGGAGAAGCTGACGCAGGACCACTCATCGACAACAACAATGCGCGGAGACCGCCAGATCAACTCGACCGCTTCGCGCGATTCGCCCCGATCGAACGCCCACAGGCACAGAGGGCGTCGTGACCACGGCCACGGCCACGGGACCTCCTCTCGAAGGACAACGCGATTGACTTGACTGCCGGTGAGTTCGTCTGCCCACGAAAGCGCATACGCGCGTTCACTCCCGTGAAGTCTCATCGTCACGTCCAGAAGCGCATTCATGCGCACCGCGTCCAACGGCGGTAGGCTCGGCAAGTAGGCATCGAACGGGCCTATCGATACGAAAGAGTGCCCGTCGACGGCGTTCTTCACCTCGAACTTGAAGCTCAAGGCTGTCATGGGCAAGGATCCTTCTCGTCCCCATCGCCCCAGAACGGAATCAGTGGAGCCACTGAGAAGAAACGCGACTTCAGCCAGGTCCACGCCGCGATCGGAATGTGCCGACCCTTCTGGAACTGGATGTGGATGAACTTCTTATATCTAACGGTACCCGCGAATTTTCGCCCGAAAGCTGCCGTCAAGTCCTTCATGCTTAGGACGTGGCGACCGATATGAAACAGATCTTTTCCACCATACTGTAGACGAAGCCAGTCCGTGGACGAGCCTCCGCGCACCGCAAGCGGTCCAAGCGTCTCTCCGACGGCACTCGTCGCCGGCCCGGCCAACATCGCATCAAGACCAAGGCTTGCGCCCTCGGCACGCTTTCCCTGCATTGTCGCGATGTCATCGCGACTCGCGTAGCCGTCCGCCTCAAGCCGAGACTCGAAGATTGCGTCGCCACCGAAGGCATCAAGCCCGTCAGGATCAACAAGATTGATCGGATCCGAGTCCGCGTATTCATAGAGGTTTAGCCCGCCCCCGAACCCGATCGGATCCTTCGCCGTCCACCTCCCCGTCTCCGGGTCGTAGTCCCGCGCCCCGAACCTCACGAACTTCGTGTCCCGGTCGTACAACCCGCCCGCGAACCCGAACGGCAGCGGATCCCACCCGCTCGCAACGTAGTCCGTCTCGACCACGCCGAAGGCGTCGTACTCCATCCGAAGTGTTGACCCGACGCGCTCCTCGGCCCCAGACGACACTTTCGTCCTGGTTTTCTCGGCCTTCGGGAGACACGTCGCGCCCATGATGGAAGCCGAACCCCCGATGCGTGTTTCCGCGTGAGGGCTCGACGACGAGCGTACGAGCCGCGGTCGCGATGGTCTACTCGGAGCCCTCCTCGTCGGCCTCGGCGTCGAGAGCGGCGAGCACGTCGGTCTTCTCGGCGACGGCCTCGGCGGCGCTCTCGACGACTTTCTTCGGAGCGAGCTTCGCCGCGGGGTGCGTCGCGTCGTGCACGGCCTTCAAGTGGCGGATCGAGACGTGCGTGTAGATCGCCGTCGTGCTCATGTTCGCGTGGCCGAGCATCTCCTGCACGAGGCGCACGTCGGCGCCGCCTTCGAGCATGAGGGTCGCCATCGTGTGGCGGAAGATGTGGACCGCCCCGGTCTTCCCGAGCTTCGCCGCGTCGATGTAGCCCTTCATCAGGTTCGTCAGGTAGTCGAGCGCGAGGGCGCGGCCCTGCTCGTTGAGGAACAACACGCCGCCGTCCGGCGGCACCACGAGGGTCCGGCGCACCTCGTCGAGATAGCGGGCGATCCAGTGGAGGGCGCGCTCGCCGATGGGGACGATGCGATCCTTCCGCCCCTTGCCCTGTCGGATCGTGAGGGTGCCGCGGTCGGTGTCGAGGTCGTAGACCTGCAACCCGGCCAGCTCGAACCGGCGGATGCCGGTCGAGTACAACACCTCCATCATCGTCCGATCTCGGAGGCCGAGCGGGTCGGCGACGTCCGCTTGGGCGAGGACGTGCTCGGTCTCGCGTTCGTTCAGGATCGCCCGCGGGAGGCGACGCTCCACGCGCGGAAGTTCGAGGTCGGCGGCCGGGTTCGCGAGCAGGACGTTCTGGTGCGCGAGGAACCGGAAGAAGCCCTTCACCTTGGTGAGCGAGATCCTCTGCGACGAGAACGTGAGCGGCCTGCCCTTGCTCGTCCGCCGGTAGAAGAGCCACCGCTGGTAGCTCTCCAGGATCGGCTTGGTGATCTCGCCCGGCCTTGTGAGCGATCGGTCGGCCGCCCACTCGATGAACCCCGAGAGGGCGACGTTCGTGATGACGATGGTGCGCTCGGCGTAGTTGCGGACGCGCAGATGCTCGGCGAAGCGGCGTGCCCACACGACGAGCCCGTCGGGGTCGAGCGTATCGGTCGGGCTCTTCGTCCTCGGCGTCATCGGGCCCTCGACGGTGTTGTCGGTACGACGGCGTGTTCGGGCTCGGTCCCGAGACGTGCGTTTTCGGGCGACGGGCACGCAGGAGCCCCGGAAGAGCCGTTTTTCTCGTGCGAAGTCGCATCTTCCGAGGCCCGGCCTCCCCCCGACCACGGGCCGACCACGGGCCGACCGGAGGCCGCCCGCTCGTCGCCGTACCGACACCCAAGGTCCGCTGCGACGGCCAACTCGTACACAACGCCGCGTCCGAACGGCGACGGGTGCAGCCGCACGTACTCGGTCTCGACGAGACGCCGCAGATGGATCTTGGCCTGGGTGTCGCCGAGCCCGAGGGCCTCGCGCACCTCTCGCCGGGTGAACCGCACGCTGTTCTCGGTCGGCTTCGCCTTCGAGCGCACGTAGCCGTCGAGGAGCCCGAGCACGTTCCTCGTCTGCGGCGGGAGATCGTCCGCACCGACGCCGCCGACCTCACGAAGGAGCCGGTGGGCGATGTCGATGTCGGCCTCGGCGACCTCGATGTACTCGACGACGTGACCGCCGTGTTCGTGTCGCCGGAGAGGGCGTTGGTGTTGGTGCAGCAAGGCGATGGCTTCGACGAGGGCGAGCAGCTTCCGGTGATCACGTCGCCCGCGGACCCGGTGGTCCGGGTACGTCATCGTCGCCGCGAAGGGGTTCACGACGAGGACTGGCCGCAGAAGCCGTTGCACGTCGTGGTGGAGCCGAACGAGCCGATCTCGTTCCGCACGGCGGAGCCGACCTTCGAGGGTCATCTCGTGCCGCTGCGCCTCCTGGATGGCCCTCGTCTGCTCGGGCCCCTCGTCGATCGTCAGCACGAGGCAGCGCGACAGAAGCTCCTCGTCGAGGTCGATCGCCGTCGTCGTCATCATCATCGCGACCGGCCCCTCGACGCGGTACTCCTGCGAGGTCAGGCGCCCCGTCGAAGGGTCCTTGCCGGTGCTCGCGATCGTGAGCGCCCCATCGCTCTGGAGGAGCTTGAGCGCGTAGGCAGCACGCTCGGCGCCGGCTTCCTCGGCGACCGCCAAGACCTTGTGCTTGAGCGCCGAGCCACCCATGTAGAACAACGACTGGCCCGTCAACGCCGAGAAGGACATCCGCTCCTCCGGCGGCACGACGGACAAGATCGCGTCCATCAGCGACGACTTCCCCGCCGCCGACGACGACTGGATGACCACGGCCAGCGGACGGTCGAGGAGGCGCGAGACCGTCGCGAGGTAGCCCACGGTGAGGTTGGTGTGCTCGCCCACGACGCCGAGCGCGTCGAAGTCACGGACGATGCGGTCGAGCAGGTTCGGATCACGGAGAACCGAGAGGGCCGCTTGCCGTTCGGCGTCGGTCATGTTTCGCACGGGCGCCTCGGGACGACACTGACCCTTCGCCGTGTCGGCTTCCACGCGCAGAAGGACATGACCGAGGTCGGCCTTCAACGTCTGCTCTTCGACGTGAAGCTCCTCGACGGCCTGCCGGACGAAGGCTGCTCGATGCCGCGAGGAGTACAGGTCGAAGACATCGACGTGAAACAGGCCATCTCGGGAGACGAACACGTTCGCCCGCAGCGTGCCGGGTGCGTTCCCCGGCAGAGGGCGGACACGCCAGCGACGGCTGTCGAACGTGAAGGCGGTGTCGCCGTCGTTGGTGTCGGTGTCGTCCGCTCCGGGCGTGTTCTTGGCGGTCGCCGTCGGCGTCGGCTCCCTGGTCGTCGTGAATGTCGCAGCCGGGATCGGCGTCGGGGTCCTCTTCTCCTCGGTCTTCCCGCCCATCCACATCGCCGCCCGGACGACCTGCATCAAGGCCGCGGTCGGCTCCTCGACCGACCTCGCGTAGTCGCTCACGTCCATGCCAGCGGGCAGCACGACCCGGAACACCTCGACGCCGTGCGGGAGGACCAGACCGGCGAGACGTTCGGCTGCGGCGTCACCGTCGCTCGAACGCCGGAACGCGATCAACACCCGCTCGACGCTGTACCCCTTCACGACCTCGACGAGATCCTCGGTCGGCCCGTCGAGCCCGTGAACGGCGGTGACGTTCGTCTGCCCGTGGGCGTAGAACGTGAGCGCGTCGAGGATCGACCCGGTGACGATCAAGGTCTTCGACGACGACAGCCCTTCGCAGTTGAAGAGCCCTCGCCTCGACGGGTCGAGCCAGCAGTGCATCGGCGTGCCGACGCGCAGCTTGCCGTCGAGGATCTTCCGGCCGTACATGTTCACGACGTTGCCTGCGTCGTCGAACAGCGGCACCACGACCGAGCCGGTCATGTGCTCGTGGCCGCTGTCGCGGAGGACGCCGAGCCGTTGAAGGCGACCGCGCAGCTCGGCGCCTAGACGACGGTTCATCGCGGGCACCCGGTAGCCGAGCGTCCGGTTCGCGTACCCGAGCTTGAAGGTGTCGATCACGTCCTCGGCGACGATGCCCCTCGACTGGAGGTACTGCACGGCGTCGGGGGTGTGCTTGAGGGTCGCGTGGTAGAAGCCGACCACCTTCGCGAGGATCTCGGCGTCCGAGTCGGACTCGGTGAACGGCGCGTCGATCTTCCTCGTGGAAGCCTTCTCCGGGACGACGCCCTTCTGCGGCCCCTTGTTCGTCCTCTTCGACGAGCCCGTGTAGTCGGCCTTGAGCAGCTCGATCGCGTGCTTCTTCGAGACGCCCTCCGCCCTCATGACCCAGGAGACGACCGAGCCCTTCTCCGGCGAGCACGACGAGCACGTCCAGGTGTTCGCCTTCGGGTCGATGGTGAGCGTCGTGCCGGTGCCCTCGTGGAGCGGGCACTTGCCGATGAGGCCGGCGCTCTTCTTCCGCAGCGTGACGCCGCGAGCGTCGGCGAATCGTTCGAGCGAGACGTTCGCGTTGACGTTCGCGCTCACGAGGAGGGCCCCACCCCGTTGGCCGCGTCGGACTCGGCCCAGCTCCAGAGCACATCGCGAACGACCGTGAAGACAACCTCCTCGTGACGTTGCGTGATGGCCTCGACCAGCTCGGTGAGGATCGCGAAGAGGCCCTCGTCGAGGTTTGCCTTGAGGTACGAGAGCTTGTTGTCGATCTCGGTCCGCGTCGGTCTGTCGATGGGCTCGCAGGCTGCCGCGAGGGCCTCGCGGAGATCGTCGTCGTCGGCGAGCAGCTCGGGCGTGATGGGGGCGTCGTCGTCGTCGGTGTCCATCCCTCCGCTACACGCCGGGACACCCGACATCAACCGCGCTCATTACCGCTCGGTTGTCTTGGCGGGCCGTCTCGACGGATGGGTACGGGGCGTGTCCGCTCAGGGCGTGGACGTGGCGTGGCTCGTTCGCGAAATGGGGAATCCCTCCGGCCGCGAAGGGAGCGCGAAGCGGTCGCGAAGGGATCGCCGCGCCTGAAACGCCGTGATCGAAGGGATCGAAGGCATCGAAGGGTTCGCGGACGCCTTCCGGCACAACGCGATCAGAAGTGTTCGCGGAAGCTGATCCGTCGTCGTGTCGAAGAAGATTTTCTCTCCGTGCGCGTGACTTGGAAAGTCCCTTCGATCCCTTCGATCCCTTCATTTTGGCCGTTTCGTGAGCCCCGATCCCTTCGCGGCTCCCTTCGATCCCTTCGCGATCCCTTCGGCGTGCAGCGGTGTACTGAGATCGTGAAGTGACCGTTCTGAGACTTCGGGATCTCGGTAATCCATTACAACGCGACCCCAAGTAGGAGCGCGAACATGAACGACGAGACGAACTACCCGCTGTCGGTGACGGTGCCCACCGCCGACGTCGAGAAGCTGGAAGCCATGCGTGAGCCCCTGCGGATCACCAGGGCGCGTATGCACCGCGTGGTGTTCGAGGCGGGCCTTCGTGCCCTCGCCGCCGAGCCCACGCTGGCGAGGTCCATCCTCGCCGCAGTACCTGACCGTCGGGTCCGCACCCGTCGGTGATCACGAGCACGAGTCGTTCGGCGTCCCGACCCTGACCTTGCGTGCTGTGCGCAGCACGCCCGTCAACGTCACCACCCGCGCCGAACGGGGTCCTACGTCGCCACCCGCCCGCGAGGCACCGGCGACAGCCCTGACAAGGGACGACCTCGAAGCGTTCGTGCGCTCCGAGGTCGCGGGTGACGTTCAATGTCCAACGGATCGATCAACGAAAAGACTACCGACCATCAGTACACCGCCGACCACCTCCGGTACTTCGCGGACCGCTGCATCCCGATCGCCGACGCCAACAAGGCGGGCTTCCGCAGCATGTCGCGGAAGGAGGTCGAGCTGTCGGCGAAGAGGCTCGGACTACCGGTCGTGCCTTCGGGCGGCCTGTTGATGCCGTACCCCACGGCACTCGACGAGATCCAGCGGTGCCGCCTCCGCCTCGATGATGTGGTCGTCATCGAGGGCGAGCCCGGCGTGAACGAGCACCGAGGCGAAGACCTCCCTCGGTACGTCACGCAGAAGGGGGTCGAGCCGATCCCGTACCTCACGCCGACGCTCCCGCGCAGCACATGGTCGGACACGTCGATCCCGCTCCACATCGTCGAGGCTCCGCCGAAGGCGCTGTCGATGACGGCCGCCGGGTTCCCGGCGATCGGGCTCGCCGGTGTCGAGATCGGCGCGGTCGATGTCGAGCAGTGGCGGAAGAACAAGACCGTCTCGATGCACAGGGAGCTGGCCCGCATCGCCTGGAAGGGCCGACGAGCCGTTGTCATGTTCGACGCGGGGATCACCAACAACCCTCGTGTCGCCCTCGGGGCCGCGAAGCTCACCTACGCCCTGGAGAGCGAGGGCGCGAACGTCTACCTCGCGATCCTGCCGCTCTACACGGCGCACATGTCCGGCGACGACTACTACGACCCTAAGGACCAAGGACCCGACGACTACCTGCACCGCAACGGCCTCGACGCACTCCGCCGCATCATCGAGGACGCTGGACCGGCGAGCCCGGCGGCTCGTGCTCGACGTGTCGTGCAGCTCCCCCGCGAGCAGTGGGCCGACGCCGCCAAGACGCTGCTCCACGACATGACGTTCGTGGCGGCGCTGTACGTCGGAGGCAGGATGGAGATCGCCAACGTCGCCACCATCTGGAAGCCGCTCGGCATCGGCAAGCGTGAGCTGGCCGAGAAGGTCAACGTCTTCGCCGGTCGCATCCGCGAGGGCGCCCCCGAGCAGGACGAGAAGTACCATCCTACGGACAAGGGCAACGCCGAGCGCCTGATCGACAAGTACGGCTCGCTGTTCCGCTACGTCCCGCAGCTCGGGGAGTTCGTCGTGTGGGACGACAGGCGCTTCGTTCGTGATGCCGAGGGGCTTCGGGTGCGGGCCTTCGCGAAGAAGGTCATCGAGGCGATGCACGAGGAGGCCAAGGAGCTGACCGGCGACGCGGCCGAGCAGCTCCGGGATCACGCGACGAGGAGCGAGTCCCTCCGAGCTATCACCGCGATGGTCGAGGGGACGAAGGACGACCGGCGCATCCTCATCGACGCCAAGGTGCTCGATGCCGACCTGTGGCTCTTCAACTGCAACAACGGCACGCTCGATCTGCGCACCGGCTCGCTCCGGCCGCACAGCCCGGCAGACCTGATCACCAAGCTCGCGCCCGTGGACTACATCAAGGACGCGCCGAGGCCGCTCCACCAGCAGTACCTCGAACGGGTACAGCCTGACCCGGAGATCCGCCACTACCTCCAGCTCCGCGACGGCTCGAAGCTCGTCGGCCTCGTGCGCGATCAGGTTTTCGACGTTCACCACGGCGCCGGTGGCGGCGGCAAGGGCACCCGGACCCGGTATATGTCGCGCATCCTCGGCGACTACGCCGCCAAGGTGCCGAGGAGCATCTTCGAGAAGACGAGGAATGAGCAGCACCCCGCCGACAAGATGATGCTCTTCGGCCTCCGGTTCGCGTACGGCACCGAGGCCGACCCGCACCTCAACGTCGATCAGATCAAGGAGCTGACGGGCAACGACGCCGTGACGGCTCGTGGGATGGGCATGGACTGGCTGACGTTCGAGCCGACCTACCAGCTCGAAATGCAAATGAACAAGCCGCCCGTCATCCGCGAAGCCCACGACGACGGCATCTGGCGCCGCCTACGCATCGTCCCGTGGACCGTCGCGATCCCGGACGCCGAGCAGGACAAAGAACTCGACGTGAAGCTCAAGGCCGAGGACGAGGGCATCCTCGCGTGGCTCGTCGAGGGCTGCCTCGCGTGGCAACGCGACGGGCTGCCGAAGCCGCCCGCGATCGTCGCGGCGACGCAGACCTTCAAGGCGTCGCAGGACGACTTCGCCAACTTCCTCGACGAGTGCTTCGAGGTTCGGGATCCTGCCCGCACCGACGCCGTGGTGCTGTCCGAGGACATCCGCGGCGCCCTCGTCGCCTTCGTGGCCGACGGGAACGTTGAGGGGCGCATGAAGACCACCAACCAGTACATCACGTCGGAGCTGCAACGGCGTGGCTTCACCAAGCTGCTCGATGGCAAGAGCCGACGAGCGATCTGGAAGGGACTGGCGTTGCGGAGGACGGAGCTGCCGACGGAGACGCTCGTCACCGAGGCCGCCGAGCAGGTGGTGTTACCCGAGACGAACGTCCTCGACGAGTTCGACCTCTGATCGACCACGGACACGGACACGATCACGACCGGCCGGAACAGCGAAAATATTTCGACGTGGGCCACGCCAACTCGGCGGGACCTGCGTCGAGGTGCTGTTCGGGTTTCCGGCGGCGACGTTCGCCAATCGAACCTCGGGGCGAACACCGACCTGTCCGGGTGTCCTTCAAGAACCCTCGGCGAAACGGGCGTCGGCGGAGCTGCCGTTCGAGGGGGATTTGCGAACGGTCCTCCGACCAGCCAGCGTCTCGTGGACCTTGCCGACCGAGACGCCCATCTCGATCGCGATCGCCCGGAACGACCTGCCCTCCTCGCGGAGTGCTCGGACCCGCCCTGGATCGAGAGCGAAGCCCGGACGACCGAGACGAACACCTCGCCTCTTGGCAGCCGCGACACCGGCGACGGTGCGCTCCCTGATCAACTCCCTCTCCAGCTCCGCGACGGCCCCGAGGACGTGGAAGGTGAACCTGCCGCTCGGCGTCGTGGTGTCGAGGGTGTCCTGTACCGAGACGAGGTCCACCCCGAGGGCTCGCATCTCATCGCCGAGCATGATGAGGTGCCGAACCGATCTCGCGAGCCGGTCGAGCTTCCAGATCGCCAGCACGTCGAACCGGCCCTTGTGGGCGTCCTTGACGAGCCGGTCCAGCTCGGGGCGACGGTCCTTGGCGCCGCTGACGCCGAGGTCCACGTACTCGCCGACGACCTTCCACCCACGCTGCTCGGCGAGACGCCGAAGGTCATGGAGCTGGAGGTCCGCTCGCTGGTCGGAGGTCGAGACGCGGGCGTAGAGGGCGACGCGGCGGGTCGAGGGCACGTCGCCACTACGGCTGTGTCGCGCTGGGATCAACCGCCGCTGAACGTCACGTCCAGCATGTCCCGGCACGTTCCACCACCACCTCCGCCCACGCCACGACCCGATCATCACGCACCCCGCCGTGCAGGACGAGCCTCCCGGACACGACCTCGCCGCGCCCGTTGAGCGCCTCCTATCGCACCGTGTTCGGCTCGCCGTCCAGCGACGACCGGCGCCGGAGCCGCGTGACGAACCCGATTCGGGATTCGAGGAGACGCTCCACGTCGCCGGCAAAGAAGACGCCGCTGGCGGTCCGCTGCTCGGTCGCTCAAGGGCCATACCTACGATTCCGCAGGCAAAACGCCAGTGTCACCAGCAGGCCCGGGAGAGAGCCTGCGTCCGCTAGAAAGGCTATCCACCAGTACCTCCGCCACACACCAGACGCTTCGGAGAAGACGGCCGCCACTGCAAAGAGGGCGCCCACGAGCGGGATCCACGACGGACCGCGACGAGTCATTACGCGCATCAGCAGCGCATACCAATTCAGGACAACTATCCACAGGGCGACCCCGCCGAAGAACAGCGCCGCAAGGGTCCGGAGCATCTTCATCAAGTTCATGAGATCGTTCGCCAGCCATTACAACATTGGACTTGTGAAGAACCGAGACCCCGCTTGCAGACGAGAACGACGGCCTCAAACACCGACCTCATTCCTTTGCCTAAAATTCAAATGGTTCGTACTTGCGTTGGCCCAGAACTCCCTTGATCCATCCGTCGATGCCAAATCCCGCAGGCCACCTAACCGCGTCCTTCGGAACGGAGAACGTCTCCCCGCTTCGATATGAGGCGTATTGGTTGCCGAGGCCGGGCTGCCACTTGCCTGACCAGAAGTAATTCCACGGCGAGGCCCGACCCATCATGCCCCAGTCGCCGGGCTGGAGCCCGGGACGGCCCCAACGGCTAACGTCGGTCAGCGCCGTTCCTGCACCAGCGCCGGCTCCGCAAATCGGCGCGCTGGAGGCAGCCTCCGCCGCCATCGCGCGCATTGTCATTGATGTGACGAGGGTTTCACCGATTACAACGGCGCCTGCGTACCCGGCCATTCCCCACGCTGCGCCAACGCCGTAGCCCTGGCTCATGGCGCTCGCGTCGCCCGGGGACATGTACCCGTCGGCGAGGAGCCGGCTTTCGAACACTGCGTCGCCGCCGTAGGGATCAAGACCGGTCGGATCCGTCCAGTTCACCGGGTCGTTCCCCACGTACCCGTACAGGTTCGTGTCCCCGCCCCCGAACCCGATCGGATCCTTCGCCGTCCACCGCCCCGTCTCCGGGTCGTAGTCCCGCGCCCCGAACCGCACCAGCTTCGTGTCGCGGTCGTACAAGCCACCCGCGAAGCCGAACGGCAGCGGATCCCACCCGCTCGCGATGTAGTCGGTCTCGACGACGCCGAAGGCGTCGTACTCCATCCGCTGCATGATCCCGCCGTCCGACACCCGAACCACCTGCCGCAAGCTTCCGACGTGATCGGTCATGACGCGGTACACCTCTGAGCCGCGCAGGGCGTATTCAGGGACGTTTACTCGCGTCGCGTAGACATACTGCGTGAGCGTGGTACCAGCTGGGTCGAGCTCGCCCACAATGCGCAGCGCGCCGTCGTAGAACCACCGGCGCGTGGCCGTCCCCACGGTGCGGCCTACGCGACGGCCAAGCGGATCGACCGTGTACAGGATCGTCCCCGCCGGCGTGCCCATCACGGTCAGCAGGGCGCCGCCACCATCGTATGCGTACGTCATGGTGGTACCGTCGGCGCGACTCGCCAGCCGGCCGGCGGCCGTCCACGAGTACGTCGCCGTGCCGAAGGTCAGCAGCCGATCCTGGCCGTCGTAGGTCGCCGACTTCGTCGTGGCTCCCTTCGTGACGGACGCTCGGGTGCCGTTCGCCCCGTATTCGTAGTGCTCGACCAGACTGCCCTCGCGGTAGACGTCGGTCAGGCGGCCGGCCTCGTCGTATCCGTATCGGTACTTCCGCGTCACCGCCGAGCCGCCGACGCTCTCCGTCTCGGTGAGGCGAACCATCCGGCCCACCGCGTCACGCGGGTAGCTGACTGCCGAGTCCGTCGGCTCGTAGTCGAACGACAGGAGTGTCGTGCCAGCGCGTGTCGTCGTCGACGTCTTCGTCTCGCCGTACGAGTTGTACGTCCGGTTGTGCGACACCGTCGCGGCGCCGTTCGTGACGGTGATTCCCAACAGCTGGCCCGAGCCGACATGACGCGAGACCGTGAGCGTCGGAGCAGAGAGCGTGGCGCCAGCGTTGACGAGTAGATTGTCGCGGTCGTACCCAAACTCCACCGCGCGTGAGAGGCCGCTCGCGTTGATGGTCTCCTTCCACACCCGGAAGTGATTGTCGTGCTCTACCTCGATCGAACCCAGCACGGTCGTGCCTGACTTCCACTCCAGCCCTTTCGGTCGGGCGTTGTCGAAGAGGAACTTGATGCTCGGGCTTCCCGTACGGTCGAGGCTCTCGAGCCGCTTGGCGGGCCCGGTCTCGTAGTTGTATGTCGTCTCGATTCCAGCTTCCTTGACCTTCCAGAGCCGACCCAGCGTGTCGTTCTCGAATTGAATGCCCGGCGCGGTCGGCGAATCGCCAGGCTCCTTGACAGTCTTCAGTGAACCATCGAGCGCGAACGTCCACTTCGTCTCGAAATCGGTCAGGCTCGGCACGGTGGGTGCCGTGTAGCTCTGCGGCCGGTTCATCGCGTCGTTGACGAAGACGTGGTCGAGCCGCCCGGGCGGCTTCAGCTTCCAGACGTTGCCGCTCCCGTCGTACTCCAGCGACACCTGCGACGCGGTGCCGGCCGGCGCTGGCAGGGTCACACGTTTCACCCGTCCGACCAGGTCGAATTCATCGAACTTCGTCGTGTACCCGAGCGCGTTTACGATCGTGTCGACGAACCCGTCGTCCGTCCGATAGGTCCACCGCGTCGTCCGCGTGCCGTGGCTCACCGACGCGATCCGGCCGAGGTCGTATGTATACGACGTCTCGTTGAGGCTGGTGTCCGTGGGGAACCGGAGTCGTTCGACCCGACCTAGCGCGTCGAGCCCGACAGTCAGCCTGCGGCCCTCCGGACTCGTCAGATCAATGGTGAACCTCCCGTCCGTGTTGCGCGTGAACTTGCGCGACCACTTGCTGGCGACGGTCGGGACCGCTCCGCCCGTTCCACTGACCACGATCTCGTCCGTGCGCTCGATCATCGACGCATAAGTCGGAGCGACACCGGGCGCGGGCTCTGGCACGGTTGCCGACTGCTTCACCGTCCGCGCAAGCGCACCTGTGCCGAGCGGGATTGTCGTGGTTTGGTCCGCCAGCGGGGACGCACGGCCGAGGATGGGGTCGGGCTTGCCCGTGATCTTCACGGCTCGACCGTCCGGCCATACGCTGGTCGTGACGCGCGAGAGATCGGTCTCGACGGCGCTGGTCGTCTCCACCTGCGTCGCGTCCGGCAGCGTGACGACGCGCCGTTCGTGCACCGTTGGCGAGACGTCTCGTTCGACCCTGTAGCTTGTCTTCAACCCGAGTGCGTTCTCGACTTCAACCTGCCTCGCCGTCGGAGCGTCGCTTACCTGGGTTAGGCTCACGTGCCCTAGGCCTGCAGGTTGCGAATCCTTCTGCAGCCGCCCATCGCCATTCCACTCGAACGTATGGACGTTGAAGCGGGGATCAGTCAGCGTCTTGAGAAGCCCTTGCGTTTGAGGCGGCTTCCACGTGACCGACCAGACTTCCGATTGCGGGTTCGCGATCGAATTCAGCGTACCGTCGTCATTCAACACGAGTTCGGTCGTCTGACGATAGGGGGCCGGAGCCACGATTAGGACGCGCTTCGGCGGAACCGTCGTCGTCCCATCTGGCGAATCGCCTGCCCGGAAGATCAAGGTGTCTCGACCGTGCGCGTCCGTGATCTTGTTCACGCGGTTCTTGCTGTCTCGCGCGAACGTCCACACTGGCTTGTTGGTCGCGACGTCGATAGCCTTCGTGTGGCGGCCGCTCGCGTCAAATTCGTGCGCAAACGCTCCGTTCGGGTCGATGACGGTGAACCCGGTCACGCTCGCGGGACGCGAGCGCGGCGCCATGCGCCATATCGCGGGACCAAAGTTCACGACGAACAAGTCACCGCCCGGGCCCACGGCAAAGTTTCCCGCGCCCGAAAAAGAGGCATCCCACGCAGGGCCCTCTCGGTTGTACTGATCACCCCAACGCGTCAGCCCGATCGGCCGAATAATCCCACCCTGATCAATAACGCTAAGCCGATTTCGATACGGATAGGACTCCTTGAGCACAAGGCTACCGTCGGGAGCGATGGCGAGCGCCTGAGCGCTCACTGCTGCCGAACTGGCCGGTCCTCCGTCGCCCGTGATGCCCCAGCTTCCCGTTCCAGCAATCGTTTCCAGGGCGCGCGAGTGGCCCGTGGTCCACCCACCGCCGCATGCAGCGTCCTTGCTGCGGCACATCCCCAGGTCTCCGGTCACTGGGTCTGCTCCGTCGCAGCACACCTCGCTCGCGATGTCGCAACTCTTCTCGTAGCACTTGATTTGCCCACCGCCGGTCGGCGGTATCCGGAACACCTTGAAACCGGCAACGTACACCTGACCGTCAGCGCCAACTGCCAGCGAACTTGGTGAGTCCCCTTCGGGCAGCTTCGCGAAGGTCTCGATCACCATGTCGCCGAAGTCCTTCCCGACCCGTGCAGGCGGGACGCGCCGCACCACGAAGCTATGGTTTGGGTGCGGCGGGAAGTCGAGGATGAGCAGGCTGCCGTCGGCTCCGAACGCGATATCCGTCGGCCGCTCCAGGAGGGCGATACGGGCTTCGGTACCGTCGCCTCCGCCACCGCCACCGGCGACAACTTGCGGCGAACCGCCTGTCGTGGAGAGGCGCTGCACCTTGTTGTCAGCAATGAAGTAGAGTTGGTCGTCGGGTCCGATTCGCAGCGAACGTGGCGGCAAGCTGGCGAAACCAAACGTCCCGACCGTAGAACTCGTCCAGGTGCCCCCGGGCTGCCGAGCGATCTTGCCTATCCGGCCGTTCAAGCCTGCCCAGTATCCCTGTGCGACAAAGTACACAGAGCCGTCGCGAGCCACGGCGACGCCTCCAATTTGGCTCCCGGTGCTGGCCTCGAGTGCGGGCGCGCCGTCGGCCTCGCTCCCCGGCCATCTGCCAGCGAAATGCGACCACCACAGGTCATTGACGCTATCGACCGAAACTCGCTCACCAGAGCCCTTGAACAGGATGCGTGAGTACGGGTCGTACGTGTGGAGCGCCCCGATGTTCCAGCCACCGAGCTCCTCCCCAGCGACTCCCGCGGAGCCGAGCGAGGTCGTCTCCTTCGTCCATAGGGTGACTTCGTCGGAGTACTCGGCGGGAAGCCCAAGCGATGGCCCAACCGCCATGGTCGCCTTGCCGGGGCTCGGGCGACCTCCCGAGCGAACGCTCGTAATGAGCGTCGTCCCGCCGCTGTAGCCGAACCGCCCGGTCAGTCGATACGTGATGCCGAACACGTAGCCGACCCCGATCGTGAGTTTCTGCCGTCCCGTCAGCTTGCGGCCGTACACGTCCAGGCCGTCCCACGCCGTGAACGTTGCCTTCGTTGCGGAGGCGGGCAGGACGTCGTGCCAGACTCTTCCGCCGATCGACCACTGAACGATGATGCGGCGCAGATTTGCTGGCTTCGGATCGCTCAAGTCGACGGTTGCCACACGGTTCGAGCTCCGGCCTTCGGCGCGGCTACTCCAATACTCCAGTGTTAGCTCGGTGCCAGCAATGGGCAGCCGCTCCCCGAGAACTTGGTTCTCGCATTCGATAATCGAGCCGTTCTGTCGGCACGGGTTGTCGACATCGCCTGCACGCAGAGCGATCTTCGCTGCAGCGGCTCCTGACTCTGGCTCGAAGCCCAGGTTGATGTCATAGTCGCTGAAGTGAGTGATGCGCTGACGCATCAGCGACACGGGCGCGAACGAGCTGGCGGACGGATAGCGCGCACCTAGCGTCGCAAGCTCGGAACTCGTGATACCGAGAGCCGTGAGCGGCGAACCTGTGTCGGGGACACCGTCACCGGTGACGTCGACCTTCGCGTTGCCGTCGGCCTCCCGGCCAATGATGTCAATGACGACGCCGGAATCCTCAGGAACCCACAGCGCCTTGGTCGGATCGTAGTAGCCGATCGGCGTTGGCTTCCCAGCCGCCAGCACCCGCGTGCCGTCAGGGTTCTTCAGGAAATTATCGACGTAGAGAACGACCGGGGCGCTTAGGCTGACCCGGCGCGAACCGGCCTCATCCGCCCGGATCGACACGGCGTACGTATAGGCGACGTTGGGCGGAAGCTCCCCTGGCATCGCCGCCAAGCCGCTGCCGCCCACGGTGAGCTCCGTCGCACGTACGTTCAGCGCGGTTGGCAGGCTTGGTTCGTCGTCGATCGCCGCGCTCGAGCCGGGCGGGAACGCCAGCATCACGTGGCGAACGCCGTCACTGTCTGTACTGATGCTGCTCTCGACCAACTCCCATTTTGAGCTGCCAAGCGGCACCCTGGTCACCTTTGCATCGAGCGGTGTGAGCACAACCTCAGGGACGAGGACGTAGCCGTTCCACGGCACGTCGACCGTCCGTTGAACGGGCACGGTCCCGGCCCGCTCGATGCGCACCGTCAGTCGCCCACCGCCATTGACAGCTAGGTCGTAGGAGCCATCAGCGCGGGTTATCGTCTTGCCGAACGCAGCGTGCCCAACCACGGTAACCTTCGCGCCGGCGACGCCGGAGCACGACGCGGCTGCGCAGCAGACGCCCGACGGCGCGTCGATGCCAGTGCCACACTTACCACTGCCGCATTCGGCATCCGAAGAGCACGAGCGGCCGAGTGCGCCCGATCGCACGACACCGCGGAGGATCGCGACGCGCTCCGCAGTAATCTGGTCGCTCACGACATCGGTCTGGACCGCGCCGGGCTCGGCGTACAGAAACTTGGCAGCGGCGAAGGTGTCGGTCGCGATCGTCGGGTCGAACGCACTTGTTGGCGGTGGGGTCAGAGTCGGGACGGCCGCTGTGCTAACGAAGGTCCTCGGTCCCGTGGTGCTTACACTACCCGCCCCATTCTCGGCCTCGACCCGGAAGGAATACTGCACGTCCGCCGTGAGCCCACCGGCAACCCAGGTCCGGGTGGTTCCGCTCGTCGTGCCGACTTGAACGTCATCCTTGTAGATGCGGTAGCTCGTCGTCGCCGCATGGGCGGCGCTCCACGACAGCTTGGCGCTGGTCGTCGAGTCCTGCTCCCACGTGAGCGACGGAGCGGGCCAGACCGCGTTGCAGCCGGCCGGCACGCCGGTGCACCAGAACCCGGGCATGCAGGCGGCGTCCGCCGAGCATGTCGTTGCACAGGTGCTGGTCGTGCCGCACGCGAAGCCACCGCACGAAGTCGTGCCGTCGGACCTGCAACCGCCACTGCCGTTGCAGACCCACGCCTCCGTGCGGACGCCACCAACGCACGCGGCCAGCGCGCACTGGGACCGAGGATCGACGTCGTCCCTCGTCGGACCGCACACCCCGTCGACACTGCCGGTGTACGTGCCGAGGCACGAGTTGCAGGTGCCGGCGCACGCATCATTGCAGCACACGCCATCGGCGCAGAACCCCGTATTGCACTCGGCGGCACGCGTGCACGGGGATCCGAACGATTGCCGCGTCGTGCACTGGCCCGAGCCGCTGCAGAACCGGTCTGCGCACTGCGTGTCGCTGGTGCACCCGCATCGCCCCGCAGTGCAGATGCCCGTCGCGCAATCGGTAGGAGACGCGCAGAGCTCGCCGCTCGGTTGACGGTACTGGTACCACGCGAGACCGTAGTAGGTGCTGAGCGCGTTGCTCGACCACATGCCGATTGCAATGAGGTAGGTCTCGCCCGCGGCGACCGAGATGTCACAGGCCTCCCACGTACTGTCATAGGTCGCCGACGAGCAGACCTCGGTCCCGGAGATCTCGTAGCCGGCGGCCGTCGTGCGGTAGATGTGGAGGTCCAGATCGGCGTCGATGACGTCGCCTTGGCATGTGCCGCCGGTTCCGCTGCAGTTCGCCGAGGCGTCCCACGCGAGCGCCACGCGTAAGCGACCATTCTGGGTGACCGGGACCTTCCAGGTGTGGTTCACGTAGCCGTTCGTGACGTCAGACGCGAACCAGAGCGAGCTCCCGAAGCGTCCGTTCGTGGCGGACACGTTTCCGGCGCTGCTCACGCTGTTCGACATCGCTGCTAGGTCAGCCGCCTGGTAAGCGTCGACGACGCCCGCGCCGATCTTGTCGTCGAGCCAGTCGAGTCTGGTGAACAGACCCTGATCGGCGCGCCCCGTTGCGGTGGCGAGCACAACCGCGCGCTTGCCTTCGGGCCAGCCGACGAGATCGCCAGCCAAGCCGTCGATGAGCGCTGCCATCCCGGACACCATCGCCGTCCCGGCACTGGTCCCGGCTGAAGATACGCCGACGGCCGTCGCCGAGGTGGGCGCGGCGACGTGCGGAAGCTCGTAGTCGTTGTGCGCAGTCGTAGGGTTCAGCCACGCGCTCGACTCGTCGAATAGGTCGTCGCTGCGGTCGGCGGTGTTCATGTCCATCACGCCGCCGACGACCAACCCATTGAACCCGCGGTTGCCGACGTATGCGTCTCCCGTCCACCAGTCGATGTCGCCGGAGGCAGCGACGACGAGGCTCCATGGCGGGGTCTTGGCCAGCCAGTCGTGCTGCATGTCGGTCCCACCCAGCGGGCCCGCCGAGGCGCCCGACATGGAGTGGCTGTAGCTCATCGTCGGCGCCCCGTTGTTCGAGCAGAACACGTCGATCGAGCTCGATGCGTCCGTCGACCAGTTGCCCATCAGGATGCGCGCGAGCGGCGCGACGCTGGTGTAAGGGCTCGGATCGGTGTTGCGGATCAGCCCCGTGGTCCAGCCCGCATGCGAGGACGTTGCGCCGGTCGGGTTCGCCCAGAGGTCAATCTGGAGGCGAGAGGCCGTCAGAGCGTCTGGTCGCGTGTTCTCCTTGACGCACACGGTCGCACCGCTCCCCAGACCGAGCGCGTGGGCCTGCGCGAGCCGCAGCGTGGCGCCCCATTGCGAGCTCGACCCCCAAGGCTCACCGGCTCGTGAGCCCGGGTACTGGTCGGTCCCCAGCTCGGCGACCTGCGGCAGTGATGCGAGTGCCTGAACCTGAGCAGCAGTCAGCTCCGCGCGAAGGATCGGGCCGCCGCCGTCGCCGAACCGAACCTCAGGCGCGTTCTTCTTGATCCACGCCTCCACCGGACCGGTCGCGGCAGCGACGGTGCTCGCGACTTTGGCGCGCGCCTCCGCGGGCCAAGGCTTCGCCACGTCTTCCCGACGAGCCATGTCCAGTGCTACTCGCACGCGAATCCAGACCCACGCGCGATCCGAAGCGCTCGCCTTGGCGACCCACTGAAAGAGCTCGGGCCGCAGCTTCCCGTACTTCGCGCTCGCCGCGCTCCTTTCGGCCGCGAGGAGCACTCGCTCGTCATGAACGTGGTCACCGTCGTCGATGGTGACGCCGCGAAAGGTGCCGTCGGGCGCGCGCAGCTTGGCCGATGCCGCCTTGACCTTCGTCTCCGGCAAATTCAGCCGTGCGCTGTGTAGGACGGCGCACGTGGGACACGCCGCGGCCGCTCGGAAGCGCTCGGCGGAGAAGACGCCGGCGTCGCCTCCAGTACCAACATCGCTCCCAGCACCCGAGTCAGCGCTCAGGGCCTGGCTGGCTGAGGCGGTTGCCTCGTCAACTGCTGCCCCATCGCGCGCGTCAGGGCCGCAGGAAAACGCGAACGCGGTGACAACAGCAGCAAGGGCCCACGTCGTGATCGCCGTCAGTCTCATCGGAGGGATCGGACCCTACGACTCCGTGCCCGCGCTGCGCAACATGATCCGTTCGCAGCGCGCATCGTTCAGCCGGTTTGGCCGGGCAGCCCCTGGCCACTTCCGGCACAGCTGGCCCACGGCGGCAAGCGCTGGCCCGAGAAGCGACGAAGCGCGTCGCTAGTGGCGCACGAACGGCGGCTTCTTCGCCCGGTAGCCGGTGGACGCGCGGATCCAAGGCTCGAACAGCAGCCAGCCGAGGCCGGCGGAGAGCATCGCCGACACCATGCGCTTCGGGTCGTCGAGGCCCTCGCGCTTCGCGATGCGCACGAGGCGCGCGGCCACCGGAAAGCGGTCCTGCATGGTGGTCGGGTCCTCGCCGGCGAGCAGCGCGTGCGCGAGGATGCGGAAGTACGCGCCCTGCTCGCGCGTGCCGTGGAAGGCGTGATCGATGGCCTCGACGAGCTGATCGTCTTCGCTGGGCAGCGCCGCCTCGATGCGCCGGACCAGCCGCTCCATCACCGCGCGGAGCAGCGCCTCCTTGGAGCCGAAGTGGCGGTGGACGAGGCCGTGGTTCACGCCGGCGTGCGCGGCGATGTCCTTCACTGACACCTGCGCCGGCCCGCGCTCCGCGAACAACACCGTCGCCGCGTCGAGGGGGGGTAAGGAGTCCAAGCGTCCCTGGCGGATTCCAGCGTTCGAGTTACATAGAGTTCAGTTGGGGGGTAAGGAGTCCAAGCGTCCCTGGCGGATTCCAGCGTTCGAGTTTACATAGAGTTCAGTTGACGCAGTTCATGCAGGACGGAATGAAAGCTGGCGCGAGCATGCGGGGCGTCTCTCTTGGTATGGCAACACCACTTCGCCGATCATGAACGACCTCGACAGCCGCGACGGCATCGTCGAGTGCGTCTACACCGGCGCAAAGAGCGCCGGCGGTTCGGGCTCAACAAAGAGCACACCTGGCCACAGAGCCTTGGCGCGGGATCGGAGCCAGCCCGAAGTGATTTGTACAACCTGTTCCCGACGCGCTCGGACGTGAACAGCAGCCGTGGAAACAGCCCCTTTGGCGTCGTGGTGCGCGTCGATCGTCTGTGGGACGACGCCAGCGGGAGCAAGGTCGGCGGCGACGCCGACGGTCTGCGTGTGTTCGAGCCACGGCTCGTCCACAAAGGGAACGTCGCGCGCGCGATGTTCTACTTCTCCATCGTGTACTCCCTCGCGATCGACTCGAAGCAGGAGGTCTCGCTCCGCTCCTGGCATCGACTCGATCCGGTCGACGAGGCGGAGCTCGCGCGCGCCGACAAGATCGCCGCCAAGTACCAGAAGAACCGAAACCCGTTCATCGACATCCCGGCGTTCGTCGATCGCATCAGCGACTTCTGACGGGGGCCGGGCAGGCGCCGTCCTGCAGTCGCAGATCGCCTCGTTGTTCCGTCGAGATCACCGAAGCCCAACGCGCCGAGGGAGAGCCGACCGCTTGGCAGCTGTGCAACCGCATGCCAGTAGCTTCGCGGTTGCGGCAGCGCGGCCGACTCGGGCAGGCGCCAAGCGGGGGCGTGACCGAGTGGATCGCCACGAGAGACGCCCGCCGCCCCCGATCCACCCTGCGACCGTCCGGAGTGAACTGCGCATAATCTGAGCCTTATGTAACCTCCTGCCGTGGAATCCGCCAAGGACGCTTCGAGTTCCTAGCCCCCCAAGGACGCTTCGAGTTCCCAGCCCCCCGTGCCCGCTTCTTCGAGCGGCGGATCGGCGATCGTTCGTCGCCACGAAGCGTTCGGCGTCCGCTCGACGTGCGCCCGTCGACCGCGCGCTCGGTACTTGCCCAGCGCGGCGATGTGACCGTGGCCCGCGCCCGCCCGCTCACCTTCTCGAACGGCGCTTGCGCGACGAGCTCCGCCAGCCCGAGATCACCGAGCGCGGCTTCACGAGGGCCTTGGCGTCGACCGCCTCGCGGAACAGGCGGTAGTGGCGGACGACGCGCTCGACGTAGCCCGGATCGGCGAGCAGCTGCCGCAGATGCACGAGCATCCGCTCGGCCTCGGGTGACTGCGGGGCGAACCGCATGAACGCCGGACCCTTGAGCTCCTCGATGTCGTCGTCGCCGAGCGGGAAGCCCGCCCACTTGCGGTAGAAGCTCTCGGGCTCCCAGCCGTAGGTGAGGGTCGCGAGCAGCACGTCGGGGTCGTCGGCGGAGAGCACCTGGAAGACCACGCGCCGGCAGTCGCACCGGGGCTCGTCGCAGAACATTTCGGTGAACGCGAACCCCTCGCCACGCGTGCCGTCGTCGTTGGTCGTGTAGAGGGCGCGTGTCTCACGGGCGGCCAGATCGGGGAGCACCGAAGCGAGGGGCGCGAACGGCATGCGCGAGCGCGAAGCACGCTCACCGCGCGCTGTAACCGGCGTGAAGGCGCGCACGCAACCGGGCCGTCGCAGTGGCCGAGAGGGGGCGAGCGCACCCGCGTGCTAGCCTGCAAGCGTTCTTCCTCGAGTCGCTCGAGGCGTGGGCCTTCGCGACCGACGAGGGGCAGCGCCTCCGCTTCGCCGACGATCGCGAGGGCACGAGCGGGTGGTCGACCGCCGAGGAGGCCGCGCTGGCCGACAAGCGGGCCGCGCGGCCGGAGACCGCGCATGACCCAGGACCCCTGCTCAGGTGCCCTCGTCGAGCCAGTAGCGGACGGGATGCAGATCGAGCTCGAACGGCGGCAAACGGATGGGCTCCTCGTCGGACGCGGTGGCGATCAACGTCGGATTGCCATCGACGGGCACGAACACCTCGATGAGCCGCGCCTCTGGATCGACCAGCCATATTTGCGCTACCCCCGCGCGCACGTAGATCGGGAGCTTCTTCCGCCGGTCGTCGCGTCGCGTTCGCGGGGACAGCACCTCGCAGCACCAATCCGGTGGAACCGTGATCGGGTTCTCCCGAGGCATCACCGGAACGCGTTCGACGCGCCAGCCCGCGAGGTCGGGATCGAGGAGGCGCTCGCCGAAGCGAACCTCGGGCTCGACCTCGATCCACCATCCGGTGCCGCCCATCGCCCGATCGACGCCGTTGAGATCGCCTTGGAGCACCTTCGCCGCGTGGCGATGCGGGCGCCCCGGGCGACCCATGGTGACGTGGATCTCGCCGACATCGAGGATTTCGCCGCGCTGTCCCTCGGGCAGCTGCTGGATCTCGCGATACAGGTCCTCGAACGGTCTCGGTCGTGCCGCTGCGCTCACCGCGACAGCGTACCCGAGATCGCGACGTCTTCGGTTCCGTTCACGGACGTCCGTGAACCCGTTCATGGACGTCCGTGAACGGTCGCCTCGACGGCCGTCGCGCACTGGACGCCGCGCGTGCCTCCGCCTACGCGACGGCGGTGCCCTCGCTCGCGCTGTCGCCTCACGGCCACCTCCACCTCGCCCCTTCCGGCGAGGCGGCCGACGAGCCGGTCTTCGCCGAGGCCGCGGCCCCGCTCGCGCGTGACGACGAGGCGTCGTCGCTGCTCGCGCTCGCGCTCTTTTCGGGCGAGCTCGCGCCGTCATGGGACTTCGGCCGCGCGATCGGGCGGCTGGCGGTCGACGCCGGTCGCGCGAACCCGCGCGCGTTCGACGCCGGCGACGAGCTCGCCCTCGATCGCGAGCAGCTCGTCGCGCTGGTCGCGCGCGTGCCGCCGATGCCGGGCGCGGAGTACGTCACCGAGGAGCTCGTCGAAGCGCTCGCGCGCAGGACCGAGCTCGCCCTGCGCTCGGCCGCCGACGGCGCGCTCGAAGCCTTCCTCGCCCGCGCCGCGCCGCACCTGTCGGTCGTCGGCCGGGTGTGCTTCCACCTCGCCGAGAACAAGTCCGATCCGGAGCATCCGTTCGCCTTCCTCGCGACGTACGCCGCCGGCCTCGTGAGTTCCCAAGAATCTGGCAGCGCGCGCGTACGCCACCGGCTCCTCGGCGAGGCGCTCCGCGAGTACGCGTCGGCGCGCGATCGACCGCTGCTCGAGGCGCTGCTGAGGCCGGTCGCGCGCGCGGCCGAAACGAGCGGGCTCCAGTCCGGCCGCACGACGATCGGGACCTCGGTCGGCAGCGCGGCGAGGTTCTCGCGACGCCAGCCCACGATGTCGGGGCGATACACCTCGTCGGCCGCGAGCTGGACCTCGACCTCGCTCGCGAACCACCAGCCGCCGGGGAGGCGACCGCCGGGGCTCCGGTCATAGGGACCGAGCTTCCGCGAGAGCCGCGCCTGGGCTCCGCCGTGCCGCCCGGAAGCGGCCTCCTTCTGGACGAGCTCGCCGTCGACGATCTCGTGACGACGAATCCCCTCGGGGATGGCGAGGAGGTCCGCGACCGTCATGCGGCGCTGCGTCGGGGCGGCGATCAGCGAAGGATAGCTCGATCGCTCGTAGCCCGACGGTCCCCCGGTGCACGAGCGATCAGGTCGCGCGATAGTTCGGCGGCTCCTCGGTGATCGCCACGTCGTGGACGTGGCTCTCCTTGAGGCCCGCGCTGGTGATCCGAACGAAGCGCGCCTTGGTGCGCAGCTCGGGGACGGTGGCCGATCCGGTGTAGCCCATGCCGGAGCGCAGGCCGCCGATCAGCTGGTAGAGGATGGAGCGCACCGAGCCGCGGTGGGGGACGCGCCCCTCGACGCCCTCGGGGACGAGCTTCTCGTCGGCGGTGCCGCCCTGGCCGTAGCGGTCCTTGGAGCCGGCCTTCATCGCGCCGAGCGAGCCCATGCCGCGATAGACCTTGTAGGTACGGCCGTGGAGCAGCACCAGATCACCGGGCGACTCGTCGGTGCCGGCGAACAACGAGCCGATCATGACGCTGTGCGCGCCGGCGGCGATCGCCTTGGTGACGTCGCCGGAGTACTTCACGCCGCCGTCGGCGATGATCGGCACGCCGTGGCGATCGCCGACGCGCGCGCAGTCGCGCACCGCGGTGATCTGGGCGACGCCGACGCCGGCGACCACGCGCGTGGTGCAGATGGAGCCGGGGCCGATGCCGACCTTCACCGCGTCGACGCCCGCCTCGACGAGCGCCTCGGTGGCCTCGGCGGTCGCCACGTTGCCGGCGATCACCTGGAGGTCCGGGTAGGCGCTCTTGATCGCGCGCACCGTGTCGATGACGCCCTTGCTGTGGCCGTGCGCGGTGTCGACGACGATCACGTCGACGCCCGCCTGCACCAGCGCGTGCACCCGCTCCTCGCGATCGGCGCCGGGGCCGACGGCCGCGCCGACGCGCAGGCGACCCTTGTCGTCCTTGAGCGCGTTGGGGTTGCGCTCGGCCTGCATCAGGTCCTTGACGGTGATGAGCCCGACGAGCTTGCCGGAGTTCGGCTCGACGACCAGCAGCTTCTCGATGCGATGCTTGTGGAGCAGCAGCCGCGCGTGATCGGGATCGCATCCGGGCGCCACCGTGACCAGCTCCTTGGTCATCAGCGCCGACACCGGCTGATCGAGGTTCTTCTCGAAGCGGATGTCGCGCGCGGTGAGGATGCCGACCGGGCGATCGCCGCCGCCGTCGGCGACGACCGGGAGGCCCGAGATGTCGTGGCGGCGCATCACCTCGAGCGCCTGCCGCAGGCTCATCGTCGGGGTGATGGTCACCGGGTCGAGCACCATGCCGCTCTCGGCGCGCTTCACCCGGAGCACCTCCTTCGCCTGCTCGGACGGCGGGAGGTTCTTGTGGATGATCCCGAGGCCGCCCTCGCGCGCCATCGCGATGGCCAGGCGCGACTCGGTCACGGAGTCCATCGCCGCGGAGACCAGCGGCATGTTGAGATCGAGGCCGCGTGTCAGCTTCGTGCGAACGTCGACGTTGGCCGGCAGCACCTCGCTGTAGGCGGGAAGGAGCATCACGTCGTCGAACGTCAGCGACTCTCGAAGCTCGTCTTGCAGCATGATCCCAACTCCGTGCTCAACGTGCCCTCATGGCATGGAGGGCGTGGTCAATCGGGCCGCGAGGGCCCTTTGGCAAGGCAGGAAAGGTAACAAAAGCGCGCGCGGCGCGGCCCCGTTCGATTCGGAGCGCGCGCCGCGGTTCGCCATGGCCTCGTCCTCTACTTGATCATGCGGGCGAGGCGCTTGACCTGCTTGCGCTTCAGCTTGGCGCGGAGGCGGTTGGTCTTGCCGCGGTTGGTCTTGCGCGGCTGCTTGGAGAGGACGATGTACATCGGTGCACCTGTCGGCTCGGGCGCGGCCCGAGAAGAATTTGGGGCACGCTTTCTAGCTGATCCCGGCTGACCCCGCAACCACCACCGACCAGACCGATGATTGACCGAAGGACGGTGACGCTGAACGTGGACCTAGGCGAGCTCCCGGGCGAGCCCGAGGAGCTCTACCGCCTGGCGACCCAGGTCAACGTGGCGTGCGGCGGGCACGCCGGCGACGTGGCGTCGATGGACCGCGCGGTCGCGCTCGCCGTCGCCGCGGGCACGGCCATCGCGGCGCACCCCAGCTACCCCGATCGCGAGGGGTTCGGGCGGCGCAGCGTCGATCGCGCCCCGAGCGAGGTGGCCCGTTCCGTGGCCGAGCAGTGCTCGGCGCTGCGCTCGATCGCCGCCATGCGCGGGGCCGTCGTGCGAGCGGTGAAGCCGCACGGCGCGCTCTATCACGATCTCTCGCGCCGGCCAGAGCTGGTCGAGCCGCTCCTCGACGCGGTGGTGACGACGCTCGGCGCCGACGCGGCGATCGTCGGTCCGCCCGGCTCGCCGATGGCGGCGCGCGCCGCCACGCGCGGGCTGCGGTGGATCGCGGAGGGCTTCGCCGATCGCGGCTACGCCCCCGACGGCTCGCTGCTGCCGCGCGGCACGCCCGGGGCGCTGATCGAAGACCCGTCGACCGCCGCGCGACAGGCGGTGTCGCTCGCCCTCGCGGGAAAGAGCGGGCGGCGGATCGACACGCTGTGCGTGCACGGCGACACCCCCAACGCGGTCGCGATCGCCCGCGCGGTGCGCGAGGCGCTCGCGTCTTCGGGGGTGCTCGCGTGAAGGTCGCCCCGTTCGGCGACGCGGCAGTCGAGATCGTCGCCGACGGCGCCGTTCACGCGCGGCGCGTCGCGCGCGCGATCGAGCGGGTCGACGGCGTCCTCGAGCCGGTCGTGGGCTGGGATCGCGTGGTGGCCCACCTCTGCGACGGCGCCGATCCCGAGGCGACGCGCGGCGCGATCGAGCGCGCGCTCGCCGCCGGCGTCCCCGACGACGTCGGCGCGGCCACCCGCGAGCACCTCGTGCGCGCGATCTACGACGGGCCCGATCTCCGGGAGATCGCCGAGGCGAGCGGGCTCTCGATCGAGGAGGTCGCCGCGCGGCACGCGGCGCCGACGTACGTGGTCGAGGTGATCGGGTTCCTGCCGGGGTTCGCCTACCTCGGCGGCGTCGATCCGAGCATCGCGCGACCGCGCCGCGCGACGCCCCGGCCGCGCGTTCCGGCGCGGTCGATCGGCGTCGCCGGGCCGCGCACGGCCATCTACCCCCTGCCCTCGCCCGGCGGCTGGAACCTCGTCGGGCGCGCCGTCGACTTCGCGCCGTTCGATCCGAGCCGCACGCCGCCGGCGCGGCTGCAGGTCGGCGATCGGGTGCGCTTCGAGATCCTGGAGATCGGCTGATGCCGGCCCACCTGATCGTCGAGCGCTGCGGGCCGATGGTCACGGTCCAGGATCGCGGCCGACGCGGCCAGGCTCGCTACGGCGTGCCCGCGAGCGGACCGCTCGACCGCGAGGTCTTCGACGCGGCGGTCGCCGCTGTCGGCGGCGCCGTTCTCGAAGCGGTGGGCGGGGGCGATCTGGGCGCGATCGAGATCCCCCTCGCCTCCGCGCGGTTTCGCGTCGAGGGGACCGCGCTCGTGTCGATCGACGGAGAGCCGCCGCAGGAGGTGACCGACACGGTCGTCGAGGTGCCGGTCCATGCGCGCGCGGTGCGCTACCTCGCGGTGCGCGGCGGGATCGACGTGCCGCGGGTGCTCGGCTCGCGGGCGACGCTGCCGATCGCCGGCCTCGGAGGGTTCCACGGGCGACCGCTGCGCGCGGGCGATCGGCTGGCGATCGGCGAGGCCGGGGAGCGGGCTGCGGCGGCGGAGGCGCCGCCACGAGGGGGCGAGCTCGCCGCAGGTTCCGAGACGCTGCTGACGCTCCTTCCGGCCTTCGACGTCGACGAAGAGGTGCTCCGCGCGCTGCTCGCCGGGACGTTCGCCGTCGACCCGCGGTCGGACCGCGTCGGGACCCGGCTCGCCGGAGCGGCGTCGATCCCGGCAGCCCTCGGAGAGCGCCTCTCCCGCCCGATCGTGCCCGGGACCGTCCAGCTGCCGCCCGACGGCCGCCCGATCGTCATCGGCCCCGACGGACCGACGACCGGCGGGTACCCGGTGGTCGGCGTGCTCGACCGTGAGAGCCGGTGGCGCCTCGCGCGCGTGCGGCCCGGCGGTCGCGTGCGGTTCCACGTCGCGGAGACAAGAGGCCGCGTGAACGGGGCGTGAACTTGCCTCCGCGGGGTCCGATGGTGCAATGGTGCGAGAGGATGCCCCCCGCACCGGCGCCGTCGAGGAGCCAACGCACCCGCGCAGGCGACGCGCGCGAGCGGCTGTGGGATCGCATCGGCTCGGTCGCGCGCGACGTCCTGCCCCTGGGCATCCTCGCGGTCGCGGTGATCGGCGTGCCGGTGCTGGTGTTCGAGCCGCAGGGGCTGCCGCGGCTCCGTGCCCTCGAGCGCGACCTCGAGCAGGTCGAGGCCGAGAACCGCGCCGCCGAGCGCGAGATTCAGCGGCTGCGCACGAACGTGAAGCTGCTCAAGGACGATCTGGCCGCGGTCGAGAAGGTCGCGCGCCAGGAGCTCGGCCTGGTTCGCAAGAGCGAGATCGTGCTGCAGGTGCCGAAGGGCTCGCAGTAGCGGTCTTCAGCGTACGTCCTCGACCTTCCAGGCGCCGTGCTCGCGCACGAAGAGGACCGAGCCGCCGGAGCCGGAGAGGACGAGCGTGGCGCGATCGCCGGTCTCCTCGATCTGCGCGCTCGGGAGGGCCTGCTCGATCTCGGCCAGGCGATCGCCGAGCTGCTTGCCCTCCGGCTTGTCGGGGCCCCACGCCTGCTGGAGGCGCTCGGGCGAGAGCCCCTCCTTGTGCGCGTCGGGCGTGTAGCGCACGAGGATGTCCCAGCGCTTCTTCTTGAAGGCGCGGATGAAGCCGACGATCGCCTGGCGCGGCGTGGCCTGCGAGTAGAAGTCGAGCGCGTCGCCCTCGACGCGCCATTTGCCGTCCTCGTAGACCATCGTGATCACGTCGCCGTTCTTCAGCGGGATCTTCGCGGTCACGTACGGATCGCCCGGGTCGCGCGCGAGGGTCTTGCCGATGTCGAGCGCCTCCTCGCGGTTGTGCTTCACGATCTCGCGGAAGCGCTCCTTGGTGATCGTCTTCTTGGTGTCCTCGGAGAGCATGGCCCAGGCGTCGTCGGCGCGGCCCTCGGCGAGGGCGTCGGCGTAGGCGCGCAGGGTGGCGCGCGGGCTGTTCGCCATCGGCGCGCCGCAGCCCTGGAGGCCGAGCGACAGCGCCACGGCGAGCACGGAGGCGAGCACGGGACGCAGCGGGCGCCGAAGCATGCAGCCCTTCATACCACATCACCGCGGGGCTCGCGGTGTGGCGCAATGCGGCTCGCGGCGCTCGGGTCCATGCTGTAGGAGGGGATCTCCGCGGCCATGGACCCCAAGGCCCCGCTCCCGCTCCCCCAAGCGCTGGTCGTCGTCATCCGACCGTTCCAGCGCTTCTTCCGCACCTCGTCGGCGAGCGGGATCGTCCTCTTGTTCGCCACCGTCCTCGCGATGGCGTGGGCGAACTCGAAGTTCCACGGCGTCCACCACCGCATCTTCGCCGAGACGGTGCCCATCCAGGTCGGCGGCGTGCAGCTGCGCTGGCCGGTGCACGAGTGGATCAACGACGGCCTGATGGCCGTCTTCTTCTTCCTCGTCGGCATGGAGATCAAGCGCGAGCTCGTCGTCGGCGAGCTCCGCACCTTCCGCCGCGCGATCCTCCCGGCGATCGCGGCGCTCGGCGGCATGATCGTGCCGGCGCTCATCTACTACGCGCTCAACCGCGGCAAACCCGGGCACCCCGGCTGGGGCATCCCGATGGCCACCGACATCGCCTTCGCGCTCGGCTGCCTCGCGGTGGTGAAGGGGCGCGTCGCGCCGTCGCTCGCGGTGTTCCTCACCGCGCTCGCCATCTTCGACGATCTCGGCGCCATCCTGGTCATCGCGCTGTTCTACGGCCAGCCGGTGCAGGTCCATTTCCTCGAGGCCGCCGCCGGGCTGACGGCTCTGCTCATCGTCCTCAACCTGTTCGGCGTCCGGTCGATGTGGGCGTACATGGTCGCCGGCGTCGCGCTCTGGTACGTCGTGCTCCGCTCCGGCATCCACGCGACCGTCGCCGGCGTCATCGCCGGGATGTGCATCCCCGCGCGCTCGGCCAAGCACCCGAAGGAGATCCTCGGAGAGCTCGAGCACGAGGTCGAGCACCTCCGCGCCGCGATGGGCGGCGAGGAGGACAACGACGACGAGGGCAACGCCGCCCTCCGCGCGATCGAGGCGCACCTCGAGGACGTACAGCCTCCGCTCAACCGCATCAGCAACGGCCTGCACGCCCCGGTGAGCTTCATCATCGTGCCGCTGTTCGCGCTCGCCAACGCGGGCATCTCCTTCGCGCACGTCGGCGTGAAGGAGATCGTCTCGCCGGTGTCGCTCGGCGTCGCGCTCGGCCTGTTCTTCGGCAAGCAGATCGGCGTGTTCCTGTTCACCTGGCTCGGCGTCGTGCTGCGCGTCTCGCCGCGCCCCGAGGGCGCCACGTGGCGTCAGGTGTTCGGCATCTCCATCCTCGCCGGCATCGGCTTCACCATGTCGCTGTTCATCTCCGGCCTCGCGTTCACCTCGCTGCCCGAGCTGCAGGAGTCCGCCAAGGTCGGCATCCTGGCGGCCTCGACGGCGAGCGCGGTGGTGGGGCTGTTGTTCTTGATGACCGGGACGAGGGCGGAGACGGCCGGGGAACCCGCGCGCTGACGCAAGCTCCAAGGCGAACGCCAGCTCCCCTGGCGGCACGTCGCTCCGCGAGTCGCTCCCGGTACGCGATCAGCCCCTCACACCGCGAGCGCCGTGCTCGGGAGCGGCTGCGGCTCGCGCGTCGGCGCGGGTTGCTCCGGGCGCGTCCACCGCCAGAGCACGCGACGGAACGGCAGGCCGAGCGCCTCGCCGAGCGTCAGGTCGCCGCCGTACGCCGGCACGCCGATGGTGATCGCGCTCTGCGGCACGTTCAGACGAAGCGTGCCGTGGAGCCGATCGGGGAACGAGAAGATCGTCGACCAGTTGGAGTCGGTCTCGCCCTTCACGATCGAGTGGTGGATCCCGTGCATCCGCGGGGTGACGATGACGTGACACAGAAAGCGCTCGAGCCGCTCGGGCAGGCGGACGTTCGAGTGGTGGAAGAGGATCTGCACGGTCGTCGCCGTCTGCCAGATGGAGAACGCGCGCGGCGACACACCGAACAGCGCGACCTGCGCGGCGCGCCAGGGCAAAGACAGGAGCATCTCGCCGAAGTGGAAGCGGAGCGCCGTCGTCGCGTCGAGATCGAGATCGACGTGGTGCGCCTCGTGGAACCGCCAGAGGAACGGCACCCTGTGCGTGAGGTAGTGCCAGACCCACAGCGTGTAGTCCATGAGGACGATCGCGAGCAGCGACTCGATCGGCTCGGGGAGGCGCGCGACCTTGAGGAGCCCGATGCGCCGTCGCTCCACGAACCGGGTGAGCGGCCCGATCACCGGCGCCTGCGCGATCGCGACCGTCGCGCCGGCGAGCGCCGCGATCGCCAGGTTGCGCACGTCGCGCCGCGTCTTGTCCTGCGTCATCCGGCGCAGCGGTCGTCGCCGCTCGAGCAGGAGCAGGGCGCCGAGCGCGCCGAAGACGAGCGCGCCGTTCAGCCACATCGGCGGCTCGCGCGACGTCTTCTTCACGACGTGCTCCCGCGGACGAACGCCCGCTCGTCGCGCGCGTGGAGCCGCTCCGCGGTCGCGGTCCACACGACGTGGTTGACGAGCTCCCTGAGGCCGAGCTGCCAGGGGATGCGCGTGAGACCTGGCGTCAGTCGGAGCGTCGGGGCGATCGCTCCGTCGCACGCGACGAACAGCGCCGCGGCGGTCGCCAGCAGACCGCCCGCGGTGCGCGCGTTCGGGAACCTCCGCCGGAGCGCCGTGTAGGCGGTGCCCATCACCACGCCGTACATCGCGCTGAACGCCGCGGTCGCGACGACCCTGCCGATCCACGACGGGGCATGGCCGCGGAGGCGCGAGAAGAGGAGCTCGCCGCCGACCTCGTGGAGCGAGCCGCGGCGGACGCGCCGCTCCCGCCGTTTGTGCCGCTCGGAGACGAGCGGCGTCAGGACGCCGTCCACCACGCCTGCGACCGCGCTCAACGAAGCGGCGACGACGCCCGCGCCGGCGCCGGCGAGCAGCGCGCGCGGCCAGGGCCGGGGATCGATGGTGGCGAGCGCCGGTCCCGAACCCCTCTCGATCGGCAGGCCGCGTCGCATCCAGTCGCCCATCCCGGAGTCGCGCACGTGCACGACGTTCCGGAGACCGGCGCCGCGGAGCGCGTCGACGGCGCGCGCCGCGCGCACCCCTTTGCTGCAGTGCACGTAGACCGCGTCGCAGCCACGGAGCCGGTCGGCGACGCGCGAAGGGTCGCGCTCGACGTCGGCCACCGGCGCGTTGAGCGCCGACGGGACATGCGCGCGTGCGAACTCGAGACGCGACCGCACGTCGAGGACCACGTGGGGGCCGGCGGTGCGCAGTCGATCGGGGAGCGCGTCCATCGTGATCGAGCGGGTGTCCATGAGGCCGACACCGGGCAACGGGTGTGCCCGTCTTCAGCGGATGTCCTCGTAGAGCCGCGCCAGGTGCTCGGGCGCGACGCCGAGCGAGTAGCCGAGCTGCAGGGCCGTCCAGATCGCGAGGGTGCGCAGCGGCGCGTGCGCGAAGCGGCGGGCGCTCGCCTCGACGACCACCTCGCGCAGGTAGACGACCCGCCCGGCGCGCGCGAGCCGGCGCGAGAGATCCCAGTCCTCGAACAGCGGCGCGGGCCGGAAGCCGCCGACGCGCAGGTAGACCTCGCGCCGCACGAACAGCCCGGAGTCGCCGTAGTGGATCGCGAGCGCCCGGCGTCGCAGATCGTTCGCGACGGTGAAGCACCGGGCCGCGAACGTCGTCGGAACGAACCGCAGCCCGAAGTTGCCGCCGACGACCGCGTCGTCGGCGAGCGCGTCGAGCATGGCCGCGCGCGCCGAGGAGGGCGCGCGGACGTCCGCGTGCAGGAACAAGAGCACGTCGCCCGAGGTCACGGCGGCGCCGGCGGCGAGCTGCGCGCCCCGCCCGCGCGGCGCGGCGACGACCCGCGCGCCCATCGCACCCGCGCGCGCGGCCGTCGCGTCGGTGCTGCCCCCGTCGGCGACGATCACCTCGTCGCCGATCTCCTGTGCCCGCGCGACGGTCTCTGCGACGAGGCGCTCCTCGTCGAGCGTCGGGATCACGACCGAGACCTTCACGGCTGCACTCCGAGCACGCGGGCGACGTTCGGCGCGGCGACGCGTCGCGCGCGGATCGCGTCGCGCAGCCGATCGAGGTCCTCGACGACGTCGACGTCGAACCACCGCGGCAGCTCCGCCACACGGAGCCCGCGCGCGCGCAGCGCGGTCGCGGTCGCGGCGCAGGCGCGATCGGTCGACCACGGCACCTGGTCGAAGGCGCGCGCCGGGACCTCTCGCAGCCCGAGGAGGTAGAAGCCGCCGTCGTCGGCCGGTCCGATGACGGCCTCGTGCGTCGAGAGGGCGTCGATCGCCGAGATCAGCAGGTGCCGCGGGAGCCCCGGGCTGTCGCTGCCGATCGCGATCGCCCACGGCGCGGTGGAGAGCGCATGACGGAGCACCCGTTCGAGGCGCGCGCCGAGATCGCCCTCGCCCTGCGGGATGATCGGCGCCGAGAACGGCACGTCCGCCGCGTCGCCGTCCCATGCGAGCAGCGCGTCGCCGAGGTCGCCGAGCGGGGCCCAGCTGTCGAGCAGACACGCGCGCGCTAGCGCGACCGCGAAGTCGTCGCCGAGCCGGGCGGCGATGCGCGTCTTCACGCGCCCAGCGCGCGGAGCCTTCGCGAAGAGCACCATGCGACCGCTCACGTCGTAGCCCCTCCGCAGCTCGAGCCGTTGCCCGCGGTGCACCCGAAGCAGTGCCGATCGACGACGACGGCGCGGCGCTGGAGCGCGACGAGATCGAAGTCGCCGATGTGTCGCGGCGCGCCCGGCTCCACCTCGAGGCCGCGCATCTGGTTGAAGTCGCAGTCGTGGAGCGTGCCGTCCCAGGCGACCGACAGCGTGCTGCGACACATCACGCCGCGCACGGCCGCCGGGTTGAACGCGGAGACCAGGCGCTCCATGTACGCCTCGAGGTTGCCGCTCCCGATCAGCCACTCGAGGTAGCGGCCGATCGGCATGTCGGTGATCGTGAACAGCGCGTCGAAGCGCACGCCGTGACGACGATCGAGCTCGCGCTTCCACTCCCGCTCGAGGGCGGCCTGGTTCCCCGGGAGGAACGCGCCGACGGGGTTCGTCACCAGCACGAGGCGGAGCCCGGAGCGCCCGTCGCCATAGCCGACCTCGTTGAGCCGGCGGAGCACCCGGATCGACGCCTCGAAGACGCCCTCGCCCCGCTGGCGATCGGTGCTCGCCGCCGCGAAGTGCGGCAGCGACGCGACCACCTCGACCCGGTGCTCGGCGAACAGCTCGGGCAGGTCGCGGTGCGACGGTGTCTCGAGGATCGTCAAGTTGCAGCGATCGATCACGTGCCGCCCTCGAGCGCGGACCTCGCGCACCAGCCAGCGGAAGTCGGGGTGCAGCTCCGGCGCGCCGCCGGTGACGTCGACCGTGAGGATGTCCGAGGCGTCCAACGCGCGCAAGCAGGCGTCGAGCGTCTCGCGCGACATCCGCTCGCGGCGATCGGGGCCCGCGTCGACGTGGCAGTGACGGCAGGTCTGGTTGCACACCCGGCCGACGTTGATCTGGAGGACCTCGATGCGCGTCGGTCGGAGCGGCGCAGAGGCGGCGCGGGCGAGCGCCGCGTCGAACTCCGTCGGGAGCGGCAGCGCTCGCAGCACGCGCAGCTGCGCGTCGCCGGTCGCGAGCTCCTCGCCGCGCGCCGAGAGCGTCGCGAGCCGCGCCTTCACATCGAGACCTTCTTGACCACGTTCCGCATCTGGACGCCGTGAACGAGCGAGGCGCCTCCACGGATCGCCGCGGCGACGTGCACGGCCTCGGTCATCTGATCGACGTCCGCTCCCTTCTCGAGCGCGGACGTGGAGTACGCGTCGATGCAGTACGGGCACTGCACCGCGTGCGCGACGGCGAGCGCGATGAGCGCCTTCTCGCGTTCGGAGAGCGCGCCGTCGGCGAACACCGCGCCGTACCAGTCGAAGAACTTCTTCGCGAGCTCGCCGCGCGACTCGCCGATCTCGGGGAACCGCGCCAGATCGTGCGCGTGGTAGTAGTGTTCGCTCATCCCGGCGTCCGATGCGCTGCCGTGTCGGGCCGTGGCGGCGGCCGCCGTCGCGTCGGGCATCGCGGCGCGGCTCGTGCGTCCTTCGGGCTCGCATGCGCACCGACGCACCGGAACACCGCGATCTGGCCCGCCGTCGCGCGATCGTCGCTCTGTCTGCGGTCGGTGCGGCCAGCATGGTCCCGCCGTCGCTGCTCCAGCTCGGCGTCGTCCGTGACCTGCCCGACCCGAACATCCGTTGGTTCGGGCTCCCGTTCTCGTCGAAGAAGGTGAACCTCTCGAAGGACGCCTTCGTGCTCGGCGTGCGCGACGCTCCCTTGGCCCTCGCCGGGTTCGTCGCCAACGTGCCGCTCGCGGTCGCGGGCGGCGAAGACCGCGCGACGTCGAACCCATGGCTGCCGATCGCTGCGGCGCTCGAGGCGCTCGGCGAGGCGATCGGCGCGGCCGTGTTCTTCGCGAAGATGCCGCGGAAGGAGCGCGCCTGGTGCCCCTATTGTGTCGTCGCCGCCTTCGCGAGCTTCGCGGTGTTCGCCCTCACCTTCCCCGAGGGGCTCCGGGCCGGTGTGCACCTGCTGCGGCGGCGCGCGCAGGGCTGAGCGCGGCCCGCTTCTCGATAGGGCTGGTGCGGCAAGGTCGCCGACGCCACCGATCCGGACAAGGAGTGCATCGGTCCCGGCGGCGTGGGGGTCTGCTACCAGGCCTCCGGCGCCTGCGGGCTCCCGCTGGGCGCGCCTTGCCCCGATCCGTACAAATGGCCTCGTTGCAACAACGTCTGCGCGTGGGAACGACACCCGTCGGCTCCACACGTCTGCTGCAACACGCTCTGCACCCTCGGCTGCACCTCGTGCCTGGGCGTCGATACCGGAAAGGGCGACGGGACCTGCGCTCCCATTCTCAAGGGAACGGATCCGTACAACGAGTGCGCAGCTCCCAAGCCCAACTGCAACGGAGCCGGCGCCTGCGAGTAGCGCCGCCACCCGTTGACACTCCCCGCCGGGTCGTCACGGAAGCGCGACCGCCAGCTTCTTCGCCTCGTCGACGGCGAGGCTCACCGAGAGGGTCTTCGTCGTCAGCTTGGGCGCGCTGACGACGACGGTGTGCTTGCCGGGATCGACGAGGTGCGCGACGCCGGACGACACCGGCACGCCGTCGATCGCGATCTTGGCGCCGGAGGGCTTGGCCACCACCGTGAGCTTCGGGACATGCGGCTCGAGCTGCGTCGCCGACTCCACCGCCCTCTTGGCGAGGGAGTCCTTGCCCTCGGCGAGCGCGTCGGCCTCCGTCCTCCGGTACGCCTCGAGCGCGTGGACCAGCTTGCCGAGCTTCTCGAGGCAGCGCGCGACGTTGAAGTGGATCGCCGGCGTGTACTTGATCGATTCGGCCTCGGCGAAGTGCTCCAGCGCGCCGGCGTAATCACCGGAATCGAACAGCGCCACTCCCTTCGCGAAGGCCTCTCTCGCGCGCTCCAGACCACTCGCCGATCCGGACGTGGAAGGCGCGGGCGACGCGGAGGACCCGCCGGGCGGGCTCGCCGCGGGGACGCTGCGCGCGGCGGCGACCGCGACGACGAAGGCGATCGCGAGGAGCTGGCGACGCATGCGGACAGGCTAGCCGACCCGGCGCGATCGCGCCGCTCCGTGCCCGGTTCGTCAGGCCTCGTCGAGACACGAGGCGTCGATGCCCCTCAGATCGGACGGGCCCTTCTTCTTGCCGCGCGCCTCGACGGCGGCGCGCACGGCGTCGACGAGCTCTCGATCCTTGCGGTGCGCGCACGTGAACGCGACCGCGGCGTCGACCTCGTCGCGATACACGCTCCCGTCGTGCTTCTTCCCCTTGGCGACGACGCCGCGCAGCACGTCGAGGTGGAGCGCGCGCGTGGACGGCGCAGCGCCGGAGCCGAACGGATCGTCGGTGTCCTCGCCGAACGTCCAGTGCGGGCAGTGCAGGGGGAAATCGCCGCTGTCGAGCGCGACGTACGTCCACGCCTCGTCCTTGCGATCGACGCGCACCGACAGGCCGTGACCGTCGGGCGCGTACACGAGCACCCATCGTAGGTCGAGACGGCGCCTCACTTCCTCGGTCGGATCGCGCTGCGCGTTGAGCGTCGCGAGCCGAACGTGCCAGACGTCGGGGGCGCCCTTCGGTCCCTCGCGGAGGAGGATCGACTCGGTAACCGTCCAGTACCGGAAGGGATCGCGCCCGCTGGCATCCACCTTCCTGACTTCACGTCGGACGACCGCCTCGCGCCACGAGGCCTTGTCGCTTCGCGCCGCGGCGCTGACGGCCTGCTCCTGCGGCTGCATCCGCAGCTTCAGCTCGTTCTCGATGCACGTGCACCCGGACACGCCGACGAGCGTGCCGGCGAAGACCATCCGCACGAGCCGGCGCATGCCGCAGGATAGCAGGGGTTCGCCTCCGAGCACCCGGCATGGGTGGCCGAGGCGGGCCGCGCCGAGATCTACTTCGCCGGCTCGCGGGGGTATGGCGGGACGTACGGCGACGAGATGTCGTGCGTCTTCGTCGCCGAGAACGCGCGACCGTCATCGTGGCAAGCCGAGCAGGACTCGTGCTCGTCACCGCTGTACGGCTGGGCCGGCGTCGGGTCGATCGTGTTCAGCGTGCCGTGGGCGATCGCCGCGTCGCTGTCGTGGCAGCCGAGGCAGGAGAGCCGGCTCGGCGTCTTCTTCCACGTGTCTGTCTTGGCGTGGCACTTGGGGCAGTGGCGGACGTCCTGCGGGAAGACGAGCTCGGCGTACACCGGGCCGTACGTCGGGTGGATCTCGAGGGGCTTGTCCAGGTAGCGGCCGAAGTGCACGCCGTGGATGCGACGCGAAAACGGGCCTGCGCCGAAGCCGTTGTTGTTCTGACCCCAACCGCTCTGGCCGAGGATCTGCTGCTGGTAGTCGTGGCACGAGTGGCAGAAGTCGGGCTCGAACGGCAGGTCCCCGAGATAGGAGACGTGCATCCTGGTGCTCTCATGGCAATCGGCGCAGTTGGTGGCGACCAGCTCCTGCGCCTTGGCCGTCCCGACCTGAAAGACGAGCTTCGCCCAGCTGCCGGTCTTGCCGGCGAGCTGCACGTACGCGGTGGCGCTGTAGGTGCCGGGCTTCAGGCTGGCGACGTCGGCGAGCTGGTATTCGGCGTAACCAGCAGCGCCGGGCACGCGGGTGAGCCACGGATCCTCGTCGACCGGGTCCGACTGGATGCGCAGGTCGCTGAACACGTAGGCGCCCGTCATCGTCGGCACGTTCTTCCCGATCGCGAACCCGAGCGGCGAGGCGGCGGTGCTCGCGAGAACCTCGACCGTCGAGGTCGTGCCCTTGGCGTTGCTCTTGATGACGACCCTCGTCCCGCTGGTCGAAGCCCTGGCCACCAGCTTGAAGGCGGCGTCCGCGTTCAGCCACGTGGCGACCTCGGCCGCCGTCGCCAGGGCGCGATTGGCGAAGGTGCCGGCCGCGACCGGGATGGTCAGCGGCGCGCCACCGTCGATGGCCACCTGGAGGTCGACCGCTGCCGAGAGGTTGTACGGTTGGACGCCACCCGTCGCCGCTGCGCGGATCGCCGCGGTGCCGAGGGCGGGGAAGGTCAGGACGGGGTTCTCGAAGGAGCGAGGCCCGTGCACGAACAGCCTGAAGGATCCGACGTTCGCCATCGTCCACGTCGCGGGGTCGACGATCGCCGCCGGGGTCGCGCGGTTCTTGAGCACCACCTTGAGCTTCGGCTTCTCGCCGGCCACGAAGTACGACCCGTTGGCCGGCGGGCTCGCGAACGACAGCTCCGCAGTCTGACCGACCGGGAGCGGCGTGATGCCGTGGCGTGCCGGGATCGGCGAGGGCCCCGAGTCGTCGGCGGTGTGGCAGGTCGCGCACGTGCTGTCGGCGGCGACGCCGCCCATGTGCTTGCCGAGCTCGCAGGCGCCAGTCGCGACGTTGCAGGTCGCGGCGGAGGCGTAGCGCGGCCAGTCGGTCGCGCAGCTCGCGCTGGTCGTGCACTTGCCGGCCTTCGGCGTGCCGAGCACGCGCGGCGGGCTGATCGTGCCCGCCGCGAAGTCGACGTTGTCATGACAGGTGCCGCACGCGTCGCGCCGCGGTTTGTTCTTCCACGCGTCGTTCGTGTGGCACTTCGTGCAGAGCCTCAGATCGGCCGGGAAGACCACGTGCGAATAGGCGCGGAAGTCACCGGTCGTCGGGTCGACGTTGAACGGGTTCTTCAGGCCCTTGCCGCGATGAACGCCGTGGACGCGTCGCATGATGGGGTCCACGAGGCGGTTGGTGGCGTCGCAGGGCGTCGCGCCGGGCGTCTTGCAGATCGTCGCGTAGCCGGCCGTGTTGTGGCAGAGCTTGCAGGTGCGGATGGCGTCGCTGTCGAGCGACCAGTCGCCGACCGGGAAGTAGCCCGGGTCGATGTGGGCGAAGTAGAACCTCCCGTTCGCGGCGCCTTGGTGGCACGCGGCGCACTTCGACTTGTCGGTGACCTGCGTCTCCGGAACGCTCGTGCCGATCTGGATCTCCTTGATCGGGAACGCCTGATCGAGCGGGTAGTCCTTCGATCCAGCCCAGAGCCCGACGAGGTAGGTGCCCGGATCTTCGCTCGTCACGGGCTCGAGCCGATACGTGATGACGTTGCCCTTTACGACCAGGTTCGGGCTCGTGCTCTTCTGCAGGTCGACGTAGTGGTGCTCGGAGGCCGCGTAGTCGCCGCTCACCTTCATCAGCGCGATCGCCGCCTTGGTCTTCGTCGCGTCCATCGGACCGGCGACCATCAGCCGCGCCCGCGCGAGCTTCGTGAGCTCGACGGGCAGACCTCGCTCGTCCGCGAGCGTGATGGTGATCGTGGCCTGTTCGCCGGCCACGAAGTGGGTTCCGTTCGCCGGCGCCGAAACCTGGAGCGCCACGGCCAACCCCCGAGTCTGGCCGGCGTTCAAGCCGCTCGTTCCGTTCCTGCCGGCGTCGCCCTCGCTGCCGGGGTCGCCCTTGGCGCCCGCGTCGCCGTTGGCGCCGGGGTCGCCCTTGTCACCCTGGGACCCATCGGGGCCCGGAGCCCCCGCGGGACCTGCAGGCCCTTCGGGCCCTTCGGGCCCGTCGCACGCGCCCAAGACCAACGCTGCGAAAGCAAGCGAACAGAGCCTCGCCTTGCGATTCATCGGATTCCTCCCGACTGGAGCTACTGACCTCGCGGCCCAGCGAAGAGGACGAGCGCGCTGTGGCCGGACTGGGTTCGCCATTCCTCTGGCGACCAGAATCTGGGACGCAGCGGAAGCGCGTCCAATAGATAGTACGTCCACGTGCTAGAAGATTTGGTTATGGAGCTGCGCCAACTCGAATACTTCGTGACGGTCGCCGAAGAGAGGAACTTCACCCGCGCGGCAAAGAAGCTGCGCGTCTCGCAACCCGGAGTGAGCGCCCAGATCCGCCGCCTCGAAGGCGAGCTGGGACACGAGCTGCTCGATCGGTCCAACCGCTCGGTGGGCCTCACGGAGGCCGGGGTCGCCGTGCTGCCTTACGCGAGGGCTGCGCTCGGCGCGGTGGCAGGTGCGCACCTCGCGGTCGACGAGCTCTCGGGCTTGCTCCGCGGCCAGGTCAACATCGGAACGGTGCCTTCGCATCAGATCGATCTGCCGGGCCTGCTGGCGGGGTTTCACGAGGAGCATCCGGCGGTCGCGATCTCCCTGATCGAGGCCTCCTCCGACCAGCTCGTGGAGCGGCTGCGAACCAGGCAGCTCGACGTCGCGATCATCGGCCTCGGCAGCACGACGCCGGCCGGCATCTCGATCAAGTTGATCGCAGACGAGCCGATCGTCGCCGCCGTCGGGCTCGACCACGAGTGGGCCGCGCGGGAGGCGATCCCGCTCGAGAAGCTGCGGCCTTGCCCGCTGATCTCGTTGCCGCGCGGCACCGGGCTGCGCTCCCGATTCGACGAGGCGTGCGCCGGCGCCGGATTCGTCCCGCGCATCGCCTTCGAGGCCGGCGATCTCGGCATGCTGGCTCGGCTCGCATCCCGCGGGCTCGGCGTGGCGATCCTGCCGGGGAGGTTCGCCGAGGCGCAGTCGGCGCGGCTGCGGTCGATCGCGATCCGCGGCCCGGCGCTGCGCGGGCGTCTCGCCCTCGCCTGGCGTGACGCCGGGCCTTCCACCCCCGCCGCCCGAGTCCTCCTCGAGCGCGCGAAGAAGCGCATGGTCTACACCCCCCGTGCAACCGGACCATGAGCCGACGCCCCCGCCGCAGCGTCGTCAGGTCACGAACGGCGGCTTCTTCGCGCGGTACCCGGTGGACGCGCGGATCCACGGCTCGAACAAGAGCCAGCCGAGGCCGGTCGAGAGCATCGCCGAGACGATGCGCTTCGGCTCGTCGACCCCCTCGCGCTTCGCGATGCGCACGAGGCGCTCGGCGACCGGGAAGCGCTCCTGGATCGCCGCCGGGTCCTCGCCGGCGAGCAGCGCGTGGGCGAGGATGCGGAAGTACGCGCCCTGCTCGCGCGTGCCGTGAAAGGCGTGGTCGATGGCCTCGACGAGCGGCTCGTCCTCGCTCGGCAGCGCCGCCTCGATGCGCCCGACCAGCCGCTCCATCACTGCGCGGAGCAGCGCCTCCTTCGAGCCGAAGTGGCGGTGGACGAGGCCGTGGTTGACGCCGGCGCTGGCGGCGATGTCTTTGATCGACACCTGCGCCGGCCCGCGCTCGGCGAACAGCTCGGTGGCGGCGTCGAGCAGCGCCTCCTCGACCGCCTCGCGGCCGCGCGGCTTCATCGGAACGGCCGGCCCTTCTCGGCGTACGCCGCGGCGGAGCTGAAGATGTTGATCGCCATGAGGCTGTCCTCGTGGTCGGCGCGCTGCCGATAGAGCCTCGCGACGCGCGCTCGCACGGCTTCGTCCTCGGACGCGGCTTCGAGCGCGAAGTCCCCGAGGGAGCAGGCCAGGCGCAGCTCGCCCCCGCGCGCGTGCGCCTCGGCGCGCTGCAGCAGCGCTGCGGCGCCGCCGGCGAGACCGGCGACCTCGCGCGCGAGCGCGTCGCGCGGCGGCGGCTTGAGCTCGCTCGGGCGACCCGACCACCAGCCGCCGTAGTAGCGGACGACGTTGCGGATGATGAACTCGGCTTCGTCGTACACCGGCTGCAGCCACGGCGAGTCGCTCACCGGCAGCCGCACGCGGTGCACGATGTCGACGTGCGGGGGCGAGCCGTCGTTGAGCGCGTCGAGCGTGCGCTCGACGATCGCCTCGAGGAACGACGCCGTCTCGAGGAGCATGCGCTTGACCAGCTTGCCGTCGCGCACCACCGGACCGCCGTGTCCCGGGCACATCGACTCCGGGTCCTTGCCGGCCATCGCGCGGAGGCCCTCGGCCCACGTCCAGGGGTAGCGCTGGACCTTCTGCGGGTTGCCCGCGTTGGGCACGCCCCAGATGAACAGATCGCCGGGACAGAGCACGGAGCGCTCGGGGCAGAAGATCCAGCTGTGATCGTCGGTCTCGCCCTTGCAGTGGTGGACCTCGAAGGTGAGGCCGCCCACGGTGAGATCGACGCGCTCGTCGTAGAGGACATTCGGTGGGAGCTTCGGCGCGCGGAACGTCTGGTACTGCGCGTCGTGCGCGCGCGCCTCGACGGTGCCGCCGAACTGCCGCGCGTTGAGCGCCTCGTTGTGCGCCGACGTCCGCGCGTAGCGGGCGAAGCGCGGCGGCATGTTGCGGTGCGCGACGACCCGCGGCGCCGGCTGGTCCTGCACGAACGCCCACAGGCCGAAGGCGTGGTCGACGTGCCCCTGCGTGAACACAGCCGTGTGCACCGGCGCCTGGGTGCGGCTGCGGATCATCCCCGCGAGCATCGGCGCGACCTTCTCGAGGCCGGAGTCGACGAGGACCACACCGTCGTCGGTGTCGAACGCGGTGACGCCGCTGAACATCGATCCGAACCAGGTGCGGTCGGCGACCTCGACCGGGCCCCCGGCCCAGAAGAACTTCGCGTCTTCGGGGGAGTGGCCGAGGTTCTCGGAGATCTTCTGGAAGGGATCGAGCATGGGCGGGGCCTCCGTGTAGTCGGTCGACTACGCCAGTGTAGTCGCCGGACTACAGCTGTCAATGGGGGGACGCGAAAGTGAAAGCGAAGGCGAACGCGGACGCGAAGGCGAACGCGAACGCGGAGGCGGACGAGGGGGGCTCGCGGAAGCGAGCGGACGGTGACGCTGGGACCGCGATCGTCGACCGTCGCTCGTCGTCGTGTCACGGTGTCAGCGTGCGCACCGTGAGAGTGGCCGCCGTCGTGGTGATCGGGGCGCTGTTGGGCTCGGGTGAGGACGACGCGGCGCCCTCGGGGGAGTCGGCTGCCAAAGACGCCGGAGCCGTCGTGTGCTGCGACCTCGGGGCGCCCTCGTGCAACTGCCCGGTGGTCGGCACCGACGCGAGGGGCGGCTGCATCAAGCTGTGCGATGCGGCGCCGGTCGGGTGGCGCATCGAGACCGACGCCCGAGGGTGCCCGCGGTGGGTCACCGGCTCGCAGTCGTGCTTCCCGCCGCGACCGCCCCCGGGGGGCGACGGCGGCGCATCTTCGAGTCCGCTGCCCGTCGGCACGAGCTGCTCCGGCGAAGTGGAGTGCGACCCAGGCTGGTACGACCGCGCCTTCTGCTCCGTGTTGCTCGGCGATCCCTCGCCAGTCTGCGTCGACACCTCGTGCGATCCCAAGGCGGCCGACGCGCTGTGCGGCGGGGGGCTCGGCACGTGCCACGGCAACGACCTCGGTACGTTCTGCCTACCGCGCTGCATTTTCGGCGGTGATGGAGCGGCACCTGTCGGCTGCTCCGGGCGAAACGCGTGCAACCATCAGGGCGTCCTCGCGATCGGGTCTGGCGTTGACGCGTCGGTCGATGCGGGCGGCGATGTGGTGGGCGATGCCGGCGGCTCGGGCGACGCGATGGGCGATGCCGACGCCGTCGGCGAAGCAGGGGCCGAGGGCTCATACGGGTTCGGCCACTGCCAACGCGGCTGCATCGTCGACGCCGATTGCGTCGGCAAGTGGACCCGGTGCCAGGTCGAGACGGGCGCGTGCGTCGCGACGCGGTCGACCCCGATCAAGGCCATCGGCGAGGCCTGCACCAAGGGCGACTCGGCGGGGTACCCGTGGAAGTGCGCCTGCCGGTACGGCGCGACCGGCAGCGGCTACTGCACCCGCGCCTGCCGAGTCGTGACGAACGAGGCCTGCCCCTTGGGCTTCGCGTGCGATGCGAATCTGCCGCCCGCCTTCGCCAAGGCGCCCACGGACATGGCCGGCACCTGCGCGAAGATCTGCACCACCGACGCCGACTGCGCGGGTCTCGCGTCACGCTGTGTCGCCGCCGGCGGTCTCTCCGTGGGCGTATGCCGCCCCCGGTAGGGCCTCATTTCCCGGTCTGCTTCACCTCGGGGAACATCCCGGCGAGCTCCCCGTACCCCTCCACCACCAGCCGCTCGGCCGGCACGAACCGGAGCGCGGCCGAGTTGATGCAGTAGCGGAGGCCGGTCGGCGCGGGGCCGTCGTCGAACACGTGGCCGAGGTGCGAGTCGGCGCGTCTCGAGCGCACCTCGGTGCGCACCATGCCGAAGGCGCGATCGCTGCGCTCGACCACGTTCGTCTTCACGAGCGGCGCGGTGAAGCTCGGCCAGCCCGTGCCGGAGTCGAACTTCTGCTTCGACGAGAACAACGGCTCGCCGGACACGACGTCGACGTAGATGCCCGGCGCGTGGTGGTCCCAGTACTCGTTCTCGAACGCCGGCTCGGTCGCGTTCTCCTGGGTGACCGCGTACTGCCGCGGCGTGAGCTGCGCCTTGCGGGCGCGGAGCTCGTCCGCGGCGACGCCCTCGGTGGTCGCGCTGCGAAGCGCCGGCGCGACCTCCGGGCTCCGGCCGCTCGGCTCGGAGCGACAGCCAACGAGCAGCACGACGGCAACGGCAGGCCATGCATGGAGCTTCATGAGCGCCTCCTGCTCGTGCAGACGTCGCAACCGGGCGCCTGGTTTCGACTCGACGGTTCCGTGGCGACGTTCGGAGCGGCGACCTCGACGGCTCGCGCTCCGCGTGAGCGCGCGTGCGCGCGGCGGGAGTGAGCGCGCGCGCGCGACGGCCTGCCCCCTTCCCGCTTCCAAACGCGCGTGCGCGGTCCAGTCCATCCGTGGGCCATTCGCCTGCTGCACTGGACGAGCGTCGTGCTGCTCGTGGTGATGGCCGGCAGCGGCCTGCAGATCCTGGTCGCGTTTCCCTCGTTCGGCCCGCAAGGGGAGCCCTCGCGCTGGTACCCGTGGCACGGCTCGCCGCCGCCGAAGCTGCTGACGATCGGCCAGTGGCTCGCCGGCGCGCGGCACTGGCACTTCGCGTTCGCCTGGCTCTTCGTCGCGAACGGCGTCGCGTACCTCGCGTTCCTGTTCGCGACCGGCGAGCACCGCGAGCGGCTGTTCCGGCCGCGGCGGGACGCCGTCGGCGCGCTGCAGATGCTCGCCTTCTACCTGCGGCTCCGCCGCGAGCCCCCGCCGATCGCGCTGTACAACCCGCTCCAGCGGTTCGCGTACACCGGCGCGATCGTGCTCGGCGCCGTGTCCGTGGCCTCCGGGCTCGTGCTCTACAAACCGGTCCAGCTCCCGCTGCTGCGCGCGCTCTTCCTCGGGTACGACGGCGCGCGCGCGGTCCACTTCTTCGCCCTCGGCGCGCTCGCGCTCTTCACCGTCGCGCACGTGCTGATGGTGCTCCGATACCCGCGCACGATCCGCGCGATGACCATCGGGCAGGCGCGCGATGACTGAGCGGCCGACGCGGCGCGCGCTGCTGCGCGGGACCATCGCGGTCGCCGCCTCGGCGGGGCTCGGCACGGCGCTCCTCCGGAGCGACGGCATGCGACCGAAGGCCGGCTTCCTCGGCGCGATGGAGCGCTGGAACGAGCGCTTCCAGCGCGCGCTCTTCGACCCCGATCGCATGTCGCCGGAGCTCCCCGAGCGCGAGCTCACCCGCGACGGCGCGTTCCCCGCGTACCGCATCTCCGCGGAGATCCCGCGCGCACCGGCCGGTTGGGTGCTCGACGTCGGCGGCATGGTGGCGCGGCCGCGCGCGTTCTCGCTCGAGGAGCTGATGCGCATGACGCGCGCCGACACGCGCGTGCGGCATCACTGCGTGGAGGGCTGGACCGCCGTGGCCGGGTGGCACGGCGTGAGGCTGCGCGATCTCGCCGAGATCGTCGGCGCCGATCCGCGCGCGGGCTACGTCGAGTTTCGCTCGTTCGACGAGGGCTACTGGTCTTCGTGGGATCGCGAGAGCGCGCTACACCCGCAGACCATCCTCGCGTACGGCCGCAACGGCCGGCTGCTCGACCCGGCGTACGGCGCGCCGCTCCGGCTCTACTCGGCGGTGAAGCTCGGGTACAAGATGGTCAAGTACCTCGTCTCGGTGCGCTTCCTCGGCGCGAAGACCGGCGGGTACTGGGAGGATCAGGGCTACGAGTGGTTCGCCGGGGTGTGACGCCTATTTCTTGGCGAGCGCCTTGTCGATCACCTTCACGAACGCCTCCTCCGGCTGCGCGCCGAGGATCGCCTTGCCGTTCACGAAGACCGCCGGCGTCCCGGTCACTCCGGCGTCGCCGCCCGCCTTCAGGTCCGCATCGATCGCGTCCTTCCAGCCGTTCTGCGCCATGGCCGCCTCGACCTTCGCCCAGTCGATGCCGTGGCGCTTGGCGATGGCCTTCAGCGTCTCGTCGTCGAGCGACTTCTGCGAGTCGAACAGCTCGTCGTGGACCTTCCAGAACGTGGCGTTGCCCTTCTGCTTCTTCGCCTCGCGCGCGAGCACCGCGGCGGGGATCGCGCGGTCGTGGAAGGCGAGCGGGAAGTCGCGCCAGACGATCTTGATCTTGTCGCCGTAGCGCTTCTCGATCCGCTCGAGCGCGCCGGTCTGCCCCGTGCTGTCGTCGGCCGAGGTGCGCGAGAGGCGGCGGCAGAACGGGCACTGGAAGTCGCTGAAGACCTGCACGACGACCTTGGCCTTCGCGCCGCCCTTCCACGGCGCGTCGGGCGGCACGGGCAGCACGACGACGGCGCCGGGGAGCTTCCCGCCCTTGATCGTCTCGGCGTAGACCTTGTCCGGCTTCGTGCCGGCCTTGACCTTCTCCTCGGCCTTGGCGAGCTCCTCGTCGACGATCTTCTTGAACTTGGCGAGCGGCTGCGCGCCGGTCACCACGCGTCCGTTGACGAACGAGTGCGGCGTGCCCCCCACCTTGAGCGCCTCGGCCTGCTCGATGTCGTCCTCGATCTCCGACCTCCACTTCGCCTTGCCGACGGCCGCGAGGACCTTCTTGGGGTCGACGCCGGGGATCTGCGACGCGGCCGCCTCGAGGTCCTCGTCCTCGAGCTTCGGCTGCGAGGCGAAGAGCGCGTCGTGCATCTTCCAGAAGGCGGCTTCGCCCTTCTGCTTGAACACCTCGCGGGCGGCGATGGCCGCGGGCATCGCCCGGTTGTGGAACGTGAGCGGCTGGTTCTTCCACACGAAGCGGAGCTTCCCGGGGTAGGCCTGCTCCAGCTCGCTGAACGTCTGCTCGACGCGCTTGCAGAACGGGCACTGGAAGTCGCTGAAGGTCACGATGGTGACGAGCGCGTCCTTCGATCCGCGCGTCGGCGCGCTGCCGATCTCCACCTTCCAGACCGTGGTGTCCTCCGGCGGCTCGGGCTCGGGCGTCTCGGTCTTCGGGGCGTTGAAGTACTGCTCGACCATCTTCGCGTAGAGGTCGCTCTGCGGGACGCCCTGCCCGGCGAGCTCCTGCGCCTTCTGTAGGTGCGCGTCGACGATCGCCTTGAACTTGTCGAACGGCTGCGCGCCCGAGATCAGCTCCCCGTCGATCAGGAAGTTCGGCGTGCCCTTGATCACGAGCCGCTCGGACTCCGCGAGGCCGCGGTCGACGCGCGCCTCGGCCTCGACGCGGTGCGACGAGATCACGCCGTCGTCGACGCCGAGCGCGTACGCCCACTCACGGAGCGACTCGGGCGACATCGCCGTCTGGTTCTCGAAGACGCGATCGTGGAACTTCCAGAACGCCTCGTCGCCGCGCGTGATCTGCACCACGCGCGCGATGACCGCCGCCTCGCGCGCGTGCGGGTGGAAGCTGAGCGGGAGGTCCTTCCAGACCACGCGCACCTTCCCCGGGTAGGTGTCGAGCACTCGCTCGATCGTCGGGCCGACGCGCCGGCAGAACGGGCACTGGAAGTCCGAGAACATCACGATGGTGATCGGCGCCGACTTCGGCCCCTTCATCGGATCGTCGGCGTTGACCGGCACCGTGTCGCTGGTCGGCGTCGGCTCCTCGACCGGCGCGGCGGCGACCGGACGCGGCGGCGGGGCGACGACGCGCGGCTGCGGCGGATCGGCGCAGGCTTGCGAGAGGGTGAGCGCCGAGACGAGGACCAACGCGCGACGAACCATCGGGACGTTCTGCCACGGCGCTGGCGAGATCGAAACCGTCCGCGGCCCTCAGCGGGTAGACACCGAGAGCGCCTGGGCGACGTCGGTGTCGCCCGCCACGACTCGCTCGATGGCCGCCCGGACGAGGCTCGTCGTGCCGCCGGCGTCTGCGCAGCGGCGGATCTCTCCCACGCCGGCTTTGCGCTGGACCGCCGCGCGCACCGCGTCATCGGCGACCAGCACCTCGTGCAGCGGCACGCGCCCCTTGTATCCGGACGATCGGCACGCGGCGCAGCCTCTCGCGCGCTGCAGCACGATCGGCCTGTCGCCGAACCGCTCGGCGAAGGCCTCGCGTCCGTAGAGGGCCGCGAGCTCGTCGAGCTCCCGCCGGTCGGCGGGCGACGGCGCGCGGCACGCGCGGCACAGCCCACGCACGAGGCGCTGGGCGATCACCATGACGAGCGCGTCGGAGAAGGCGAAGGGATCGAGGCCGATGTCGATCAGCCGCGTCACGGTCTCGACGGCGCTGTTCGTGTGCAGCGTCGAGAACACGAGGTGCCCCGTCAGCGAGGCCTCTACCGCGATCGATGCGGTCTCGAGATCGCGCATCTCGCCGACCATGATCACGTCCGGATCGGCGCGCAGCAGCGCGCGGAGCACGGCCGCGAACGTGAGCCCGATCTTCGGCTGCACCTGGATCTGCCGCAGCCCGGGCTGCGTGATCTCGACGGGATCCTCCGCGGTCCAGATCTTCACGTCGGGCGCGTTGATCGCGCCGAGCAGGGCGTGGAGCGTCGTCGTCTTGCCCGATCCGGTCGGCCCCACGCACAGGACGAGCCCGTGCGGCCGCGCGATCGCCTTGCGCACCTCGCGGAGGTCACGATCGCCGAACCCGCAGGCCTCGATCGGCAGCGGGCGCGCTCCGGCGAGGATGCGCAGCACGACGTCCTCGCCGTCGTCGATCGTCGGGACGGTCGCGACGCGCAGCTCGATCGGTCGCTCGCGCCGGTCGCCGATGGAGAAGCGGATCTTGCCGTCCTGCGGCTTGCGGCGCTCCGAGATGTCGAGGTTCGCCATCACCTTCAAGCGCGCGACGATCGCCGCGCGATAGACCGCGGGGATCTCCTGGTAGATCTCGCACTCGCCGTCGACGCGCAGCCGCACGACGGTGGGACGCGCGCGGCCGTTCGGCTCGATGTGGATGTCGGACGCGCCGCGGCGAATCGCATCGAGGATGATCTGGTTGACGAGCTTGATGACGCCGGAGTCCCCCTCGGTCACCCGCGCTTCGGGCTGCTCGGCGGACGCCGGCTCTTCCTCGCCGAGCTCCTGCAAGATGCGATCGACGCGGCCGTCCAGCTGCGTGCGCTCGAGCCGGTCGAGCCATGCCGCGACGTGCCGCGCGAGCTGACTCGGTCGCGCGACCACCTCGCGCACCCGCTTCTTGGTCCGAAACCGCAGCGCGTCGATCGCGTCGACCGCGAGCGGATCGCCGACGGCGACCACGATCGCCCGGGAGCCGTGCTCGCCCGGGGAAGGCAGCGGCAGGACGCCGAACTGCTTGACGATGTCGGCGATGGACGGATCGCCCGCTTCGTCGCTCGGATGCTGGTCGAGATCGACGAACGGCAGGTCGAACTTCCTGGCCAGAGTCGCCGCGAGGCTCGCCTCGTCCACGACGCCCATCTCGACGAGCACCGCGCCGAGCCGCTTGCCGCGTCGTCGCCGCTGCTCGTCGAGCGCGCGATCGACGTCCTCTCTCGTGGCGAGCCCGACCTCGACGAGCACCTCGCCGATCCGGAGCTTCTTCCGGTTCTCTCGCAGCGCCGCCTCGTCGACGACCGACGGGTCGAGGCCGCGCTGCTCGGCGAGGATCCGGCCGAGGGGCATCGCACGATCGTCCGCCTGCGCGGCGAGACCGGCGTCGAGCTCCCTCCGGCCCAGGGCCCCGCCCTCGACGAGCAGCTCGCCCAGCGGCTTGCACGCCTCCCGCGCACGGACGCCGTGGTCATAGAAGAAGATGCGCTCGAGGCGTGACGACGGATCCACGGGCTGCGCGAAGAACCCCACCGCCGCGCGCTCGCCGATCACGACCTCGATCGCTTCGCCGCCTTGGACGTGCACGCGCACGCTCGCACCCTGCGCCCGTGCCTCGGCGCACCCCGCGGCGGGTCCAGGGAACGCGACCCACGCGACACGCTCCGCGGCGAGCGCACGACGCATGCCGTCGAGCTCGAGATCGAGGTCCGGCCGCTCGGGATCGAAGCGCGTGGTCCGCGCTTCGACGGTCCGCCCGTCGAGGAGGCGGACGACGACGGGACGAGCCGTCTCGCCGCGTCCCGCCGTCGAGAGGGCCGCGCTCACGCCGCCTCCACGCGGTTCCGACCGTGGTGCTTGGCCTGGTAGAGGGCGCCGTCGGCGGCCTCGATGAGCGCCGCCGGCGAGGCGGCGACGCCGCGAACGGTGGCGACCCCGACGCTCGCGGTGATCGGGATCGGCCGCCCGTCGTAGGTGGCGCACGCGCGCTCGATGGCCTCGCGCACGCGCTCGGCGCAGATGCGGGCCGCGTCGAGCGCCGTGTCGCGGAGGAGGATCGCGAACTCCTCGCCGCCGTAGCGCGCGACGGCGTCTTCCCGCCGGACGGTCCGCTCGAGCACCCCGCCGACCTCGCGCAGGACCGCGTCGCCCGCAGGATGGCCGAACCGATCGTTGACGCGCTTGAAGTGGTCGACGTCGACGATGAGCAGCGACAGCGCGCGGTCGTGCCGGCGCGCGAACGCGATCTCGGCGCCGAGAGCCTCGTCGAACCAGCGGCGGTTGTGGACGCCCGTCAGGCCGTCGCGCGTGGCCGAAGCGAACAGGTTGCGCTGCAGCGACTCCTCGACGGCGTCACGGAACGAGAACTTCAGGATCGTGGTCTCGCCGATCGCGATGCGGTCGCCGTCCTGCAGCACGCGACGCTCGACGGCCGCGCCGTTGACGAACGTGCCGTTGGTGGACCCCAGATCGAACAGCTCTGCCTTCCCGTCCTGGCCGATCGCTATCCTGGCGTGACGGCGCGACACGCCGTCGGCGTCGAGGCGCAGCTCGACGCCCGGGGCGCGGCCCAGGGTCATCGTGCCCTCGAGGCGGAACATCCGGCCTACCGCGGCCCCGGAGACCACGACGAGGCACGGCAGGACGGCGCCGTTCGCTTTCTGCTGCGCCGCCAGCAACTCCGCTCGATTCGCGACGCAGGTGACGTCGCCTTCGTCGAGCTCGCTCGGGTCCTCTGCGTATTGCGCCATCGGTCGTCCTCCAAGAAGCACCAAACTCCCAAATAACCTTACGGTCGAGGAGGAGGGGGAATTAAGGGATCCGGCGTCGTCTCGGCGCTGATCGCGCGCCGTTCGGGGGATCCGGTAGTCCAAAATTGCGAAACCGGAGCAGCGTGCACCCGAAGTCGCGGGACCGGGTCGGGGGGCCTCTCGGAAACATGCTCTCCGATGGCGGGCTGAATTTTTCAGCCTGCGAGCCCCCTGGGGGCTGAAAAAATCAGCCCGCGGGGGCAGAGCATGATTTTCGAGCCGCCGTCCACGCCCAGGCGGGCTTCCGCGCCGCCGGCTACGCCAGGTATCTGCGATCCGGTCGCCAACACTGCTCGACCGGTCACCGAAGCACCGGGCCCTCGTGGCTGCTTTCGTGCGTCGCCGCGCTCTTTCTCGCCCACCGCCTGCGCCGCCGCCGCTGAATGCGAAACGGGCGCCCCTCGCGGAGCGCCCGTCTCTCGTGTCAGCGTCCTCTCATCGAGGACACCCTCGTCACGACCTCACTTCTTCAGGAGCGAGTCGATCGCCTTGAAGAACGCGTCGGCCGGCTGCGCGCCGACCAGCTGCTTGGCGGTGGTGCCCGTCTGGATGATGAACGCGGGGGTGCCGGACACGCCTGTCCTGGTCGATCTCCGCCTTGTACTTGTCCGTGTCCATCGCGGCCTTCACCTTCGCCCAGTCGAGACCGAGCTTCTTGGCGATGGCTTCGAGATCGGCGTCCTCGAGCTTGGGCTGCGACGCGAACAGCTCGTCGTGCGCCTTCCAGTAGCCGTCCATGCCCTTCTGCGCCTTCGCCTCCTTGGCGAAGTTCGCGGCCTGGCGGGCGCGGTTGTGGAACCCGAGCGGGAAGTCACGCCACACGATGGCGATCTGGTCCTTGTACTTGTCCTCGCTGGCCTTGAGGCCGGCCGACATCGGGTCGACCTTGCCGTCGGGGCCAGCCATCGCCACCTCGGCCCGCTTGCAGAACGGGCACTGGTAGTCGGAGAACACGTGGATGACGACCTTCGCGTCCTTCTTGCCGAGCACCGGCGCGTACGCCGGGATCGGAAGCGCCGCGATGCCGCCGCCCTTGCCGCCCTTGATGGTCTCTTCGTAGACCTTCTCGGGCGCCACGCCGGCCTTGATCTTCGCCTCGGCCTTGGCGAGCTCCTCGTCGACGACCTTCTTGAACTTCTCGAAGGGCTGCGCGCCGTTGACGACGCGACCGTTGACGAACGAGTGCGGGGTGCCTTGGACCTTGAGCTCCTCGGCCTGGTCGACGTCCTTCTGGATCTCGTCCTTCCACTTGTTCGACTTGACCGCCTCCATCACCTTGGCGACGTCGAGACCGGGGATGGTCTTGGCGGCCGCCTCGATGTCGGCGTCCTCGAGCTTCGGCTGCGAGGCGAACAGCGCGTCGTGCATCTTCCAGAAGCCCTCGTCGCCCTTCTGCTTCTTGGCCTCCCACGCCGCGATCGCCGTCGGCATCGCGCGGTTGTGGAACGACAGCGGCTGGTTCTTCCAGACGAACCGGATCTTGCCCGCGTACTCCTTCTCGAGCTGCTGGAACGTCGGCTCGATCCGCTTGCAGAACGGGCACTGGAAGTCGGAGAACAGCACCACGGTGACGCGCGCGTCCTTCGGGCCCTTCACCGGCGAGTGGCCGATGTCGACCTTCCAGACCGACGTGTCCTCCGGCGGCTCCT
>JACPFM010000011.1 GCA_016182965.1 Deltaproteobacteria bacterium | reverse complement strand
GTCGCGGCTCAAGTGCGCGCGCGCCGAGGCGTGCGAAGCGGCGGCATGCATCGAGGCGCTCAAGGCGGTCGGGGTCGTCAAGCCTGACCAGGCCGAGCGCGTGCTCGAGCTGCTGTGGCGTGCGTGCGCGATGCTCACGCAGCTGCAGCGCGTCGGGCGCTGAGCGCGGCGTCGCGCGCGGGCGTCGCCTCGTGCGGCGCCCGCGCAGCGGCGAGCGCGTCGCGCATCCACGACGAAGGGCGATACGTCCAGTCGAAGGGGCGCGCGCGATCGTTCTGCCAGATCATGTAGGCGTAGACCTTCTCCCGCAGGTCGTCTGTCGAAGCGAACGATCCACGGGCGTGCACTCGGCGGCTCAGGATCGAGAAGGCGCACTCGATCTGGTTGAGCCACGACGCGTGCTTGGGCGTGAAGTGCCGCGTCCAGCGCGGGTGCTCGTCGAACCACTCGTCGACATCTGGGGTGCAGTGCGCCGACTGGTTGTCCATCACCAGGTGGCCTTTGCCATTGGGATAGCACTGGTCGATCGCGTCGAGCAGCGTGATGAACTCGTTGGCATCGTGACGCTCGGCCGCGAACCCGAAGAGCTTGCCAGCTCGAACGTCGTAGGCGCCCATCAAGGTGAGCGTGCCGTGCCGTACGTACTCGAACTCACGTCGCACCGGCGACGTTTCGGACTCTGACGGATGACGGACGACTGACTCGCGGCGACGTTCCGAGGACCGGCGCGGCGTTTGCGAAGCCGATGGCAGGTGTGTCGGATGATCGCGGCGGGGCCGCGAGCTTCGATCGAAAGGCTGTCGTCATGCGCGCACGCTCCTGGATTGTCGGACCTGCGTTCCTCCTCGCTGCGCTCTTGCAGACAAGCTGCGCGAGCGATCCGCCGGCCGAGGACGAGTCGCGCGTCGTCGAGCAGGCGGTCGACCCGGTGCCGGAGCTGGTCGACGAGAACCTGACCGTGACCACCGTCGTCAGCGGGCTCGCGCAGCCGACCACGATGGCGTTCCTCGGCGCGGACGACTTCCTCGTGCTCGAGAAGGCCAGCGGCGCCGTGAAGCGCGTGGTCAACGGCGCCGTGCAGGGCACCGTGCTCGATCTCCCCGTCAACTCCGCGTCGGAGCGCGGCCTGCTCGGGATCGCGCTGCACCCGGCGTTCCCGACGACGCCGGTCGTGTATCTGTACTGGACCGAGAGCACGACCGGCGCGGACAGCACCGTCTTCGCGGAGACGCCGACCCTCGGCAACCGCGTCGACCGTTTCGTGTGGAACGGGTCGTTCCTCACCTTCGACTTCAACATCGTCAGGCTGCGGGCGATCCAGCAGGATGCGAGCAACGGAATCGAGCGCGGCAACCACGACGGCGGCCCGATCGAGTTCGGCCCCGACGGCAAGCTGTACGTCTTCGTCGGCGACGTCGGTCGACGCGGCCAGCTGCAGAACCTGGCGAACGGGCCGTTCGGCGCCGGCACGCCCGACGACCAATTCGGCGGACCGCAGCCCGACGACGCGCACCTCACTGGCGTCGTCCTGCGGCTGAACGCCGACGGCACGACGCCGACCGACAACCCGTTCTTCGCCGTGGGCAACTCGATCGGCGGTGATGTGGGCGAGAACCTCGCGAAGGTCTTCTCGTACGGGCACCGCAACAGCTTCGGGATGGCCTTCGACCCGAAGTCGGGCAACCTGTGGCTGCAGGAGAACGGCGACGACAGCTTCACCGAGCTGAACCTCGTGAGCGCGGGGATGAACGGCGGCTGGGTGCAGATCATGGGTCCGGTGTCGCGAATCGCTCAGTACCGGTCGATCGAGACGAGCACGCAGTACTTCGGTCTGCAGCAGGTGCGGTGGTCTCCGGTGAACGTCGCCGCGACGCCCGCGGACGCGCTGAGCAGCCTGTTCATGGTCTCCGGCGCGCGGTACGTCGACCCGAAGTTCAGCTGGAAGTACGAGGTCGCTCCCGCGGGCATCGGCTTCGTGAACGGGCGCGCGCTCGGGTCGGCCTACGACGGAGACCTGATCGTCGGCGCCGCGCGCCCGACGCTGCTCGACGGATACCTGTTCCGCTTCAACCTGACCGGCAACCGGAGGAGCGTCGCGGTCGGCGACCGCCGCCTGCGCGACCGCGTCGCCGACAACACCGACAAGTTCGACATNTTCGACATCACCGAGAGCGAGAGCCTGGTCTTCGGCCGCGGCTTCGGCGTCGGCACCGACGTGCAGACCGGCCCGAACGGCAACCTGTTCGTCGTCTCGCTGTCGCACGGGAAGGTGTACGAGATCTCCCGGCTGCCGTGACGGCGCGCGGCTGTCGGCGCAGGCTCTTCATCGGCGCGCCCAAGGGGTCGGTGCCCTGCGCTTGGACGTAGTCTGTCCGGCGGCGGCCGCCGGCGGATCCGCCGCTCCGCCGGCGCCGTGGCGCGACTTTTCCCGTCGATTCTCGCGTCCGGCGGTTGGCACGCGGCGCGCAGTGCGCCGCGTGCGATGCAAGCCGCCGTCGATGTCCCTCGATGCACGCGCCGCCGCTCGCTAGCGTGCGTGGCCATGGCCTCGCGCATCGTCGTCGCCCCCGCCGCCGCGCAGCGGCTCGACGAGGCCGAGGCGTGGCTGCCCGGTCGCGCCCGAGACGAGGAGCTGCTCGTCGTCGGCCCCTCGCTCGAGGCCGCGGCCGCGCTCGTCCGGCGGGTCTCGGCGCGCTCCGGGGCGGCCTTCGGGTGGCGCACGTCGACCTTGCCCCGCGTCGCCGCGGCGCTCGCGGCGCCGGTGCTCGCCGCGCGCGGCGACGTCATCGCCGGCGCGCTGGTGCTCGAGGCGATCTGCGCGCGCATCGTCCACGACCACGCGCAGGGCGGGCTCCTCGGCCGCTTCCAGGCCATCGCCGATCGACCGGGCCTCGTGCGCGCCCTCGCGCGCACCTTCCGCGAGGTGCGGCTCGCCGGCCTCGGCGTCGATGAGCTCGCCGAGGTCGACGGCGAGCTCGCGCCCCTGCTCGCCGCCTACGCGCGCGCGCTCGCCGAGGCCCACCTCGCCGATCGCGCGAGCGTGCTTCGCGTCGCCGCCTCTCTCGTCGCCGAAGACGCGAGCGGCCTCGGCGGCGTCCCGCTGCTCCTGCTCGACGTGCCGGTCGATCACGCGCTCGAGGCGTCGCTCCTCGGCGCGCTGACCGCGCGCGCGCCCGATCTGCTCGCGGTGCACGCCGCGGCCGACGCGCGCAGCACCGCCTTCCTGCAGCACGCGCTCGCGAGCGCCACCCGCGACGCCCGCACGCCGGCGTCTCCCGGCGCGCTCGGGCGGCTGCAGTCGCGCCTGTTCGATCCGGCCGCCGCCGCCGCGTCACCAGGAGACGATCGGGTCGTCGTCGTCTCGGCGCCGGGCGAGAGCCGCGAGTGCGTCGAGATCGCGCGCCGCATCCTCCGCGAGGTCGAGCGCGGCGTGCCGTTCGATCGCATCGCCGTGCTCCTGCGCGCGCCCTCTGCCTACCGGCCGCACCTCGTCGAGGCGTTCCGTCGCGCGCGCGTCCCGGCGCACTTCGCGCAAGGCGTGTCGCGGCCCGACGCGACCGGTCGCGCGTTCCTCGCGCTGCTCGGCTGCGCGGCCGAGGGGCTGTCGGCGCGCCGCTTCGCCGAGTACCTCTCGCTCGGTCAGGTCCCCGAGCGCACCGTCGAGGGCGCGCCGCCGGCGGCGCCGCCCGCCGCCGACCGCTGGGTGAAGAGCGACGACGAGCTCCTCCCGCCGGCCCTCGCGCGCCCCGACGGCGCGCCGGCGGCCGCGGTCGACGACGAAACGCTCCGCTCGCCGCGCCGGTGGGAGCGCCTGCTCGTCGAGGCGGCCGTCATCGGCGGCCGCGAGCGCTGGGTGCGCCGGCTCGCGGGCCTGCGCCGCGAGCTCGAGCTCGATCTCGCCGCGCTCGACGACCGCGACCCCGACGCGCCGCGCGCCGTCGGCATCCGCCGCTCGCTCGACGAGCTGTCCGATCTGCGCGCGTTCGCCCTGCCGCTGCTCGAGGCGCTCGACGCGCTCCCCGAGCTCGCGACATGGCAGGTCTGGCTCGAGGCGCTGTCGGCCCTCGCCACCCGGGCGCTCCGCCGTCCCGAGCGGGTGCTCTCGGTGCTGTCCGAGCTCGCGCCGATGGGCCCGGTGGGCCCGGTCGATCTCTCCGAGGTGCGCATGGTGCTCGCCGCGCGCCTGCGCGATCTGCTCGTCCCGCCGCAGACCTCGGCCGGGGGCAGGGTGCTCGTCGCCCCGATCGAGCTCGCGCGCGGCCTCGCGTTCGACGCGGTGTTCGTCCCCGGCCTCGCCGAGAAGATCTTCCCGCAGAAGGTCGTCGAAGACCCCATCCTGCGCGACGACGCGCGCGCCGCGTTCGGTCGCACCGCGCGCATGCGCACCAACGCCGATCGCATCGCCGACGAGCGCCTCGCCCTGCACCTCGCGGTGGGCTGCGCGCGCGAGCGCGTCATCCTGTCGTACCCGCGCATCGATCTCGACCAGGCGAGGCCGCGCGTGCCGTCGTTCTACGGCCTCGAGGTGCTGCGCGCCTCCGAGGGCCAGCTGTTCGGGTTCGAGGAGCTCACCCGCCGCGCCGAAGACGCCGCCGCCACCGAGGGCGCCGCCGCGACGCGCCTCGGCTGGCCCGCGCCCTCGTCGCCGCGTGACGCGATCGACGAGGCCGAGCACGATCTGTCGCTGCTCGCGTCGCTCCTCCACCGTCCGTCCGGCGAGACCAAGGGCACCGCGCGCTACCTCCTCGACGCGAACGTGCACCTCGCGCGCGCGCTGCGGTGCCGCGCTCGCCGCTGGATCCGCCGCTGGACGCCCGCCGACGGCCTCGTCGACCCGGCGCCCGAGGCGCTCGCCGCGCTGCGCGCCCACCTGCCGACCGCCCGCTCCTACTCGCCCACCGCGCTGCAGAACTTCGCCGCGTGCCCGTATCGCTTCCTCCTGCAGGCCATCCATCGCCTCGCCCCCCGCGAGGAGCCCGAGGCGATCGAGGAGCTCGATCCGCTGCAGCGCGGCTCGCTCGTCCACGAGGTCCTCTACGAGCTGCTCGTGTCCTTGCGCGACGAGGGCCGGCTGCCCTTGCAGCCGGCCGACTTCGAGTCCCTGCGCGATCGCCTCGACGAGGTGGTCGCGCGCGTCGCCGCGCGCTTCCGCGACGAGCTCGCCCCGGCCATCGACCGCGTATGGGACGACGGCGTCGCCTCCATCCGCGCCGACGTCCGCGACTGGCTCCGCCGCGCGGTCGAGCCCTCGCCGTGGGTGCCGTGGAGGTTCGAGCTCTCCTTCGGCCTCGGCGATCGTCGCGCACAAGATCCGGCGAGCACCGTCGCGCCGGTGACGCTGGCCACCGGGCTGCACCTGCGCGGCTCGATCGACCTCGTCGAGCGCGCGGCCGACGGCTCGCTGCGCGCCACCGACTACAAGACCGGCAAGGCCCGCACGAGCCCCGACGCGGTCGTCGGCGGCGGCGCGACCCTGCAGCCGGTGCTCTACGCGCTGGCGCTCGAGCGCCTGTTCCCCGACGCGCGCGTGGCCGGCGGGCGCCTCTACTTCTGCACCAGCGCCGGCCAGTACAAGGAGGTGGTCATCCCGCTCGACGACTACGCGCGCGGCGCCGCGGGTGACGTCCTCGGGATCGTCTCGGCCTCCATCGAGTCCGGGTTCCTGCCCGCCGCGCCCGGCAAGGGCGCGTGCGAGTGGTGCGACTACCGCGCGGTGTGCGGCCCGAACGAGGAGCAGCGCGCGCGCAAGAAGGCGCCCGAGCGGCTGGTCCCGCTCGAGCGCCTGCGGGAGATGCCATGACCAGGCCGCTCGTCGACGCCGAGGCCCGCCGTCGCATCCGCGACGATCTCGACGCCACCTTCGTGGTCGAGGCCGCCGCGGGCACCGGCAAGACCACCGCGCTCGTCTCGCGCATCGTGTCCCTCGTCCGCTCCGGGCGCGCGGAGCTCCAGGGCATCGTCGCGGTCACCTTCACCGAGGCCGCCGCCGGCGAGATGAAGCTCCGCGTGCGCGCCGCCCTCGAGCGCGAGCGCGTCTCCGAGCTGTCCCCCGACGAGCGCGTGCGCCTCGAACGCGCGCTCGCCCAGCTCGAAGAGGCGCGCATCGGGACCATCCACTCGCTGTGCGTCGATCTGCTGCGCGAGCGCCCCGTCGAGGCCGGCGTCGATCCGCTGTTCCAGGTCTCCCCCGACGACGACGCGCGCCGCCTCTTCGATCACGCGTTCGACGTGTGGTTCCAGCGCGCGCTCGAGAGCCCGCCCGAAGGGGTGCGCCGCATCCTCCGCCGCCGTCGGCGCGGGCGCGACGCGATGTCCTCGCGCGAGGTGCTCCGCGACGCCGCCTTCCGGCTCCTCGAGCACCGCGACTTCACCGCGCCCTGGCGGCGCGACCCGTTCGATCGCATCGCCGCGATCGACGCGCTGGTCGAGGCCCTGAAGCGCGAGGCCGAGCTCGCCGAGCTGGCCGACCGTGACGACGACTTCGTCCGCCGCATCTTCGTCAAGATCCGCACCTTCGTCGCCGAGCTCGCGCGCCGCGAGGCCATCCGCCCGCGCGACCACGACGGGCTCGAGTCCGAGCTCGTCGAGCTCGCCCGCGACTACGAGTGGACCTTCCGCTACGGCGGCCACTGGTACGCGCGCGGCAGGCTCACCCGGGCGCAGGTCCTCGAGCGCAAGGATCGACTGAAGGCCGATCTCGACGACTTCGTCGCGCTCGCCGAGGCCGATCTCGCGGCCGCGCTGCACGCCGAGCTCATGCCCCTGGTGCAGACCTTCGAGTCGCTCGAGGCCCGCGCCGGCAAGCTCGATTTCCTCGATCTGCTGCTGCGCGCCCGCGCCCTGGTGCGCGACCGAAGAGACGTGCGCGCAGCGCTGCAGCGGCGGTTCACGCACGTCTTCGTCGACGAGTTCCAAGACACCGATCCGCTCCAGGCCGAGATCCTGCTCCTGCTCTCCGCCGACGATCCGGGCGAGTCGCGGTGGGAGAGGGTGGTCCCGCGGCGCGGCAAGCTGTTCCTGGTCGGCGATCCGAAGCAGTCCATCTATCGGTTCCGGCGCGCCGACGTCGCGCTGTACGAGCAGGTGAAGCGCCGGCTGGTCGCCGATGGCGCCGAGGTGCTGCACCTCGTGAGCAGCTTCCGCGGCGCGCCCGCCATCCAAGAGGCGGTCAACGCGGCGTTCTCGCTGCAGATGATCGCCAACGACGCGGGCACCCAGGCCGGGTACGTGCCGCTCTCACCGGTGCGCGACGAGGTGCCGGGAAGGCCGTCGGTCGTGGCGCTGCCGGTGCCGCGCCCGTACGGCGAGTGGGGCAAGATCAACCAGAAGGCGATCGACGCCTCGCTCCCCGACGCGGTCGGCGCGTTCGTCGAGTGGCTGGTGCGCGCGTCGGGCTGGCGCGTGAGCGAGCGCGAGCGCCCGGGCGAGCTCGTGCCCGTCGCCCCGCGGCACGTGTGCCTGCTCTTCAAGCGCCTCCAGGCCTACGGCAACGACACCACCCGCCCGTACGTGCGGGCGCTCGAGGCGCGCGGCATCGCGCACGTGCTCGTCGGCGGCCGCTCCTTCCACGCGCGCGAAGAGATCGCCGCGCTCCGCGCGGTGCTCAACGCCATCGAGTGGCCCGACGACGAGCTCTCGGTGTTCGCCGCGCTGCGCGGGCCGTTCTTCGCGCTGTCCGACGAGGCGCTCCTCGCGTTCTCCGCCGCGCGCGCCGGCAGCGCGCCGTTCCACCCGCTGCGCCCCGCCGCAGGGGCCGGTGCGCCGGAGTTGACCGAGCTCGCGCAGCCGGTGCTCGACGCGCTCGCCATCCTCGCCGAGCTGCACCGCCGGCGGAACCAGCGCCCCATCGCCGACACCATCGGCCGGTTCCTCGAGGCCACGCGCGCCCACGCCGGCGTCGCCATCTGGCCGACCGGCGAGCAGTCGCTCGCCAATGTGCTGCGCCTGGTCGACATGGCGCGTCGCTTCGAGTCCTCCGGCGCGACCTCGTTCCGTGCGTTCGTCGACATGCTCGAAGAGGCCGCCCAGCGCGGCGCGGCGAGCGACGCCCCGGTCGTCGAGGAGGGCACCGACGGCGTGCGCGTGATGACCGTCCACAAGGCCAAGGGCCTCGAGTTCCCGGTCGTCATCCTCGTCGACCCGAACGCACCGCTGTCACGCAACGAGCCCACGCATCACGCCGATCACGCCCGCGGGCTGTGGGTCGAGCGACTCGCCGGCTGCGCGCCGATCGAGCTGCTCGAGGAGCGCGACGAGGTGTGTCGCCGCGAGCGCGAGGAGGGGGTGCGCCTCGCCTACGTGGCGGCCACCCGCGCGCGCGATCTGCTGGTCGTCCCGGTCGTCGGCGACGAGCGCCGAGAGGGCTGGCTCGACGTGCTGCACCCGGCCATCTATCCGCGCGATCGAAACGACGCGAGGCCCGCCGAGGGCTGCCCGCGCTTCTCCGGCGACTCGGTCTTCGAGCGGCCGGCCAACGCGAAGGGCGGCCCCGACGACGCGGTCGCCCCCGGCGAGCACGTCCCCGAGCGCGGCGCGCACCGCGTGGTCTGGTGGTGTCCGCGCGCGCTCGACCTCGGGCGCGAGGTCGACGTCGGCCTGAGGCAGCAGGCGATCCTCGTCGCCGACGAAGACGGCGGCGGCTCCGGCGCGGCTGCGCGCGATCACGACGAGTGGCAGGCGCGGCGCGCGCGGCTCGCCGAAGAGGGCGCGAAGCCGACGCTCCGTGCGATGTCCGCGACCGCGCTCGCGCACGCCGAGGTGATGGCGGAAGCCGCCGGCGACGCAGCGGTCCCGACCGAGCGCGTCGAGGGCGATCGCGCCGCCCACCCGCGCGGCAAGCGCTTCGGCGCGCTGGTCCACGCGGTGCTCGCCGCGGTGCCGCTCGATCATCCGTCACCACCGCTCGCGGTGCTCGCCGAGGCGCACGGCCGCCTGCTCGGCGCCGACGCCGGCGAGGTCGCCGCCGCCGTCGAGCGCGTCGGCCGCGCGCTCGCCCACCCGTTGATGGTGCGCGCGAAGGAGAGCGGCCGCGCCGGCTGTCGCCGCGAGGTGAACGTCGCCCTGCGCCGCGCCGACGGCACCGTCGTCGACGGAATCGTCGATCTCGCCTTCCGCGCGCCCGGCGACGCCGGTTGGACGGTCGTCGACTTCAAGACCGACGCCGAGCTCGATGCCGAGGCGCTCTGCGCGTACGAGGCGCAGGTGCGGCTCTATGCGGCGGCGATCGCCGAGGCGACCGGAGCGCCGGCGTCGGGCGTGTTGCTGTCGGTGTGAGGCGAGGCGCATCACCGCCCCACTCGCGCTACCCCACACGAGGCCTGCGCGCGCGAGCGAGGCGAACCGGCCGAGCCGGCCGGTCGCGAGCGGTTTCGGCCCCTTCGCCGACATCGAGCGCACGGGCGTACTACGTCGCGGTATCGTTCGAGCGGGACCATGGCGACGAACGTCCTCGTGAACGCCGACGTCCGCGCCGTCGATCGGGCCGGCACCCGCGCGAGCGCCATCGCGTGGCGCGACGGCATCGTCACCGCGATCGGCTCGCGCGACGACGTGCTCCGTGTCGCCGGCGACGACGCGATCAGGTTCGACGCCGGCGGCGCCACCGTGCTCCCCGGCTTCGTCGACGCGCACCACCACCCGTGCATCGTCGCGCTGTACGGCGCCCAGCTTCGCCTCGCTCCGCCGGCGGTCACCGACATCGTCAGCCTGCAGCGCGCGCTCGCCGCGGCGGCCGCGAGCCTGCCCGACGATCGCTGGCTGGTCGCGACCGACTGGGACGAGGCCCGCCTCGCCGAGCGCCGCGCGCCCACGCGAGAGGAGCTCGACGACGCGGTGCCCGATCGCCCCGTCGTCGCCCTGCACTACAGCTGCCATCGCGCCGTCGCGAACGGGCGCGCGCTCGAGCGCGCGGGCATCGGCAGAAGCTCACCCGATCCCTCGGGAGGGCACATTTCGCGCGGGCGCCACGGCCTGCCCGACGGTCTCCTCGTCGAACGCGCGATCAGCCGCGTCGAGTCGCTCGCGCGCACGAGCCTCCTCGCGACCGACGCCGAGGGATTCCTCGAGCGCCTGTCGCGGCACCACTGCGCGATGGCCGAGGCGGGGATCACGCTGGTCGCCGACGCGACGGTGCCCCCGGATCTCGCGACGCTCTACCGCGAGGCGGTGCGACGTCGACTGCTCGTCGTGCCCACGGTCATGATGCCGGTGTCCGTCTCCGGCTGGCTCGACGCGCCGTGGAGCGCGCTCGACGGTCCAAAGACCGGCCAAGAAGACGGCCCTCTCGTCGTCGGGCCGCTCAAGCTCGCCGTCGACGGCGCGCCCGCGTGCGCGATGTGCCTCGGCTGGCTCCAGGTCGCGGGCGTGACGTTGCGAGGCTTCGCGATGTCCGTCCGCCGCGGCTCGCTCGATCCGGTGCGGACCAGCCTGTCGCTGCGCCCGCGGTTCGGCCGCGAGATCCGCACCGGCATCACGCTCTACCGCCCCGACGAGATCGCGCGCATCGTCCGCGCCGCGGTCGATCGCGGCTTCGCGGTGGCGACGCACGCCATCGGGAACGAAGCCGTCGCGCTCGCCCTCAGCGCGTACGAGAAGGCGGGCTCCGCGCTGTCGCGCGTCGGCGCGCCGCGCATCGAGCACGCAATCTTCGTCGATCGCGAGCTGGTCGCGCGCCTCTCCGGCGTCGGCGCGACGGTCGTCGCGCAGCCGCACATGATCAGCCTCCCGGCGTTCGCGAGCGCGCCGTCGATCCCGCGCGTCCGCAACACGCCGCTCCGGTGGCTGCTCGACGCGGGGGTGAAGGTGGCCGGCAGCTCGGACTTCCCGGTCGCCGGGCTCGAGCCGCTCGACGGCATCCGCGACGCGGTGGCGCGGCGCACGACGCGCGGCGACGTCTTCGAGCCCGATCAACGCGTCGACCTCGACGAGGCGATCGCGATGTACACGCGCACCGCCGCCGAGGCCTGCGGGCGCGCCGATCGCTGCGGCACCCTCGAGGTCGGCAAGCGCGCCGACCTGGTCGTGATCGATCGCCGCCTCGAGCCGACGTCGCTCCCCGACGCGCGCGTGCGCGCCACGGTCATCTCCGGCGAGATCGTCTTCGGGAGCCCCGGCGCCCCGGAGCGCGTCGAGGTCGGTAGCGACGCGGCGCAGGCGCCGACGGAAAGGCTGCCTTGAAGCCTCGCTCGGGCGCCCGTTCGCTCCTCTGGCGCGTGCTGATGGTGACCGCGCTCGTCGCGCCGCCGCTGGTGCACACGGGCTGCCTCCAGAAGGTCGCGTAACCGTTCCGCCTGCAGCAGATGGTGCGCGCGCACGTCTACGCCGACGCGCCCTCGAAGGTGACGAAGGTCGCTCGCAAGATCGGTCAGAATGGGTTGTCGATGGTCTCGGGTGGCGCTGCGGCCGTCGGCGCTAGGGCCGGATCGTCGTCGGTCTCCGAGACCGATTCGCTCACCGCCGCGAGCGCCTTCTTCACGATCGCATTTCCGGGACGTACTTCGAGCGACTTCGCGTAGTAGCGTCGTGCGGCCTCTCGGCTCCCGGCCTTCTCTTCGATGAGCCCCAGGTTGTAGTACAGGGCACCGGCGATCGCGGGCTTCGGGCCGAGCGCGAGGCCACGCTCGCACGCGGCCTTGCCGTTTCGGTAGCGCCCCGCCTTCAGGTGGAGGAAGCAGCGGTCGCCCCATCCTGCGCCGCCGCGCACGTCATCGAAGCCCACGTCGTCGGCCGCGAGCTCGGTGGCGACAGTCCCGCCGAACGGATCGCTCGCAGCGATCGCCGGCTCGCCGGGCTCGGCCTCCCCGAGCAACTCGATCTCGGAGATGCACAGGTCCGGATCCTTGCCGGCGAAGACGCCGTCGGCGATGAAGCGCACCTTCGACGCCTTCACGTCGATGCCGGTGATGGTGAGAGATCGCTCCTCGCTCTTCGCCACGCGCGTGATCGCGCTTCCGCCGTCGAAGGTGATCGTGACCTTCGAGTAGTGGGAGTTGCGCGCGAAGAGATCGCCATACTGGGAGAGATAGTCCCAGCCGGTCGTGAGGCGGATCGAGCGGATCCTCTTCGGCGACGAGAAGCGAGCCTCGAGCCACTCACCGTCGCCCCGACCCGCTGCGGCCTCGCACCACGCCGTGCTCGGCTTGCCGTCGAAGGCGTCGCGGGCGGGGTGCTGCTCCTTCTGCTTCGCGAACGCGCTCGACGCGTCGAAGGAATCGGGCGCGAGCGCGACGGTCTTGGCGATTGGGGGCTGCGCGGCGGGACCGGGTGGCGGCGCGGGCGCCGAGACCGGAGCCTTCGCGCCGACGTCGTCGGTCACGGGGCGCCGTGGCGTGGCGGCCGTCGCGAGCGGACGGGCGACGCCTGCGGGCCCGGACGTCTCGCGCGCCGGGACCACTTCGCCGAGAGCGAACGCGACGAGGAGCGTTCCGACGGCGGCGCCGACCTGGATCAGACGCGCCTTGAAGACGTCGTTCGCGCCCGTCGCGAGCTCCCTCGGGAAGTCCGGCTCACCCAACGCACCGATCTCGCTGCGGAAGGCCGCCGAGCGTCGCCTCGGCCTGCGCGGCCTCTGTATCGCCAGCCACTCGAGCTTCTGCAGGAACGCGAGCGCGAGTTCGCCGTGCTTCGCGCCGCCCCAGAGATCGATCCCCACCGTCTCGTGCGGGCGCGTGGCAACGTCGTGGGCGTCGAGGTCTCCACCGATGACGAGCCTTACACGACGCGTGAGCAGGTATGCGATGATCGGCGCGGCGACGAGCCTCCAAAGCCAACGCTCGATCGCGGCGTCGCGATCGCCAACGAGCCGGGAGATCCAAGGATCGCGCGTGCCGACGCTCAACGCCAACGCGAAGAGCAGCCCGACGGCCGCCGACCACAGCAGCCACGGTCGGTGCACGCGCACGATGCCCGTCCATCGGACCGACGTCAGCGGCATCCGGACGTGCGTGAACGCGAGCCCGCGCTTCCGCGCGATCGTGACGCTGGTCGGGTCGAGCCGGACCTGCGTGCCCGGTTCGGTGATCCAAGTGTGATCGGACACTCAGCCCGCTCCGCGCGCCGCGATCGCGCGCTTCTCGACGTCGGCCACGAACGCGAGGGCGCGATCGCGCTCTGCCTCGCCGCCGCGGATCGCCGATGCGATGAGCCCGGTGCTCCCGGCCACCTGCAGCGCGACGTGTCGCGTGAGGAAGTAGTAGACGATGGCCACGGTCGCGAGGACGAGACCGCCCAGCAGGGCCACCTCGGACTTGCCAACTGCATACCCCGCGAGCCCGACCACCCCGAAGAACGCCGCAATGACGAGGAGCATGGGCCTGTGCACGCGCCGCACGCCTGCCCACTGCACCTCATCGACCATGATCGACGTAAGCGCGTACCGGCCCGTCCCCGCGAGCTCCCGCCACACGCGGACGTTCGTGAGCACGACGCCGGCGCACTCCGCGACGATCGACTCCCCATCGAGCAGTCTTCTCCCCATGGCGGCGAAAGTAGCCAACTCAGCGCGAGAGGACAATCCTGCAATGTTCTCGCCGTGCCCGAGGTCGCCCGCTGCGCAACGATCAGAGCTGCATCTGGTAGGTGGCCGACAGGCCGGCGTTCCAGTAGTTGCCGCCGTTGATCGGATCGTGCCGCGACGAGCTGAGCGTCTGCGTGTAGCTCGCCTGCGGGCCGACGGCGACCGCCTTGCTCACCATGAAGTTGAGCCCTACACCGACGGGCAGGAGCGGGTTGTCGGTGTGCGCGAGCGGCGTCGAGGCGTCGCTGCGCACTCGGTTCCATCCGTAGCCGATCCCGCCGAACGCGTACGGGCGGAAGAGCCCGAACGGCGCGGTGGCGCGCACGTCACCGAAGAAGGCCTGGGTGACGACGGTGGCGTCGCCCATGCTGCGCTCGGCGCCCTGGCCGGCGATGCCGTAGTTCGCGCCGATCGAGAGCCACTGGAAGATCCCGTACGCGACACGGACCTGCGCGCTGGGACCGACGACCGTCGCCGCCCCTAGCCCGCCGGTCGCGCCTTGCACGCCGCCCTGCACCTGCACGTCGGCAGACGGCTGCGGCTTCGTCCAATCGCTGGCCGACGGCATGACGACGCGATCGGTCTCCTGCTGGGCCGACGCGACACCGGCGGAAAGGAGCAGTGCCAGAGCGAGGCTCGATGTTGTGACGGAGTGCATGTCGTGACCTCCAGCTCCGTAGAGACCATGGAAATTTCGAGCCGCGGAGGCGGCGCGACTCGTGGCACGCGAGGCCGTCGCGTCGTGCAAGGCGCGACCGTCGTCCGAGACGGCCTTGCTCGTCGCACGTGCGCCGCGACCCGCTTACCGCAACGCGACATCGCCCTTGCAGACGATCACTTCTTCTCGAAGATCGCGCCGACGAACCGCGCTCCGAACAGCTCGAACGACTCCTTCGCCATCGTGCCGTAGACCGCGGTCTCCGGGTCGCCGAGCTTGGCGAAGCCCTTCTGGTAGTCCTTGAGCACGCCGAGCGGGATCGGCCGGATGATCACCGCGCTCACCTTGATGGGCCTCGTCTCGCCAGGCGCCGTGAGCTGCGCGTCGAAGTGGTGGTTCATCGCCACGTAGATCCCGCGGGGGCGCTGCGTCGGCTGCGCCATGCCCGTCCACTCCGGCCGATGCAGCAGGAACAGCGTCGGCGCCGCCGCGTTCGGCTCGCCCTCGGGCGCGGGCGCCCCGATGGAGAACGACAGCACCTCGCCCGGGAACGCCGCCGAGAGCGCGTCGACGAGCACCTTCCCGAGCGAGGCCTCGTGCTTTGCGAGCTTGCCGGGACCGAAGTAGCGCGACGGGTAGGAGGTCTCGCCGTTGAACAGCGGGTGCTTGGCGACGTACTTGTCGGCGCGGAGGAGCGACACCGAGGGCTGCTGCCGGAAGCGGATCTCGACCTTCGGATCGCCGCGCTTCTCGGCCGAAGCGAGCAGGCGCTCGAAGAACGCGATCACGTTCGGATCCTTGGGGTTGGCCCGCGCGCGGAAGCTCGCCAGCGCCGCCTGGTAGACCTCGTGCCTGGCGGCGGCGACCTCGGCGTTGAGGCCGTGGCCCGGACGGCGCTTCTCGAAGTCGGTGAGCGCGGCGAGGGTTCCGGCCTTCTTCGCCGTCGCGAGCTCGACGAGGAGCGCCGCGCGGAGCGACGCGTCGACCTCCGTCTGGATCGCCGACTGCGGGTGCGACGCCTGGTACTGGATGATCGCGTCGACCGTGCCCTGCTTCTTCGCGAGCGCGAGCTCCGCGCGCGGCAGCAGGGTCTTGCGCACCTCGTCGCGGTGACGCACGCCCCACTGCAAATACGCCTTGTACGACGCGACGTCGTTCTGCCGGGTCGCTTCGGCGAACGCGCGGTCGTCGCTGCCGACGTTCCGCAGGTGCCAGAGGGTCGGGCCGACGGCCAGCGCCGCCACCGCCGCGACCACGAAGCGCGTGCGCGCCCACGCCGGGACCTCGCGCGTGCGAGGGTTGGTCGGGGCGAGGGGGCTCGACACGCGCGGCTCGGCCAACGGATCGAGCGACGCGCGCGCCATCGGGTTGCTCGCCGGTCCCTCGGCGCGCGCCTGCTCGAGCGCCTGCTTCGCCTTCTCGGCGGCGGCCGCGTCGGCGGCGAAGGAGAAGGCCTGCCCTCCGATCACGATGACGACGGCGCACCGCGCCGTGCCGGCGATCTCCACGCGCTCGAGCGCGTCGACGTCCGCGACGCGGAGCAGGTGCGTGCGCGCGTCGACGACGCCGGTGGGGAACGCGTAGACGCCGGCCTTCCACGGCAGCGCGCCGATGGCGCGCTCGCCCGCGATCGCGTGCAGCGCCCCTCCGAGCACCAGACCGATCGCGACGACCCAGGCGAAGGCGAGGGCGACGCCGTGCACGACCGCGTCGCTCCCGAGATCGCCGTAGCCGGTGCGGTACAGGAGGATCGCGCCGATCACCCCGAGCGCCGCGACGATCCAGCCGATGCGGTGCGCGGTCGGGCCTCCCGGACGAACGAGGAGCGGCACCGGCGGCTGCGCCGCGGCGGCGGCGTCGATGAAGTGGTCCTGCGCCGCCCGCGTCAGTCCGTAGAAGTCGACGGTGCGCATTCTCACTCGGAGAGTACGTGCCTGCGCCCGCGCGGGGCCAGCGATCACCGCAGGCCCGAGTGCGTCGGCGCGAGCGCTAAGGCCGACCCGCCCCTCGCCCGGTCCGAGCGGGGAAAGCTCCTCGATTCCCGCTCCGTCAGTACGGATCGGGGTGATACGTGCCGGTCGGCGGCGGCGCCGCTGCAGTCGCGGTCGCCGTGGGTTTGGGCGCCGCGGGGCGCGGGGCCGCGGCGGCCTTGGTCAGCTTGATCATCCGCGGCGGATCGTTGGTCGACAGCTTCACCTTCTGATCGGAGTAGCCGTCGATCTCGATCAGCACGGTGGTGCCCGCGGCCGGGACCTGCAGCTTGCAAGGCGTCTTGTCGCAGAGGATCGCCTTCTGCTCGTCGCGCACGCGCGCGCCGGTCGGCTCGGTGTCGAGCGAGACGTAGATCTCCTCGACCTTGGGCGCGGGCGCGGCGGCCGTGGTGGCGACGGGCGGCGGCTTCACCTCCGGCTTCGGCGCCGGCTCGGTGACCACCGGCTTCGCCTCGCTCGCCGGCGCGTCGACCTTGTGCGCCGTGTTCGAACGACCGACGTACACCAGCGCGGCGGCGGCGACGGCGATGGCGCCGATCGCGAGCGGGATCCACTTCTTCTTGCTCGAGCCCTCGGCCGCCGTCGGTGCGATGGAGAGCGACGCGGCCGCCGGGATCGACCCGGTGAGGATCGGCGATTCCTGTGGCGTGAACGACGCGCTGGCCCGAAGCGACTCGAGCTCGCGCGTGCCGGTGAGCGAGGAGGTGGCGGTCAGCTTCAGCGACTCGAGCACCTCGCCCATGTCGTTGAAGCGCTCGGCCGGGTTCTTCGCGAGGCAGCGCAGGATGATCGTCTCGAGGTGCTCGCTGATGACCAGATCCGGCTTCTTCTCGCGCATCGACGGGAGCGACGCGTTGACGTGCGCGAGCAGCGTGTCGACCTGCTTCGGCCGGTCGTAGGGGACCTTGCCGGTCATCATCTCGTAGAGCATCACGCCGAGCGCGTAGATGTCGGTGCGCCCGTCGACGGCCTCGCCGCGGATCTGCTCGGGCGCCATGTACTTGGGCGACCCCATGAACAGACCCGTCTGGGTGAGGTCCTCGCCGTCGTGCTCGACGTCCTTCACCAGGCCGAAGTCGAGCACTTTCACCACGTCGACCTCGTCGCTGTGCCCGACCAGGTAGACGTTCGCCGGCTTCATGTCGCGGTGGACGACGCCGAGCGCGTGCGCCTCGCGGAGCGAGCGGCAGATCTGCCGCGCGATGTGCGTCGCGCGCTCCTCCGCGAACGGGCCTTCTTCCTTGAGCACCCGCGCGAGGGTCTTTCCCTCGAGGTACTCCATCGCGATGAAGTACACGCCGTCGTCGGTCTTGCCGTAGTCGAAGATGGTGACGGTGTTGGGGTGCGTGAGCTTCGCCCCGATCGACGCCTCGAGGAAGAACCGCTTGTGGAACTCGTCTTCGCTGTCGGAGTTCTCCGGCGGCGTGAGCACCTTGATCGCGCACGCGCGCCCGAGCGGCGCCTGCTCGGCCTTGTAGACCTTGCCCATGCCGCCCCTGGCGAGCAGCGAGACGATCTTGAACTTCTCGGCGAGCACCCGCCCGATCAGCTGGTCGACGACCGGCTGCTTCTGCAGGGATGCTCGCGGCGGGATTTCAGAGTAAATCGGCTGCTCGGACGACATGTCCCCTCCCAATCGGGTGGGCCGACGAGGTCGGCCCAGGGGGGCTCGCTCCGGCGGACCGGGCGTAGACACCTTGACCCATGTAGAATCGTACCCGGGAAATGTGACGGCGATTTCTTTTGTTCCGTCCTACGCGCCCCGGGCAGGGCGTCGCATCCGGCGGGTGGGCTCCACCCCGTCGGGATCGATGGCCGCGAGCACGCGCGCCTCGAAATCCGAAGCGTGACGATAGTCATCGGCGGCGTCTCGGATTGCGTCGCCGAGGAGCGTCGCCTCGCGGAGCAGCTCCGTGCACAGCGGACAGGCGTCGATGTGGGCGTCGAGCCGCGCGGGCAGCACGCCGTCGATCGCGACCGCGAGCTGCTCGGCCACCTCCGCGCACCTCGGATCACGCGGATCGGCCGCAGCGCGCGGTTGGCTCATGCGGCCCTCAACTTCTCGCGCAGGCGAATCAACGCACGGCCGACCCGTTTGCGGGCGGCGGCTTCGTCGATCCCGAGCGCCAGTGCGATGTCGCGGAACGACTGCTCTGCGTCGTAGCGCAACGCCAACAGCTCGCGATCGTTCTCGGGCAGCTCGTCGAGCGCGGCGCGGATGCGCGCTTCGCGCTCGGCGCGGTCGTGGAGATCGGAGGCGTCGAGGCCGTGCGACTCGCGATCGAGCAGGAACATCCGGCGCGACTGCCGCATGCGGGCCGACAGGCGCTGCGCGCAGATGCGACGCGCGATGCCGAAGATCCAGGAGCGCGGCGAGCCCTCGGCGCGATAGCTCGAGGCGCCGTGGTAGACGGCGAGGAACGTCTCCTGCGCCGCCTCGTCGGCCTCGCACTGCGATCCGAGCAGGAGGAAGCAGAGGCGGCCGACGGAGGGACCGAGCAGACGTGCGGCGACGGCGACCGCCTGGTGCGCGTCGCCCTGCATCAGCGGCACGCCGATCGCGGTATCCTCGGCGCGGAGAGTGACGCGCTCGCCGCTGATCGCGAGGGAGCTCCGGCGGAGGTCTTCGCCTTCGGGCTCGCCTTCTTCGTCGAAGCCGACCTCGAGGTCGTCCCAGACCTCTGCGACCGTGCTCGACGACCTCCCTCGCATCTTTCCCATGATGGTCCGGCAGACGTTCGAGTGCGAAGGGAGTTCTCGCGCGCCGATGATTTTGGTCGGAATGGGTGCGCAGGTGGGGGCGGATCGGCGATTGCAGCTCAGGTCACCGGGTGAGGGCACGTAGCTCGCTTGCACACCCCAGCTGGAGACAGCGGTAGGGACAGCTCGCTCGAGGACCCATGAAGCACGTCTTGTTCGCTGAGTTCCCCGATCAACCGACCGCCGAGGCCGCGATCCGCGACCTCGCGGACGAGGGCATCCGAGAGAGCCGTTACCGCGTCGAGCTGCAAGCCGGCCCGCACGCGGGCGGCGAGGACGACCGGCCGCTCTCGCACACCGACGCGCGCTCCGGCGTCGCCATCGGGATCATCCTGGCCGCCATCGTCGGCGGCGTGATGGGCTGGCTGGTCACCGGACCGCTCGGCCTCTTCGCGGTCGGGACCTGGACCGGTGTGCTCACCGGCGTCGTCCTCGGCCTCGCCATCGGGTTCACCGGCGGCCTGATCTCGGGCTCGATGAACCCCGACCGCAAGCTCCAGGGGCTGGAGCGCGTGGCTGCACGCGAGGGCGGCGTGGTCGCGACGGTGGAGGTCGATGGGCAACACGAGGAGGAGTCCGTCGAGCGCGTCTTCGCAGCGCGCGGCGCGCGGATCGCCCGGCGCGTGGTCTGACTCGACGTTCGCCGTTTTCGGTCGATGCCGAGTCTGAGCTTGGTAGGCGACCGCGGCGCGCCGATGATGCAGCGCGATGACGCGTCGCCCCATCGTCTCGGTCGTCTCGGTCTCGGTCGGGTCGGTCGTGCTCGGTCTGCTGATGCACGCCGGGCTGCCGGGCTGTGCGCGCGGGCCGACGGCCGCGCCGGCCGGGCCCAAGAGCGCGCCGCGCGCGCCGATCGTCGTCGCCCTGGTCGTCGATCAGCTCGCGGCCTGGGCCGCCGTCGAGCGCTGGCCCACCCTGCCGAACGACGGAGGCATCGCGCGGCTGCGGCGTGAGGGCACCTGGGTGCGCGACGCGCGCTACGCGCACGCGGTCTGCGACACCGCGCCGGGGCACGCGGCGATCTTCACGGGGCTCCCGCCGCGCGAGACGGGCATCGTCGCCAACGAGCGCGTCGTCGCGGGCGGTGAGGTGGTCGGCTTCCTGCGCGACCCCGAGACCCGGCTCGTCGATGCGGGCGGGACGACGACGGCGATCGGATCGTCGGCGAGCGCGCTGCGCGTCCCCACCGTCGCCGACCGGCTGCGGCGAGCGACGCCGCGCGCGACGATCGTCTCGGTGTCGATCAAGGATCGGTCGGCGATCTTCGGCGGCGGCCGCGCGCCCGACGCGACGGTGTGGTTCGACGCGAGCCTCGATCGGTTCGTCACCTCGACGGCGTTCGCGTCGTCGCTGCCGGCGTGGGCCGCGCCGCACGCGACGACGGCGGCGCTCGACGCGCTGCGCGCGCACCCGTGGGAGCTGCTCGATCGCGCCTTCGTGGTGGCGCACGCGGCGACCGCCGACGACGCGCCGGGCGAGGGGGATCTCGCAGGCCTCGGCGTCTCGTTCCCGCACCACGTCGGCAAGAGCGCGAGGCCCGCTTCCGCGCTGCGCGCGACGCCGCTCGCCGACGAGGCCGTGCTCGCCCTGGCGACCTCCGCGATCCGGGCGCGCGATCGATCGCAGCCGATGCTGCTCGCCGTGTCGCTCTCGGCGCACGACTACGTCACCCACGTGTTCGGACCAGACTCCTTCGAGGCGTGGGACACGCTCCTGCGCACCGACGCGGCGCTCGCGCGGCTGCTCGCGGTGCTCGACGCGGAGGTCGGCGAAGGCGGCTGGTCGATGGTGCTCACCGGCGATCACGGCGGCGCGCCGCTGCCCGAGCTTCCGGCGTCCAAGCGGCCCTGGTGCGGCAAGGTCGATCGGTGGCAGCGGCCGTGCGGCGACGCGCACCGCATCGATCCGCACGCGCTCGCCGATGTGCTCGACGCCGCGGCCGTCGCCGCGATCGGCCCCGGGCGGTGGGTCGACGGCGTCGCCGATCCGCTGGTGTTCTACAGCGCCGCCGCGCGCGCGCTCGATCCGGCGAAGCGCGCGAAGCTCGACGCAACGGTGGTCGAACGAACCCGCGCGATCCCCGGCGTCCACTCGGTGCACGTGGTCCGCGCACAGCCGGCGACGTGTCCCGACACGAGCGACGACGGCGTCGCCGCGTTGGTGTGCCGCGCCGTGCGCGCGGAGGGGCCCGGTGATCTGTACGTCGTCACCACGCCCGGCAGCTTCTTCGACACGCGCTACGTGCTCGGAAGAGGCCAGAACCACGGCTCGCCGTGGCTCTTCGATCGCTCCGTGCCGGTGGTGGTCCGCGCGCCCGGTCGGGTCGCCGCCGGGGCGATCCACGACGCGCCGACGTCGTTCTCAACGAGCACCCGCGCGCTCGCGGCGCTGCTCGCGCTGCCGCATGACGCGCGCTGGGAGGGCCTCGCTCTCGTCACCGCCCGCTGAGCGACGCACGTGCTCGAGTGCGCGGCGCGCGTCGGCCCGATACACTGAGGCGGCGGAGGTGCTTGCCATGCGCTTGGATTCCTTGGTGCTCGCTGGCGTGGCAGCGGTCGCGCTCTCGTGCTCGTCGAGCGAGTTCTCGCTCGCCGGCGTCGACGCCGAGGCCGACACCGGCCAGACCACCGACGCAGCGGGCGATTCGGTGCCGATCGGGGACTCGGCGCCGACCGTCGACGAGGGCGTCCCGGGGGAGTCGGGCACGGTGGACGCCAACGCGCCGTGCTCCGTGCTGGCTCCGGCCGCGACCGTCATCTACGTCGACGCGCGCAACGCGCGCGAGCCGGTCGGCACCGCGGACTGCCCGTTCAAGAGCATCCGCGAGGCGCTCTCGTACGTCGCCGGGCAGCCGTCGGCCAAGCGCACGATCAAGGTGGCCGGCGGCACCGCGACGGCGCCGCTCGTCTACAACGAGACGGCAGGTCTCGTCGTCAAGGCGGCCACCTCGATCGTGGGCGACGGCGCCGAGCGGGTCACGGTCACCGGCGGCGGCGCGTGCCTCACCGCGCAGTGCGTGTTCCTGATGGAGGGCGGCTCCACGATCGAGGGCGTCACCATCAACGGCGGCGCGCGCATCGGGCTCGCCATGATCCCGGTGGCGTTCAGCGCGGTGACCGCCAGACGCATGGTCGTGACCGACAGCAAGGGCACCGGTCTGTCGGGCGTCGTCGTCAACGGCAAGGGCACCGTCGATCTCGGGCCCGAGTTCCGCTCGACGCGGCACACGGTGGCCGGCCTCTACGTCGACGAGATCTTCTCGGTGCGCGTGATCGCCGGCGGCACCATCCCCAACGCCTTCAACGAGAACGGCGGAGGCATCGTCCTCTCGAGGGGGTTCCTGAACTTCGAGGCCGGCGAGGTGCGCGGAAACGCCGCCAACGGCATCGCGATCCTGTCGAACGTCAAGAGCACGATCAGCAACCTCGTCGCCAAGGACAACGGCGCGGCCGGCGTGTTGGTCGAAGGGAGCGCGAGCCTGAAGATGCGGAGCTCGATGCTGGTGAAGAACCGCGTCGGCCTGGTCTTCCGCTACGGGACCAACGAGCTCGACCTCGGGACGGCGACCGACTTCGGGAAGAACATCTTCGGCGGTCCGTCCGCCTCCAACAACAAGGCCGCGATCTGTCTGCCGCACGCGCGCACCGAGAAGTCGCCGGCGGTCGGCAACAAGTGGCTCGTGTGCGGGCCGACCTTCCTGCCGCTCGCCACCGAGACCTGCGAGACGCTGAGCGGCTACCAGGACATCCGCTACGCGCCCAGCGTCGACGGCGCGGGCATCCCGTTCGACGCGACCGGCTGCGACGTCGGTCCCTGATCGCGCCGTGAACGCGGCACTTCCGTCGGCCATCAGCCGGCAGCGAGCGCGCCTTGCTCGACTGACGACCGATGGCCGACGACGCTGCTCAGCGCATCTTCTCCGCCTTGTCGAGCCCCTTCATCAGGTCCTCCTGGTTCATCACCGGCGAGACGAAGATCTGCGCGCCCAACGTCATGAACAACGGCTCCGCGATGGACGGCATGTCCGACGGATCCTTCAGGTCGAAGACGACGATCGCGGTCCGTTTGCCGTCGATCGCCGTGAAGTAGGCCGCCTCCGGCTTCAGGCGCTCGAGCGTCGCCTGCAGCACCTTCTTCAACTCGCCCGACTTCACCGCGCGGTTCGCGGCCTCGACGTCCATCGCGATGCGGAGCATCGTGCGCATGGGTTCCCCTCCTGCCGCGCCGAACGAAACGAGCGCGGCCGAAATGCGATGCGACACCGGAACGCCCGTCGCCCGGACCTGTCGGATCTCATTCCCCGACGCGTCGTCCCGTGCAGCCGGACGTCGCAGACGACCTGATCCGTCGCAGCAGCGTTGACGCGGAACGGGCCATTTCTCGGGCGCGCCGCGGCGCCCCAGAGGCTGAGCTCGCGATCACGGGATGCGTTACGTCACCCGCGACGCGCTGCGCAACGCGTTGAGCGGTCGATGTTGTTTGCGTCGGCGCGCACCCGGCCTAGGCTCCGCCCGCGTCGTGCCGCGAATCCCCGATTTCGCGGTCGATCTAGCTCGAACAGGGAGCGTTCCATGAGCCACGCTGTCGAATCCTTCATGGCGGATCTGATCGCCAAGAATCCCGCGGAGCCGCAGTTCCACCAGGCCGTCCGCGAGGTTGTCGAGTCGGTGATGCCGATCGTCGAGTCGACCCCGTCCTTCCGGCAGGCGAAGATCCTCGAGCGCATCGTGGAGCCCGAGCGCGTCATCTTGTTCCGCGTGCCTTGGGTCGACGACAAGGGGCAGGTCCAGGTCAACAAGGGCTTCCGCGTCCAGTTGAACAGCGCGATCGGTCCCTACAAGGGCGGCCTCCGCTTCCACTCGACGGTCACCCTCGGCGTGCTCAAGTTCCTCGGCTTCGAGCAGACGTTCAAGAACGCGCTCACCGGTCTCCCGATGGGCGGCGGCAAGGGCGGCAGCGACTTCGACGTCCGCGGCAAGAGCGACAACGAGGTCATGCGCTTCTGCCAAGCGTTCATGGCGGAGCTGTTCCGCCACGTCGGTCCCGACACCGACGTGCCGGCCGGCGATCTCGGCGTCGGGGGGCGCGAGATTGGCTACCTCTTCGGGATGTACAAGAAGCTGCGCAACGAGTTCACCGGCGTGCTCACCGGCAAGGGCCTCGACTGGGGCGGCTCGCTGATCCGCACCGAGGCGACCGGCTACGGCTGCACCTACTTCGCGCAGGAGATGTTCGCCCGTCGCGGCGACTCGCTCGCCGGCAAGACGGTCATCGTGTCCGGCGCCGGCAACGTCGCGCTGCACACCGTCGAGAAGGTCAACGAGCTCGGTGGCAAGGTCGTGTCGATCTGCGACTACGACGGCGCCGTGCACGATCCCGAGGGCATCGACGCCGAGAAGCTCGCCTTCGTGAAGGACCTCGTGTTCAACCGTCGCGGCAGCCTCAAGGAGTACGTCGAGCGCTTCAAGGGCGTCAGCTTCCTCGAGAAGGCGCAGCCCTGGGCCATCCCGTGCGACGTCGCCTTCCCGTGCGCGGCCGAGAACACGCTCAACGGCGACGACGCGCGCCTGCTCGTCAAGAACGGCTGCCAAGCGGTCGTCGAGGGCGCGAACATGCCGACGACGCCCGAGGGCATCGAGTACTTCGTCCAGTCGAAGATCCTCTTCGCGCCCGGCAAGGCGGCGAACGCCGGCGGCGTCGCCACCTCCGGCCTCGAAATGGCCCAGAACGCGATGCACCTCTCGTGGACCCGCGAAGAGGTCGATCAGCGCCTCCACCAGATCATGAAGAAGATCCACGCGACCTGCGTGGAGTACGGCAAGGAGCCGGAGTTCGTTAACTACGTGAACGGCGCCAATCGCGCCGGCTTCATCAAGGTCGCGAACTCGATGTTGGCGCAGGGCGTCGTCTAGCGTCGCCGCTCGCGCGGGCAGCGGGCTCATCGCTGGCCGCGCGCGCCCGGTCATCAGTCGTCAGTCGTCAGTCGTCAGCCGAGACGGAAGCCTCGCTGCGACTGACGACGACGTTTTTGCTCCCCGGGCGCCTCTCGGGCTGACGACTGATGACTGACGACTGACGACTTGCAGCAGACACGGCCCGCGACCCGCTAGAATCCCGAGTGACGGAGACAGCGCCGAGAATGGCCAGCGACGACAGCACATTGACCGCCGGTGCCCTCGCCAGCGGCGCGCCGTGGGACGAGGTCTTCCACGATCTGATGCCGAACCGCGTCCGCGAGGTGCTGCTGGTCAGCTCCCAGTACGACGCGTTCATCCTCGAGGAGGACGGGCGGCTCACCGATCGGATCTTCACCGAGTACTCGGAGCTGAACCTCTCGAACGCGCCCCGCATCACCCACGTCGCCTCCGGCGCGCGTGCCCTCGAGATGCTCGTCGAGCGCCGGTTCGACCTCGTGATGACCATGGTGCGCATCGGCGACATGGACGCCGGCACCCTCGCGCGACGCGTGAAGGCGCACCACCCGAACATGCCGGTGGTGCTCCTGGTGCGCACCGAGGCCGACCTGGGCCAGTTCGGGGCGCCGATCGACACCTCTCGCATCGACCACGTCATGAGCTGGACGGGCGACGCCCGCATCATGCTGGCGATCATCAAGCTGGTCGAAGACGCGCTGAACATCGCGCACGACACGCAGGCCGGGGTCCGCGCGATCATCGTCGTCGAGGACTCGGTGCGACGGTACTCGTCGTTCCTCAGCATGCTCTACACCGAGCTGATGAAGCAGTCGGAGTCGCTCGTCGCCGAGGGGCTCAACGACCTGCACCGGCTCATGCGCATGCGGGCCCGTCCGAAGGTGCTCCTCGCGCGCGACTACGAGAAGGCCATGGCGCTCTTCGAGCGCTTCCAGGACGCGACCATCGCCGTGATCAGCGACGTGCGCTTCCCGCGCAAGGGCGAGGAGGACCCGCAGGCCGGGTTCGATCTGGTGCGCGAGATCCGCGCCCGCGCGCCCGACCTCGCGATCATGGTGCAGTCGGCCGAGCCGGCGAGCGCCGACCAGGCCAGGCACCTCAACGTCAAGTACGCCGACAAGAACTCGCCGAACCTGCTCAAGGACATCGGCAAGTTCGTCAAGGAGTCGCTCGGCTTCGGCGACTTCGTGTTCCGCCTCCCCGATCGCTCCGAGGTCGGTCGCGCGCGCCACGCCTACGAGCTCGAGCAGGTGCTGCGCACGGTGCCGGCGGAGTCGATCTGGTACCACGCCAGCCGCGACCACTTCTCGCACTGGCTGACGGCGCGCTGCATGTTCTCCATCGCCGACCGCCTGCGTTCGCGCAAGGCGGCGGAGTTCGGCGGGCCGGAGGCGATCCGCACCTTCCTCATCGAGGCGCTCGGGGCCGAGCGCGCGCGGCAGCAGGAGGGCGCGATCTCCGACTACACCTCGCGGCGCCCGCCGGCGGCGCAGTTCATCCGCCTCGGCAAGGGCTCGATCGGCGGCAAGGCGCGCGGCCTCGCGTTCGTCAGCACGCTCATCGCGCGCAACGGCCTGGCCGATCGCTTCCCCGGTCTGGCCATCCGCATCCCGCACTCGGTGGTCGTCCCGACCGACGAGTTCGACAAGTTCATGGAGGGTCACAAGATCCTCAGCGGCGGCACGGGGAACCTCACCCAGCAGGAGATCTTCGAGCGCTGCCGCACGGCGCGGCTCTCCGACGATCTGCGCCACAAGCTGCGCCGCACCGTCGCGCCGCTCGGCGGGCCCTTGGCCGTGCGGTCGTCGAGCCTCCTCGAGGACTCGCAGCTGCAGCCGTTCGCGGGCATCTACGCGACCTACATGCTGCCCAACAACCACCCCGATCCCGAGGAGCGCTTCGGCCAGCTCTGTCGCGCGATCAAGGCGGTGTGGGCCTCGACGTACTCCGACGACGCGCGCGCCTACATCGGGCGCACGCAGTACTCGGTCGAGGACGAGAAGATGGCCGTCCTGGTGCAGGAGGTCGTCGGGCAGGCGCGCAACGGCCGGTTCTACCCGCACGTCAGCGGCGTCGCCGTCTCGTACAACTACTACCCGATCGGTCACCAGCGCGCCGAGGACGGCCTCGCCTTCATCGCGCTCGGCCTCGGCGAGACGATCGCGCAGGGCGGGGCGGGGCTGCAGTTCTCGCCGGCCGAGCCGTCGGTGCTGCCGCAGTTCGGCTGCGCGCGCGACTACCTCCGCTACACGCAGCGCCGCTTCACCGCGCTCGATCTCACCGACACCTCGCCGAAGCTCGAGGGCGGCGGCGGCACGCGCGAGTACGATCTCCGCGAGGCGGAGGCCGACGGCACCTTCGCGCTCGCCGGCAGCGTGTATTCGGCGGACGACGATCTGATCCGAGACGACCTCACCACGCCGGGTCCGCGGGTGGTCTCCTTCCACAACGTGCTCAAGTGGGGCGCCGTCCCGCTCGCGCCCGCGCTGAAGGAGCTCCTGCAGCTGTTCCGCGAGGGGCTCGGCTGCCCGGTCGAGATCGAGTTCGCGGTCGACGCCGGCGACTGGGGCCGCTCGGCGCCGAGCGGGCGCGCGCGCAGGGAGCCCTCGCTGTACGTCCTGCAGGTGCGACCGCAGGCGACGCAGGCGCTCGACGGCGTGGTCGAGACCGAGGGCTTCTCGCCCGATCAGATCCTCTGCGCGACGGATCGCTCGCTCGGCCACGGCGTGATCGAAGGGGTCCGCGACGTCGTGTACGTCAAGCGCCGCGACCTGCAGGCCAACGAGACGCCGGCGGTCGCCGAGCAGGTCGCCAGCATCAACAAGAAGCTGCTCGCCGACAACGTGCCCTACCTGCTGGTCGGCCCCGGCCGGTGGGGCTCGAGCGATCCGCGGCTCGGCGTCCCGGTGAAGTGGGCGCAGATCGCCGGCGCGCGCGTGATCGTCGAGACGGTGTTCGAGGACCGTGAGGTCGAGCCGTCGCAGGCGGCGCACTTCTTCCACAACGTCACGTCGTTCCGCATCGGCTACCTGACCATCTCGAGCGTCGACAAACGCCAGTCGACGCACGCGCGCTTCCTCGACCAGGCGTGGCTCGATCAGCAGCCGGCGGTCACCGACACCGGCGAGGTGCGGCACGTGCGGTTCGACGAGCCGCTGCGCATCCTCCTCGACGGACGGCACAGCACGGCGACGATCCTCAAGCCGGGTTGACCGGGTGTGCAATGAGCTGGGCGCCTATCGTTCTCAGCCGTTCGGCGCGTGCTCACATCCACCAACCTCCGACGTCGAGCGCGATCGCGTCGAACGGCTCGATGCGCGCGGTGCGTTCGTCGCCCCAGACGCCGAGCTCGACCCAACGGGCGCCTTCGAGCCGATAGGCCGAGACCGTCTTCGCCTCGAGATCGATGAGCCAGTGGTGCGGGACGCCCACGCGCGCGTAATAGGGCTTCTTGATGAGCAAGTTGTGGCGACGCGTCGTCGGCGAGAGGATCTCGCAGACCCAGTCAGGGACGACCGTGATGGCAGCGTCCTGAGGCAGCTCCGGCAGTCGTTCGCGGCGCCAGCCGGCCAGGTCCGGCGAAATCTCGGGTGTGGCGGGCAGCTCGATGCCGGGCTCCGGCAAGATCCACCACCCACCTGGCCCGCCGCGGCCGCGGGTGAAGGGATCCCGCAGATCACCGCCGATCTCGAGTCCCATCCGCTGATGCGGACCGCGCGGCCGCGTCATCGTGTACATGACACCCTCGATGATCTCGCCCTTGATCCCAACTGGCAGGGCATCGAGGTCGGCGACGGTCGGCACCTTGCGCGGCGGGTCCATCTCGGTTCTGAGCGTAGTCGATCGCGACGCCATGACGCATGTCGACCGGCCGACGGTGCCGGTTGCGCGGACTGGATGCGGCCGGCGCTCGACTCCCGGGCCGGCGTCGTCGGCGGCGCATCCCGAGAGCGGCGTCAGCCGCGCGCCGCCGCGACGATGTGCGGCGAGAGGTGCTCGGCGAAGGCGTAGATGGAGATCTGCGGCGGGCCGCCCAGGCTCGTCGGAAACAGCGAGCCGTCGGCGACGAAGACGCCGCGCACGTGGTGGTGCTCGCCGGTCGAGCGCACCACCGACGTCTTCGGTTCCCGCCCCATGCGCATGGTGCCCATCGGGTGCACGGCGGTGAGCGGGATGTTGTGCGGGCGCACGACGTTGGCGTCGATGCGCTCGATCTCGGCCTCGCGACGGATGGTGAGCGGGGGCACGGCGGGCACCACCACCTCGCGCGCGCCGGCGGCGAGGAGGATGCGGGCGCACGCGCGGAGGCCGATGACCATCTGCCGCCGATCGCCCTCGTTCATCTCGTAGTGGAGCATCGTGCGCGTGCCGTCCTTCAGCCAGACGTGCCCGGCCGACTCGTCGTGCAGCATCGCGGTGAGCACGGCGAGGTGGCGGTAGCCGCGCATCGACTTCATGTGCGCGGCGCCGAAGCCGGGGAGCACCACCGCGGTGCCGATCGGGTGCGCGAAGGCGGTGGTGATCCACACGCGCTTGTCGGACTTCTCGTCGAGATCGAGCCACTCGGTGCACTCGTAGCTCTGCGGGATGCCCTTCCAGCCGTCGATCGGCTGGTCGAACACGCCGGCGACCACGCCGCCCGGGTGGATGCGCAGGTGCTCGCCCTGCTGCAGGTGCGGATCGGGCAGCTCGCTCGCGATGGCGAGCGCGGCGCTGCCGACCGCGCTGCCGGCGAGCACCACCACCTTGGTGCGCACGGTGACCCGCCGCCCGCCGGCGGTGCGCCCCTCGACCCCGAGCACCTGCTTGCGATCGTGGAGGATGCGGGTCGCGCGGACGTCGGAGAAGATGCGCGCGCCGCGATCGAGCGCCTCGGGGATGAGCACCTTGCGCGCGTTGCGCTTGGCGTCGTAGGCGCAGCCGAGCTCGCAGAAGCCGCTGCCGATGCAGCCGACGCGGTTGTGCGAGAGCACGCCGCCGCGCCAGCCGAGCGCGGCGATGCCGCGCCGGAGCGCGTCGTTGTTCGGGTTGATGCCGTCGTCGGGGATGCGCGAGACCGACAGATCGCGCTCGATGGTCTGGAACGCCGCCTCCATGTCGCGCGGGCCGCAGCCCTCGACGCCGTAGCGCCGCGCCCACAGCTCGAGGATCTCGGTGGGCGTGCGCTTGCAGAGGTTGGTGTTGTGGATGGTCGAGCCGCCGACGCCGCGCCCCTGCAGCACCTGGATCGCGAGGTCGTCGGTCATCCGACCGCCGCGCTCCTGGAACAGCTCGGGGATCATCTGCTCCTCGCGCTGGTTGAACTGGAACGGCGTGTGATCGCTGCCCTCCTCCAGCGCGACCGCCGGCAGCCCGGCGCGCGCGAGCGCTCGCAGGACCACCGAGCCGCCGGCGCCGAGGCCGACGACGCACGCCGGCGCCTCGACCACGAGGTCTTCGGTGAGCTCGTTGCCGGAGCGGATCACGACGCCCCCTTGTAGCGGAGGGGCACCCAGCCGCCAGCCGGGCGGTTCACCAGCGGGCCGTCGTAGGCGAGCACGCCCCAGGTCCGCGGATCGCGGTAGTAGCCCATCATCACGAGCGACTTCAGCCCGTGGAACGCGCCGCGCACCAGGTCGATCGACGAGCCCTCCATGGCCGCGAGCACCGCGTCTTGCCGTGCGGGCGACAGCGCGGTGAACCGCTGCACCTGCCCGGCGAGCGCGGGGAACGCGTGCTCGAGCGCGCCGATCGCGGCCAGCAGATCGCGACGGATGGGCGGCTCGGAGTCGGCGACGAACGCGTCGACGAACGCGGCGACCTCGACCTCGCGCGGCCTCGGCGGCGCGCCGGGCGCGTCGTAGTCGACGTCGGCCGCGCACATCCGATCGGCGAGCGCGTCGACGACCGCGAGGTGCCACGCCGAGAGCGCGCGCATGTACGCCACGCGCCGATCGGCGCGGTCGTAGCCGGACGTGCGGAGCAGCGCGGCGACGCCGGTCGCCCCCAGGGCGGCCCACGCGAGCCCCGCGCGCAGGAAGCCGCGGCGGTTCATTACAACAAGGATAGCTGAATCGGTCGCCGCCGACGCGTGTCGGACGCCGCCTCGCGCTCGCCACCGCGCTCGAGGCGCTCGAGTGTCGTCTGCACGGACAAGGTTCCGCGGGCGGGCGCGACGTGCACCGCGACGCGCACCGAAAGCGCGTCGCGCGCCTCTTCGAGCGCGAGCTCGGGCGTGTTGTTGGTGCTCGACAGGTGCACCAGCACCACCGTGTGCGCGCGCGGGCCGAGCCTGCGCAAGAGGGCGTGCGCCTGCCGGTTCGACAGGTGTCCGCGCGACGAGGCCACGCGCCGCTTCAGGTAGAAGGGGTAGGGGCCGCAGGCGAGCAGGCGTTCGTCGTGGTTGGACTCGAGCAGCACCACGTCGCACCCGCGGAGGTGATCGAGCAGCGCGCCGGTCGGCTCGCCGAGATCCGTCGCGAGCCCCGCGCTGCTCGCCGCGTCGCTGATGCGGAGCGAGACGTTCGCCGCGTCGTGCGGCACCGGGAGCGGCTCGAGCAGAAGAGCGCCGATCTCGAAGGGCTCGCGCGTCTGGAAGCGGTACTCCTCCACCTGCGCCGGGAGCTGCACCGCGCGCGAGGTCGCCTCGGTGAGGTACACCGGCACGTTGCGGCGGCGCGCGATGCGCGCGGCGTGCCCCACGTGATCGAGGTGCGCGTGGGTGATCACGATCGCGTCGGGGACCCTGGCGCCGAGCGACACCAACGACTCTTCGAGCGCGCGCGGCGCGACGCCCGCGTCGACCAGCACGCTGCTCGCGCCCGACTCGAACAACGTGGCGTTCCCGCTGGACCCGCTGGCGAGGACGGTGACGCGCACTGCCCCTCCACGGCTACCGGAAATCGGCCGTCTCATCCATGGCATTTCGACGCCGACGCGAGCGGACGCGGCATTGACCGCGCGACCCGTGCGTGGCTCCCTTCGGCCATGCCTATCAGCAAAGCCTCCGCGCGTTGGGACGGTCCGTTCAAAGAGGGCAAGGGGACGATGAGGCCGGCCAACGGCGGCGAGATCGCCTACACCGCCGGCACGCGCTTCGAGGGGGTCAAGGGGAGCAACCCCGAGGAGCTGATCGGCGCGGCCCTCGCGGGCTGCTTCTCGATGGCCCTCTCGCTCGCCCTCGTGAAGGCCGGCGCGGCGCCCAAGTCGATCGAGACCACCGCCGACGTGAAGCTCGAGAAGCAGGACATCGGCTTCACCATCACGGGCATCGAGCTGAAGTGCGACGCGCGCGTCGACGGCGTCGACGCCGCGAAGTTCCAGGAGATCGCCCTGGCCACCAAGAAGGGCTGCCCGGTGAGCCGGGCGCTCGCCGTCGAGGTCACCCTCCACGCCACCCTGGCGAGCTGAGCATGCTGAAGCCCGGCGACGAGGCCCCCGATTTCACCGCCGTCGATCACGACGGCAAGCAGGTCCGCCTCGCAGATCTGCGCGGCAAGAACGTCGTGCTCTGGTTCTATCCCAAGGCCGACACACCCGGGTGAACGGCCGAGGGTTGCGGGTTCCGCGACCTCGCCGCCGAGTTCGAGAAGAAGAACGCGGTCATCTACGGAACGAGCTTCGACTCGCCCGACGAGAACAAGGCCTTCGCCGAGAAGTTCTCCTTCAACTTCTGTCTGCTCACCTGCGACGCCGCGATGGCGCAGGCTTACGGCGCCGCCGATCCGGGGCAGACCAGGGGCGCTCGTCGCGTCGGGGTGGTCATCGGCCCCGACGGCAGGATCCGCGAGTGGCTGCCGAAGGTCGACGCGAAGACGTACCCGCACGACGTGCTCCAGCGCATCTGACCTCGCCCAAAGACGCCTTCGCCGACGCGCGCTTCCGCTGGCGCGCGCGTCGGCTCGCGCCCGGTGCACCCCCGGTGGCTTCCGTATTGCTCGGTGCCCGCCACACAAGGGGGACACACCATGGATGGCATCTTGTCGATGGCGCCGCGGATGCTCACGCCGGACACGGCGATTCTTCCGGCGTACTTCCCGGTTCCGATCCTCGGGCTCGTGCCGGTCAATGCGTTCGTCATCCGAGCCGCGGAGCCGGTGCTGATCGACACCGGCCTGTTCGGGGCTCAGCAGGAGTTCATGCGCGGCCTTCGGTCGCTGATCGATCCGGCGGCGCTGCGTTGGATCTGGCTCACGCACGTCGACCCCGATCACATCGGCAGCCTCGAGCGCCTGCTCGTCGAGGCGCCGCAGGCGCGCATCGTGACCACGTTCCTCGGCATGGGGAAGTACAGCCTGCGCGGCCAGCTGCCGCCCGATCGCGTGTTCCTCCTCAACCCGGGGCAGACCCTCGACGTCGGCGATCGCAAGCTGTTCGCGCTGCGCCCGCCCACCTTCGATGCGCCCGAGACGACCGCGCTGTTCGATCTGAAGACGCGCACGTTGTTCTCCGCCGACTCGTTCGGGGCGGTGCTGCGCGAGCCGGCCGAGGACGCGAACGGCATGAACCCGACCGCGCTGCGCGACGGCGGGGTGCTCTGGGCGACCGTCGATGCGCCGTGGCTGCACATGACCGACGCGACGGCCTTGCACCGCACGCTCGCCGGCGTGCACTCGCTGCACCCCGACCTCGTCCTCAGCAGCCACCTGCCGCCTGCGCGCGGCATGCTCGACAAGCTGATGGCGAACCTGACCGCGGCGCGCACGGCGACGCCGTGGGTCGGACCGGATCAGGCGGCGATGATGGCCGCGATGGCCACCGCGCCGCAGCCGGGCGCCCGACGCGAACGCATCTCGGCGACGTCGGTGGCTTGAATCTCGTTCGCCATTGTGGGCCGGCGCATTCTGGTTGGTCGCGCGGACGGGGTCATCAGTCATCAGTGGCTTTGCACCAGACCTCGCGAGGTGCCCTCTCGCCGTGGAACACGGCTAGCGGGAACCTGACGCGGGCTCCTGAAACCGGAGTGCTTCGCTGGGACCTTCGGCAATTCCCGGGACCGCCGAAGGCGGTCCCGGGCCTCTCTCGAGACCGCATCTCACGTCGGACGGAGTTCTGGTTCAAAGCCAGTCATCAGTCACCAGTCGTTCGGCGAGTACGAGAGCTCTCCCCTCCTCCCTTCGGCTGGGCTGATGACTGACGACTGACGACTGACGACCAACCCGACACAGCGACAGGCAGGCGGTGTCGCGGAATCGCGACCGCTGATTTCAGCCCGCTCGCGCACGCGTCTCGAACGATCGCGCGTGTTACCCTGCGGGGCGTGATCTTCCGCCAGCTCTACGACGCGGTCTCGAGCACGTACACCTATCTGCTCGCCGACGAGGCGACGCGCGAGGCGGTGCTCGTCGATCCGGTGTACGAACGCCACCAGCGCGATCTGGCGCTGGTGCGCGAGCTCGACGTGAAGCTCGTCGCTGCGCTCGACACCCACTGTCACGCCGACCACGTCACCGGCGTCTGGCTGATGAAGCAGGCGACGGGCGCGGCGATCGTCGCCGGCGCCGCGACCGGAATCTCCCCGCTCGATCGCGCGCTCCGCGACGGCGACGTCGTGCGGTTCGGGGGCGAGGAGCTCGAGGCGCGCGCGACGCCCGGGCACACCAGCGGCTGCCTGACGTACGTCTCGTCGGCGCGGCGCATGGCCTTCACCGGCGACACGCTGCTCATTCGCGGCTGCGGTCGCACCGACTTCCAGCAGGGCGACGCGCACGCCATGTGGCGGTCGATCCGAGAGCGGATCTTCACCCTCCCCGAGAACTTCTTCCTCTACCCCGCTCACGACTACGAAGGCCGCACGGTGAGCACCGTCGCCGAAGAGAAGCGCTTCAACCCGCGCATCGGCGGCGAGGCGCGCGAGGAGGACTTCGTCGGCTACATGGAGAACCTGGGGCTCCCGCACCCGAAGCAGATCGCCGTCGCGGTGCCGGCGAACCTGCGCGCCGGCATGCCCGACGACGGGCGCTACCCGGCGCCGGCCACCTGGGGACCGGTGACCCCGAGCTACGGCGGCATCTTCGAGATCGACGCCGAGTGGGTCGCCCGTCACCGCGACGAGGTGCACATCGTCGACGTGCGCTCGCCGAGCGAGCTCGAGGGGGAGCTCGGCCGACTGCACGACGCGCAGGCCATCCCGCTCGACGAGCTGCGCGCCCGCGCCGAAGAGGTGCCGCGCGACAAGCCCGTCGTCACGATCTGCCAGTCGGGCAAGCGCTCCGCGCTCGCGACGCTGCTGCTGCGCAAGGCCGGCGTCACCGACGTCGCCAACGTCGCCGGAGGCTTGATCCGCTGGAGGCAGCTCGGGTTCCCGAGCTGAACGCGGCGCTCACCAGGCGCAGAGCAGCTCGCCGCTGCTGAACGACTCGAGGCGGAGCTGCACGCTGCCTTCGAGGCCCATCGCGCGCATCGCGCCCTCGAAGCAGCCGACGTGGTGGCAGTCGAGGAAGAACGGGATGCCCGACACCCGCACCACAGCCGAGCGCGCGTAGCGAGACTCGATCGACGCGGCGCAGCCGGGCATCGAGATCTGGTAGGCCTTGGTCATCGCCTCGAGCGCCGCGTGCGGATCGGTCGCGCTCGACCAGACGACCTTGCCGACCGTGCTCTCGAGCAGCGCGGAGACCGCGCCGCGCCCGAGACGCCGCAGACCGATGCGCAAGGGCACGTCGGCGTAGAACGCCTGCGCCGCCTCGACGAGCAGCTGCGCGTGCTCACGGAGCGGATAGCCCTGGAACGGCACGTACCGCTCGCGCGCGCTCGGGAGGGTCGCGCCGCGGCGCTGGGCCTCGGCCTGCAAGGCCTGCAGGAACATGCCCTTCTGCCTGCCGCTCTCGGGGATGCGCCTGAGCTCGAGCGCGACGTCGAGCGGCGCGTCCCAGGGGGGATCGACGAAATCACGCATGAAGTGACGGAGAGGAGGGTCGCGAGCCGTTTAGAGGGCGGCCATGCGATTCATCAAGCGGCCGCAGAGGTCGGACGCTGCGTTCCGCTGCCGCTCGATGGCCAGGCCGGCCTTGTAGATGTTGCTGGCGGCCTCTTCGTTACCGAGGCGCTGGTGCGCGAGGCCGAGCAGCTCGTGATCGGACGGCTCGCCGTGCACGCTCACCAGCTCCGTCAGCGCCGGGAGAGCGGCGCGGTGGGCGTCGAGGATGATCTGCGAGAGCTTGTTCGGCAGCTGCTTGGTGTTCTGCAGGACCATCATCTCGAGGACCTTGCGCTGGTCCTCCGCCTTCAGCTCGGTGAAATCGGGCCGCGCGACGAGCTCGTGATAGCGGGCGTATGCCTCGTCCCACTTCTGTTCACGAGTCAAGGCGACGATCCGCTTCATGGCGGTGACGAGCTCTTCCTTCTGCATGGCGGTCCGGGGAGGTTAACACGCCCAGGCACGATCGAGCGCCTCGGCGAGCGCCAGCGGGGTCGAGAATCGATCGCCGGGCGCCTTTGCCAGCGCTCGGCACAAAGGCTCGTCGAGCCGGCGCAGTTCGGGACGGACGGACGAGGGCAGCGGCGGAGCCCGCCGGAGGTGCTGGTCCTTGAGCTCCTCGAGATCGATCGACGTGAACGGCGGGCTGGCGGTCAGGGCCTCGTAGGCCGTGCACCCGAGCGCGTAGACGTCGGTCCGCGTCGAGATCTCGAGATCGTTCGAGTCCTCGTCGTCGAGCTGCTCGGGGGCCATGTACCAGGGCGTCCCGGCCCCGAGGCTCTTGGCGCTGGCGCGGGCCGGCGTCCGGGCGAGGCCGAAATCGAGCAGCACCGGGCGGCCGGTGCCTTGTTCGATGAGCACGTTGCTCGGCTTGACGTCGCGGTGCACGAAACCGGCGGCGTGGACCGCGGTGAGCCCCGCGGCGATCGCCCGCACGATCGTCAGCGCCCGCGGCACCGCGATCCACTCGCCGCGGTTGGCCGACGTGACGATGACGTCCTCGAGCGACGGTCCCGCGACATAATGCATCGCGACGAAGCTCGCGCCGCTCTCGTCCTCGCCGACGCCGACGACGCGCACCACGTTCTCGTGACGCACGGCGGCGAGCGCGGCGGCCTCGCGCGCGAAGCGATGACGCGCGTCGGGATCGGCGGCGTGCTCGGGCGCGACCTGCTTGAGCGCCACCGCCTGGCCGCGCCGGAGGTCGTGCGCGAGGTGGACGACCCCCATCGAGCCGACGCCGATCGTGCGCTCGAGCCGGAACCGCCGGGCGAGCACGATCGGGGGATCGGGCGGCCGGAGCAGGGCGCCGCAGCGGCGACAGCTCGCTACGTTCGCTCCGCCGTCGAGCCGTGCCCCACAGTGAGTGCAGGTGAGCCGTCGCACGTCGACTGTGGGATGCGACCACGACGTTTTTGTGGTGCGCCATTTGCGCGGGCGTCGGGCTCGACGCGTCATCCGCCGCTCGACGAGGCGCGTGGCCCCGTAGACCTTGCTCCAAGGCCGTCGACGGGCGGGCGACTCGGCGCGGTCGAGAGTCGGCTGGTGCTCGCGGCGGAGGCTCGCCCGTCTCGCTACTTCGGATCGCACTTACCGTCGCAGAAGTGCGCGACGACGCCTTCCTTCAGGAACTTCGCCTCCTGATCCATCGCCACCTCGAGCTCGCGCACCAGATCGTGCGGATCCTCGCCCTGGTCGTTCGGGACGTTCTCCTTCGGCGCCTCCGGCGTGCCGAAGTCGAACTCCACCATCGCCGAGCCGCTGAACGGCGGCGTCTGCGCGGGCACGCCCCACACCTCGCGGAGGAACGGGACGACGTTCTTCGCGCCGACCGCGCGGGCGATGTAGTGCGCGCCGAGCGGGGTGACCTGGTGATCGCCGTAGGCGATGTGCAGCAGCACCTCGTGCTTGGGCGTGCCGGGCAGCGGCTCCTCGTTGATCGTGCGGACGTACCCGCCGGGCTCGGTGCGATCCCAGAGCATCTGCACGAGGCCGAGGGCGAGCTGCAGATCGTAGGCGTCGGAGTAGACGCCGCTCAGGAGGAAGAAGAACGGCGCGAAGTCGACGCTGCGGTTCAACAGCATGCTGTAGGGCGCGCCGGGCTCGCCGAGGACGCCGCGCGTCACGTCGGTCGAGAGCGCGACGTAGGTGGCGCCGAAGATGCCGCCCTGGCTGTCGCCGCGCCAATAGGCGCGCGTCGGATCGATCGCGCTCTTGCCGTCGAACTGGATCGCCGGCTCGTTCACGAAGCGACCCTTCATCAGTCGCATCGCGAGCAGCTCGTTGACGAGCCCCTGGTGCTGCCGATCCACCGACGTCTTGAAGCCGCCGATGTCGCCGATGATCTGCTCGCTGACCACATCCTGATCGTCGTCGGCCATGCCGATGAGATCGACCGAGAACGCGACGAAGCACCCGCGATCGGCCATCTTCGCGAGGTAGCCGTTCTGCCCCTCGGTCTTGCGGCCGAGCAGGCCGTGGCCGTTCTGCAGGAGCGCGCACGGCTGCTTGGTCGCGGCGTTCGGCACGTGGATGAGGACCTCCACGTCCATCGTGCCGTTCTGCTTCGGGAGGCCGTCCCCGCCGCGAACCATCTTCGAGGGCGGCGTGGCCTTCTCGACGTACATCGGCACCGTCATCTTCGCCTTGATGCGCTTGCGGACGTACGGGTTGGGGTTGTCGGTGACCTCGACGATCTCGTACGGCGGGCCGTCCGCGCCGACCGTCTTCAGCGCGTCGTCGCGCATGTGCACGAGCGAGCGCGTGAGGGTGTCGCGGGAGGCGGTGCTGAAATCCCAGGCGATCTGCAGATCGGTCTTGGGGATGCCCGCCTTCTCGAGGGCCGCGAAGATCTCGGCGTAGAGCGGGCGTCGCGCCCCGATGGAGGCCTCGATCGAAGGGTCGCTCGACGGCTTGCCGTCGCGCAGCGCCGCGAAGGCCGGGGAGGGGGCGATCGGCGCGCCGTCGGGATCGACCACCCGCCGGATGGCGACGATGTACCGGCTCGCGTCGCGAAGGCGCACGACCGGCCGGATGAGGAACGTGTTCTCCTCCTTGTCGCGGCCGGAGACGTCGAGCTCGGCGAAGTGCGGCACCAGCTCGCCGCGCGCGACGTCGAGCACGATGGTCGGCGAGTCCTTGGTGATCGACTTGCCGATATCGTCCTGCGACGGCAGGCCCTTGGTCGTCGCGTACGGCAAGAGGGTCATCAGGTGACCGGTCGGCGAGAAGCCGTCGAAGTCGCCCCAGGTGGCGGGATCGGTGTCGAGCCCCTTGTGCTTGGGCAACGCGCCCGTCTTGAACGCGACCCGCTTCTTGGTCGGGGTGGCCGCGTCGTCGACGAGCCATCGATTCGACGGGAACGGGAACCCGCAGTGCTCCGGCACCAGGGGATCGCAGTCCGGCCCCCAGAACGGCGCCTCGATCGGCGGCCGATTGGAGGCAGGTTTCGCCGGCGCCTCGTCCTTGGACGACGAGCACGCGACGAGGGCGACGAGGGCGACGAGGGCGGCGAGGGGGAGGCGGGCGAGCATCGGATGAAAATGTCGAACGGAAGCAGGTCGGTTGTCGAGTGGGCGCCGCAAGGCGTGCGCGCGCCCGCTTCGACCGCGCGTCGGGCGGGGCGACACGTCGCGCTCCCCCCCGCCGCCGGAGCGACGAAGAACAGTGCAACCTGCTCGGGTGGGGGCGCGCCGAGGACGGTCAGCCCTCGGGCCTCGGCTACTGCTTCGGCGGCTGCACCACCGACGACGATTGCCCCGTCGGTAACCGGTGCCAGATCCAGGAAGGTCTGTGCGTGAAGACCGTCGTCAGTTACACCAAGATCCCCGGCGCGCCCTGCACCGACGCCGACGCGAAGGCGCCCGCAAAGTGCAACTGCGTCTACTCGTCGAATCGGAGGGGCTACTGCGTGGACGTCTGCTACTTCGGCGAGACGACCTGCGGCGCCGGCTTCACGTGCGACGTCGGCCTGCCGATGAAGCCCATCCGCGACAACGACGTCTTCTTCAGCGACGTCCCCGCGTTCGCATCCGCGTTCGCGTTCGCTCAGCCGCCCCAGCCGCCGCCGCCGTCCCAGCCGCCCCAGCCGCCGTCCCAGCCGCCCCAGCCGCCGTCAGAGCCGCCCATGCCGCCGTCCCAGCCGCCCATGCCGCCGTCCCAGCCGCCGCCGCCACCGGTCGTGCGGCAGGTCTTGTAGCCGCCCACCGCATCGCGGCAGCGCGCGGGCGCCTTGCAGTCCGCGTCGGTCTTGCAGAGCACGACGCCGCTGCAGGTCGCCGAGCACTTCGCGCCGCCGCCGCCCATGCCGCCGCTGGCGCAACAGACCTCGCCCGGCGCGCACGACGACGGATCGGAGCACGACATGGTCACGCCGCCGCTGCACGTGCCCTTCGCCACGCACTTCGTTCCCGAGGTCGTCGCGCAGCAGTCCTGCGTCGCGGCGCTGCACGTCGCGGAGCCGCACTTGATCGTGCCGGTGCTGCCGCCGCCGCCGTCGACGACGGGGCTCCCCGCGTCCTCGATCGTCACGGCGTCGTCGACGGGGATCGATCCGTCGACCGATCCACCGCCACCACCGCCGACATCGCCGCCGCCGCCGCCGCCGGAAGACGCGTCGTCGGTCACGGCCGCGTCGTCGGCCGGCCCCACGCCTTCTTCCGGCGACACCGAGCCACCGCACGCGCCGACGAGCACCATCACGACCGAGAGCGAAGCAAAGCCGAGGAGTCTCATGGGCAGCCACCTTAGACCGGTTCCGAAGACCGGGCACCCGCAGTTCCGTCGTGCTGGATCGAATCCGGCTAAGCTGCTCTGCCTCGGGCATGAAGGTCGCGACCTGGAACGTGAACGGGATCCGCGCGCGGCACGCGCAGCTGGTCGAGTGGGTCGCGCGCGAGGCGCCAGATGTCCTCTGTTTGCAGGAGCTCAAGGCCACCCCGGCGCAGATCCCCGACCCGTTGACCACACTGTCGGAGTACTGGTCGTTCTGGCATGGCGGGCCGAAGGGGTACTCCGGCGTCAGCCTGCACTTGCGCCGGGCGACGTTCCCCGCGGCACCGAAATTCGGCCACCCCACCTTCGATCACGAGTGCCGCACCGTCGAGGCGGTCGCGGGCGGCGTGCGCTGGGCGTCGATCTACGTGCCCAACGGCGGCAAGGACTACGCGGCGAAGGTCGCGTTCCTGCGCGAGCTCGAGGCGTGGGCGCGCGGGCGCACCGAGGCGGGCGAGCAGCTGGTGCTCTGCGGCGATCTGAACGTCGCGCTCACCGATCGCGACGTGCACCCGAAGGAGCTGAAGGCCGGCGCCATCGGGCAGCGCGCCGACGAGCGCGCGCTCCTCTCGCGCGCCATCGGCCACGGGCTGGTCGACGTGACGCGCGCGCTGCACCCGGGCGACGACGACCTCTTCACCTGGTGGCCGCCGTGGCGGCAGATGCGCGAGCGCAACATCGGTTGGCGCATCGACCTCGTGCTGATGAGCGAGGCGCTGGCGAGATCCGTGCGCGCGGCGGAGGTGCGCCGCGAGATCGGCACCAGCGATCACGCGCCGCTCGTCGTGACGTTCGAGCGCCCGTGAGCGCCCTCCCGGTCGGCGAGCTCGCGGCGGTGTCGGCGGCCGTCCTGTGGGCGATCGGATCGCTCCTCTTCGCCCGCATCGGTCGCGACGGCGTCCCCGCCGGCGCGATGAACCTCGGGAAGCTGGTCGTCGCCGGTGCGGCGCTCGGCGCCACGGCGTTCGTGCGCAGCGGGCACGTGGTGCCGAGCGGCGCGCCCGCGCACGCGCTGTGGCTGCTTGCGGCGAGCGCGATCGTCGGCCTGACCATCGGCGACACCGCCTACTTCGGCGCGATCCTCGCGCTCGGCGTGCCGCGCGCGATCCTGCTGTTGTCGTCGGCGCCGGTGTTCGCCGCGCTCGGCGGGTTCTTCTGGCTCGGCGAGCGGCTCGACGCGCGCGCCCTCGTCGGAATGGCCCTGGTGTTCGCGGGCATCGCGCTGGTGGTCCTGCGGCCGTCGAAGGGGGGCGAGCGCGGCCTCGCGCGCGGCGTCGCGCTCGGGCTCGTCGCCGGGATCGGGCAGGCGTCGGGGAGCCTGCTCTCGCGGCGCGCGATGCAGGTCGGGATCGACCCGTTGGCGGCCGCGTCGGGTCGAATCCTCGTGGGGCTCGTCGGCGTGCTCGCCCTCGCGCTGATCACGCGCGACGCCGCGGCGTGGACGAGGGCGCTCCTGGTCCGACGCACCGCCGTGCGCATCTCGGTCGCGGCGATGATCGGCACCTACTGCGGCATCTGGCTGGCGCAGACGGCGCTGCTCCACGCGCGTTCGACGGGCGTCGCCGCCACGCTCCTCGCGACGAGCCCGGTGTTCGCGCTGCCGATCGCGCACCTGCTCGGGCAGGAGCGCATGACCGCGCGCGCGGCGATCGGCGTGCTCACGGCCGTCGCGGGCATCGCGGCGCTGTCGCTCCGCTGACGTCAGCGCAGGTCAGCGCAGCAAGGCGTCGATCGCCTCGGCGACGCCGCCGCCCTCGCCGGCGCGCGAGGTCAGCCGGTCGGTCGCGGCGCCGCGCACGTCGTCGGGCGCGCCGTCCATCACGAACGAGCGGCCCGCCCACTCGAACATGGAGACGTCGTTGTACCAGTCGCCGACGGCGGCGCAGTCCTCGCGCGCGATGCTCACGCGCTCGGCGAGCCGCGCGAGCGCCCAGCCCTTGCTGCACTCGGGCCGGAAGGAGCGGATCATGTGCCGCTCGCCGAAGCCGAAGCGCGTGTTGAGGACGTGCGCGCCCCAGCGGCGATCGAGCTCGACGTGCGCGGTGAGCACCGCCTCGAACGCGCCGATGCCGAGGGTCATCGCCACCGTCGCCTCGCCGCGCCAGGCGTCGGTGCCGATCAGCTCCGCGTGGTAGTGGATGTGCTCGCTCCAGATGCGGACCCAGCCGTCGTACTCGCGGGCGGACTCATCGGCGTGGATCTCGCCGTGCGAGAAGACGAACGGCACGAGCCCGTGCTCGCGGAGCGTGCCGACCAGGCCCTCGGCGGTGGTCGCGTCGACGGTGCGGGCGTCGATCACCTCGCCGGTGATCGCGCTCGCGAGGGTCGCCCCGTCGCCGCAGATCATCGCGCCGTCGAGCTCGAGCGTGCGGGCGTGCGCGAGGGTGCCACCGACGAGCCTGCCCGTGGCGAGCGTCACGTAGACGCCGCGGGCGCGCGCGCGGCGGATCGCGTCGACGTCACGGGGATGGATGGTCCCGTCGTGCCGCAGCAGCGTACCGTCGAGATCGAGCGCGATGAGCCGGGGCATCCTCGAGGCCGGCCCTTCTAGCAGACGGCGCGTGGAGCGCCATCACCGAGTCGTCGCCGAGTCGCGCGCAGCGGCTCAAGCATTGCGCGGCGATGTCGGCCGGAGATCGTCGTCGTCGTCGCCCGCCGGCCCTCCGGACAGGTGGCGCTCGATGGCGTCGAGGGCGGCCCGGAGCCGCGCGTCGCTCGCCCCCTTGGGCAGCTGCGCGAGCTGCTCGCGGAGGTCCTCGGCCGCGCGCTCGGCGTGCATGCGCGCCTCGGCGTCCGAATGCGCGCCCGATTCGCTGTCGACGCCCTCCGGCGCCCCGCTCTTCGCGCGGGCGAGCGCCCAGTCGGCGCGCCAAAGGTGGTGGAGGCGCTGCGTGACGAACAGCTCCCGCGCCTGCTCGAGCGAGGCGATCGCCGAGGCCACGTCCCCCCTGGCCAGCCGCGACTCGCCGAGGAACAGCCGCGCGAGCGCGCCGAACTCGCCGCGCCCCGCGCTGTCGCACAGAGACTGACCGTACTCGAGCCGCTCGATCGCCTCGTCGACGCGGCCCATGGCGAGGAGGGTGCGGCCGACCATGACGGTGCAGTCGCCCTCGCACGAGCTGTCGCCGATCTCGACGAAGATCGCGCGGGCTTCGGCGAGGAACCCGAGCGCCTCGTCGAGCCGATCGAGATCGAGGTGCGCCTGGCCGAGCCGCGCGAGCCCGAGCGCCTCGTCGCGGCGGCTGGAGAGCGCGCGCGCGATGGCGAGGGCGTCGCGCTGGAACGGGATGCCGGCCGCCGCGTCGCCGCACTCGATGAACGCCGCGGCGAGCGCGGAGAGGGCCTCGCGCTCGGCGACCGGATCGCGGGCGCGTCGCGCGAGCTCGAGCGCCTCGCGCGCCTGCTCCTCGCCGTCGCGGAACGCGCCGCTCTTGATCGACTCCCAGGCGAGCGCGCGGCGCGCCAGCGAGCGCAGCGCGGGGGACGCCGACTCGTCGAGCTCCTCGACCACCGCGCGGAGCGACGCGAGCGCCGCGTCGGCGTGCCCGACGCGTGACTCGAGGACCGCGTAGAGGATGCGCGCGAGCTGCATGCGCGCGAGATCGCCGCCGGTGCGCGCGAGGCCGATCGCCGCCGACAGCTGCTCCATCGCCGCGTCGGCGTCGCCGCCGCCGAGCAGCACCTGCGCGAGCTCCAGGCGCGCTTGCAGGCGGACCCCGGCCGGCGCCGGCGGCGTCGCCTCGAGGACGTGACGGAGCGCCGCGCGCGCGCGCTCGTGGAGGCCGAGCCGACAGGCGACCGTCCCGTCGACGAGGTCGAGGCGCGGCAGCAACCCCGGATCGACGGTGGCGCCGTCGGCGCGCAGCGCGACCTCGGCCTCGCGCGCGCGACGGATGGAGGCTTCGGCGCGGTCGATGTCGTGCGCGTGGAGATCGTCCTCCGCGGCCTGCACCCCGAACGACAGCGCCTCGGCGTAGTCGCCGACCGCGTGGTGGTGGTAGCAGAGCACCCGCGCGAGCTGCCGGAGGGTCGCCGCGTAGCGCACGTGCAGCGCGTCGACGACCTTGCGGTGCAGCCGGCGGCGCCGCCGCGGCGACATCGCCTCGTAGAGCACGCGACGCGTGGTGTCGGAGACGAAGCGATAGTCGTTGCCCCCGGTGCACCCCTGCTCCGTCAGCAGACGCCTGCGCACGGCGCGATCGAGGATCTCGTCGAGGGCGTCCTCGTCGAGCTCGGTGGCGGTGCGCAAGGTCTCGAAGCGCATCTCGTCGCCGATGACCGCCGCGGTCTCCAGCGCGTCGCGGCTGTGCGGACCGAGCGCGTCGATCTGCGCGCGCACGACGCTGCCGAGCGTGGGCGGGAGGGTCACGTCGTCGAGCGGATCGCAGGTCCATCCGCCGCCGTCGCGGCGCATGCGACCGACCGACACGAGGTGTCGGATCAGCTCGTCGAGGAAGTAGGGGTTGCCGCCGGTCGCCCGCTCGAGGCGCCGCAGATCCGTCGGGCGGATGCGCACGTCGCCGAGCGCCGCCGAGAGCCACGCGCGGATGTCGTCGGCCGCGAGCGGCGCCAGCGCGACGTGGGCGAGCGCGCGGCCGTCGCCGAGCTGCGCCACGAACCGCGAGAGCTCGGCGCCCGCGTCGGTGCGCGCCGTCGCCACGATGAGCGCGGCCTCGCGGGCGAGCGCCCTGTGGAGGTGGAGGATCAGCTCGAGGTCCTGCGCGCGGGCCCAGTGCAGATCCTCGAACAGCAGCACCAGCGGCCCGCTCGAGCGACCGCGCGCGTACAGATCGGCGATGCGCGAGAAGGTGCGCCATTTGTCGGCGGCCGGCATGTCGTCGGCGAGCGCGACGTCGTCGGCGCCGAGCATGTCGAGGAAGGTGGCGAAGGGCCGGGGCTGGCTGCCCTCGTAGTCGAAGAACACGCCGCGCTGCACCGTGGCGCCTTGCGCGCTGGCGTACGCGAGCAGCTCGCCGACGAGGCGCGTCTTGCCGATGCCGGCCTCGCCGGTGACCAGCGCGATCTTGCCCTCTCCGCGCAGCGCCCCCTCCCACGCGCTACGCAGCGCGTGGAGCTCGGCCTCGCGCCCGACGAACGGGTGCGGCGCCTGGGCGCCGAGCGCCGTGCCTTCGCCGTCGCGGCCGAGGGTCGCTTCGAGCCCGGGCGGCAGCGACACCACCGCGGGCATCGCGCCGCTGTCGTCCGCGTCGGACCAGCGCGCGCTCGAATGGCGGCTGACGGTGTCGATCGACGGCAGCGGGGTGCCGAGCGCGGCGGCCAGATCGCGCGCCGAAGGACGCGCGGCCGGATCGGGCGCGAGCGCGCGCGCGATCGCCTCGTCGACCTCCGCCGGCAGCTCCGGCCGCAGCTTGCGCGGCGGGACGTGCTCGGCGCGCGCGATCGCGAACAGCGTCGCCGCGGGGTTGGAGCCAAAGAACGGGAGCTTCCCGGTGAGGACCTCGTAGAGGATCACCGCGAGCGCCCACACGTCGGACGTGGCGTCGGCCGCCTCACCGCGCAGCTGCTCGGGCGCGAGGTACTGGAACGTGCCGAGCACCACGCCGTCCTGCGTGATCGGCTCGGTCTCGACGCGCGCGATGCCGAAATCGATGACCTTCACCGTCTCGCGCACGTCGCCCGGCTGCGCGATCATCACGTTGCCGGGCTTGAGGTCGCGGTGGACGATGCCGCGGCGGTGACCGGCCTCGACCGCGGCGCACAGCTCGCCGAACAGCCGGAGCGCGCGGTCGATGTCGAACGGCCCCTGGGTGCGCAGCTCCTCCGCCAGCGTGGGGCCCTCGACCAGCTCCATCACCAAGTACGGCGCCGAGACTCCGCCGCCGACGGCCGCGTTGCCGAAGTCGAAGACCTGCACGACGTTCGGGTGCCGGATGCTCGCCGCGGCCTGCGCCTCGCGGAGGAACCGACGCCGCGCCTCGACCCCGTCGATGCCGGGGAGCAGCGTCTTGAGCGCCACGACGTCGCCGAGGGCCAGGCGACGGGCCGCGTAGACGGTGCCCATCCCGCCGGACCCGAGGTTGCCGACGATGCGATACTTGCCGTCGAGGACGTCCCCGACGGCGAGCTCGCGCGGGCGCGGGCGCATCGCGGACAGACTACCGGAATCCGGCCGTGACGCGACGGTCACGTACGGTCGAGGCGGGGCGCCGCTGTTCCGACGAGGCCCTGCTCAGACGATGCTCTCCCGAGCGTCGCCCTGCCGCTCCTCCCGACCCTGCAACGACGGCTCCGCGCCCTTGAAGCCCTGGACCTCGAGGTCGTCGTCGATGTGGTGCACGCCGGGAACGAGCCGGATGGCCGCGAGCACCTGCGGGTACTCGATCGCGGGGATCGGCCCCTTGAGCTCGATCGTGCCCTCGGCCTTCGCCTTCACCTCGATCGCGCCCGCGTGCGAGCAGACGTGCCCGAGCTTCGCGCGGACGCGCTCGACCAGCACGTCGTCGGAGACCTCTTCGCGCGCGACGAAGCGACGGGCCTCGGCGATGGTGCCGCGCGCGCGGTTGCTCAGGTCGCGCGTGCGGAAATGCAGCTCCCTGCGCGCCACGTTGCGGGTGTGCACGAGCTGATCGCGGAGCAGCGCGCGCCTGCGGCCGCCGTTGCGCGCGTCGAAGAAGAACGCGAGCCCTGCGCCGGCGGCGAACGCACCGATGGCGAGAGACACGGCCGTGCCGATGTCGATGCGCATCCTGGGTGCAAAAATCATCGGTCCCTCCGTCGGAGAAATTGCCGGTGCGGAGGGCTGGAAGATGCGTGCCGCGTGTCGGCCTCGACCGTCAGGGCTTCGTCCCGGTCGCGAACAGGCCGAGCCCCGACCCCTCGCTGATGTTCTGGTACTTCGCGTACGCCTTGCCGGCCGCGACGCGCATCGCCTCGGGCGCGCCGCCGTCGACCCACGCGCGCAGCGCGGCCTCGACCGAGTACGACTCGGCCGAGAGCAGGTTCGTCGTGCCGACCCACAGCGTGACGTTCGCCTTCTTCAATAGGGGGGAAAACCACGACCGACTGAAGCAGGCCACGACGATCGCCCCGGCGGGGCGATCGCCGGTCGTCGACGGCACCACGGGCGCGAGGTCGTCCATCAGGCCGTCGTGTCCGACGAAGGCGACCGCGTCGGCGCGCCCACCCGCCTCGACCGGAACCCGCGGCGCAGGCGGCTCGCCCTTCTTCGCGCGCGGCGCGACCTCGACGTCTTCGGCGCGTGCGCCGGCGGCGTAACGGATGAAGTCGTCGAGCGCGGCGTCCATCCGTGCGCCGTCGTACGCGTCGGCGACCACGTACGCGTCGCCGCGCGCGAAGGCCACGCGCTGCAGCACCGCCTTCGACGAGGGAGCGGTCGACACGTCGAGCTCGCGCCACGCCGGCGACGTGCGAAAGAAGGTGCGGAAGCCGTAGCCCGCGCCCCAGTACAGGTTGCGATCGAGGTCCTTGCCGTCGCCGAGCGCCTTCGACACCGGGACGATGCCCTGGTGCTCGTTGTCGCACAGCGGCACCACGACGTGCGCGACCCGGTAGGCGCGCGCGGAGCGATGGAGCCCGGGCGCTGGCGGGCACGACGCCGGCGCGCTGGTGCCGTGCCGGGCCGACAGCGGAACGACCAGCGCGACCGCGACCAACGCTCCCCACCGGGCCATGCCCCTCCGACACCGGACGGGCGCGTCCCTTGGCCGTCACCTCGCCGTCAGCGGGCGACTCGTCGGAGCGCCACCACCGGCTCGCCCGCGTCCTTCGCGCGCGCCAGGTCGATGCGCGCCTCGAGGAACCAGTCGTCGTCGCCCTCGGCGTCGGGGAGGATCTGCTGCACCTCCCACGCGTCGGGTCGCTTGTCGATGCGCGTGAGCGACGGCACGCGCGCGGTCGGGTCGGTGCGCAAGGCGGGGTGGTCTTCGTCGAACGCTGCGCGCTCGGCGAGCCAGCGCTCGCGCGTCCACGGCGTGCCGTCGGGATCTTCGGGGGCGATCGCCTCGAGCAGGGCGGTGGTGTCGCCGGCGGCCATCGCCTGCACGATGCGGAACATCGCGTTGCGCACCAGCACGGTGAACCCGCGCTCGTCGCGGGTGACGTCGGAGGTCTCGACAGCGCGCTCCTCGATCGGCGGCGGCACGTACGTCGGATCGCGCAGTCGCTCCCACTCCTCGAGCAGGCTCGCGTCGGTGCCGCGCACGATCGCGCCGAGGTAGGCGGTGACGTCGTCGACCGCGTCGTTCTTCGCCGGCGCGGGCACCGTCTGGACCATCACCTTGTAGACCTCGGACAGATACCGGAGCAGCACGCCCTCCGACCGCTGCAGGCCGTACTCCTTCACGTAGCCGGAGAAGGTCTGCAGCGTCTCGAACATCTCGCGCGCGACGCTCTTGGGGCGGATGTTTTCGCCGACCCACGGGTGCAGGCGGGCGAACGCGTTGTAGGTGTCGTAGACGAACTCGCGGAGCGGCTTCGGGTACTCGAGCTCCTCGAGGGCCGCCTTGCGATCGTCGAACTCGACGCCCTCGGCCTTGAGCCTCGCGAACGTCTCAGACCGCAGCTTCTCGAGCTGCGCGCGGAGGATGACGTCGGGGTTCTCGACGATCGACTCGGCCAGGGTGAGCACGTCGAGCGCGTAGGTGTCGGCCCCGAGATCGAGCCGCGGGAGCGTGTCGACGAGCCACAGCGACAGCGCGTGGTGGAGCGAGAAGTCCTCCTGCAGATCGAGGTTGACGCGCAGCTTGCCGTCGACGCGCTGCACGATCTCGGCGTCGAGCAGCGACTGCCACAGCTGAAGCCCGTGCGCGCGCAGCTGCCGCTTGTTGGCGGGCGTCTCGTGGCTGTCGCGCACCAGCTTCACGATCGCCTTGCAGCCGCCGCGCTCGCGCTCGAGGACGTTCAGGAGCATCCCGTGCCCGAGCTGGAAGCGCGACGTCAGCGGCTCCGGCTGCGAGGTGCTCAGCTTCTCGAAGGTGCCGCGGTCCCAGTGCAGATAGCCGAACTCCGGCGGCTTCTTGCGCACGAGCTTCTTCTTCTTGCTCGGGTCCTTCGCCGCCTTCTCGTCGATGCGGATGTTCTCGATGACGTGCTCGGGCGCCTGCACGACCACCCAGCCCTTGTCGTCGAAGCCCTTGCGGCCCGCGCGCCCGGCGATCTGCTGGAAGTCGCGGACCGGGAGGATGACCGTCTTCTCGCCGTCGTACTTGCAGAGGCGCGTGAAGAGCACGGTGCGGATCGGGATGTTCACCCCGACGCCGAGCGTGTCGGTGCCGCTGATCACCTTCAACAACCCGCGCTGCGCGAGCTTCTCGACGAGGAGCCGGTACTTCGGCAGCAGGCCGGCGTGGTGCACGGCGACCCCCTGCCGCAGGAACCGCTGGATCTCCTTGCCGTACGGCGAGTCGAAGCGCACCTGGGACAGCACGTCGGCGATGGCGCGCTTGTCGTCCTTGCTCGCGAGGTCCTGCGACAAGAGGTCCTGCGCGACCTCGGCGCACGCGCGCTGGGTGAAGTTCACGAGGTAGATCGGCGCGCGCCCCTGCGACACGAGCGAGGCGACCGTCTCGTGCAGCGGCGACTCGCGGTACTCGAGCTCGAGCGGCACCGGGCGCTTCATCCCGCGGACGACCGTCGCCTCGGTGCCGGTGCGCCGCCTGAGCTCCTCGACGAACCGATCGACCGGCCCGAGCGTCGCGCTCATCAGCAGGAAGCGCGCCTGCGGCAACGTGAGGAGCGGCACCTGCCACGCCCACCCGCGATCGCGGTCGGCGTAGTAGTGGAACTCATCGAGGATCACGGCGTCGACGTCGAGATCCTCGCCCTGACGGAGCGCGCGGTTGGCCAGGATCTCGGCGGTGCAGCAGATGATCGGCGCGTCGGGGTTCACCCGCGCGTCGCCGGTGACCATGCCGACGTTCTCCGGCCCGAAGTCCTTGCACAGCGCGAAGAACTTCTCGCTGACCAGCGCCTTGATCGGCGACGTGTAGTAGCTGCGCCCGTCGCGGGCGAGCGCCGCGAAGTGCATGGCGACGGCCACCAGCGACTTGCCCGACCCGGTCGGCGTGTTGAGGATGACGTTCTTGCCCGCGAAGATCTCGAGGATCGCCTCCTCCTGCGCGGGGTAGAGCTCGAGGCCGAGCCCGTCGACGTAGGCGAGGAAGCGATCGAGCAGCTCGTCGGCGGTGGCGCCGGGCGGCGGCGCGGCGAGCGGGGGAGGAGACATGGTCGACCGAAGACCTCGGACGGCGCCCATCGCGCAGCAAGACCGTCCGACATCCGCGTGCCGGATCAGCGCGCGCGATCGTCGGCCATGCCGCTCCCTCGGCCGCTCATGCCCGGTCGAACGTCGAACGTCGAAGGTCGAACGAAGGAGGAATGGGGCGGGCTTCGACCTTCGACCTTCGACCCGGGTGGAGCGAGTGGGCGCAGGGTCGATGTCCAACGACGGCGGCGACTGGTATAGACGCGCCGATGGCACCCAGCGCCGCGACCGTCGCCGATCGCCTCGTCACCCTCAAGGCCTGCGTCGTCTACGCGCTCGGCGCGCCGCCGCGCGACGTCGTCGCCGCCTTGCGGGCGCGCGCCAACGCCGAGGAGCGGGCGCGCATGGACGAGAAGGCCGACGAGGCGCGCGACGCGTTCTGGACGCCGATCTACGACACGCCGGTCTTCGACGCGCTCACGCCGAGGGAGCGCGAGCTCTCCGAGGCGACGCTCATCACCATGGCCGAGCAGCAGCAGATCGACGCGAGCTGGGCGGTCGAAGGCATGGCGATGCTGGCTTGGGCGCTCGGCCTCTTGCCGGAGCTGCCTGCGTGGGACCTGCAGGTCGAGCCTTCGCTGCTCGACGCGATCCCGAACCCGAAGGCGCTGGCCATGTTCCGCGAGGGCGTGACCCTGCGGCCGGCCGAGGAGCTCCATACGGCGCGCGCCGCGGCGGAGCTGTGGCACTGGCGCGCTCGCACGCGCGAGCTGCAGGAGAACGGCTTCGCGCTGCCCGACGAGCTGAAGAAGCCGGGCATCTCCTCGCTCGACGACATCGTGCGGCTGACCGCGGCGCACGCGTTCGCCGAGGGCACCATTCCGCGCGCGATCGACGGCGACTTCCCCGCGCGGGACCAGGCCTACCGCGCGCTCCCGGACGACGCCTTCCACGAGGTGCGCTCGATCGCGATCGAGCGACACCGCGCGCTCGAGTGGCTCGTGGGCAACGCGCCCGACGACGCGTGGGACGACGCGCCGACGGATACCTAGTCGTCAGTCGTCAGTCGTTCAGTCGTCAGTCGTCAGTCGTCAGTCGTCAGTCGTCAGTCGTCAGTGCGTGTGAAGCTTTCGTCGAGCTTGGTCGAAGGTCGAAAGGTCGAAGGTCGAACCAGGGGCCAAGCCCCTGGAACCCCGGAGAAAAGCCTCTCGATCTCCGGGCCGCGTCGACGCTCTCGTGCTGACGACTGGCGACTGACGACTGACGACTCACTCGAGCGGCTTGCTGACGACGGGGAGGCAGACGCGGTCGGCCCGGCAGGCCAGCGGGAGCTGCCACGACACGCCGGAGCAGCCGATGCGGACGCTCTCGATGCACGGGCGGACGTCGATCTGCGTGCACGCGTCGATCGGCCAGCTCGCGAGCCGCTCCTCCTCGCGCGCGGCGCAGCGTCGCCGCGACTCGCCGGTGCACCGCGCGGCGGCGTCGCAGCGCGCCTTCACGAGCCGGGCGCGCGCCTGGAACGGCCACGAGCGATCGCGCGCCTCGGGCGGTCCGCCGCCGCGCGCCTCCTCGTCGCTGCCGCCCTCACCCTCTCCGATGGAGGTCCCGTTGTCGCCGAAGATGCCGTTCAGCTGGCCGAAGTCGCGCACGTTGTCGTCGACGCCCTGCAGCGCCCGCTCGTCGCCGTCCTCGCGCCGCGTGCACGCGACGGTGAGCAGCGCAGAGGCGAGCGCGACCCTCTCGATCCTCTTCCATACGCGGACGGCGCGGACGCTCCTGCATGCGGGGACGCTCACGGCGTCACCTCGCCGCACAACAGGGTGAGGTGACAGGTCTCGGGCCGGGCGGGCTCGACGTCGCACGGTGCGTCGCGGAGCACGCGCGCGCAGTCGGAGAGCACCGCTGCGTCCACGCCGCGGGGGCAGTGCGCGAGGTCGAGCTCCTTCTCGGCCAGGACCGCGGCGGTCGCGCACGACGCGCTCGGGTCGCCGAAGCTGCACGCCCGCGCGCGATCGCAGCGGGCGGACACCAGGACGTCGAGCGCCGAGGTCGCGTGGAGACGCAGCGCATCCTCCCCCGGCCCGCCGACGAGGACCTCGGTGGCCCGCGGACCGCCACCGTACGCGCCACCGGGCGTTCCCGCGCCGTCCGTGGTCCGGTCGCGGCGCTCGGTCTTGCATCCCGACGCCGCGAGCGCGGCCACCACGATGCCCCAGGTGACGATCGGCGTGCGCATCGGGACCTCCTGCTCGCCGCGCGCTGCAATCGGAGCGCCACCGCAGGCGCTGAGCTCTCATGGCGTCCCTCCTGCATGAGGCCGCGCCATGACGTCTGACGATCGGGGAACCTCCCGGGCGGCCCGTGCGGAGCGCCGCCCCATGTCGCGCCTACGCCCATTGTCGCAATTCGGACGGCGTGTGGAAGTGCTCTACGTCGAAGACGCCGCAGGCCTGCGCCCGCACGTGATCGCTGCGCTCGACGCGTCGCGCTTCCACGTCGTGGTCGCGGCAGGCACGCATGCGGCGCAGTTCCATTGTCAGCGCGACCGCTTCGAGGTCGTGCTGTGCGGCACCACATCGACGGCGCGAGCTTTGTGGGAGTTCCTGGCGGCCACGCGGACGCGGGTGCTCGTCGCGTCCGAGGGGGAGCCGGACGCGACGCTGCCGCCGAACGTGTCGATGATCGGCGCGCCCGAGTCGGCGGGCGCGCTGCGCGACGCGGTGCTCGCGTCCGCGCGGCGCTGAATCCGTGGTCGCAATCGCGGAACGCCGGAAATTCTGCAGTCCTCCGCTCGGCTGGGCTGACGACTGACGACTGACGACTGACGACTGACGACTGACGACTGACGACTGACGACTGACGACTACGACCGACGACCAAGCCGACAGAGCGACCGCCAGGCGGTGTCCCACGATGGCGACCGCTGGCCAGCCGCCGCCCGTCAGTCGCTCGCGCCGTCGGTCGAGCCGGTGTCGTCTCCGCCGGTGTCGGTCGATCCGGTGTCGCCGGGGCCGCTGTCGGCCGGGGGCAGGCACACACCGCCGCGGCACGCGCCGCCGCCGGCGCACGCGACGCCGTCGAGGATGTTCACGGTCGTCAGCGTGGTGCCCTCGCAGATGTGCTTCTTGCACTCGATGAAATCGGGGGTTCGCGATCCGTCGGCGGTCTCCTCGACCTTGCCGGCCTTGCAGCGCAGCAAGATGCACGGCTTCTCGGCGATTGGCGGCTGGTCCTTCAGGCGCGTGCCGTCGGCCACCGGCTGCGCCACGCACTTGCTCTCGCGGCAGACGCCGACGGTGCAGGGCGTCGTCGCGCTCACACAATCGGTGTCCGCCTGGCACGACGGTTCTTCGTCCGAGGCGCACCCCTGTGCGCCCGCCCACCCGAGGATCGCCACCGCCAACGAGCCGAACGCCAAGCGCATGGGACGTGCCATGCGCTCACGATACGCGCCGTCGTGACCCGCTGTCACCGTTGCGTTACCTGGTGTCGATGCCCGCCCGCCCGATGCCCTCCGGATCCGTGACTCGCCTGCTCGGGGCGCTCGCAGTCAGCCTCGCGATGGTGTCGGCGCCCGCGCCGTCCGCGCGCGCGGGCGCGACCCCCGTCGCCGCGCCCGCGCTGTCGTTCGAGCGCTACGTGCTGTCCAACGGCCTCGAGGTGATCCTCCACGAAGATCACAAGACGCCGCTGGTCGCGGTGAACGTCTGGTACCACGTCGGCAGCAAGGACGAGCCGGCCGGCAAGAACGGCTTCGCGCACCTGTTCGAGCACGTGATGTTCCAGGGGAGCAAGCACGTCGCCGAGGACACGTTCTTCAAGTACCTGGAGCGCGCCGGCTCGAGCGATCGCAACGGCACCACCAACACCGATCGCACCAACTACTACGAGACCCTCCCGTCCAACGAGCTCGCCCTCGCGCTCTGGCTCGAGAGCGATCGCATGGGCTGGCTGCTCGATCACGCGAACGACGACACGTTCAAGTCGCAGCGCGACGTGGTGAAGAACGAGCGCCGTCAGAACTACGAGAACGCGCCCTATGGCCTCGTGATCCAGTTCATCCGCGAGGCGCTCTATCCGAAGGACCACCCCTACCACCGGCTGACCATCGGCACGCCGCAGGACCTCGACGCCGCCAGCTTCCAGGACGTGACGGCGTTCTTCCGCACCTGGTACCTCCCGAACAACGCGACGCTGGTGGTCGCCGGCGACATCGACAAGAAGGCGGCGCGCGCGCTGATCGCGCAGTACTTCGAGGCGATCCCGCGCGGTCCCGATCCGAAGCCGGCCAAGGGTCCGACGCCGGTGAAGCTCGATCACGAGAAGCGCCTCGAGGTCGAGGCCGACGTCGAGCTCGCGCGCGTGGTCGTCACGTGGCCGACGCCGCCGCAGTTCGCCCCCGGCGACGGCGAGCTCGATCTGCTGGCCGAGGTCCTGTCGTCGGGGAAGACCAGCCGGCTCTTCAAGCGGCTGGTCTACGACCTCCAGATCGCGCAGGACGTCAGCGCCTACCAGGGCTCGTCGATGCTCTCGAGCCAGTTCGAGGTCGTGGTCACCGTCAAGAAGGGCAAGGACCCGAAGACGGTGTTGAAGCTCGTCGACGAGGAGCTGGCGAAGGTCCGCGAGAAGCCGCCGACCGACGACGAGCTCGCGCGCGCCAAGGCCAAGATCCTCTCGAACCTGATCTTCGACGCCGAGCGGATCACCTCGCGCGCCAACGCCTTCAACGCCTACGCGCACGCCACCGGCGACCCCGGCTGGTTCGACAAGGACGTCGCGCGCTACGAGCGCGCCACCGCCGCCGATCTGAGCAAGACCGCCGCGACGTGGCTGGCGCCCGACAAACGCATCGTCACCATCGTGCTCCCGAAGAAGGGCGCGCCGCGCGCCGGACGTCTCCTGGAGGTGAAGCCGTGAAGCGCGTCCTCTCGACCGTCGCCGTCGTCTTGCTGATGCTCTCGTCGTGCGAGCCGAAGCCGGCCCCGCCGCCCGCTTCGCCTCCCGTGCCGCCTCCGACGGTGTCGGCCGCGCCGGTCGCCTCGCCGTCGGTGGCTCCCGACGCGTTCCGCGAGAAGGCCCCGGCCGGCGCGCCGATGCCGGACTTCGTTCCGCCCACGATCGTCGAGCACAAGCTCGCGAACGGTCTCCGGGTGCTGCTCGTCGAGCGCCACGAGCTGCCGATCGTCGCCTTCCAGATCGTCGTCGACCGCGGCGCCGATCAGGGGCCGCCGGGCACCGGCGCGTTCCTCGGCGCGATGCTCGTCCAGGGCAGCAAGACGCGGAGCGCGCTCGAGATCAGCGACGCGCTCGGCAAGCTCGGCGCGCAGTTCGGCTCGTGGGGCTCGCTCGACAGCCTCGGCGTGCACGGGAAGGTCCTCGCACCGAGCTTCTCCGAGGCGTTCGCCATCCTCGCCGAGTGCGTGCGCGATCCGGCCTTCGCGAAGGACGAGGTGGAGCGCGAGCGCAGCAAGCGCCTCACCATGCTCGCCCAGCAGAAGGACTCGCCGGCGATCCTCCTCCGCAACGCCGTCTCCGAGGTGCTCTACCCGGACAACCACCCGTATCACGCGCCGCTCCTCGGCAACGAGCAGGCGCTGAAGAAGCTCGGGGCGAAGGAGCTCGCGGCGTTCCACCGGAGCCAGGTCGATCCCGACGACGTCACCGTGGCCATCGCCGGCGACGTCACCAAGGAAGCCGCGCTCGCGCAGATCGAGAAGGCGTTCGGCGACTGGAAGGGCAAGAAGCCGAAGGCGTCCGACGTCGCCGATCCGCCCGGCATGGAGGGCGCGCCCCGCGTGATCGTCATCGATCGGCCGGGCGCGACGCAGTCGCACCTCGCCGCCACGCTGCTCGGCGTGCCGCGTTCGAGCAAGGACTTCCACGCGCTGATGGTCATGAACACCATCCTCGGCGGGCAGTTCTCCTCCCGCCTGAACCTCAACCTGCGCGAGAAGCACGCGTACACCTACGGCGCGAGCTCGAGCTTCGACATGCGCCACGGCGCCGGACCGTTCACCGCCGGCGGCGCGATCGTGCGCGAGAAGACCGAGCCCGCCGCGCAGGAGATCCTCGCGGAGATCAAGCGCATCATCGACGCCGAGGTCTCCGAGGAGGAGCTCGCCGACGCGAAGACGAACCTGATTCGCAGGCTTCCGGCGTCGTTCGAGACCGTGTCCGACGTCGCAGGATCGATCGCGTACCTCGCGATCTACGGGCTGCCGCTCGACGAGTACCACGGGCGCGCCGCCGCCTACCGCGCGGTCACCAGGGCCGACGTGCAGCGGGTTGCCAAGCGCTACCTTTCGCCCGACAAGCTCCGCCTCGTGATCGTCGGCGACGCCGACGTCATCGTGAAGGACCTCGACAAGATGGGGCTCGGCAAGATCGAGGTCCGCCGCGCTGCAGCGAAGAAGTGACCGCGATCGATCGGTTCCGCCGCGATTCAGTGTCGCGACTGCCGAGCAGGCGCGTGCTCGGCAATGGCCAACCGCGGCGTAAGCGGCGCGTTCCTTTCGCGTGAGGGTCGCGTGAAAGTCGCGTGAAAGAAGGCGCGCGGGCGCTACGCTCCGCTACGCGATGCCAGAGGAGGGAGGCTCGAAGACGATCGTTCGTCGATCGTTGTCGGGTCGTGACGTCGCGCTGATCGCGCTGCTCGCGACCGCGTATGTCGTCACGGGTCGACTGGGGCTGACGCTCGCCTACTACAACGAGGCGGCGACCCTGGTGTGGGCGCCCTCCGGCCTCTCCGTCGCCGCGCTGTGGCTCGGCGGGCGGCGCATGGCCGTCGGCGTGTTCATCGGCGCGTTCGTCACCAACTACACGCTCACCGGCTCGGCGAGCCTCGCGCTCGGGCTCGCGGTCGGCAACACCGCCGAGGCGCTCGCCGCCGAGTGGCTGGTTCGACGCACCGGTCTCCGCGGCGGCCTCCGCGGCGTGCGCGACGTGGTCGTCTTCGTGGGCGCGGCGGTCGCCGCCCCGACGGTGATCGCCGCCGTCAGCGGCGTCGCGTGCCTCGCCGCGCTCGCGGGGCTGCCCGGCGATCGCGCGCTGACCACCGCGATGATCTGGTGGCTCGGCGACGCGGGCGGGGTGCTCGTCGTCACGCCGCTGCTCCTCGCGTTCGCGGAGCCTTCGTGCGGTCGCGTCGTGCGCCACCCTGGCGAGGGCGCCCTGATCGCGGTGCTCGCGCCGGCGATCGCCGCGATAGCGTTCGGCAAGCTGCTGCCGGCCTCGTGGTCGCATGTGTCGCTCGCGCTGCTGCCGTTCCCGGTGCTGGTCTGGGCCGCGGTGCGCTTCGGCATGCGCGGTGCGACCGCCGCCAGCGCGCTGGTCACCGCTGCGGCCGTGATCGGCACCGCGGCGGGGACGGGGCCCTTCCGCTCGGGGAGCGTGCACGGCGACGTCGCGTCGCTGTGGACCTTCCTCGCGACGATGTCCCTGTCCGCGATGCTCATCGCGACCAGCCTGGAGGAACGCGAGGCCGAGGCGGCCGTGCGCCGCGATCGCGAGCGCTGGCTCGCGCTCGTCCTCGAGGCGTCCGAGTCCGAGGCGTTCGAGCACGATCTGCCTGCCGCGCGGGTCCGCACGCATCGCGAGTCGGCGGACGCTCCGTGGGTCGATCACGCGACGTTCTGGTCCTCCGTCCACCCGGAAGATCGCGCCCTCCTCGAGGAGGCCGCGCGTGCGTGCGCGCGCGGCGAGCGCGAGGGCTGGGACCTCGAGCTCCGCGTGTGCGACGGCGACGCCGAGAAGTGGATGTTCGAGCGCGCGCGCGTAGCCCCGTCGCCGGACGGGCGGCCGGTCCGCGCGGTGGGCCTCCGGGGCGACGTCACCGCGCGGCATCAGGAGCGGGAGCGCCGCGTCGCGCTCGAGCGGGAGCTGGAGCGCAGCAAGCGGCTCGCGGAGCTCGGCATGCTCGCCGGCGGCGTCGCGCACGACTTCAACAACCTGCTGACGATCATCCGCGCGAACGCCGAGCTCGCGCGCGTCGACGGCGGGTCCGACCAGGTCGAAGCGCTGCTCGCGATCGACGAGGCGGCGACCCGCGCGGCCGAGCTCACCGACCAGCTGCTCGCGTACGCCGGGCGACGTCCGGTGCGCCGTCGCGACGTCGACGTCGCCGTCCTCGCGGCGGAGACCCTGCGCCTCCTCCGACCGACGCTGCCCCAGCGCGTCTCGGTGCGCGTCGCCGCGGGGCGGGTGCCGCTCGTCGACGGCGATCCGGCGCAGCTGCGCCAGGTCCTGATGAACCTGCTGCTCAACGCCGTCCAGGCGATCGAAGACGAGGGGCGCGTCCATGTGCGCGTCGGCGCCGAGGGAGCCGAGGTGATCGTCGCCGTCGAGGACGACGGGCGCGGGATGGACGAGCACACGGCGGCGCAGGTCTTCCAGCCGTTCTTCACGACCAAGCCGCACGGGCGCGGTCTCGGCATGTCGGCGGTGGCCGGGATCGTCCGCGCCCACGCCGGGCAGATCCGGATCGAGAGCCGCCCGGGGCAGGGGACCACCGTGAGCGTGCGGCTGCCGGCCACCGATCGCTTCCCGGAGGTCTCCGTGACCGAGCCCCTCCGGCTGCCCGAAGGCGGCGGGCTGCGCGTGCTCGTCGTCGACGACGAGCAGGGCATCCGCTCGGTCGCGCGCACGCTGTTGACGGCCGAGGGGTGGGACGTGACCGTCGCCTCCGACGCGCGGGAGGCGCAGCAGCGCGTGAACGACGCCGGCCCGTTCGACGTCGTGCTGCTCGACGTCACGCTGCCGGACGGCAGCGGCGTCGACGTGCACCAATCGCTGCGCGCGCGAGATCCGTCCTTGCCCGTGGTGCTGATGAGCGGTTACTCCGACCGCCTCCTCGCGGGCCGCGCCCTCGACGACGTTCGCTTCCTCCAGAAGCCGTTCCGAGGGCCGGAGCTCTTGGGCGCGCTCCGCGAGGCGATCGCGGCGCGCTCGCGCGGCGCACACGCCGCTCCGCCGTCCGGCGCTGCGGCCTGATACCCTGCTCCTCGTGCGCGTCCTTCCGCTCCTCCTCTGCGCGATGTCCCTTGCGTGCGGCGCGTGCGGCGCGTCGAGCCCGCCGCCGACGAGCCCCGCTCCGGCCCCCTCGTCCGGGCCCGCGCCGGAGTCGGCGCCGAAGGGCGCGATCCACGGCGGCTCGCTCGCGCCGGTCGAGGTGAAGAAGGCCCTGACCGCGAAGAAGGACGAGGTGCGCGCCTGCTACCACGCGCTCCTCGAGAAGAGCCCGAAGAAGAGCCAACCGAGCGGCAAGGTCGTCGTCCGCTTCACCGTCGACGAGAGCGGCGCTGTCGAAGAGACGGTCATCCTCAACGAGACCACGCTGCCGAACGACACGGCGCAGTGCATCGCCGATGTCGTCAAGAGCGTGACCTTCCCCAAGCCGACCGGCGGCAAGGCGCGCATCACGTATCCCTGGGAGTTCACCGCGGAGTGACGTGACGGTCGCGTCGTGTATGCGACGTGGCGTGTCGCTTGCTGCTGACGTGGCGGTGGTGGACCGCGTGGCGATGCCTTCGTCTCCGCTCGCCGCGGATGACCGCAAATGCGCCTCATGTGGCGCTTTGCCTCAGCCGAGCGGCGGGGCGCGGCCGCGATGAGCCGTTCGAACGGATCCGAGGGCGATCGGTGGCGTCGTTCCCGCGACGACTCCGCGTCGCGCGCGTCTCGCCCCCCCGAGGCGTGGCGATCGGCGCACAACCTGGCGCGCCGCATCCTCCGACCGATCGAGACGTTCCTCCACGTGCAGGCGGCGAGCGGCCTCTTGCTGCTCGTCGCGACCGCCGTCGCGCTCTTCTGGGCCAACTCGGCGTGGCGCGACGGCTACACGCGCGTGTGGCACGCGCCGGTGACGCTCGGCGTGGGCCCGTTCGTCCACCGCGCGTCGATCCACTTCTGGATCAACGACGGCCTGATGGTGATCTTCTTCTTCGTCGTCGGCCTCGAGATCCGGCGCGAGATGTACGAGGGCGAGCTGGCCGATCTCCGTCGCGCGGCGCTGCCCGTCGCGGCGGCGCTCGGCGGGATGATCGCGCCCGCGGCCACGTTCTTCGCCCTCAACGCGGGCACGCCGGCGTCGCGCGGCTGGGGCGTGCCGATGGCCACCGACATCGCGTTCGCGGTCGGCGTGCTCGCGCTCCTCGGACGACGCGTCCCGCCCGCGATCCGCGTCCTCTTGCTCGCGCTCGCGATCATCGACGACATCGGCGCGATCGTGGTGATCGCGCTGTTCTACTCTTCGGCGCTCGCGTGGAGCGGCCTCGCGATCGTCGCCGTCGGCGTCCTCGCGGTGCTGATCCTCCAGCGGTTCGGCGCACGCAACCCGGCGCTCTACGTGGCGCCGGGCCTCGTCGTGTGGCTCGGCGTGCTGCGCGCGGGCATCCACCCGACGATCGCCGGCGTGATCCTCGGCCTGCTCACGCCGGCGCGCGCGTGGTTCGGACCGGAGGGGTTCGCGGAGGTGATGCACGACGTCTCGGCTCGCGCGCGCGACCACGTACGCGAGGGCGCGCCCGCCGACGACCTGAGGCCGTCGCTCGACCAGGTCGGGCGGGCGCGCCGCGAGGCGCTCTCGCCGGTGACCCGCCTGCAGGCGGTGCTCCACCCGTGGGTCGCGTTCGGGATCATGCCGCTCTTCGCCCTCGCGAACGCCGGGGTGACCCTCGAGGGCTTCGCCTTCGACGAGACCTCGTTTCGGCTGGTGCTCGGGGTCGTCCTCGGGCTGGTCGTCGGCAAGCCGCTCGGCATCGTCCTGGCCGGCGTCGTCGCCGTGCGACTCGGCATCGCGACGCTGCCGCGCGGCGTGACGCTCCGCGGCCTGACGCTGGTCGGTATCGCCGCCGGCATCGGCTTCACCATGGCGCTGTTCATCGCCGAGCTCGCGTTCGGGGAGGCCCCCATCCTCGCCGCGGCGCGGCTCGGGGTGCTCGTCGCGTCGGGCCTCGCCGCGCTCATCGCCCTGGCGCTCGGGGCCACGGTGCTCCTGCGGGGCATCGATCTCGCGACCGTCGCGCCCACCGCCGAAGAGGCGGAGGCGGAGGCCGAGCGCTGAGGCGCGTCGATCAGCGGCCGCCGAGCCAGAACAGATCGGCCTCGCCCGGGATGAGGTGGCGCCCGATCAGGTACAGCACCAGGACGGCCAGGACGGCGAGGGCGATCGTGCCGAGCACGGCGATCGGCGGCGCGCCCACGCCCGGCGTACCCAGAGGCGCACGCGACCCCGGCGAGCGCGCAGGACGCGACGGCGCGCGCAATACCTGCGGTACGTCGGGAGAGGGCCGCGGCTGCGGATGCGTGCTCACGTGCATGCGCGAGAGCGTCGCAAGCGGAGTGCCACCGGCTGGCGCAGAGCCCGGGCGCCCTTGTCCCGCCGGGGTTTCCCGCTGAATGGCGGTTCACTCACCCGCCGCCCCGCGGCGGTGTACCCTCTCGGCTCCCCGACAACGAGAGGTTCTGCCATGGCCAACGAGCTCCGCTTCGATGGGAAGGTCGCGATCGTCACCGGTGCAGGCGCGGGCCTGGGTCGCGCGCACGCGTTGTTGCTCGCCGCGCGTGGGGCGTAGGTCGTCGTCAACGACCTCAGCGGGTCGATGCACGGAGGCGGCCGGTCGTCCGCCGCCGCGGACGCGGTGGTGCAGGCGATCGAGGACGCCGGCGGCCAGGCGGTCGGGAGCTACGACTCCGTCGAGGACGGCGACAAGATCGTGAAGACGGCGCTCGACGCGTTCGGGCGCGTCGACATCCTCATCAACAACGCGGGCATCCTCCGCGACACGTCGTTCCAGAAGATGTCCGAGGAGGATTGGAACCTCATCCTCCGCGTCCACGTGAACGGCGCGTACAAGTGCACCGCCGCGGTGTGGAACCTGATGCGCGATCAGGGCTTCGGCCGCATCCTCATGACCGCCAGCGCCGCCGGCATCTACGGCAACTTCGGCCAGGCGAACTACGCGCTGGCCAAGCTCGGTCTGGTCGGCTTCGCCAACACCCTCGCGCTCGAGGGCAAGAAGAAGAACGTCCACGTCAACACCATCGCGCCCATCGCCGGTTCGCGCCTGACCGAGACGGTGCTCCCCAAGGAGCTGATCGACGCGCTGAAGCCGGAGTACGTCGCGCCGCTCGCCGCGTGGCTCGTGCACGAGGACTGCAAGGAGACCGGCGGCCTGTTCGAGGTGGGCGGCGGCTTCATCGGCAAGCTCCGCTGGGAGCGCACCGTCGGCAAGACCTTCAAGGTCGGCCGCGACATCACACCCGAGATGGTGCAGAAGGCGTGGGATCAGGTCACCGACTTCGGCAAGACCGAGCACCCGACCGACATCACGTCGTCGATGCAGCCCATCCTCGCCAACATCCAGACCAAGTCGAAGGGCGGCAACGAGTTCATCGACGTCGACGAGGCGCTCGGCTACGAGTTCCCCGAGATCCAGTCGTCCTACGACGAGCGCGACGCGGCGCTCTACGCGCTGGCCATCGGCGCCGGCAAGGACCCGCTCGATCAGGACGATCTCAAGTTCGTCTACGAGATGCACGGCGACGGCTTCCAGGTGGAGCCCACCTTCGGCGTCATCCCCGTCATGCGCACCATGATGGAGATGGCGAAGAAGGGCGAGAAGGCGCCCGGCCTCAACTACGGGTTCGACAAGATCCTCCACGGCGAGCAGTACACCGAGATCAAGCGCCCGCTGCCGCCCAACGCGAAGCTGAAGCTCAAGGCGAAGATCAAGGACATCTTCGACAAGGGCCGCCACGCCATCGTCGTGCAGGCGGTGACCGCGTACGACGCGGCGACCGGCGACGAGCTGGCCTACAACGAGTTCACCACCTTCGTGCGCGGCGCCGGCGGCTGGGGCGGCGATCGCGGCCCGCAGACCGAGGCGAACGTCGCGCCCGAGCGCGCGCCCGACGCGGTGATCACCGAGAAGACCGACGCGAACCAGGCGCTGCTCTATCGCCTGACCGGCGATTGGAACCCGCTGCACGCCGACCCGTCGTTCGCCAAGGCGTTCGGCTTCGAGAAGCCGATCCTCCACGGGCTCTGCACCTACGGGTTCGTCGCGCGCCACGTCATCAAGCAGTTCGCGAACAACGACGCGCGCTACTTCAAGAGCATCAAGGCGCGCTTCGCCGACAGCGTGTTCCCCGGCGAGACGCTGAAGACGGAGATGTGGAAGGAGCAAGACAGGATCGTCGTCCGCTGCTCCACCGTGGAGCGCGGCAAGGTGGTGATCTCCAACGCCGCCGTCGAGCTGTACAAGGAGATCCCGACCGCCAAGCCGAAGCCGGCCGAAAAGGCCGCCGCCGCCGCCGCGCCCACCGGCGCGCCCACGTCGACCGAGATCTTCCTCGCCATCGGCGAGCACCTGAAGCACCACCCGGAGATCGCGCAGAAGGTCCAGACGACCTTCGCCTTCAAGCTCACGAGCCCGAACAGCGCGTGGCTCGTCGACCTGAAGGAGGGCAAGGTCGTCTCCGGCGACGCGAAGGCCGAGTGCACCCTCGAGATCGCCGACGCCGACTTCATGGCGATGACGCAGGGCAAGGCCGATCCGCAGAAGCTCTATTTCGGCGGCAAGCTGAAGATCAGCGGCAACGTCATGGCCTCGCAGAAGCTCGAGACGCTGTTCAAGAGCATGACGCCCGAGGAGAGCCAGAAGGCGATCGAGGCGGTGCGCCGCGCGCGCGGCGCGGAGGTCGCCTCCGATCCGCCGACCATCCCCGGCGGCGGCGGCGAGCCCACCAGCGCCGAGATCTTCGCCGCGATGGGCGAGTTCCTCGCCGGTCACCCCGAGATCGCGGCCAAGGTGCAGACCGTCTACGCGTTCAGGCTGAAGTCGCCCGACGCCGCGTACGTCGTCGACCTCAAGGACGGCAAGGTCGTTGCCGGCGAGGCGAAGGCCGACTGCACGCTCGAGATCAGCGACGCCGACTTCATGGCGCTGACGCAGGGCAAGGCCGACGCGCAGAAGCTCTACTTCGGCGGCAAGCTCAAGATCACCGGCAACGTGATGGCCTCGCAGAAGCTCGAGGTGCTCTTCAAGGCGATGACGCCCGAGGAGTCGAAGAAGGCGCTGCAGGCCGTCCGCGACAAGGGCATCGCCGCCGTTGCGAGTGGGGGCGCCTCCGCGCCTCCGCCGGCGCCGAGCGGCTCGCAGGCAAAGGCGATCTTCGAGGCGCTCGGCAAGCGGCTCGGCGAGAACGCCGCCCTCGTGAAGGAGGTCGGCGCGCTCCTTCAGTTCAAGATCAAGTCGCCCGACGCCGCGTGGGTGGTCGATCTGAAGAGCGGCGCCGGCTCGGTGAAGGAGGGTATCGCCTCAGACGCCAACGCCACCGTCACGATGACCGACGAGGACCTCGCCGAGCTCGCCAAGGGCGGCGACGTCCACGATCTCTACATGCACGGGCGCGTCCGCGTCGATGGTGACGTGCTCGTCGCGCACCGGCTCGGGTTCTTGAAGAACCTGAGCTGACGCGAGGCGGAGTCGAACGAATCGCGCGCTCGCCGCGAGAAGCGAAGCCTCGCGCTTCGCGCGGGACGCGACCGCGGCGCGCGAGTCGTGCATTGACCGGCCCGCTCGTCACGGCTGCCATGTCCCGCTCCGAAAGGGAGGAACACATGGCGAACACGATCCTCATCACGGGCGCTACCGGACACCAGGGCGGCGCGGTGTTGCGACACCTCGCGTCGCGCGGCGGCTTCCGGCTTCGCGCGATGACGCGCAAGCCCGAGGGAGACGCGGCCAAGAAGCTCGCCACCCTCGGCGCCGAGATCGTCAAGGGCGACTACGACGAGCCCGGGTCGGTCGAGCGCGCGTTGGAGGGCGCGTGGGGCGTCTTCGCCGTGCAGAACACCTGGGAGGCCGGCGTCGAGAAGGAGGAGGAGCAGGGCAAGCAATTCGCGAAGCTCGCGAAGGAGCGCGGCGTCCGGCACTTCGTCTACACGTCGGTCGGATCGGCCCACCGCTCCACCGGCATCCCGCACTTCGACAACAAGTACCGCGTCGAGCAGACGGTGAAGGCGATGGGCTTCCCGTCGCACGTGATCATCCGGCCGGTGTTCTTCATGGAGAACCTCCTCGGCCCCTGGTTCCTGCAGGGCGACAAGCTGGTCACCGCGATGGATCCGGCGACGAAGCTGCAGATGATCGCCGTCGACGACATCGGCAAGTTCGGGGCGCTCGCGTTCCAGCAGGCGGAGAAGCTCGCCGGTCAGGAGATCGACATCGCCGGCGACAGCGTCACCATGCCCGAGGCGGCCGCGGCGATCGGCCGGACGCTCGGTCGCCCGATCACCTACCAGCGCATCCCCATCGAGGCGGTCCGAGCGAACAGCGCGGACTTCGCCATCATGCTCGAGTGGTTCGAGCGCGTCGGCTACGACGCCGACATCCCGACCCTCGAGGCGCGGTACGGGATCCGTCCGCGCACGTTCGAGGAGTGGTTGAAGACCATCCCCACCGAAAGCGGCGAGCGGTCGCTCGGCGGGTGACGCGACGCGGGGGCGTGGCGCTCACGGTCGGGCCGCGCGACGCCGGAGCAGCGCCTTGTGCAGCTCCGACGCCAAGAGGACCGTCATCGCCAGCGCCGCGAGCTCGAGCCACCGGCCGAACGTCACCGGCGTGACGTGCAGCGCCTCGCGCAGGCCGGGGACGTACATCGCGCCGAGGTGCACGAGCTGCGCGGCGATCGTCCCGAAGAACAGGAGGCGGTTGCCGAGCAGCGGGAGGGAGAAGAGCGAGCGGCGCTCCGAGCGGCTGTTGCCCGCCTGCAGGTTCTCGAACAGCACCAGCAACAGCAGCGTCTCGTTGCGGGCGATCTCCAGCGGTACGCCGGCGTGCAGCGACCGCTCGTAGGAGAGGAAGGCCACCGTGCCCATCACCGCGGCGTTCAAGAGCACCCGCTCGATCATGACGCGGTCGAAGATCGGCTCGCGTGGATCGCGCGGCCTGCGCGTCAGCTCGTCGCCCTCCTTCGGCTCGAACGCGAGCGCGACGTCCTGGATGCCGTTGGTGACGAGGTTCAGCCAGAGCAGCTGCACCGCGACCAGCGGCGGCGGCAGCCCGGCGGCGATCGCGAGCAGGAAGAGGAGGATCTCCGCGGCGCCGCTGGAGACGAGGAGGAAGATCACCTTGCGGACGTTGGCGAAGGCGACGCGCCCCTCCTCGATCGCGGCGACGATGGAGGCGAACCGGTCGTCGGTGAGCACGAGCTGCGCGGTCTCGCGCGCGACGTCGGTCCCGCGCCGGCCCATCGCGATGCCCACGTGCGCGGCGCGCAGCGCGGGCGCGTCGTTCGCGCCGTCGCCGGTGACCGCGACGAAGTGACCGAGCCGCCCGAGCGACTCGACGATGCGGAGCTTCTGGGTCGGATCGACGCGCGCAAACACGTGCGCGCCTGCGACGAGGGCGTCGACCGCCCCTTGTCCCTTGCGCTCCGCGACCCCGAGCTCGACGCCGGTGACGACGTGGGGATGCTCGTCGCCCGAGAGCCGCAGCTCGCGCGCGATCGTGCGCGCGGTGATCGGGTGGTCGCCGGTGATCATCGCGACCTTCACGCCGGCGCGACGGCACGCCTCGATCGCCGCCGGGACGTCGGGGCGCACCGGATCGAGCATGCCGACCAGGCCGAGGAACACGAGGTGGTCGGGCCGCTCGAGATCGTCGGCGGTCGCGCGTAGCCCGCCGGCGATGGCGACGACGCGATGACCGCGCTCGGCCATCCGGTGGGCCGTCCGCTCGATCGCCTGGACGTCGACGGGGACCTCGCCGCCTTCGCGCAGCATCCGATCGCACATCGTCATCAGCGGCTCCACCGCCCCCTTCACCGCGATCTCCTGCTCGTCCGGGCCCGGGAGGGCCGGCCACGCGCCGGAGATGTGGGAGGTCGCGGCCCAGCGCCGCTCCGACTCGAACGGCACCGTCGAGTGCCGCGGGGCCTCGGCCTCGAGCTCGTCGCGCACGAGCCCGTGCTCGTGCCCGAGGCGCAGGAGCGCGACGTCCACGGCGTCGCCGCCCTCGATCCACTCGTCGCCGCGGCGCACGTAGGTGCCCTCGTTGCACAGCACCGCCGCGCGGAGCAGCCGTCGGAACGCGCGGAGCTGCTCCGTCGGCGGGTTTCGGAGCGCGTCGCCCTCGAGCACGGTGTCGCCGATCGCGATCGCGTGCGCCGACAGCTCGTTCATCGTCAGCGTCCCGGTCTTGTCCGACGCGATGAACGTGCACGATCCGAGCGCCTCCACCGCGACGAGCCGGCGCACGATCACGTTGCGCTGGTGCATGCGACGGGTCGCCAGCGAGAGCGCGACCGTCATCGCCACCGGCAGGCCCTCGGGGATCGCCGACACCGCGAGGGCCACCGACAGGAAGAGCACGTCGCGCAGCGCGGCGCCGCGCGCGAGCGAGACGACGGCGACGAAGATCACCACCACCCCGATCGCAACGCCGATGCGGCGCGTGAACCTCGCCATCCGCACCAAGAGCGGCGGCTGGCCTGCGCGGCGACCGGTGACCGCGCGCGCGATCGTCCCGAGCTCGGTGCAGAGCCCGGTGGCGGTGACCAGCGCGTGCCCGCGACCGCGCACGACGAGGGCGCCGCTGAACACCATGTTGACGCGATCGGCGAGGGGCGTCTCGGGCGCGAGGCGCCGCTCGGCCTCCTTCGCCACCGGCAGGCTCTCGCCGGTGAGGAGCGACTCGTCGACCTCGAGGCCGTTCGCCCACAAGAGCCGCGCGTCGGCGGGCACCTTGTCGCCGGGCTCGAGGACCAGCACGTCGCCGGGGACGACCGCGCCGGAGTCGAGGTCGAGCGCCTCGTGATCGCGCAGCACGCGCGCCCTGGTGACCAGCGCCTTGCGGAGCGCCTCGGCGCCCCGCTCGGCGCCGTGCTCCTGCGCCGCGCCGATGGCCGCGTTCACCGCGAGCACCGCGACGATGAACAGCGCGTCGGTGAGCGCGCCGACGATCAGCGAGCCGGCGGCGGCGATCAGCAGCACGTAGATCACCGGGCTGCGGAACTGTGCGAGCACGATGGAGAGGAGCGACACGCGGCGCGCGGGAGGGAGCGTGTTGCGCCCATACTCTCGCAGGCGCTCCTCGGCGTCGGCGGACCCGAGTCCGCGTTCGTCGCTCGAGAGCTCCCGCGTCACGTCGCGGGCCCGTCGCGCATGCGGCGGCAACGGCTCGCGCCGTGGTTGCTGCAGCTCGCGCGCGGGCCCCGTGACCGAGGCGGTCCTCACGGCGCGTCCTCGGGCACGCAGGCGACGTTGGTCGTGCAGTCGGCGACGATCGCGCGCGCCTTGGTCCGATGGAGCACCGGCGGCTTCTCGCGTCCGATCACCACGAGCCCGGCGTCGTCGCGCGCGGCGATCTCCGCGATCGCGCAGCCGAGCGAGCGCTCGTCGCGCACGACGCGCACGCGGTGCGGACCGGCCGTCTCGGCGAGCGCGACCTCATCGACCTCCTCGTGCGGCGCCGCGACGTGGACCGCGTCGACGGTGAGGAGCAGGTGCGCCGACAGCGCCTCGAGCCAGGCGACCGCGCGCGCCCCGCGCCCCGGCGCCACGGCGAGGGTCACCCGCAGCGGTGCGCGCCCCGCGATCGCGTCGAGCAGCGGACCGCGCCGCCGCACGATGAGCACCGGGTGGTGCAGCCTCGAGGTCAGGCGCAGCGCGGTGCTCTCGAGCCAGTCGCTGAGATCGTGCCTCGCGAGCGCACGCGCCCCGATCACCACGAGCCCGGCGCGCCGATCGTCGGCGAGGTGCGCGAGCGCGGCGACCGCCTCGCCGGAGATGACCCGCACCTCGGCGTCGTCGGGCGACGTGTGCCGCGCAACCTCGGCGCGGAGCTCGTCCTGCGCCCGGCCGAGGACGGCGGGCTCGTCTGCGCCGAGCACGTCGAGCACCTGCGCGACGACGAGGCGATCGCCGCGCTTGCGCGCGAAGGTCGCAGCGACCTCGAGCGCCTCGATCGCGTACGGGGACCCGTCGTAACCGCAGAGGGTGGTCACGCACGAGGTCTCCAGCGACGACCGTGCCAGCCGCGCCCGAGGCAGACGCCGAATCGCGGCGTTCGCACGGACGAACTCCCTGCGCGCGCTCTGCCGATGTTGCGTTCACGACGCTAGGGCAGCGGCTTGATCGTTACGTTCGCGTCCCCTTCACCGACGACCTTGACGTCGATGCGCACGGTCTGACCGCGTGCGTCGACGCCCCAGACGGACATGATCACGCCGCCGTCGTCCGGCCGCTCGACCAGCGGAACGCGGAGATCGCGCTTGGGGTCGATGCCCGACGCGATGGGGAAGCCCGGCTCGGGGAAGATGAACTTCAGGCCGTACGCGTGGCGGACCATGGCCACCCACGCGGGATCGTCGATGCTCGCGCGGTTGTCGCCGAGCCTGCGGTGGGCGACCAGCTCGCGGAAGATCCGACCCTCGCCCCGATCGCACAGGACCTCCTGTGGATCGACGAAGCAGCGGTACTCCGGGCCGTTGGGGATCTGTGCGCGCGCGAACCACAGGTTGCGCGCGATCTCCTCGTCCATGGAGATGGAGATCGAGGCCGGGTCGACCTTGGCCAGCGCGGCCACGTGGGGGCGCAGCTTCTCGGAGGCGAGGCGACCGCCCTTCTTCGAGCCCTTCTTGCAGCCGAGGGCCAGGACGAGCGCGACGCTCAGCGCGACGAAGAGGCGGCTCGGGCGCATCCAGACAACGGTGGATCCGCCGAGGCGGCGCGGGAAGGCCCCGTGCGGCCCCTACCGCAGCCCAGGACGACCCACCCACGCCCCAAGCCGGCCGAATGAATCGTCATTCAGTCCCCCTGTCGGTCGGCGGCGCATGGCGCTACAGTCTCGGGACCCGGGCTCGGCCGCGCGGCCGCGCACACTCGGCATCGGCCTCTCTTCGACAAGGAGCTGCATCCATGGCTCGTAGGGTGAACGTCATCGGCGTCGGCATGGTCAAGTTCCAGAAGCCGGGGGCCAGCGACGACTACAACGTGATGGCCTCCAACGCGATCCGGGCGGCGATCGCCGACGCCAAGGTCGAGTTCGACGAGATCCAAGAGGCGTTCGCCGGTTACGTGTACGGCGACAGCACCTGCGGTCAGCGCTCGGTGTACGAGGTCGGCCTCACCGGCATCCCCGTCTTCAACGTGAACAACAACTGCTCGACCGGCTCGAGCGCGCTGTTCCTCGCTCGTCAGGCGATCGAGGCCGGCGCCGAGTGCGTGCTCGCAGTCGGCTTCGAGAAGATGGAGAAGGGCGCGCTCGGCTCCAAGTTCACCGATCGCACCAACCCGCTCGACAAGCACGCCGAGGTCATGTCGCGGGTGCAGGGCTTCAACCAGGCGCCGCCCGCCGCGCAGATGTTCGGCGGCGCCGGCCGCGAGTACCGCTGGAAGTACGGCACCAAGCGCGAGACCTTCGCCGCGATCAGCGCCAAGGCGCGCCGCCACGCGAGCAAGAATCCCTTCGCGCTGTTCAACCAGGTGCTGAGCGTCGAGGAGGTCATGGCGAGCGAGGAGGTCTTCGACCCGCTCACCCGGTTCCAGTGCTGCCCGCCCACCTGCGGCGCCGCGGCGGCGATCCTCTGCTCCGACGAGTTCGCCAAGAAGAAGGGCATCGCCAACCCGGTCTTCATCGCCGCGCAGGCGATGACCACCGACTACCAGACGTCCTTCGCCGACAGCATGATCAAGATGGTCGGCTGGGACATGGCCGTGAACGCCGCCAAGAAGGTGTACGAGCAGTCCGGCCTCGGGCCCGAGGACGTGCAGGTCGTCGAGCTGCACGACTGCTTCACCGCGAACGAGCTCCTCACCTACGAGGCCATCGGCCTGTGCAAGGAGGGCGAGGCCGAGAAGTACATCGTCGAGGGGCAGAACACCTACGGCGGCAAGCACGTCACCAACCCGTCGGGCGGTCTCCTCTCGAAGGGCCACCCGCTCGGCGCGACGGGCCTCGCGCAGTGCACCGAGCTCGTATGGCAGCTCCGCGGCCAGGCCGATCAGCGCCAGGTCCCGAACGCGAAGGTCGCGCTCCAGCACAACCTGGGGCTCGGCGGCGCGTGCGTGATGACGATGTATCGCCGCGACTGACGCCAGGGTCCGTCACCCGGTGACGCAGGTTCGAACGCCTCGCGGATCACTCCGCGGGGCGTTCGTGTCTTGCGCGGCGCTGCGCAACCGATCGAGGACGACGCGTCTCATCATGGGGCTAAACCCAGAGGCGAGCCCGCCCGTTAACCTCGTTTTCTTCCCCGAAGCCCGCGTGCGCGAGGTGCCGTGACGTTCCTGGTCCAGAAGATCCTGCGCGCGCTCGCGCGCGAAGACGTGTCGGAGTGTGCGTTGGTGACCGGCCGCTTCCCCGCGGCCCGCGCTCCCGACGGATGGAACGCGCTGAGCGACGACGCGCTCGGCGGCGACGAGGTGCTGGCGATCCTCGTCGCGTTCGGCGGCGATCGGCACGTCGATCGGCTCGGCGAGGCGCCCATCCAGTGGCAGTTCCGCTCGCGCGGGCTCGGCGTCGTCGTCGCCAGCGTCACGCGCCGCGGCGACGACGTGCGCGCGCGCTTCACCGTGCGCGAGCGCGAGAGCGCGCCCGCGCAGCCGCGCAAGGAGCCGGCCCCCAAGGAGGGCCACGGGAACCAACAAGTGCTCCGCGACGCGCACCACCACGCTGCTCACGCCGCTCAGGTCGCTCCCGTTGCTCCCGTCGTTCACGTGAAGGAAGCCCACGACGACGGTGCACGCGAGGCCGCGCGCAAGCCGACGGTGCGCCTGAAGAAGGCGGAGGAGCCCGCGAAGCCGCGCCGCTCGATCGCGCCCGGCCGGTCGGTCGCGCCCGCGAAGCGCAAGACCATCGCGCCGGGCGACGGAGTGAGGTCGCCCGAGGCCGCGCCCCAGCACGCGCGCCGTGAGAGGCGTGTCCCCGCGGCCCTCGCCGATCTGGTCGTCTCCGCGCGCGGAAGGGGCGCGAGCGACCTGCACGTCGTCGCCGACCGGCCTGCGTCGATCCGGCTCGCGGGCCAGCTGGTCCCGGCAGGACAGCCGATCTCCGCGCGGCTCGCCGAGGAGCTGCTGCTGCCGATCATCCCCGAGCGGCTGCTCGAGGCGCTCGAGGCGCACGGCTCGTGCGACTTCGCGCTCTCCGATCCCAAGGCGGGGCGCGCGCGCGTCAACGTCACGCGGCAGCGCACCGGCTACAAAGGCTGCTTCCGCCTGATCCCCGCCGAGGTGCCCACGCTCGCGGGCCTCGAGCTGCCGGAGGAGATCGCCAAGGCGACGCGCCACCACCAGGGCCTCATCGTGGTCACCGGCCCGACCGGTCACGGCAAGACCACCACGCTCGCGGCGATCGTCGATCACATCAACGCCACGACCACCCACCACATCGTGACCGTCGAGGACCCGGTGGAGTACGTCCACCCGCGCCGGCGCGCGATGATGAGCCAGCGCGAGGTCGGCACGCACACCCGATCGTTCCAGCGCGCGCTCAAGGGCTCGCTGCGCGAAGACCCCGACGTCATCGTCGTCGGCGAGCTGCGCGATCTCGAGACGGTCGCGATGGCCGTCGCCGCCAGCGAGACCGGGCACCTCGTGCTCGGCACCATGAACACGCCGAGCGCCGCCAAGACGATCGATCGGCTGATCGATCTCTTCCCGCCGGGAGATCAGGCCCAGGTTCGCCGCACCCTGGCCGGTGGCCTCAAGCTCGTGATCGGCCAGCGGCTGGTCGCGAGCGTCGATCGGAAGCGCGTGCATGTCGCCGTGGAGCTGCTCACCGGCACCGTCGCGCTGTGGAACCTCATCCGCGAGGAGAAGACCTACCAGATCCCGAGCCTGCAGCAGCGCGGCAAGTCGCTCGGCATCGTGCGGCTCGACGACTCGCTGGCCGCGCTCGTGCGCGCGGGCAAGGTCGACGAGTCGGAGGCCGCCGCCTTCGCCGAGTCTCCCGAGACGTTCGCGACGGCCGTCCGCGGCCAGGGTGCCGCCGCGGCCGATCCCGCGGCGCCGCGCGCCGGGCTCCTCGGCGGCATGTTCGCCCGGAAGGGAGGCTGAAGGTGGCCGCGATCGACGCGCTGTTCGAGGCCCTGCTCCGCGCCGGCGGGAGCGATCTCCACCTCGGGATCGGCGCGCCGCCGCTGGTGCGCGCGCGCGGCGAGCTCGCCTCGCTCCGCACGCAGGAGGTGACCCGGCAGGAGCTGGAGTCGCTCCTCTACGAGATCGTCACCCCCGAGCAACGCCGGCAGATCGACGAGGAGCTCGATCTCGATTTCGCCTACGCGCTCGGCGAACAGGCGCGCTTCCGCGCGAACTACTTCTGGAAGACGAGCGGCCTCGCCGCGGTGTTCCGCACCATCCCCACGAAGATCCTCACGCTGCAGCAGCTCGACTGCCCCGACGCGATCCGCAAGCTCTCCGAGCGGCGCAGCGGCCTGGTGCTGATCACCGGCCCGACCGGGTCCGGCAAGTCGACCACGCTGGCGGCGATGATCGACCACATCAACAAGACGCGCGCGTGCCACGTGCTCACCATCGAGGATCCGGTGGAGTTCGTGCATCAGCCGCAGAAGGCGCAGATCACCCATCGCGAGATCGGCGCCCACGCGTCGAGCTTCGCCGCGGCGATCCGCAGCGCGGGGCGCGAGGATCCCGACGTGATCCTCATCGGCGAGCTGCGCAACAACGAGACGATGAAGATGGCGCTGCAGCTGGCGAGCTTCGGCGTGCTGGTCTTCGCCACGCTGCACACCAACAGCGCGCCGTCGACGATCGACCGCATCATCAACGCCTTCCCTGCCGACGAGCAGCCGCAGGTGCGCGGCATGCTCGCCGAGAGCCTCGCCGGCGTCGTCGCGCAGCAGCTGCTCAAGACCGCCGACGGCAAGGGCCGCGCCGCCGCGCACGAGATCCTCGTCGGCACGCCGGCCCTCTCGTCGATGATCCGCGAGGGCAAGACCTACCAGATCCCGAGCATCATGCAGGGCGCGCAGGCGCTCGGGATGCAGACGATGGATCAGGCGCTCGAGCGGCTCGTCGCCAAGGGCACGGTGTCGCCCGAGGCCGCGCTCGAGAAGGCGATCGACAAGGAGTCGTTCGCCCGCCTCGTGAAGAACCGCGAAGGCCTCGGGCTGGAGTGACCTCAGGGCGCGGCGACGAGCCCCGAGCGCTCGAACAGCGGCTCGAGCCGCGGCTCGCGCCCGGCGAATCGCCGATACAACACCGCCGGATCGTCGCTGTCTCCGCGCGCGAGGATTTCGCTGCGGAAGCGGTCGCCGACCTCGCGGCTGAAGACGCCGTGCTCGCGGAACGCCGCGAACGCGTCGGCGTCGAGCACCTCGGCCCATTTGTACGAGTAGTACGCGGCCGCGTAGCCGACCGCGCTGCCGAACAGGTGCCCGAACGAGGCGACCATCGCGTAGTCGTCGGGTAGCTCGGTCGACGCGTGCTGCGCGAAGATCGCGCGCGCGAACGCCACCGGATCGGCGCTCGGATCGTCCGGGTCGAGATCGCAGTGCAGCGCCAGATCGGCCTCGGCGAACCCGAGCTGCCGCATCATCTGGTTGGCGGCGCGGAACGTGCGCGCGCGCCTCATCTTCGTCAGGAGATCGTCGGGGATGGTCTCGCCGGTCTGGAAGTGGCGCGCGAACAGATCGAGCGCCTCGCGCTCCCAGCACCAGTTCTCCATGATCTGCGACGGAAGCTCGACGAAGTCCCAAGCGACGTTGGTGCCCGCCTGTCCGCGCAGCTCCACCTTGCCGAGCGCGTGGTGCAGGAGGTGACCGAACTCGTGGAACATGGTCTCGACCTCGCGGTGGTTCAGCAGCGCGGGGCGATCGCCGACGGGCGGCGTGACGTTGGCGACCAGCGCCTGGACGGCGCGCGGGCGGCCGCGGAACGCGGTGATCAGCCCGTGCATCCACGCGCCGTCACGCTTGCTGGAGCGGGGGAAGACGTCGACGTAGAACGTGGAGATCTCGCGCCCGTCGTCGCCGACGATGCGGAAGGTGCGCACGTCGGGGTGCCAGGCGATCGACGGATCGCGCTCGACCGACACGCCGTAGAGCCGGCGCGCGACCTCGAAGAGGCCCTCGAGCACGCGATCGAGCGAGAAGTAGGGCCGGAGCGCCTCCTCGTCGAAGTCGTAGAGGGCGCGGCGCAGCTTCTCGGCCTGATAGGACACGTCCCACGCCGCGAGGCGCGTCGCGCCCGCGAAGCGGAGCAGCTCGTCGTTCTCGCGCTCGAAGAAGGGCTGCGTCTTCTCGCGGAGCGTGTGCACGAACGCCCGCGCCGCGGCGCCGCTCTTCGCCATGCGATCCTCGAGCACCAGATCGGCGAAGTCACGGAAGCCGAGCAGCCGCGCGCGCTCGCGGCGCAGCTGGAGGATGCGGCGGACGAGCGGGCGGTTGTCCCACGGATCGCGCGTCGCGCGGGTGTTGAACGCGCGATAGAGCTGCTCGCGGATGCCGGCGTCCTCGAGGTACGTCATCGCGGGCACGTAGCTCGGCGCGGCGAGCGTGAACCGGAAGCCCTTCTTGCCGGTGCTCTCCGCGCTCTCGCGCGCCGCCTCGACCGCGCCCTCGGGCAGGCCCGCGAGGCGCGCCTCGTCCTCGATCACCAGATCGAACGAGTTCGTGGCGTCGAGCGTGTTCTGCGAGAACTTCAGGGTGATGTCGGCGAGCTCGACGTCGATCTTCGACAGGCGCTCCTTGCCCACCGCGTCGAGCTCGGCGCCGTGGCGGCGGAAGTCGGCGAGGGTCTTGTCGAGGTAGCGGCGACGCGCGCCGGTCAGCGATCTCGCCTCGTCGGTCTCGGCGTACTCCTTGATGCCGCGGTAGAGGCCCTCGTCGAGCGGGATGCTGCTGTAGAACGCCGAGAGCAGCGGCTGCACCGCGTTGTAGGCGTCGCGCAGGGCGGGCTCGGTCGCCACCGACTCGAGGTGCCCGACCAGGCCCATCGCGTCGTCGAGGCGCTCGGTCATCACGTCGAACGCGGCGACGGTGTTCTCCCAGGTCCGCGGCGTCTTGACGATCACGGCGCGCATGCGGGCGCGGGCGTCTTCGAGCAGCGCGTCGGCGGCGGGGCGCACGTGCTCGGGGCGCACGCGGTCGAAGGGCAGGGGAAGCGCGGACTCGAGGAGGGGATTGCCTTCGGCCATCGGGTGGCATCTTAGATGCGCCAAACCCCGTCCGGAGGTCGCGCGCGGGAACTCGGCGCCGATTCCGTGGTCGGTACCATCCAGAGCCGCCCAAGGAGCCCGGCGATCCCGGGTCACAAGGGCTGACCAACGCAGTTCGGGGGCGGCGGCACCGCGATCCGCGGGCGCCCGCCGCCGCTCGTAGAGGCGCGACCGCCGTCCGCGGCGGCGCAGCCAGTCGTTGTCCCTAGGAGGATTTCATGGAGCCGATGCCTCGCCCGTCCGCGCGGGCGGCCGGCGCCCGTGCGCGTGCACGAGCGGCCGCCGCGACGTCTCTCGCCCTCGCCCTGGTCTCGTTCGCGTCCTGCAGCCTCAAGAGCGAGCGCGCGCCGGTCACCGAGGGGGCAGCCGACAAGGATCTCTCCGGCGGCGCCGGCACGCAGCACGCGGGCGCCGCGGGGATGATGGGCGATCCTTCCAAGCAGCCCATGGCGAGCGCTGCGCCTACGGCGACCATCAGCCGCGCGCCGGACAAGACGAAGCTCCCAGTCAAGCTCTCAGTGGAGGGCGACAGCTTCGGCTACGGCGGGCTCGGTACGGTCGGCGGCTTCGGCCACGGGGCCGCGGGAGGCGGGTCCGCGTCCGGGATGGGTTACGGCGGCGGCGGCGGGTACGCCGCCAAGAAGGCGATGCCGCCCGGCGTGCCGCTCGCGTTCGACTCGGATCCCGGCGCCGTGAAGCCGAGCGGCGGCGTCCTGATCGCTCCGGCCCCTCCGGCCGCGATGGTCGCGCCCGTTCCGCTGCTCGACCCGAACGCGCGCTACGCGACCACCTATCGTCCCGGCGGCGCCGCGCTCTCCGCGTTCGACGCGGCGCTGTCGCGTGGCGCGTTGCCGGCGGCGAGCAAGGACCTGGTGGGCGACTTCGGCGCGCGCTATTCGCCGGCGCTCGACGCACCGGAGAAGGGTGCGATGACCTTCGCGCTCGGCCTCGAGCGCGCCGCGATCGGCCCCGGCGGCGGACCGCTGCACCTGCGCGTGGCGATGAAGGGCAGCGAGATCGCGCCGCTCCGCGCGCCGCTCTCGGTGCACGTGGTGCTCGACGTCAGCGGCTCCATGGAGGGCGCGTCGATCCAGCACGCGCGCGAGGCGGCCGAGGCGCTGGTGCAGCGGCTCGAGCCCGCCGATCACTTCTCGCTGGTCACCTTCTCCAACGACGCGAAGGTCCTGGTGTCGACCGGGGCGATCGGGCCGCGCCGCGCGAAGGTCGTCGACACCATCCGCGCCATCGTCACCGACGGCGGCACCAACATCTCGTCGGGGCTCGACCTCGGCTACGCGCAGGCCAACGCCGAGGGCGCGCCCGAGGACGCGGTCAAGGTGGTGATGCTCCTCTCGGACGGTCACGCCAACGGCGGCGACACCAACCCGCGGTCGCTCGCGCTCCGCAGCGCGCGCGCCTTCCAGGAGGGCGTGCAGACCAGCACCTTCGGCATCGGCTCGAGCTTCGACGGCGCGCTGCTCTCGTCGATCGCCGATCAGGGCGCGGGCGCGTACTACTACCTCGCCGAGCCGAAGCAGATCGGGCCGGCGCTGTCGAAGGAGCTCGACGCGCGCCTGCAGCCGGTCGCCTCCGCGCTCGAGATCCGCGTGCGGCTCCGGCCCGGCATCGGCGCGGCCAAGGTCTACGGATCGCAGACGCTCGACGGCGACGCCGCGGCGTTGATCCGCGCGCAGGAGGTCGCCGTCGACGCGCAGGCGCAGGAGAAGGACGGCATCGCCAAGGACCGCAAGGACGACGCGAAGGGCGGCATGCGCTTCTTCGTGCCTGCCTTCGCCAAGGGCGATCGGCACGCGATGCTCCTGTCGCTGCAGGTCCCCGCGGGGACCGGCGAGCGCGAGATCGCGAGCGTGGAGGTCCGCTTCAAGGATCGCCTGCTGAAGAAGAACGTCACCCTCGAGCTGCCGGTGAAGCTCGCCTGGTCGAAGAGCGACGGCGACAGCGCCAAGACGATCGACCCGAGCGTGCAGGCGACCGTGCAGGCGTTCGCCGCCGGCGACGCGATCTGGCGCGCCGCCGAGAAGCTCGACCAATCCGATCGGCCGGCCGCGCGCGCGATCCTCCTCGAGCGCGCGGCGATCCTGCGCAAGGCGAAGGACACGCTGGGCGACGCGCGACTGATCGACGACGCCGTGCGCCTCGAGCGCCTCGCGGATCTGGTCTCCGGTCCGAGCGAGATCGCCGATCCGCTGACGGTCGCCGTGCTCCTGCGCGGCTCGGGCTCCGGGTACCTGCGATGAGCGTGCTCGCCGCGCTCGGGGTCGCGACGGTGACCGCGCTCGCCCTTCCGGCAGGCGGCGCGGTCACCATCGACGGCGTGATCGAGACCTCCTTCGACGGCGCACGCCTCGACGCGGCGGCGCTCTTCGACGCCGAGGCAGGCGGGTTGCGCGTCGATCGCGTCGACGGTCACCGCGTGCGCCTCGTCGAGAGCGGTGCCGCCGGCGCCGCCTGCGCCGCGGCGGGCGTCGCTTCGCCGTGCCTCGTGCCGCGCCTGACCGAGCACGCGCACGCGCGGCTGATCACGGTCGACGAGCTCTGCGCCACGTTGCGCGGCGAGCTCTCGATCGCGATCGAGGCGCCGCCGCCGCCGGTCTCGCGCGCGCCCCAGGCGATCGGGGTGGCCTCGCTCCTCACGGCGTTCGCCGCCGCCTTTCTGTTCGCGGTGTCGCTCCTGCGCGCCTCGCCGCTCGGGCGCGTGTGGCTCGCGGCGCGGGCGGCGCGACGCGCGGCGGGGCGCGATCCGACGCTCGCGGTGCTGCGCGACGAGATCGAGCGGCTGGTCGAGCACGCGCGCGAAGTCGAGCGCGTGCGGCGCGGCTGCGTCTCTTCCCTCGCGCGCGCCCGCCGCGCGCCGGGCGAGCGGCTCGCCGAGGAGCGCGACGAGGAGCTGCGGTTGCAGAGCGATCTCGCGCGCGCGAACGCGCGGCTCGCCGAGATCGGCGCGGCGCTGCGGCTCGTCCCGTTGCGCGTGCGAGAGGCGCGTGACCTGTCGTTCCGCGGGCCGGCGCCGATCGAGGCCATCGTCGCCGAGCTCTCCCTCCGCGAGCGCGCGCTCTCCGAGGCCGACGCCCGCGCGTGAGCGCGAGCCTCAGAGGGCGGCGCGGATCCGTTCGGCCACCTGGCGGCGCTCCTCGTCGCTCGCGTAGGCGTGCCGAGGCCAGAAGAAGCCGCGGAGACCGTCGCCCTTGGTGCGCGGGACCACGTGCACGTGCAGGTGCGGCACGCTCTGGCTGACGCGGTTGTTCATCGCCACGAACGTGCCCTCCGCGCCCATCGCCTCCTCGACCGCCACCGCCACGCGCTGCGCGGCGCCGAACAGCTCCGGGAGCAGCGGCGTCGGCAGCTCGCCGAGCGTGACGTGATGCGCGCGCGGCACGACGAGCACGTGACCGGGAAACAGCGGACGCGTGTCGAGGAACGCGACGGTGTGCTCGGTCTCCTCGATGATCTCGGCGGCGGTCTCTCCGGAGGCGATCGCGCAGAACACGCAGCGGGGCATCGGCGGAGCGTACCCCGGGAATCGCGGCGATTTGCGGCGATCCGTGAACGAGTCGTCCTTCGGCAAGCGCATGACCGGCGAGGGGCCACGCTGGGAGGCGATCCGCATGCCGTTCGAGGCGCACCGTCGCCGGCTCGGGCTCGACGGCTTCGACCCCGACGCGCGCGACGCGCCCGGCGCGTGCGCGACCGAGGCGACCACGTTTCGCCGGCCTTCGGCGCAAGCCCTGTTGTTCGAATGACCCTCACTTCGCGGCGGCGCCGAGCTCGGCGAGCCGCGCGCGCGTCCACTGCGCCTCGTCGACGAAGCCGACGCGGCGGAGCACCGCCTCGATCGTCCGGTACCGCTCCATCACGTCGAACCCGATGGACCGCGCGAGCTTGTGCAAGCAGACCGGGCATGCGTGGAACGGCCGGCGATCGGTCTCGGCGAGGTGGTTCGAGCCGTTCATCAGGCACGCGAAGTAGATGCAGTGCTGGAGGCCGAACATGTGCCCGGTCTCGTGCGCCATCACGTTCAGGGCGCGGCGCAGCTGCAGCCCCTCTCCGCCCGCGCGCGGCGGCGCGCCGAAGAACGCCGGGTCGTGCCGCGCGAAGCTGAAGACGCCGACCCGCTCGCGGAGCGACGCCTGGCCGAAGACGAAGTTCCAGCTCTCCTCCGGGTAGAGATCCTCGAGCGTGAACGCCGACAGCGAGAACGCGTCGGCGGGCAGCCACCGCCGGAGGAGCATGAGGACGTCGCCGGTGCGCAGCTGCCGCTTGCCGGTCGACGCGTTGGTGCGCGTGCGCACGCCGGCGGCGATCGCGTCGTCGACCGACAGCGACGGCAGGAGTCGCACGGGCATCGCGAAGAACGCGCCCGCCCAGTCGCGCAGCAGCTCGGGCGCGATCACGCCGTCCGTGAAGTCGCCGAGCGGCATCATCGTCAGCGCACGGCGCTTCGCGTCGGGCACGTTCGGCGACGAGGCGACGAACTCGGCGAACGTCTGACCCGGCTCCGGGTGCGCCGAGAGCCAGTCGGAAGGGCCGGGCTCGGGCATCGGCGCGAAGCCGTGCCCGCCGAACGCCGGGCGCGCGCGAGGCCGAACGTCGTCGAGCGGACCGAGCGCGGTGCGTTGCTCGTTGGTCATGCCGTCCTCTGCGGTGGTGCGCGTCGTCCCGTCACGGCTCGCCCTCGAGCGGCACCCGAACGCGAGCGCGAGCGTCGTCGCGACGAAGCGCCGCCGATCCATGCACGACTCCCTGACAGCTCTTGACCGCCCGCAGGTGGCCGAGCAGGAAGCGGGCCGGGCGCCGCGCGGCATCGAGCGTGCGTCGTCGAACGAGCGTGACGCCGCGCGCGGCACGGTTACGGCTCACGGGCGTCGGCGCGATGCGCTCGCCGCGCTACGCCCCCGCCGGGCTCTGCGTCGAACGCGCCGGAGGCGCGCACGATGGCGACGAGGCCCTCCGCGTGCTCGTCGATGCGGGCCCCGAGGCGCTGCCGCCGGGACGGCTCGACGCGTGGCTCGTCAGCGATCTTCACTCCGAGCTCATCGCCGCGATCCGTCGCGTCGCGCGGCCCCGCGGCGTCGAGCCGGCCGTCGCCCGCTTCGAGGTCGAGGGCCTGTCGCTCGAGCCGCATCCGGTGGTCCACACGTCGCACCCGACGTACGGCTACCTGCTCGTGACCCACGGCGTTCGCGTGGTGTGGGCGCCAGAATTCTGGCGCTTCCCGCGCTGGGCGGCCGGCGCCGACCTGATGTTCGCCGAGGCGGCGAGCTGGTCAAGGCCGATCGGGTTCGTCGGCGGCGTCGGCGGCCACATGCCCGCGCTGGAGGTCGCGCGCCGCGCGCACGCCGCCGGCGTGGACAAGCTCGTCCTCGCGCACATCGGCCGTCCGTCCATCCGCGCGCGCGACGCCGGCGAGACCATCGAAGGCGTGGAGTGGGGCAGCGACGGCGACACGTGGATCGTCACTTCTCGCGGCGTACTCCGCGAGCGGTGAAGGGCGCTGCGCGCTCGCGCGATCAGGGCGTGTCCTGAATCCCCCGGGATGAATCCCGGGGCACCGAAAGCTTCGTAAGCCTGCTTCGCAGGCTCCTCGCGCTGTGCGCGGTAAGGCGGGGGTGCGTGGAAGCCGAAAACTCGGCCGTCCGCAGGGGAGCGTGCGCGAGCGCGGGCGCGCTGCTCTTGGGCTGCGGAATCCAACGAGTGCGACTCCGGCGGTCGTCGACGACTCCGTCGGCAACCAACAGAAGCGTGTCGCTGTGAGCGCCGAGCATGCCCGGCATCGACCGGGGCCCTTCGCAGGTTGCGTGCGCCGTGTGCGAGGAGCCCGCTTCAGCCTCATGATGGGACAGTTTCTTGGCCCATGGCAGCGCGTCGCGGGCTTACGCCCGCATGAACGCGCCGCTTGAGCCGACGGAGC
>JACPFM010000036.1 GCA_016182965.1 Deltaproteobacteria bacterium | reverse complement strand
CCACGCACCGCCGCGCGCAGGCGCAGTCCAGGCTGCGAGCGCAGCGAGCACGGCGCGCAGCGCCGCTGCGGCCTGGACGGCGCCGAGCACGGCGGTACACTCCCGCAGCGCCGAGCGAAGCCCACCCGCCTTCGCGTTCGCGTTCGCCTTCGCCTTCGCGTTCGCGTTCGCCTTCGCGTTCGCGTTCGCGTTCGCGTTCGCGTTCGCGTTCGCGTTCGCGTTCGCCTTCGCCTTCGCGTTCGCGTTCGCGTCCGCGTGCGCGTTCCTACGAGTCGACCTCGACGCGGTTCCTCCCCGCCGCCTTCGCCCGATACAGCGCCGCATCCGCCCGCGTCAGCAGCTCGGCGCGCGACTCTCCCGGCATCCTCTGCGCCACGCCGAAGGACGCCGTCACCGCGATCGGCCCTTCGTCGTTCACGATCGGCTGCGCCTCGACCGCGGCGCGCGCGCGCTCGGCCACGTGCGTCGCGGCGGCGAGATCGGCGCCGATCAGCGCCAGGAGGAACTCCTCGCCGCCCATGCGGACGACTGCGTCGCCGCGGCGGACGATCGAGGCGAGCGTCGCCGCGACCGCTTGCAGGACGCGATCGCCCACCGCGTGCCCCCAACGATCGTTGACGTCCTTGAAGCGATCGATGTCGGCGGCGACCAGCGAGAGCGTGCTCGTCGTGGTCCACGCGTCTTCGGTGTACACGTCGTCGAAGCCTCGGCGGTTGAGCGCGCCGGTCAGCGGATCGACCTGCGCGAGCCGGCGCAGGCGCGCGATCTGGACGTGCGGCGCGACCATCGCCGCGGCGAGCGACAGCACCTGCTCCTCGGACTCGGTGAAGCGCCCGAGCACGGGATCGATCGCGGAGATGACGCCGATGCACGCCGCGCCGTCCATCAGCGGCACGCCCACGAACGCCCCGAGCGGCCCCCGCATCGACGACTTCGCGACGAAGCGCGGATCGCGCTCGCCCTCGTCGCACCGGAGCGGACGGCACTGCTCGGCGATCCACCCGACGAGGCCCTCGCCGGGCGTGAACTCGCACGGCTGGGTGTGGAGCGGTGCGCCGGCGCGGGCGCTCGTGAGCAGGCGCGTGCGCGTCTCGTCGAGCAGCCGCACGGTGACGCGCGGGACGCCCAGGATCGACGCGAGCCGGCCGACGAGCACGGCCATCATCGAGTCGATCGAGGTCGCGTGCTGGAGCGCCGACGTGAGCTCGACGAGTCGCTGCATCGTCTCGGGCCCCATCTCGATCAGCGTACACCCCCGGGCTCGTGCTCGCTCGGGTGCGTCCGCCTCGACTGGGGCTTGGATTGGGGCTCCGGATGGGGCTCCGGATGGGGACTACTTCTTCGCCTCCGCGCGACGGGGATCGTCGGCAGGGTTCAGGTAGTTGATGCCCCACGGTCCCATGCCGTGGAGCTGAATCACGGTCTTCGGACCCTTGGTAAAGGCGTAATGGACGTACTGGATCGGCATCACCGCGAACCCGCCCGGGCCGAGCTTCTTCGCCTTCTCTTCGTCGAGCTTGTCGCCGCTGCCCATGTACAGCTCACCCGACAGCACGGTGACGTGCTCGATGCCCGGGTGCGTGTGCGGCAGGATCTTCGTGTTCGGCTGCAGCTCGCCTCGGATCGTGAACGGACCGGGCTTGCTCGGATCGCCCTCGAGGACCGCGAACCGCGTGCCCGTCGGGAGCCCGGGCGGGCCGTCGGCCCACTTCAGCTCGTCGGCCGTCAGCATGACGTGATGCGAGCCCTTGGCCTGCGGCGCCTTCGCGGCGGCCGACGGCCCCGGGCTCGCCGGCTGAACGATCAGAGCGCCCACGACGACGGCGCCCGCCAGCGCCGGTCCAAATAGACGTGTGTCGGACATGCGCATCTCCCTTCGTCGGCAGGACGTGCAAGGAGCGCGCACGCTCGAACTGCCGCCGGCCTCCTCGCGAGGGGCCTCCTCCCGTGTCTCTCCGCGGGAGCCCGCCCGTTGACGATTCTCAGCGGTGCCGCTGGATTCGCCCCGTAGACTGCGGAAAGGGGGCTCGGATGAGGACGCTGGGGTACGCGGCGCTGGTCGGGATCGTGTCGTGCGCTGCGGGCGGCGATCCCCGCACCGATCGCCCCGAACGTCAGGGGGGCGAGGGGGGCGACGAGGGCGCGCTCACCGCGCCGGCGCTGCGAGCGCTGCGGTCGGCGCCACGCGCCTCGTCGCTGCTCGACGAGGCCGGTCCCCTCGGCGACGGCACGATCGATCGCGGCGGCCTGCACGCGACGCTCCCGCGTTCGAGCGCGGCGCCGCTCGTGCTGTTCGATCCGGCCACCGGCGCCCGCGCGGAGATCTTCGCCGACGTCGAGCGAAGCGACGTCCCCGCGCGCGCCGCGGGCGCCGTTCGCGTGCTCGTCGACGCGAGCCCGGGCGTCGACGTCGTGCACGTCGCGGCCGGCGCGGCGATCGAGGAGCTGCGTGTGCTCCGCGACGCGCGCGCGCCCGGCGTGCTGCGGTGGCGCGTGCGCGTGAACCCGGCCGTGTCCGCCGTGCGCGCGCGCGAGGGGCGCGTCGAGCTCGTCACCCGCGACGGCTGGGTGGCCATCGCGTCGGCGCCGATGTGGGCGCAGGACGCGCGCGGCGTGACGCGCGACGTCTCGGTGACGGTGGCGCGAGCCGCGGCCGACTGGGTCGTCGAGGCGCGACTCGACGACCGTGATCTCTCGCGTCCCATCGTCGTCGATCCTGCGTGGTCGGCGGGGCCGGCGATGTCCAGTCCGCGCCGGTCGCACGCGGTCGTCGCGCTCTCGTCCACGCGCTTCCTCGTCATCGGCGGCTCCACCTCGGCGGGCGCGCTGTCGACCTGCGAGATCTACGACGCGTCGACCAACACGTTCTCCGCCACGGGATCGATGGCCACCCCGCGCACGTCGATGGGCGCGACGCGGCTCGCCGACGGTCGGGTGCTCGTCGGCGGTGGCCAGACCACCTCCGGCAACACCGCGAACGCGGAGATCTTCACGCCCTCGGCGGGCACGTGGTCGGCGGCGGGCACGCTGCAGATGGCGCGGCACAGCCTCGATCTGGTCAGGCTGACGAGCGGCAAGGTCCTCGCGGTCGGCGGCTACCCCTACGGCCCGACCGGCGTCTGCGATCTCTTCGATCCGGCGCTCGGGACCTGGAAGCCCGCGGCGACGATGGCCTTCGAGCGCGGCAAGCCGGCCGTGCAACTGCTCTCCAACGGCAAGGTCCTGGTGGCCGGCGGCTGGTTCCACGGGCCGACGCTGTCGACCGCCGAGCTCTACGATCCGGCGACCGACACCTTCGCCCCGACCGGCTCGATGAGCGAGCCGCGGCATTTTCCGGCGAGCGCGGTGCTCGCCTCCGGCAAGGTGCTGGTCTTCGGCGGCTCGGGCATCGATGGCTACTCCGCCTCGAGCGATCTGTACGATCCGGCCACCGGCAAGTTCACGGCGGGGCCGAAGGCGACCATCGCGCGCACGCAGGCGTTCGTCGCCACCTTGACCACGGGCAGGGTGCTGGTCGGCGGCGGCTACGTCAACGGCAACGGCGCGACGCTCTACGACCCCATCTCCAACACCTTCCTCGCGACGCCCTCGCTCGCGAGCTACCGCGACGGCGCGGCGGCCGCTCCGCTCGCCTCGGGGCGCGCGATCGTCATCGGCGGCGGCAGCGGCAGCACCGTGCACTCCACCACCGAGCTGTACGGTCCGGCCGCCAATGGTGCGACATGCACCGTCGCAGGCGACTGCCTCTCGGGCTTCTGCGCCTCGGGCGTGTGCTGCAACGCCGCCTGCACGGGGTACACCTGCACCACCGGTGCGTGCACGACCAGCTGCGCCAGCGACGCTGCGTGCGCTTCGGGCTACTACTGCAACGGCAGCGCCTGCGTCGCCAAGAAGGCGTCCGGCGCGGCGAGCGCCTGTGGGCGCGCGGCCGAGTGCGCCGCGGGGTTCTGCGTCGACGGCTACTGCTGCAACACCGCGTGCACGGGTCAGTGCGCCGCCTGCGACGTCGCGGGCGCGCTCGGCACGTGCTCGCCGGTCAAGGGCGCGCCGCACGGGTCGCGGCCGGCCTGCGGCGGCACCGGCGCGGGCACCGTCTGCGGGCGGACGTGCGACGGCGCGAGCACCGCCGCCTGCACGTATGCGAGCGCGTCGACGCCGTGCGGCGCGAACACCTGCAGCGGCGGGGTCGAGGCGCACCAGTCGCTGTGCGACGGCGCGGGGAGCTGTCCCGACGTCCCCACGTCGTGCGGCGCCTACGCCTGCGGCGCCACCGCGTGTCGCTCGACGTGCACGACGAGCGCTCAGTGCGCCGCGAACCACTACTGCGCCGGCGGCGTGTGCTTCGCCAAGCTCGGGCTCGGCACCGAGTGCGCGAGCGGCGAGACCTGCGCGACCGGGTTCTGCACCGACGGCGTGTGCTGCGACGTCGCGAGCTGCGGCGGCGGCGGGAGCTCGTGCGCGGTCGCCGGCAAGCTCGGCACCTGCACCAAGACGATCGGCACCGCCTGCGCCAAGGACGACGAGTGCGGCTCCGGGCGCTGCGTCGACGGCACCTGCTGCGAGTCCGCGTGCGCGGGGCAGTGCGAGGCGTGCGACGTCCCGGGCAAGCTGGGCAAGTGCGTCGCGATCGCCGGCGAGCCGCACGGCGGGCGCACGGCGTGCGACGACGGCGCGGGGGACCCGTGCAAGGCGCGCTCGTGCGACGGCGAGAAGGACCGCGCGACGTGCGTCGGCTACCGCAACGGACCGGCGGTGTCCTGCGCCCCGGCGAAGTGCGAGGGCACGAGCTTCGCCCCGTCCCGCACGTGCGACGGCGCCGGCAGCTGCCGCGCGTTCGCGCCCATCGATTGCGCGCCGTTCTCCTGCGACGACAAGGGCTGCAAGACCTCCTGCGCGACGAGCGGCGACTGCGCGTCGGGCTTCGCGTGCGAGGCGGGCGCCTGTGTCCCCAAGGCGCAGTGCACCACCGACGCGCTCGCGTCGATCGGCAAGGACGGCGCGCGCACCGAGTGCCTGCCCTATCGCTGTGATACGGCGAGCGGCACGTGCGCCTCGTCGTGCGTCGACTCGAGCGGCTGCGTCGGCGGGTACGTGTGCGACGTGACGCGAGGCACCTGCGTCGCGGTCGCCGGCGCAGGAGACGACGGCGGCAGCGGCGGCTGCTCCAGCGGCCGCGCCACGAGCGTCGGCGCGGGATGGTGGATCCTCGGCGCGATCGCCGCGTGGGCCGCGCGCAGGCGGGTCGTCAGGGCCGCGCCGCTCACCCTGCTCCTGCTCGCTTCGCTGGGCTGCCGCTCCGAGGCGCCGCGCGAGCCGGCGGCGACCGGCGCCGATCGCGTCGTCCGCTCGCTCCGCGCCTGGCCGGGTCTGTCTTTGCCCGAAGCGCGCGCCGGCGTACGGCTCGTCGACGTGCAGCTGCCCGCGCGCGCGACCACGCCGCTGCGCATCGCTGTTCACGACCGTCCCGACGCTTCGCTCGAGATTGTGGGCGAGCACGCCGCGGACGTCCCGGGCGATCGGGTGGACGGCGGCGTCGTCTATCGCGACGCCGATCCGGCGACCGACGTCGTCGTCCTCGAGGACGGCGCGACGGTCGAGGAGCTGCGCGTGCTGCGCGACGCGCGCGCGCCGACCACCGCGCGCTTCCGCCTGCACCGCGGGCCGGCCATCGCGGCGATGCGGCTGCGCGAAGGGCGCATCGAGGCGGTGGGCGAGGCCGGGCGCGTCGAGCTGGTCGCGCCGCCGCCGTACGCCGTCGACGCGCGCGGCGAACGGCGCGCGCTGCACGTCTCGCTCGATCACGACGCGCTCGCCCTCACGGTCGACACCGGAGGTCTGACCTTCCCGGTCGTCGTCGACCCCGCGTGGACCACGAGCGCGCCGATGGGCTCGCCGCGCCAGGAGCACGCCGCGGTGTCGCTCGCCGACGGCCGCGTGCTCGTCGCGGGCGGCTGGGACGGCGGCTACTACCTGAGCACCGCCGAGATCTACGACCCGAAGACCAACACCTGGACGGCGACCGGCAGCATGGCGACGCCGCGGTCGATCGTCACCGGCATCCGTCTCGCCTCGGGGAAGGTCATGGCGATCGGCGGGTACAACCCGACCAGCCTCGACACCGCCGAGGTGTGGGATCCGGCGACCGGTGCGTGGACGCCGACGCTCTCCCCGATGAAGCGCTGGCGCCGCGGCGCGCGCGCGACGTTGCTGCCGACCGGCAATCGCGTGCTGGTCGTCGGCGGCACCGACTACGCGATGGTCGACCTCTACGACCCTGCGCAGAACAAGTTCAACGCGCCGGTGAACCCGCCGGACGCGCCGGTCACGCGTCAGGGCGGGCACAACGTCCTGACGCTCACCACCGGACCGAACGCCGGCGGCGCGTTCGTCTTCGGCGGTCCCTGGGCGGCCTACAGCACCGCCGAGATCTACGACGCGGCGAGCAACAACTGGAAGGTCGCCACGCCGCCGACGCAGGGGCGCAACGGCGCGATGGCGTTCGCGATGCCCGACGGCCGCGTGGTCGTGACCGGCGATCTCGGCCCCGGCTACATCCCCTCGTCGAGCACCGAGATCTACAACCCGGTCACCGGCACCTGGAGCGCAGGACCGGCGCTGCCGGGCGCGCGTCACAGCGCCGAGGTGGTGGGGCTCGGGTTCGGGCGGTTCCTCGTCGTCGGCGGCTCCAGCTCCTGGACCGGTGGCTCTTCGCTCTCGACCGCCGCGATCTGGGAGTCGGCGACGAGCACGTGGCGCACCGTTCCGAGCATGGCGACGCGGCGGCAGTATCATCGCGCGGCCGCGTTCCCCGTCGCCGGCGTGCCCGGCGCGTACGAGGCCCTCGTCACCGGCGGGCTCGCGAACACCGGCGTCGTGCTCACCGTCGCCTCGACCGAGCGCTTCGCCCTGTTGTCGAACGGCGCCGTCTGCACGGCGGCCGGCGAGTGCAACACGAACATCTGCGCCTCGGGCCTCTGCTGCGCGACCGCGTGCGCGGCGCCCTATCGCTGCAACGGCGGTACCTGCCCGACCAAGTGCGCGTCCGACGACGACTGCGCGACCGGCTACTGGTGCTCGAGCACCGTGTGCGTCGCCAAGAAGGCGAACGGCGTCGCCTGCGGCGCCGGCCGCGAGTGCACGAGCACCTTCTGCGTCGACGGCGTGTGCTGCAACTCCGGGTGCCGCGACGGCGCGGGCGCGCTCCTCCAGTGCGGCGCCTGCAACGTCACCGGCAAGGTCGGCACCTGCTCGCCGGTCGTCGGCGCGCCGCCGGCCGGCCGCGCGGCGTGCTTCGGCGCGGGCGTCGGCACCACCTGCGGGCCGTCGTGCAACGGCGTCGACACGACCCGCTGCAACCTCGCGGCGACCACCGTCTCGTGCAGCAGCACCGCGTGCGCCGCCGGGGTCGAGACGCACCTCTCCAAGTGCGACGGCAAGGGCAAGTGCCTCGACGTCCCCAACGCGTGCGGCGCCTACGCGTGCGGCGCGTCGTCGTGCAAGACGAGCTGCGCGGCGAGCACCGACTGCGCCGCCGGCTTCTACTGCAACGCCGGCGCGTGCGTGCCGGTGGTCGGCCTCGGGAAGTCCTGCATCGACGCGTCCTCCTGCGCGTCGGGCACGTTCTGCACCGAGGGCGTGTGCTGCGCCGAGGCGTCGTGCGGCGCGGGCAAGACCTGCGCGAGCGAGCGCAAGCGCGGCACCTGCGCCAAGAGCAACGGCGAGAGCTGCGCGGCCGACGACGAGTGCGCGTCCGCCGTCTGCGCCGACGGCGTCTGCTGCGACAGCGCATGTCGGGGGCAATGCCAGGCGTGCGACGTCCCCGGCAAGGTCGGCACCTGCGCGCCGGTCAGCGGCGCGCCGCGCGGCGCCCGGCCCGCGTGCGGCGCAGCCGGGCCCGACGTCTGCCAGCAGCTCGCGTGCGACGGCGCGCGCGATCCCGAGAAGTGTGTGGCGTTCGCCGCCGGCGACGCGGTCGAGTGTCGAGCTTCGTGGTGCGGGGAGGGCGCGGTCTTCCACGAGACCTCCCGGTGCGACGGCGCCGGAAGCTGCCTCGCCGGCGAGGCGCGCACCTGCGCGCCGTACGGGTGCGACGGCGCCGGCTGCAAGACCGCTTGCACCTCGCACGCCGACTGCGCGAAGGGCAACGTGTGCGCCGAGGCGAAGTGCGTGGCCGAGGGCTCGTGCACGGCCGACGGGCTGTCGTCGATCGGCGCCGACGGTGTCGCGGCGAGCTGCGCGCCCTACCGGTGTCGCAGCGACGGCCGCTGCGGCAGCGAGTGCGCGCGGACCGAGGACTGCGCGCCGGGGGCCGTCTGCGACAGCGCGGCCAAGCGCTGCGTCGTGCACGAGGCCTCCGAGGACTCGGGCGGATGCGCCATGGGCGGTCGACGCGCAGCGTCGCAAGCTGGTTCGGGTGGAGCGGTCGGCGCCGTCCTCCTCGCGCTCGCGCTCCTTCGTCGGCCGCGCCGCCGGCCCGGGCGCTGACGATCGCCTGGAGGCAGCTGAAGGCCTCCGGCGCTTTGGGCCTTCACTTCATCGGCTTGCAGAACCCGTCGATGCACGCCTGGAACGGGCACTCCGAGGACTCCTTGCACGGCTTGCGATCGACCTTGGTGACCCACTGCGCGATGTGGTTCCCGCTGCTTCCGTCCTGGAAGGGCAGCCAGAACGCGGGGTAGCTCGGGTCGGCGCCCGCCTTTGCCTTCGCCGGATCGAACGCGGTCATCCAGATCTGCGCCGTCGATCCCGCGGCGAGCCGCAGGCCGTAGGCGCGACGGCTCGAGAACGTGACCCAGACGAGGCCGCCGCTCTTGTAGGCCTGCATGGCCGCCGTCCACTTCGGCCACGAGTCGCCGCCGGTCGAGCCGGTGGTCAGCTTGATGGGCGTGCCGCCGCTCGACGCGACGACCCACACCTCGGCGTCTTTGGCGTCGTACGAGCCCAGATCGGAGGGGGAGCGGTTGAAGATGACCCACGCGCCGTCCGGCGAGTACGCCGGGTAGTAGTTGTTCTGGCCCGAGTACGGGACCAGCGTGGTCGAAGCGCCCCACTTGGTGCCGTCGAACGGCATCACCTGCAGCGACGCCTTCTCGACGCCGGCGGCGCCGCAGAACCCGATGCAGGGCGGTGGCGTCTGCGGCTTCGCGTACACCGCCCTCGAGCCGTCGGGCGACCAGTCGGGCATCGTGCCCGCGGCGACGAGGGGATCGGTGATCACCGCGCCGGTGACGGCGTTGCGGTAACCGATGCCGATCCCGTTCGACGTGAGGACCTTGGTCTCGTCGGGCGAGAAGCTGAAGAAGTTGGAGCCGCCGCCGAACGCGGTGCCGGCCGAGAAGATCAGCCCCTTGCTCGCGACGTCGTAGACCTTGTACGGAGAGGGCGCCGGGATGTCGAGGCCGACGGCGATGCGATGCCCCGGTCGCGACAGCACGTGACAACCGACGCAGGTGGTCGCGCCAGCAGACGCCGCGTTCATGTACGTCTCGCCGGCCTTGCCGCTGACGCCGAACTCGTAGCGCATCGTCGCGCCGATCTTGGCGTTCCAGTAGTAGATGCCGCCGACGATGTCCTCGAGACCGAACGACATGGCCCGGGTCGCCGAGACGCCCACCTTGCCCGGCGACGCGGCGTTCACGCCTCGCAGCTTGTAGCTCACCGGATCGCCGCCGCGACCGCCCTCGGCGACGAGCTTCCAGACCGTCGCGTCGGGCGTGTACACGCAGCCGGAGCCGACGGCGGTGCACCCGAAGTACACCTTCGTGTCGACCGACGCGCTCGTGAACGAGAGCTCGAACAGCGTGTTGCCGGCGCCCGGCAGGAAGTGGAACTCGAACACGTTCATGTTCGGCGGGACGAGCGTTCCGTTCGCCGGGTAGACGAAGCTCGGGCTCGCCGTCGAGTCGACGGTGCCGCCGAACTTCGTCGGTGCGTCGGCGGTCGCGCCGGGGCCGATGATGACCGACGGGCCCGTGACGGTGATCGGCGTCGAGGCCGCGTAACCCGGCGTCGTCGCTTGGATCGTGCTCTTGCCGGCCTTCGTCGCGGTGAACGTGGCGCCGGCGAACGATCCCAGCGTGCCGTCGACGATCGAGAACGCGGTCTTCGACGTGAGATCGGTCGTCGTCCCGTCGGGCGCGACGAGCTTCGCGGCGAACGTGCGCTTGGCCGTGCCCCCGACGAGCGTCAGGACGGTGTCGGCCGGCGCGATCTGGAGCACCGAGACGGGCGGCGGCTTCGAGTCGACCGCGCCATCGGTGGCGCCGACTCCGCTGTCGGTCGCAGCGCCGCCGGTGTCCGAGGCGAGCGTGTCGGCAGGCGTCGCGGAGTCGGTGCCCGGGACGGAGGAGTCTTCGGGCGGAAGCTCGCCGTCGGCCAGCGGCGCTCCGGTGTCTTCGGGCTCCGCGTCGCCGCCCACCGACGAGTCGCGGCGGGGCGTCGCGTCTTCTCCCTTGCTCGCCGCGCAACCGTGCGCGGCCGCGCCGCCGACGACAGCGAGCCACGCAAAGAGGAAGAGGCCGGCGAGGGGGCGCTGGGAAGACACGTCGTTCAGTCTAGGACCCGTCAGCGGTCACGGTCGAGGGCGCGCCACGAGCGCTGTCGAAGACACGGCGTCGTATCTGGCTGGAGACGCGCGCCGCCGGTCAGGCCGCGGAGCTTTCGGGCGCCTCCTCGAGGGGCGTGTCGGTCGGGGGCGCCGAGGCGGAGGGCAGCTCGAACCGCATGGTCGTCCCCTGCCCGACGATGCTGTCGACGGCGATCGTGCCACCGAGCTCCTCGATGATGCGTCGGACCACCACGAGCCCGAGACCGGTTCCCTGCCCCTCCGGCTTGGTCGTGAAGTACGCCTCGAAGATGCGGCGAAGTTCGTCGGGAGCGATGCCGCAGCCGTTGTCCTCGATCGCGCAGCGGACGCGGCCCCCGTCGCCGCCCACCGAGACTCGGATCACCGGCTCGTTCGTGTCGCGGACCGCGTCGACCGCGTTTCCGACGAGGTTCACCACCACCTGTTCGATACGTGTCCGGCTCGCGCGGACGACGCACGATCCCGCGTGCGTCACCCGGACGTCGACGCGCCTCGTCTTCCCCACGCTGCGCAGCATCGCGATCGTCGCGTCGACGACCTCGACGAGATCGAGCTGCTCGGTGGTGTCGGGACCGGGCCGCCCGAGCCGCATGAGCTGCCGTGCGTGAGTGCACAGGTGCTCGCTCGCCCACGACAGCGCGGCGACGTCCGTGTCGTCGGCGGATGCTCTGGCCTCGACCTGCTGTCGCAGGAGCTCCGCGTGCATGCCGAGCACGGCGCCGACGTTGTTCAGCTCGTGGGCGATCCCGCTCGCGAGCGTGCCCAGCGTGGCAAGGCGCTCGGCGTGCAGGAGCTGCGCGGTTCGCCGCTCGAGCTCGTGCTCCACGAAATCGAGCTGTTCCTTCTCGCGATCCCGATGCGCCTTCACCGTCAGGAGGTTCGCGACCCGAACGAGCAGCTCGAGCTCGTCGACGGGCTTGGTGAGGAAGTCGTCCGCGCCGGCCTCCTTCGCGCGTACGCGCGACGCGCGATCCGCCGCGGCGGTGACCATCACGACCGGCAGGTCGAGGCTATCGCGACGGATGCGACGGCAGGTCTCGATGCCGTCGATCCCGGGCATCATCACGTCGAGCAGGACCAGATCGATCCCGCCTTGCGAGAGGACCTCGAGCGCCACCTCTCCGCTCGACGCCTCGACCACATCGTAGCCCTCGGGCCCGAGGATCGCCTCGAGCAGACGGCGGTTTCGCGCGTCGTCGTCGATGACCAGCAAGCGCGCGCTCATCACCGAGCTCCTGTCTCGTTCGGTTCGTGTCGAACCGTGAAATGGAAGATCGAGCCCCGAGCGGTCGCGCCGCGTATGCCGATGGCGCCGCCCCATCGCTCCACGAGGGCCCTCGTCAGCGCGAGGCCGATCCCGAAGCCGCCGCCCTGCTCGCTGTCCGGCCGGCGGAGCCGCTCGAAGTACTGGAACGCGCGCTCCCTGTCCTCTGGCGGGATGCCCGGCCCGTCGTCCTCGACCTCGACTTCGACGAAGCTCCCGTCGACGCGCGCGCGCACCATGATGTGACCGCCGGGCTCGGTGTACTTCGTGGCGTTCGTGAGCAGGTTGACCAACACCTGGACGAACGCGCGTGAATCGGTGATGACTCGACCGAGATCGGCGGGCAGCTCCGTCTCGAGGGACTGCTGCTTCTGCTCGATCGCACCGCGCACCATGCGCAGCGCCTCATCGACCAGCGGCGGCATGGCCAGGGGCCCGAGCTGCAGGTGCAGGCGACCATCCTCGAGCCGCCGAAGCTCGAGCAGATCGCTCACTAGCTGCAGCATGTGCTCCGCGCTCTCGACCACGTCCCGCACGAAGCCTCTCTGACGATCGTTGAGCGCGCCGTGTCGCTGTCGCTCGAGCACGCGCCCGAAGCCGATGATCGCATTCAGCGGCGTGCGAAGCTCGTGGCTCATGTTGGACAGGAACTGCGACTTCGCCTGATTGGCGCGCTCGGCGGCCTCCTTCGCGCGCAGGCTCTCGGCCTCGGCCTCCTTGCGCACGGTGACGTCTACGAACTGGGCCAGCTGGAACAGGGGGTTGCGCTCCGCGTCGCGGACGATCGAGCCGCTGACGAGCGCCCACACCACGCGGCCGTCCTTGTGCAGGCAGCGCCGCTCGTGCTGATAGAACGGAAGCTCTCCCGCGAGCATCCGCTCGAACAGCGAGAGCTCCTGCGCGCGGTCATCCGGATGCGTGACGTTGTGCATGTGCAGGCGCAGGAGCTCGGCCTCGGTGTAGCCGAGCATCCGGCACAGCGCTGGGTTGACCTCGGTGCACCGCCCATCGAGCGCAGCGACGGCCTTGCCGATCGAGGCGTGCTCGAAGGCGTTGCGGAACATCTCGCGGCTCTGGCGCAAGGCCTCGAGCGACGCGAGTTGCTCGGTCACGTCGCTGTCGGCGCCGACGAAGCGGAACCCGCGCGGCGTTCGATCCGGCACGCCGCGGCTGAGGATGCGCCGGTAGCTGCCGTCTCTGTGGCGCATCCGGAATTCGACCTCGATCCGCGCGGCGCCTCGCTCGGCCGCGTCCCGCATCAACGAGGTCACCCGGCCGAGATCGTCGGGGTGGATGCGCGCGACCCACTCGCTGCCCACGTTGCTGATCTCGTGGTCCTCGTAGCCGAGCATCTCCTTCCAGCGCGGGGAGAAGTAGGAGTCCTCCTGCCCGTTCCACTCCCATACGCCGTCGCGGATCGCCTGCATCGCCAGCGCGTAGCGCCGCTCGCTCTCGCGCAGCGCCTCCTCCGCGCGCCGCCGATCGGAGATGTCGCGCAGGAAGAGGCTGAGCACGACCCCGCTCGGCGGGTGCGGCGTCGGGAGCACGGTCAGCTCCGCGGGGAACGGCGAGCCGTCCCGGCGCGTCGCGACGACCTCGGTGCGCTTCCCGACCGCCGGCTCGTTCTCGGAGGCGACCGCGCGATCGACGGCGTCGCGCTGGAGGATCGCCTCGAGCTCACGCCCGAGCAGCTCGGCGTGCGACCACCCGAGGATCGTCCCGGCGGCGCGGTTGGCGTCGACGATCCTCCCGTCGGCGTCGACGCAGAGCACCGCGTCGAGGGTCGCGTCGACGATCGAGGCGTGAAACCCCGCGTACCGTTCGCCGGGCTGGTCGAACCGTCGGAAGGAGGGCGGCGGCGGTGAGGCGTCGTTCTCGGTGGAGTCCACCCGTCGGTAAACGGCACCATCGTTTGGGATCTTTAGGATCCGAATGAAAATGACGAATTGAGGTCGCCGCGAGTCTCAGCCTTCCGGACCCCGGGAAAGGCCCCTTCGGGTCGCGAATCGCAGGGTCTGCTCGGTGACATCGATCAGCCGTGCCAGCAGGAGTCTCGTCCTTGGCGGAGCCGTCAGCCGCCCCGCACGCGGAAGATCTCCCACCGCGGCGATCCGGGCACGATGAACGGCGCGATCCGATCGCGGAAGCTCGCGACCTTCGGATCGGAGAGCTTCGCCCACGCGGCCTCGAGATCGGCGAGGCTGTCGAACCGGTACTCCTCCTCGACGCGCGACTCGGGCGCGCCGATCGAGCCGACGACCAGACGAGCCTGAGGCCAACCGTGCGCGTCCCCCCAGGCGTTCCACTCGTCGAGGACCGCGAACAGCTGGTCCTTCTTGCCGAACGGAACGTCGATCGACCACCGCGCGATGAACGCCATCTCTCCCCTCCGATCGCTCGAGTGCGAGCCGTGCGGGCTTCGGATGGGGTCGCCGCCTCCTCGTCGCGACGCGAGCTTCCCACCGGCCTTCCGACCGGCCTTCCCACCGGCCTTCCCGCCGGCTGACGCGGGCTCGAGCGCGCGTTGGCATCCCGATCGCACGCGAGGTGGGCATGGACCGATCCTGGCGGCGAGGAGCGTCTCTCGCGACGGCCGTGCTCACGACGACGGTCGGCTGCAGCCGTGACGGCCGCCCGAGCGCGTCGCCGGACGCTGCGGCGATCGGCGCGGCTTCGTCCGCGCCGCCCGCGGCGCCGCCGGCCGCGACCGGTGGCGGTCCGACCTCCGTCCCCGAAGAGGTAGCGATGGCCGACGAGCTCCGTGGGCGGTTGGTCGATCTCATCGGCTTCGAAGGCAGCGTGCGGGATCCGCGCGTGCTGCAAGCGATGCGCAAGGTGCCGCGTCACCTCTTCGTTCCAGGCGTCTCGGTGAGGTCGGCCTACCTCGACACGCCTCTGCCGATCGGCCACGGCCAGACGATCTCGCAGCCGACGGTGGTCGGCATGATGACCGAGGCGCTCGATCTGAAAGGCGGCGAGCGCGTGCTCGAGATCGGCACCGGCTCGGGCTACCAGGCCGCGATCCTCTCGCTCCTCGCGGCCGAGGTGTACTCGATCGAAATCGTCGAGCCTCTCGCGAACGAGGCGCGCACACGCCTGCGCGAGCTCGGCTACCGCGTCGAGGTCCGGGCCGGCGACGGCTACGCCGGGTGGCCCGACAAGGCGCCGTTCGATCGCATCGTCGTCACCGCGGCGCCTCCCCAGATCCCGAAGGCGCTGACCGATCAGCTGGCGGAAGGCGGCATCCTCGTCCTGCCGGTCGGCCCGCGCTACTCCTTCCAGGATCTCGTCCGCATCCGGAAGGTGAAGGGCAAGCTGCAGCGCGAGAGCCTCGGCGCGGTGATCTTCGTGCCGATGGTCCCGGCGACCCAAGGGCCCTGATGCTCGCGGCCGCGCTGCGCCGGCGCATCGGTCTGTTCGACGCGACCATGCTGGTCCTCGGCAGCATGGTCGGCGTCGGCATCTTCATCGTGCCCGGCATCGTCGCCCAGTACGTCCGTTCTCCCGCGGCGTTCCTCGGCGTGTGGATGTTCGGCGGGCTGATCGCGATCTGCGGCGCGCTGTCGAACGGCGAGCTCGGCGCCGCGTTCCCGCGCGGCGGCGGTGAGTACGTGTACCTGCGTCAGACCTACGGCCCGCTCGCCGGCTTCCTCTCCGGGTGGACGTCGTTCTGGATCGGCTTCCCCGGCTCGGTGGCGACGCACGCCGCCGCGTTCGCGCGCATCGTCGGGCCCTCGCTCGGCCTGCCCGAGCTGCCGATCGCGCTCGCCACCGTCCTCGCGCTGACGATGCTCAACGCGCGCGGGATCGATCCCGGGCGCTGGACGCAGAACGTGCTCGTGGGGACCGTCGTCGCGCTCTTCGCCGCGTTCGTGGTCGCCGGCCTGCTCACCGGCGCGCGCGCCTCGGCGCCGCCGCTGCCCGGCGGCGAGCGCGCGTCCGACCTCGCGCTCGCCTGCGTCCCCGTGCTCTTCGCCTACGCCGGGTGGAACGCCGCGACCTACGTCGCCGGCGAGATCCGCGATCCGCGGCGGACGCTCGCGCGCGCGCTCTTGCTCGGCACCGTCGCCTGCACCGCGCTCTACCTCGTGATCAACGTGATCCTGCTCCGGATCGCGCCGATCCCGGTGCTGCGGGAGCAGACGGACATCGCCTCGTTCGCGGCCGAGCGCACCTTCGGCGCCGGCGGCGCGGTGATCACCAAGGCGCTGGTCGCGCTCGCGGTGCTCGGCTCGCTGCAGGCGTCGATCGTCACCGGCCCCCGGATCTACCAGGCGATGGCGGAGGACGGCATCCTCTTCCGTCGCCTCGCCGAGGTGCACCCGAAGCGTCGCGTCCCGGTCAACGCCATCGTGGCGCAGGGCGCGATCGCGGCGGCGCTGCTCCTGACCGGCACGTTCGAGCGGCTGTTGACCTTCACCACCGTGGCGATCGTCGCGTTCTCGACGCTGACCGTCCTCGGCGTGCTGGTGCTGCGCGCGCGTCGGCCGACGCTGCCGCGACCGTTCCGCGTGCCGCTGTGGGTCCCGATCGTCTTCGTCGTCGCGAACGGCTGGGTGCTCGTGCGCCTCCTCGCGTCCGGGGTTCGGGAGGCGATCGTCGGCCTCTCGATCGTGGCGGCGGGCGTCCCGGCGTACCTGCTCTTCCGACGCAGGTCGCCGCTGAGGGCGTGAAGTCTCATGAGCTGTCTGAAGATCCCCCGGGTTGAAACGGTTGAAACCTTGTTGTTCAGACTCGATTCGACGCTCGCCAAACTGCAGCGACAACCCCATGCCAGGCTGGGCAAGTCGGTGAAGTCCGAAGGACTTGAGGTGCAGTCGGTGCCCCGGACTTCAGTCCGGGGGATTTTCCGACAGTTTCTCAGCGGCCCATGAGCCGCTTGGGCGCGTTCGACAGGAGCATGATCAGCGCGCGGAGCTTCTCGCCGATGCTGCGCGAGGCGCTGCGGAGGATGCTCATCGCCTTGACCGTGGCGACGAGGCTCGGCGTGTAGGGCATCCACCAGAGCTCCGACTTCGCGCTCGACTTGTCGACGAGCACGAAGCGCGGGCGCGTGAACTCGCGCAGCGCGTGCTTGCTGTTGGTCACGCCGAACCCGCTCTCGCCGACGCCGCTCCACGGGGCGGCGGCGATCGCCGCGGTGAATCCGTGGTTGTTCACCGTCACGACGCCGGCGCGCAGCCGCTCGGCGAGCTGCTCGCCGCGCGAGGTCTTCTTCGTCCACACGCTCGCCGTCAGGCCGTAGCGCGAGTCGTTCGCGCGCCGGATCGCCTCGTCCTCGCTCTTGACGATCACGACCGGCAGCACCGGTCCGAAGGTCTCGTCGGTCATCAGGGGGATGCGCCCCTCGTCGCCGGTGACCTTCACGATGGTCGGCTCGAAGAGGAGACCGCGCCCGGTCGCCTTGCCGCCGCAGAGCACCTCGGCGCCGAGCTCGCGCGCGCCGTCGACGTGGCGCTGCACCACCTCGAGCTGCTGCTGGGTGGTCAGCGGCCCGACGTCCTCGCCGACGCGCAGCTGCCGGGTGAGCGCCACCATGCGGTCGACGAGCGCGCCGGCGATCTTCTCGTGGACGTAGACGCGCTCGATCGACGCGCAGTTCTGCCCCGCGTTGTTGAAGGCGCCCCACACGATGCCGCGCGCGGCGCGCTCGACGTCGGCGTCGTCGAGGACGATCGCCGCGTCCTTGCCGCCGAGCTCGAGGCTCACCGGCGTGAGCGCGCGCGCCGCCGCCTCGGCGATCTTGCGGCCGGTGGGCACCGATCCGGTGAACACGATCAGGTCCGGCCCGGAGCTCACCAGCGCGGCGCCGACGTCGCCGCCGCCCTGGACGAGCACGAACACGTCGGGCGGGAGCAGCCCCTCGAACAGCTTGGCGACCAGCGCCCCGGCGCGCGGCGAGTGCTCGCTCGGCTTGAACACGATCGCGTTGCCCGCGAGCAGGGCCGGCACGATGGTGCGCAGCGGGATGGCGACGGGGAAGTTCCAAGGCGTGATCAGCGCGATGACCCCCCGCGGCACGGCGTGGATCGCCCCGCTCTTGCCCGGATAGGTCATCGGATCGAGCGAGACCTCCTCCGGCGCGAGCGCCTCCTCGATGCCCTCGATCCAGTGCTCGACCAGATCGGCGTTGGGGATGACCTCGGCCGTCCACGCCTCGCCCTCGGGCTTGCCGCACTCGGTGCGCAGCACGCGCGCGATCTCCTCGCCGGCGTCGAGGATGCGATCCTTCACGCGATAGATCGCCTCCATGCGCGCCTCGAGTGGCTTGCTCGCCCAGGCGGCTTGCGCCTCGCGCGCGCGGGAGACGAGCTGGGCGACCGAGCCGACCGGCGTGGCCTCGACGGGTGCGAGCGGTTCGCCCGTGAGCGGAGAGGTCGTCGAGAAGGGCATCCCGCGTCTGTAGGCGATCGGCGCGGGGGAATCGACGGGGCCAGGCCGCGTTCGCGATTCTCGGGCCCCGTCTCTGGTGCCGCTCGGCGGAGGTTCGACCCTGTATTCAACGCTGATGCCACCGAGGGGAGCGCGCGTGGAAAGCTCCCGAGAAGTGCTTTCCTCTCATGTCCGCGGGCTGAAGCCCACGGCATGCCTCTGAAGCCCAGCTTCGCTGGGCTTGCTCGGACGTCCGCCGTAGGTGTTGTCCGCAGCTCCAGGCTCGACTCACCGAAATCGTCCGCTCAGCCCGGCGAAGCGGGGCTTGCGCGAGTTGCCGCGGGCTTCAGCCCGCGGTGATCAGGAACTACGGAAACGCTTGCGGCCGCGCGGGTCAACGAGCTGGAGCAGGAGGGGGCGCATCCTGCTCGCGGGTGGTAACCCGAGAGTCGCCAGCGTGTTCATCCGAGGCGGCGCCGGCGGCGGCGACGCGCGAGCGACAGCGCCGAGAGCCCCGCGGCCGCCAGCGCGAACGAGGTCCCGCCGGCCGCCGCGTAGGTGCAGCCCTTGCTCTTGGGCGCCGAGGGACCGGGCGCGCCGCCGAGGTCGGTGTCGCTGCCGCCGCGATCGCCGTTCGGGTCGCCGGTCTTGTCCTCGTCGAGGCCCGAGCCGGGATCCTTGGGCGGCGTCGTCGACGTCCAGCGCGCGAGCGCGTTGTTCACCATCTTCTTGGCGATGTCGCTCTCGGGCGTGGACGATCCGTGCGCGAAGCCGTCGAGCCCCCACGAGAAGCTGATCGCCGACAGCGCGACCACCTCCGCGAAGCGTCCGCCGCCGAGGTCCTTCGCGTAGTACCCGGCCGACCCCTGCGCCGAGTCGTCGGTGGTCTGGCGGATGGTGCCGAGGCGGATCTGCCCCGCGGGGCGGAAGTGATCCCACGTCGGATCGCCCTTCTTCGTGGAGTCGACCTCGTAGCCCATCACGCCCTTGATGCGATCGCCCGCCTTGACGCCGGTGCCCTCGAAGATCCAGTGCGTGGGGTTGGTGATCTCCAGATCGCCCCACGGAAAGCCGGTCTTCATCATCGCGGTCGACTGCACGCCGGTGAGGATCATCGCGGGCGAGCGCATGTCGATGCCGACCTCCGGCCGGTACTCGAGCTGCCGGAAGCCGCGGGTCACCAGGCGGAAGTGCTTCTTCGCGCCCTCGATGTCGCCGGCGTTGAGCGCCGCGATCGCCGCCTTCTGCTCCGGATCGCGGACGAAGCTGTTCTTGTAGCCGATCTCGGTCGACATCGGCCCGCCGGCGCCCGGCTCGAAGCGGATCTGCCAGCCGATGGTGTTGCCGGTCATGAACATGAGGTTCACGCCGGAGTCGCGCGCGGCCATCGCGCCGTCGAACATGTCGTGGGTCCAGTACTCGGCGTGGCCGAGCACCAGCACCGCCTTGCGGCCCTTGAACACCTCGGGGTGCTCGTGCACGTCCTGATCGGTCACGAACCCGACGTCCCACCCGTTGCGCTCGAGGAAGCGGATCGCCGGGTACTCCTGCGTCCCGAGATCGGCGGTCCCGCCGCCGACGAGGAACGGACGATCGAACGACACCTTCACCGCGGCCGCGTAGAGCGACCCTTTGGGGCTGCCGGGCGCGGAGTTGAAGTCGTAGAGGCTCTTGCCCGACCGCTTCATCCCCGGCCACGCGTTGTAGGCCTGGTGGGTCGCGGTCGCGATCAGCGCGAGGATCGGCATCTTCGCGAGGTCGTCGCGCACCACGAAGAAGGTGTCGGCCTCGAAGCCGTCGGCCCGCTCCACGCGCACCACGTACACGCCCGGGGTCCACGACGCGTCGGTCGGGATGCTCACGCTGTCCTTCCAGCGCGCCTCGGCGAGCCCGAAGTCGCCCTCGGGGACGGGGTAGGGCTGCGCATCGGCGGGCAGCCCTTCGATCTTCTTCACCTCGTGCGCCCCCTTGCCGCCGTACCACCCGACGCGGAACACGCGCACCGAGTATCCGGTCGTCGAGCGCACCTTGAGGGTGATCGTCTCGCCGGGCTTGATCGACCACTTGCCCGGGTAGACGTCGACCACGCCCGCGACCGCGGCGGTTCCGTCGTTGCGCACCGGCCAGCCCCCGTCGATGCCGGGCTTGGCGTTCTCGTCCGCGATCGGACCGGCGGCCGCCGCGGCGGAGCCGAGCATGATCCCGAAGGCGAGGGCGAACGGCAGAACGCGCATGCCCGTGCGATGGAGCCGGGCTCCCGCGGTTGCTGGTCTCAGCAAGATGCCCCGGCTGAAGCCGAAGGCCAGTGTGATTGCCCGCTGGAAGGCCGGGCCACCGGCTGCACCTCTGTGTGATTTCCCCCGGCCTGAAGGCCGGGGCACCGACTGCACCTCAAGGCCGGGGTATGAACCCCGGCCTTCACGCCCTTCAAGCCCTGGTGCTCGCTTCGCTCGCGGCTGTCGCTGCAGAACTGCGGGAACGCATGCGGCGACAGCGCC
>JACPFM010000031.1 GCA_016182965.1 Deltaproteobacteria bacterium | reverse complement strand
AAGTGCGGCTGCCCCGGCGGCGGCGGCGGCTTCGGCAAGCCGGGCCGCGGCGGCGGCGCAGGCGGACCGTCGTATGCGATCGTCGCCATCTCGAAGGCCAACGTGGTCGTCAGCGACACCGCGCTGTCGCACGGCACCGGCGGCACCGCCCCCGACGGCGCGGTGATCGGCACGTCCGGCGACCGGTTCCCGTGAGGGCGTGCCGGGCTCCTCTGCGCCCGGGAAGTACCTCCTCGCGCGGCTTGGTCGTTCCGCACGTCGCGTGAGGGTCAGGAGGACGCGAACGCCCACTCCTCGATGTCGCACACGAAGCGGTAGCCGAGCCGCTCGTACAGCCGGTTCGAGGTCGGGTTCGACGCGTCGGTGTAGAGGAAGCAGAAGCTCCGGCCCTCGTCGAACATGCGCTGGGTGAGCGCGCCGACGCACGCCGCCGCGTACCCATGACCCCGCAGCGCCGCCGGCGTGTACACGCCGCCCACCCGGATGCCGTTCGGCGTGCGACCCACCACGACCGCCATCGACAACGCGCGCTCGCCGTCGACCCAGAGATACGCGTCGCCGCCGTCGAGGTGCCGTCGCGCGCGCGTCTGCGCATCTGTCCCCATGAGGTTCGCGTGCGCGTCGCGAGAGAACGCTTCGATCCACTCGGTCAGCAGCGGGAGGTCCGACTCGACGCACCGGCGCAGCGCGCCGGGAACCGGCGGAGGTGGCGTGACCTCGCGGGCGGCGAGCACGCGCAGCCGCAGGCGCAGCTTGGAGTCCGGCGACCACGCGAGGGCGACCGCGCGCGCGGTCTCGGGAGGTCCGTGCACGCCGGCGACCGGCTCGTGCCGGAGCGCCTCGACCAGCATGGTCACCGCCTCCGGCGGCAGCTCGGTGGTGACGAGCTGGTGCGGCGGCGTCTGGACGGCCGCGGCGACGACCTGCCCATTCTCGTGGAGCGTGGCGAGAAACGGCGCCGAGGCGTTCGGGTCGACGGCGCGCGCGCGCGACCCGACGATCGCGAGCATCAGGTTGTACTCGGCCTCGCGCCCCGTGAGCATCGGCCCCGCGGCGCTCAGGAAGTCGTTGTAGCTGGCGTGGCGAACGAGCTCCATGGCGGCGACTCCTCTGTCGCGTCTCGGATGGTACCGGCTCCCGACGGCGGCGCTCGCAATACGGCAAGCGCGGTCCGGCGCTCGCACCCAGGCGCGGAGATGGTCGGCCATTTCTCCGGACTGCCGGGCCGCAGCTGCGCGACGTCGGTCAGGCCCCGCGCGGTCAGGGATGTGCTTACTCCGGTGTCGCCCATGTCTCCGGTCTACTGGAGACACCTGTCACCCAAGTCTCCGGTGCGTTCCGTGACCTACGTCTCCGGTTTGCCCCAGGTGGCCGGCGATTGCATTTCTCGGTGGCTGGGTTATATATGCCGTATTCAAGATGCGGCGCCGCGCCTCCGTCCAGCTCGACCTGCCGATGCACCGCCACGGCGGCGCGCGGAGAGGTGCAGGGCGTCCGCGGACTTCGACCCAGGTCGCACACGCCGCCCGCCCGCGCTTCGACGGCACGCGCACGCCGCTGCACGCGACCCTGCGCATGGCGAAGGGGGTGTGGAACCTCCGCAGCCAGCGCGGCTACTCCTGTGTCGAGCACGCCCTGAAGGCCGAGCGAGCGCTCCGCGCCCTACGCGTCGTGCACTTCTCGGTGCAGGGAAACCACCTGCACCTGATCGTCGAAGCCGACGACCGCATCGCCCTCTCGCGCCGCATGCAGGGCTTCGGCATCCGCTTCGCCAAGCGCGTGAACACGATGATGGGGCGCCCCCGCGGCCGCGTGCTCGCCGATCGCTACCACGCGCGCCTCCTTCCCACCGCGCGCGAGGTGCACCGGGCGATCCGCTACGTGCTGCTGAACCACCTGAAGCACAGCGCGCAGGCGGGTCGCCTCGGCATCGCGCTCGATCCGTTCTCGTCGGCCCCGGTCTTCCGCCACTTCGGCTTCACGGCGAAGCGCGCGCCCACGAGCGCCGGCACGGGCCCGCCGCCGGTCTCCGATCCGAAGTCGTGGCTACTGAAGACGGGTTGGCTCCGCCACGGCCCCATCACGCCCTGAGCGCGTCCGCCTCCGCCTCCGCGTTCGCGCCCGCCTCCGCGTCCGCCTCCGCCTCCGCTTCCGCGTTCGCGTTCGCGTCCGCGTCCGCCTCCGCGTTCGCGTTCCAGTCACCCGTGGTGATACGGCTCCCCCTTCCGAATCGTCATCGCCCGATACACCTGCTCCACCAGCACCAGCCGCGCCAGACGATGCGGCAGCGTCATCTTCCCGAGCGACAGCGTCTCGTTCGCCGTCTTCACGATCTCGGCGGGGATCCCGTCCGCCCCCCCGATCACGAACACCACCTCCGGCGTTCGACCGGCGAGGTCCTCCAGCCTCGCGGCCAGCTCCTCGCTCGAGCGCATCTTGCCGTCGATCGTCAAGGCGACCACGTGCGCGCGCGGCGGGATGGCCTTGCGCATCGCCTGCGCGACCTGCGGGCCCTCCTTGATCTCGACCTCCTCGATCGTCGCGTAGCGCTTCAGACGGCCGAGGTACTCGTCGACGGCATCCCGGTAGTGCGCTTCCTTGAGCTTCCCGACGGCGACGACGCGGATCCGCACCGCGTCATGGTACCTTCGTCGATCGACCGATGCTGGGCCTCCTCGCTGCGCTTGCGCTGGTCGCCCTCAACGGGTTCTTCGTGGCGGCCGAGTTCGCGCTCGTGCGCGTGCGGCCGGCGCGGCTGCAGCGGCTCGAGCGCAAGGGCACGCCGGGCGCGCGGTCCGCGCTGAAGATCGCGCGGGAGATCGACCGCTACCTGTCGGTGTCCCAGATCGGCATCACCCTCGCCTCCCTGGCCCTCGGTTGGATCGGCGAGCCGGCCTTCGCCGGGCTGTTCGATCGGGTCTGGCAGCGCCTCGGCGGCCAGCCGCTCGGCGGCACGTCGCACGGTGGCGGCGCGGTCGCCGCGTTCGCGGCGATCACGTACCTCCACGTACTGCTCGGCGAGCAGATCCCCAAGATGTTGGCGCTGCACCGCGCCGAGCGCGCCGCGCTGCTGCTCGCCCGCCCGCTGCGCATCGCGTACCTGGTGCTGTCGCCGGTCAACTTCCTCATCGAGGGCGCCACCAAGGTGCTGCTGCGGCTCTTCGGCCTGCGGGGCGCCGTCCCCGGCGAGGGCGAGTTGAGCGAAGAGGAGCTCACGGGCATCATCGCGGCGACGATGGCGCGCGGGCCTCGCGCGGAGGACAAACGGGCGCTCCTCGAGCGCGTGGTGCGGTTCGCGTCGCGGCAGGCGCGGCACGCCATGGTCCCGCGCGTCGACATCGCCTACCTGCCGGTGTCCACCACGCCGAAGGACGCGATCGCCTACCTGCGGCAGCAGGAGTACACGCGCATCGTGCTGACCGAGAAGAACGATCTCGATCGCGCGGTCGGGTACCTGTACTCGAAGGATCTACTGCTCGATCCGAAGGCCGCCACGCTCCCCGACCTCACCGCGCTGCGCCGGCAGGTCCTCTACGTGCCCGAGCCGCAGTCCCTGATCGACGTGCTGCGCGCGATGCAGCAGGCGCAGACCTTGTTCGCGCTCGTCGTCGACGAGTACGGCGGCACCAGCGGCCTGTTGACGATGGAAGACCTCCTCGAGGAGATCGTCGGCGAGATCCGCGACGAGGCCGACGAAGAGGAGCAGCCGCGCATCCGCGAGGTGGCCGGCGAGCCGGGGAGCTGGGACGTCGACCCGCTCCTGATGCTCGACGATCTGCGCTCGATCGGCGTCGAGCCCCCGGACGACGCGGCGGGCGAGGCGCTCGGCGCGTGGATGGTCGCCGAGCTCGGGCGCATCCCGCGCAAGGGCGACTACGTGCGGCTCGGGCCCTTCGACGGGGAGATCCGCGCCATCCGTCGGCGCCGCGTGGTCGACGTGCGCCTGCACCCGCACGCGCCGACCGTGCGTCCGCCGATTGTCGCGCCGGTCGAGCCCGACGACGCCGAAACCACCGTGCCTCCGGAACGGTGAATGGCCCGGCTGCTCCGCCTCGCGCCGCTCCTCGCGCTGCTGCTCACGATCGCGTCGCTCGCGCTGGTGCCACGGCTGCGGCTGTCGGGTCGCCTCGCCAGCCTCTTCCCCGACGATCCGGCCGCCAAGGCGCTCGGCGCGTACGTCGACGCCTTCGGCGGGGGCGACGTCACCATCGTGCTGGTGCGCGGCGACGATCCGCGCGCGGTCGAGGCCGCGGCCGACGACATCGCGCGCTCGGCGATCGGGCGCCCCGGCGTGCGCGGCGCGACGACGTCGGTCGCGGCGCCCGCGCCCGATCCGGACGCGCCGCCCCCGGATCCGACGATCGCGTGGGCGTTCGCCGACGACGAGGAGCGCAAGCAGCTCGCGCAGGCGCTGTCCGACGCGGACATGAAGGAGCGCCTCGAGGAGACGCGCGCGCTGCTCCTGATGCCCGGATCGTCGGGGCTGTCCACGATGATCAAGGGCGATCCCCTGCGGCTGCTCTCGATCGTGCGCGGGCGCGCGCGCACGCTGGCGGCCACCGCCTCGGCCGACGAGAGCGGCGCGCTGGTCGCCGACGAGGGACGCGCGCGCTTCGTGCTGGTCAACACCGTGGGCTCGGCGCTCGACTCCGACGACGCCAAACGCCTCGTCGACGCGCTCGAGGGCGCAATCGCCGACGCGCTCCCCAAGCACCCCGGCGTGCGCGCCTCGATCGCCGGCGGCGCGGCCATCGCGCGCGACGTCGAGCGGATGATCCGACACGATCTCTACCTCTCGAGCGCGCTCTCGACGGTGCTCGTCGCGGTCGCGTTCGTGGTCACCTTCCGGCGCGCGCGCGCCCTGCTCGCCATCGGACCGCCGCTCCTCCTCGGCACCTTGTGGACGACGGCGGTCGCCGCCATGTTGCCGGGTGGGATCACCGCCATCGCGATGGGCTTCGCCTCTGTGGTGATCGGCGTCGGCCTCGACACCGGCGTGCACGTCTACGCCGGCGTCGAGCGCGCGCGCCTCGCCGCGCCGGAGGCGCCGCCGCACGAGATCGGCCAGCGCGCGCTCCGCGAGGTCGCGCGACCGACGCTCACCGCCGCGATCGCCGCGGGGCTCGCGTTCGGCGCGATGGCGCTCTCGCGCTTGCCCGCGCTGCGGCAGCTCGGGCTCCTCTGCGCCGTCGGCGAGGTGCTGACCGCGCTCGCCATCCTCGCGCTCACGCCGGCGATCGCCGCGCGCCTCGAGCGCCGCGCCGTCGAGCGGCCGACGCCGCGCGCGCTCGAGCGCCTCGCCGCCTCCGCCGCCAGCCCGCGGGGGGGCCGGATCGTGCTCGCCGCGGTGGCCTGCGCCCTCGTCGCGTTCGCGATCCTCGGACCGCCGCGCACCGGCGAGGCGATCGTCGCGCTCAAGCCCAAGGGCCTGCCGTCGCTCGTCGCGCAGGAGGAGGCCATCCGCCTGAGCGCCGGCACGCCGGGCGAGGTGCAGCTGACCATCACGCAGACCGGCCGCGATCCCGACTCGGTCCTCGCGCGCGCCGAGCGCCTGTCGCGCGCACTCGGTCCCGGCGGCCCGCGCACCGTCGAGTCGATCGCCCCGTGGCTGCCGTCGCGCGCGACGATCGAGGCGCGCCTCGCCGAGCGCGATCGCCTCGGCCTCGCCGGGCGCGCCGACGCCCTCTCCCGGCTGCTCGGCGAGGTCGGGTTCGCGATCGATCCGTTCGCGCCCGCGCTCGCGTACCTGCGCAAGCCGGCGACGGTCGATGACGCGCTCTCCGCGGTGGGCCGGCTGCGCGACGGCCCGCTGGCCCCGCTCGCCGCGCGCCATGTGGCGCGCCATCCGACGTCCGGCGAATCCATCGTCGCCACCTACGTACGCGGCCCGGGCCTCGATCCGGCGGCCCTCGCGCGCGAGATCGCCGGCGTCGATCCCGACGCGGTGGTCACCGGCTACCCGGTCCTCGAGCAATCGCTCCGCGCCGCGCTCGCCCGCGATCTGCCGCGCGTCGCGCTCGTCGCCCTGATCCTCGTGGCGATCGCGCTACGATCGGTCCTGAAGAGCGGGCGCGAGGTGATCGTGGCGCTGGTCGCGCTGGCGGTGGAGCTGCTCGCGGTGGCGCTGGCCGTCCGCGTCTTCCACGTGCGCGTGCACGTCTACGACGCGCTGGTCCTCCCGGTGCTGGTCGGGATCACCGTCGACGAGTCGATGTTCCTCCTCCACGCGCTCCGCGAAGGCGGCACCGTGGCGGCCATCCGGCGCGAGGGTCGGGCGATCGTCACCACGGCGCTGACCACCGCCTGCGGCTTCGCAGCGCTCCTGACCTGCGGGTTCCCCGGCCTGCGCGATCTCGGCATGATCGGCGTCCTCGGGACGGTCGCCGGGCTCTGCGCCTCGCTGATCATCGTGCCCGCGACCGCCCGACTGCTCGGCGGCGCGGGGGAGCAGGCGTCCCGGACGACGCGGCCTTGACGACGAGCGGCGCACGTTCCATTAAGCGCGCCCCCTGCCGGAGTAGCTCAGTTGGTTAGAGCGGGCGTTTCATACGCGCTAGGTCGGGGGTTCGATTCCCTCCTCCGGCACTGAACATCCATGACGCGCGCCGTGCAGAGCTACTGGCTCGGCCGTGTGCGCTACGCACCGGCCCACGAGCTCCAAAGGGAGCTGGTCCAGGCGCGCGTCGACGGCCACATCGGCGACACGCTCCTCCTCCTGGAGCACGAGCCGGTGGTCACGCTCGGCCGCGGCGCCAAGGCCGAGCACGTCCTGCTGAACGAGGCGCAGCGCGCGGCCATCGGCCTCGATCTCGAGGAGACCGGGCGCGGCGGCGACGTCACCTACCACGGGCCCGGGCAGCTCGTGGCCTACCCGATCTTCGACCTGAAGCCCGATCGGTGCGACGTCCGAAGGTACGTGCGCGACCTCACCGAGGTGATGATCCGGGTCTGCCGCACGTTCGGGGTCTCGGCCGGCCCGATGTCCAAGGAGATCGGCGCGTGGGTCGACCTCGAGTCGCCCGCCGCCTGGCCCGGCGAGGCAGACGTGATCCGCCCCGCGAAGATCGGCGCCATCGGCGTGCGCCTGTCGCGCTGGGTGACCATGCACGGGTTCGCCCTGAACGTGACCACCGATCTGACGGGCTTCTCCGCTATCGTGCCCTGCGGGATCCGCGACAAGGGCGTGGCGTCGCTCGCCTCGCTCAACGGCGGCGTGGTCGCGCCGACGATGACCGAGGTGGCGGCGCTGGCCGATCGAGCCTTCGCCGAGGTGTTCGACGCCCGGGTCGAGCGGGTCGCGGTCCCCGAGGGCTGGCCGGGCACGCGCACGTGACGGCGTGCTCGGGGCCTGCGACCGACCTGCGCAACGAGCATCTCGAACCGGCGGCGATTCTGTATCCTGCGGTCTGACGCAGTCGTCGTCCCGCGTCCTCCTGGAGCCCCCGCGTGCAACGCGTCCCCGTCCTCGGCGAGCCCCACGTCCTCTCGATGATCCTCGCCGGCGGCGAAGGTCGCCGCCTGCTGCCCCTCACGGCCGATCGCGCGAAGCCCGCGGTGCCGTTCGGCGGTCGATACCGCATCGTCGACATCGTCCTGTCGAACTTCGTCAACAGCGGCCTCACGCGCATCAAGGTGCTGACGCAGTACAAGTCGGCGTCGCTCGAGGAGCACATCGCGCGCGCGTGGCGTCTGTCGGCGATCACCGACGACTACATCGAGCCGATGCCCGCCCAGCAGCGCACCGGCGCGGTCTGGTACAAGGGCTCGGCCGACGCGGTGTGGCAGTGCAAGCACGTCATCGACGACGACAACCCCGATATCGTGGCGATCTTCGGCGGCGATCACATCTACAAGATGGACGTCCGGCAGATGATCGACACGCACATCGCGCTCGACGCCGACGTGACCATCGCCGCCATCCCGGTGACCATCGCCGAGGCGCGCGATTTCGGCGTGCTCGAGGTCGACGCCGAGGGCCGCGTGCTCGCCTTCCACGAGAAGGTGCTGAGCCCGCCGGAGATGCCCGGAAAGCCCGGGTGGTGCCTCGCCTCGATGGGCAACTACATCTTCAACCGTCAGGCGCTCATCGAGGAGATCACCCGCGACGCGCAGCTGCCCGACGATCAGAGCAAGCACGACTTCGGCCGCGACATCCTGCCGAACATGGTCAAGACGGGCCGCGCGGTGTTCGTCTACGACTTCTTCGACAACCGCGTCCCCGGCGAGGGAGAGCGCGAGCGCGGCTACTGGCGCGACGTCGGCACCACCGACGCGTACTGGGAGGCGCAGATGGACCTCGTCGCCGTCCAGCCCCACTTCAACTTCTACAACATGCGGTGGCCCATCCGCACCGGCATGTCCCACGATCCGCCGGCGAAGTTCGTCTTCCGCGAGGAGGGTCGTATCGGTACCGCGACCGACTCGCTGGTCGCCAACGGGTGCATCATCTCCGGTGGTCGCATCCACCGCTCGGTGCTCTCGCCGCGCGTGCGCGTGAACTCGTTCAGCGAGCTCGAGGAGTGCGTGCTCTTCGAGGGGGTGCAGGTCGGCCGGCACGCCAAGCTGCGTCGCTGCATCATCGACAAGGACGTGGAAATCCCCGCCGGCCTCACGGTGGGCTTCGACCGCGCCGCCGACACCGCGCGCGGCTTCTCGGTCTCCGAGAAGGGCATCACCGTCATCCCCAAGGGCGCGCGCATCACCAAGTGACCGCCCCTCGTTCACGCGTCCGGCCGGCCGTGGTAGGGCACGGCGCCATGCGTTCCTTCCGCTCGCTGATCTCCGCGGCCCTGCTCGTGCTCGGCGCCGCGTTCGTGTTCCAGGCGTGCAGCAAGCAGGGTGAGGCACAGCGCTGCGAGAAGGCGAACGGCAACGACGACTGCGAGCCGCCGCTGATCTGCACGGGCGTCGAGGGCATCGACGAGCCGATCTGCTGCCCGGAGAACACCGCGTCGGCGACGACGAGCGAGTGCCGGGGCGCGCGCGGCGGCCCGACCGACGCCGGCGGCACCGACACCGGCGCGACCGACACCGCCACCGCCGAGACGGCGCCCGATACGGCCACCGGCGAGACGGCGGCCGACACGGGCGCCGCCGAGGCGGCGACCGACATCGGCACCGATACCGCGAGCACCGACGCCGCCGCGGACTGACGACGATGGACGCGCCGTTCGCCCTCGCGCGCGAAGCGCTGGTGCTGGCCACCGCGCTGAGCCTGCCGATCGTGGCGGTCGCCGCGATCGTCGGGCTGTTCGTGTCGGCGCTGCAGAGCGCGACGAGCCTGCAAGACGCGGCGCTCGCGCACCTGCCCAAGCTGCTCGCCGTCGCCGTTGCGACCGCGATCACCGCGCCGTGGATGGCGCGCACGCTCGTCGCGTTCGCGACGCGGGCCTTCGGCGGCTGACGCGCGGCGCAGCGTCAAAAGTCGGAGGTCGCAAGGTCGCAGGTCGAACGCAGAAGACGACCGCGTCCTCGCGGCAGCCTTCGACCTTCGACCCTCGACCTTCGACCTCTCGAAGCGCCGACGGCGTCGGCATCCGGTGTCGCGGCGCTCGAGGCCGCGAGCACGCAGGCTCAGCCTTCGTCGTCCTCTTCGCCGCTCGCGATCTCGTTGACGCTCGGCAGCTTGCGGATCTCGAGGCGGGCGATCTTCCACGCGCGCTGAACGACCCACGAGAGCGAGCGATCGAGGCGCGCTGCCTCGTCTTTGATCTCCTGCAGCATCTCCTCGGGGAAGTAGAGGCTCTGCTTGCGCTTGTCCGAGCGCGCATCGGTCAGACTGATGCGACCCTTCGACTCGTTGTCCGCCACGGTACCTCCTCGAGAACCCGCCAACACGTGGGCGGGGAACTGACCGTTTCGCTTAGAGATTGCACCAAACCCGGGCCCGAAGGGAAGCGGATCTGAGCGGCCGTGTGCGGACGTGCTCCGATCCGGCGAAATTCCGCGGCAAGACGCAGGCTCGGCCCGGTGGACACTCATGTACCACCGAGCCGGCGCGAGCAGGCGGAGTCATCGCACCCGCACGACCGACGGGGGCTCGGCGGTCGTCGGGAAGACCGCGTCCCATCCACGCGGGAGCCGCGGCAGCGTCCACTCGAAGATGTGCATGGCGTCGAGCGGCGCCAGGTTCACGCACCCGTGGCTGTTCACGTGGCCGAATTTGCGGTGCCAGAAGGCGCCGTGCAGGGCGACGCCGTTGGAGAAGTACTGCACCCAGGGGACGTCCTCGATGGAGTACGGCGTCGAGTCGTCGGTCGTCTCCTTGGCGTCGTCGGCGTCGGACATGGTCGTCGAGCGCAGCTTCACCCAGATCTTGTGCACGCCCTTCGGCGTGGTGCCGGGGACGCGGCCGGTCGACACCACGGTGGCGAACACCGGCGCGTCGCCCTCGTAGGCGACCAGCGTCTGGGTCGCGAGCTCGACGTCGATCCACCGCCCGTTCGGCGGCACCTCGGACGGACGTGGCCCGGTGGTGGGCACCCGCGCGTCGTTGGCGCGGATCCACGCGCCGTCGCCGATGCGCAGCCAGCTCACGTTGCCGACCTTCTTCGTCTCGAGCGCGGAGACCTTCTGCAGGCGTGTGCGCGCGCCGACCACCTTCGCGTTCGGCTTCGCGTCGGCGAAGACGTTCGCCTTCTCGGGAAGGACCCACCCGAAATCGAGCGTGCCGTTGGTGATCGCCTCGCCGTGGAACGGGTTGGCCGCGATGACCCCGAGCTGCGCCCGCGGGATGTAGCGCCCCTTGCGGGTGACGACGTAGGTGCCGCCCTTGTAGGAGACCTCGCTCACCCCGGCGATCGACCACCCGCGCTCGAGCTGCTCGGCGGCCGTCTCGTCGTCGATGTCGGAGAGCTTCGCGTACGCCTCGGCGCCGTCCTTGCCGACGAAGTAGTAGCGATAGGGCATCGCGTCAGCCGGTGTCGGATGGATCGAGACGTCGACGCCGGGAGGCTCCGGCGCGAGCTTCACCTTGTCGGAGCAGACGTAGGCGAGCGGCCCGACCAGCAGCCATCGCGCGACGCAGCCCGGCCCGCGCGTGGCACCGAGCAGCGGCAACCGCACGCCGGCGGCGACCAGGCCGCGACGCGTGCCGCCCGGCGAGACCGAGAGCGGCTCGTCCTCCCGCAGGATCTCGACGCTGCGTGCCCACTCCGGCAGCGGGATGTCGCCCGCCTCGATCCAGGGCTTCGGCGCGTCTTCCGCGCGCGACGCAGGGGCGAGCGCCGTCGCCAGGGAGAGCACCGAGGTCAGCAGCAGGACGGTTCGCGCGCGCATCGAGTCCGGGCTAGTGTAGCGCCTTCCCGTGACTGTCCGACTGCAGTGGCCCGGCCGCGACGACTCTCCGCTCGATCCGTCCGGCCGTCTCGATCTCGTGCACGACGCCGACGCGCCGCACGGAACCCTCCTCGAGGGAGACAACGTCGCGGCGATGCGCGCGCTGCTCTCCACGCACGCCGGGCAGGTCGGCCTCGCCTACCTCGACCCGCCCTACATGAGCGGCGCCGACTACGTGCACGAGGGGGTGCGCGCGCGGGCCTACGGCGATCGCTGGGCCGATCGCGGGTCGTACCTCGACATGCTCTGGCCGAGGCTGCGCCTGGTGCACGCGCTGCTCGCGCCGCACGGCACGTTGTGGGTGCAGGTCGATCACCGCGCGAGCGGCCTCGTGCAGCCGCTCCTCGACGAGCTGTTCGGCCCCGAGCGCCTCCGCAACGTCATCGCGTGGCGCCGCGCTCCGCCGCTCGGTCGGCAGGTCCAGAGCCGGCAGTTCCCGCGCAACGTCGACCTGCTGTTCGCGTACGCGAAGGGCGGGGGCGCGCGCTGGCACCCGCCGGTCACCCGCGTGCCCTTGCCGTCCCGCGCCGCGCGCCAGGACCCGGCGACCGGGCGCTACTTCACCCTGGCTCCGCGCGGCGACTACACCGACGAGAGCGTCGCCCGGCTCGAGGCCGAGGGGCGCATCCACCGCACCCCCTCGGGCAAGGTCTACGTGAAGTACTTCGTCGAGCAGGGCGAGGACGGCACGCTCTACAAGCCGCGCGCGGTCGACGCGCTGTGGGACGACGTCGCGCCGCTGCGGCACGCGCCGCCCAAGGAGCGCACCGGGTATCCGACGCAGAAGCCCGAGCCGCTCTTGCAGCGGATCCTCGAGGCGACGAGCGATCCGGGCGATCTGGTCCTCGATCCGTTCGCCGGCAGCGGCACGACGGCGATCGTCGCCGCGCGCCTCGGTCGCCCGTTCGTGGCGATCGACCAGAGCGACGTCGCGCTGGCCACCGCGAGCACGCGCCTCGAGGCGGCGGGCCTGCGCGTGCGCCGCGAGCGCGTCGCCTCATGATTTCAGGCCGCTGTCAGGGCCGATAGGGCGGGAGGATCCGCAGCGCGTCGCGCGGCGCCCACCCCGTGCCCTTGTCGTTCTGCACCTGCGCCGTGGTCGCGCGCTCCTCCAGCACGTCGACGCGTGCGCCCTCGTCGAGCTCGAATGGGGTGCCGTCGTCGGAGGTGGCGAAGGTGCGCGGCGCGACGATCACCGCCTCCCTCAGGTGCGCGCGGACCCACGCGCCCGAGGCGCCGAGCGCGCTCGCCGCGAGGGCCACGACGGTCGTGACGATGGCGACCGTCGACGCGGCGAGCCGGCGCCCGCGCCGCAGCCGCGGCCGCGCGGCGAGCGAGACGGCGAGCAGCGCCGAGGCGGCGAGCGCGATCCCCGCCCACGCGTCGCCGGGGAGCGCGAACAGCATGGTGCGCGCGATCGGCGTCGACGCGAGCTCCTCGGCCTTCCCGGTCGCCTGCGCGTCGCGCCGCGCGACGTCGCGGCGGATCTCGTCGAGCGTGCGCCGCGCCTGCACGTCGTGCGGGTCGCGCCGCAAGGCCTCCTCGAAGCCGTGCGCGGCGCGGCCGAAATCGCCGGGCAGGCCGCGCCCGGAGCGGGCGCGCAGCGCGTAGGCGATGCCGCGATCGAAGGCGAGCGAGGAGCCGACGACCCCCTGATCGGCGAGCGCCTCGTACGACGCGATCGCGTCGTCGAGGCGACCCTCGCGGATCGCGTAGGCCGCCGCGTCGGACGTCGGGGTCACGACGCGCCCTCCTCGCGACGGCGAGGCTCACGACGTCCTTCGGACGACGAGAGCACGCGCTCGACCAGCCGCTCGATCGCGTCGACGCTCGGCGGCGCACCTCCGGCGAAGCGCGCGCCGTCGAGCGCCTCGAACGCGCGCACCAGATCGTCGCAGAGCGCCCGATCGAGCTGGGTCGCCGAGAGCGCGGCGGCGAGCTCGCTGCGCGTGACGCCGCGCGGGCGCACCGAGGTGGTCGCCTCGACGGCCCGATCGAGCGCGCGGACGCAGGCGGCGATCGGGTCCGCGCCGCGGCGCGCCTCGGCGAGGGCGACGCGCGCCTGCTCTCCCGGATCGACCGCGCGCTCGCTCTCCTTCGCGCGACGACGGCGCAGGAGCGCTGCGCCCGCCTGCGCGAGCACCACCGCGAGCGGCGCGCCCGCGACGAGGCCCCAGGTCCACGCGCGATCGGCGATCGTGCGGCCCTCGCCGACGCGACCGATGCGGCCGCGCGGCGCCGGCAGCGGCACGGCGCTCGACGCGCCGGCCGCCGACGGGTTCTCCGCGCCCTTGCGCACGATCACCGTGCCGAGCGCGGCCCGCGCCGTGGCGTACTCCTTCTTCGAAGGATCCCACACGTGCAGGACCGCTTCGCCGAGATCGACGTCGCCCGGGCGATCGAAGCGCGCGTCGATCTGGAGCTTGCGCGTGCCCTTCACCGCGAGCGCGACGTACTGCGCGTGCGTCTCGTCGTTGGTGGTCGTCCAGGTGACCCCGGGCGGCGTCGGCAGCGCCGGGCGCAGCGTGTCGACGCGGCCGGCGCCGCTCACCTGCAGAGTGACGAGCGCGTGGCCGTCGTCGACGGTGCGCGGGGCCACCGTCGCGGTCAGCTGCAGGTTGGAGACCACGTCGCCGAGCACGTATCCGGGCGGGCGCCCTTCGACCGGCGGCTCGACCGACTCCACCTCGGTCGACAGCGAGTCGAAGTCGCGCTCGACGGGCTTGCCGAACATGTCGCTGAAGCCCGCGCCCACCACCGAGGGCCCGATCGGGAGCTTGCCCGTGCGTAGCGGGAACGCTGCGAACGCCTCGAGCGCCGCGTAGCTCCACGCGTGACCGCCGATGTCGATCGGGTGCCACATCTTGTCGACCGCGCCGAGCGACACGATGCGGAAATCGGTGGCAACCGGCGGCCGTTTCAGCATGACCTCCGGCGGGCGCCGCGCGTAGACGAACACCTTGAGGGTGACCTGCGATCCGACGACGGGGCGCCTCTCGTCGGGGACGACGCGCACGAAGAACTCGCGCTCGCTCGGATCGGTCGGCAACGAATCGAGCTGCGCCAGCGGATCGACCGGGGCCGCGGGGGGCTTCGGCTCCGGCTCCGTCATCGGCTCGTCGAAGTCGCGGAGCAGATCGGCGAGCGGATCGTGCACCTTGGGCGCCGCGCCGGCCGGGATGACCTCGACCTTCACCGCCGGCGTGGGCAGCGTCTTGCCCGGCACGACGAAGTGCCCGGGACCGAGCTGGAACTTCCCCGGCTTCTTCGCGCGCAGCCGGTAGGTGACCGTGAAGGTGTTCGACTGCTCGACGACGCCGTTGTGGATGGTGATCGACTCGCCCGGCATGCTCGACGTGCCGAGCAGCTCGAAGTCGTCGAGCTTGCCGGGCGACGTGGCGTCGACCACGAGCGCGCCGCGGGTGTGCAGCACCAGCGAGTAGCGGATCACGTCGCCGACCTGCACGACGCTGGCGTCGGTCTTCGCCGTCACCGCGTGCGTCGTGTGCGTCGCCTTCGGCACTGCCTGCACAGGCTGCACGTGGACAGCGGCGAGCGCGACGACCGCCGCGCCGAGCAGGGCGGGGAGCGCGCGCCTCATTTGTCGAGCTTCTTGGGCACCTTGCGCTTGTCGCGCATCCGGCCCTTGAAATCGAGGTCGAGCGGCGCCTTCTGATCGAAGCGATCGAGCTCCCGCATGTCGACCGCGATCGACGAAGACGGCATCGGCGGCGCGGCGCTCGGCTGCGGCTTGCTCTGGGACGAGGCGTCCTCGGCGCCGCCGTCGCCGCCGTCCTGCGCGCCCTGACCGGTGTCGGTGCCGCCGTCGTCCGACGGCGGTCCGGAGTCCTGCGCGCCGTCCTGCCCGCCGTCGCCGCCGTCCTGCCCGCCGTCGCCGCCGTCGCCGCCGTCCTGTCCTCCGTCGCCGCCGTCGCCGCCGTCGCCGCCGTCGCCGGCCTCGTCCGCGTCCTGACCCCCGTCGCCGCCGTCCGGCGGTCCGGCGTCCTTGTTCTGCTCGAGGCGTTCGAGCGCGATCGCCCGGTTCCATGCGGCGAACCGCGCGACCGCGTCGTCGTCCTGCGGCGGCCCGGCGTCGCCCGGCGGATCGGCGCCGCGCGCCGGGTGGGCCACGAGCACCTCGTCGTAGCGCGCGATGGCGTCCTGGTAGCGACGCGCGAGGAACGCGAGGTTGCCGAGCAGGTACTTCGCGCGCAGCGCGAGATCGCGCGGCGTCTTCGGATCGAGCGCCACCTTCTGCAACAAGAGGTGCGCGCACTCGAGCTGCTTGGCGCGCTCGGCCATCACCAGCTCGTCGCCCTCGGCGGTCGCGCCGTCGGCCCGCTCCTCCTCGCCGAAGCGGCGGCCGACGAGCTCGGAGATGCGGAAGATCACGAGGCCGAGATCGAGCGACGCGAACGGCCGATCGACCACCAGATCGACCCCGCCCTCCGCCTCGCACCGGAACCGCAGCACCTCCTCGAGCGCGAGGCGCGCGCCCTGCAGGTCGGCGTCCGGTCCGCCGTCGAGCGCGGCGCGCGCCTGCTCCACTTGCGGGTCGTCGCGGTCGAACAGCTTGCCGAGATCCCACGAGCACGCGCCGACGCCGAGCGACGCGAGCACCGGGAGGAGCGCGAAGAGGAGGCGATCAGCGCGCACGGGGCCTCCGCGTACGCACCCATCGCGGGTCGCGCCCGTCGGGCAGGTGCGCCGGGCGCGGCTCCCTGCGCCGGCGCCGCGGCGCCTCGCCGAGCAGCGTGTCGAGCACCAGCAGACCGAGCGCGATGGAGAGCGGCACGCCGAACACGTCGGCGAACAGCGTCTCGACCTTCTCGGTGCCCTCCTTGGCGATCATCGCGCGGAGCTCCGACTCGATGGTCGACAGCCCGGTGGTCCCGTCCTCCGCGTGGACGAAGCGTCCCTTGGTCTCGGCGGCGATCGACTTCAGCTGATCCTCGGCCTGGGGGCTCAGCTCGGTGGTGACGAGCGTGCCGTCGTCGTCGCGGATGTAGCCCTTCGACTGCCCGGTGGCCGGATCGACGTCGGGGATCGGCTGCGGCGCGCGCCCGCCGATCGCCGCCACGTGGATGCGGATCCCGTCGCCGGCGGCGGTGCGCGCGACCGCGACCGGATCGCCCTCGAGATCCTCGCCGTCGGTGATGAGGATGATCGTCGCCTTGCGCCGGGCGCGGGTCCCCGGATCGACCGGGAGCGACGTGCCGTCGGAGGACTGCGGCACCAGCTGCCTTCGCGCGAGCTCGAGGGCGCGCGCGATGGCGGTGCCCGGCGGCATCTCGATCGGCTGGTGGGCGCCGAGGAACGACGCGGTCTCGAGCGCGTCGGTCGTCGGCGGGAAGGCGATCGCCTCGCCGGCGAACGCCACCGCGCCCCAGCGCACGCGCGGCAACGTCTTGATCATGCGCAGCGCGTCGCTGCGCGCGCGATCGAGCCGCGAGGGCAGCACGTCTTGCGCGTACATCGACTTGGAGAGGTCGAGGACGATCACCGCGCTGACGTCGGCCGCGGGGACCACCTTGGTGCCGCGCCCGTAGCGCGGGCGGGCGACCGCCACGATCGCGAGCACCACCGCGAGGACGCGCAGCGCGCCCTTGATCGCGCGGCGTGGCCCCGCGTCGAAGGTCACGAGGCCGTCGACGAGCGGCGCGTCGCCGAGCCCGGCGCGCGCGCGGCGCCGGCGCACGTCGCCGAGGATCTGGATCGCGAGCAGGAGCAGCGCGATCGGCAAGAGGAGCAGGAGCGACGGGTGCGCGAAGGTCACGGGAACCTCCGGAGCACGAGCGCCCGCACCAGCGCCTCGATGAGGACCAGCGCGACCGCGGGGGCGAGGACCAGCGGGAAGCGCTCGACCACGTCGCCCGAGGCAGCCTCGAAGCGCGTCTTGGTGAGGCGATCGAGGATGGCGTGCATCGACGAGCGCAGCTGCTCGGTGTCGGTCGAGATCCAGAACTCGCCGCCGGTCTCGGTGGCGATCTTCTTCAGCACCTCGGGCTGCACCGGGAAGCGCACGCGCTCGTAGACGGGCCGGCCGTAGAAGTCGCGGCCCGCCTCGACGTCGACCAGATCGCCGTTGCCCATCTGGATGGGGAAGATCTTCACGCCGAGCTGCTTGGCGAGGCCGGTCGCGTACTCGGGGCTCATCGAGCCGGCGTTGTTGTCGCCGTCGGTCAAGAGCACGACGACGCGCGAGCTCGCCTGCGAGTGACGCAGCTTGGCGAGCGCGGTGGCGAGCCCGTCGCCGATCGCGGTGCCGCCGCCGTTGACCACGCCGAGCTCCATCTTGCCGATCAGCTGCGCGAGCCGGACGTGATCGAAGGTGGGGGCCGAGAGGAGGAACGCCTCGCGCCCGAAGACCACCGCGCCGAGGCGATCGTCCTGCCGGCGCTCGACGAACTCCTGGATGACGACCTTGGCGGCGGCGAGGCGCGTCGGCTTCAGATCGGCGGCGCGCATCGACAGCGAGAGGTCGAGCACCACCATCACGTCGATGCCGCGCCGCTCGTCGGTCTCGGCCGCCGCGATCGACTGCGGGCGCGCCAGGGCGATGACGATGAGCGTGACCGCGCCGGCCCGCAGCACACCGGGCACATCGCGCAGGCGCGCGCGCCAGCCGACGACGGCGCGACGCGCGGCGCTCACCGTCCCGACGAGCAGGCGCGGCACGCGCGCCTCGTCGCCGACGGTGCCGGCCCACAGCAGCAGAGGGACGGCCAACAGAGCGAGCAGCCACCACGGACGATCCCAGCGCAGCGCGAGGACCTCGCTGCCGAGCGTGGCGATCGCCCACGAGAGCCCGAGCGCGATCACCACGATCGCGCCGAACAGGGCGGCGACGACGCGGAGCGTGCGCTTCACGACGTGGCCTCCATGCGGCGCGGATCGAAGGGGCGGAGCGCGAGGGGGTGCGCGGTCGCCCGCACGACCGACTCGGCGAGCGCGGCGGCGGCGTCGGCCTCGTCGCTCGTCGGCACGAGGTTCGCGAACTTCACCAGATCGCACTCGCCGAGCAGCCGCTCGACGTCGGCGAAGGGGAAGCTCGGCGACGGCAGGCGGCGCAGGCGGCCGAGGATCTCGTCGGTCGTCGACTCGAGGCCGTCGAACCCGTAACGATCGCCGAGGTGCACGCGCACCGCGTCGGAGATGCGGTCGTAGTAGACCTTCGTGATGATCGCGCCCGACGCGAGATCGCGCTTGGCGCGCGCGATCGCCTCCACCGCGAGCTTCCACGACGGGGTGGGGGGCGGCGGCGGCGGCGCCTCCTTCGGCCTGCGCGACCACCACACGGCGAGCGCGGCGAGCAGCACGGCCGCGGTCAGCGTGATCGCAGCGGCGGTGGCGATCGCCTCTGCGCGCTCGTCGCGCGTCTTCTGCGGGAGCGACGCCGGGTTCGGTCGTGGCCAGGGATCGGGCGTGTTGGCGATCGGCTGATCGACCTCGATGCTGTGCTCGGCGGTGCACACCGACAGATCGCCGCCGCCCTTGCGCAGGACGATCACGCGCATCGGCGGGACGGTGAACGTCTTGCGCTCGAGCGCGGTCGACAGCACGACCAGCGGGACCTTCAACAGCGTGGTCGCGTGGCCCGGATCGGCCGGATCGGGCGCGGTCTTCGGCAGCTCGCCCCTGGCGAAGCTGTCGGCCACGCGCACCTCGCCGGCGAGCAGCTTGGGCAGATCGGCCGGCAGGGTGGCGCTCTCGCCGGCCGCGTGGCGCACGGCGATCTCGAGCTCGACGAGCGCGCCGGCGGCGGCGCGCGGCGGCACCTTCTCGACCAGCACCGGCTTGGCGGCGCCGGCCGGGATCTGCTCCTTGCACTCGGCGGCCCAGCCGGCCGGCGACAGGAGCAGGACGGCGGCGGCGACGCCCGCCACGATGGAGGCGAAGGCCCTCATCGGCCGCTCCTCGCGCGCCGGGCGCGCCGCGCGAACAGGTCGCGGATGGGCGCGACGTACGAGCCGTCGGTGCGCACGGTCACGGTGTCGACGCCGAGGCGGCGGAAGATCCCGCGCACCGTCGCGCGCCGCGCCCTGGCCTCGTGCGCGTACGCCGCGCGCACGCGCGGATCGCCGGTGTCGATGATCACGTCCTCGCCGGACTCGAGATCCTCGACCGTCGCCAGGCCCACGTCGGGCAGCTCGTCGTCGTGCTTGTCGAACAGCTCGACGGCGATGAGATCGTGCTTGGCCGAGGCGAGGGCGAGAGTGCGCTCGAAGCGAACCCGCAGCGCGCCCTCCTCGCGATCATGGGCGGCGGGCGGGACGAAGAAGTCGCTGATGACGAACGCGACGCTCCGCCGCTTGGCCACCCGCGTGAGCGTCTCGAGCCCGGTGGCCAGATCGGTCGCCGGTCCGGTCGGCTCGGCGCCGAGCACCTCGCGCGCGACGCGCAGCACGTGCTTCTCGCCCTTGCGAGGCGGCACGATGCGCTGCACCCGGTCGCTCACCAGCACGAGGCCCACCCGATCGCCGCCCTTGATCGCGCTGAACGCGAGGAGCGCGGCGACCTCGGCGGCCACGCGGCCCTTGCTCGCGCGCGTGGTGCCGAAGCGCATGCTCGCCGACACGTCGACGACGAGCATCACGGTCATCTCGCGCTCTTCGGTGAAGATCTTCACGAAGGGCTCGCCCATGCGGGCGGTGCGGTTCCAGTCGATGAGCCGCACGTCGTCGCCCGGCTGGTACGGACGCACCTCGCGGAACGCGATGCCCTGCCCGCGGAAGACGCTCTGGTAATTGCCCGCGAGCGCGTCGGTCGCCAGTCGAGACGTGTGGATCTCGATCTGGCGAAGGGCTGTCGTGAGAGTCGTCGGTCGTGAGAGTCGTCAGTCGTCAGTCGTCAGTCGTCAGTCGTCAGTCGTCAGCCGTCAGAGTCGTCAGTCGTCAGTCGTCAGTCAGTCGTGAGTCGCCAGTCGGTCGGCGGTCGGTCGGTCGGCGGTTCGTCTCAGGGGCTCAACGAGCGGCGGATGGCGCGAGCGGCGAAGGGGTGTGGGCGGCGAGGAGCAGCGCGGACGGGCTGACGACTGACGACTGACGACTGACGACTCAAGGGACCTCGACGACCTCGAACACCTTCTTCACCACGTGCTCGGTGGTGACCATCTCGGCCTCCGCCTCGTAGGTGAGGACGATGCGGTGGCGGAGGACGTCGGGGCCGACCTCCTTCACGTCCTCGGGGGTGACGTAGCCGCGGTGACGGAGGAAGGCGTGCGCGCGCGCCGCGAGGTTGAGCGCGATGGAGGCGCGCGGGCTCGCGCCGTACTCGACGAGGCCGTCGAGGTCCTTCAGCCCGCGCTTGGCCGGCTCGCGCGTGGCGTGCACCACGTCGACGATGTAGTCCTTGACCTTCTCGTCGACGTAGATCTGCTCGACCGTCCGGCGGCCTGCGAGCAACTCCTCGGGCTTGCACACCGGCTGCGGCTCGCGCGGCAGGGGCGCGGTCATCCGGTCCATGATCTGCCGCTCCTCCTCGCGCGTGGGGTAGCCGACCTTCACGAGCATCATGAAGCGATCGACCTGCGCCTCGGGCAGCGGGTACGTGCCCTCCTGCTCGATCGGGTTCTGCGTCGCGAGGACGGCGAAGGGGGAGGGGAGGGCGTGGGTGCGATCGCCGATGGTGACCTGGCGCTCCTGCATCGCCTCGAGCAGCGCGCTCTGCACCTTGGCCGGCGCGCGGTTGATCTCGTCGGCGAGCACGAGGTTGGCGAAGATCGGCCCGAGCTTCGGCGTGAAGTCACCGGTGCGCTGATCGTAGATCACCGTGCCGATGAGGTCGGCCGGGAGCAGGTCGGGCGTGAACTGCACGCGCGCGAATTTCGCGTCGATCGCGCGACAGAGGGTGCGCACCGTGAGCGTCTTGGCCAGACCGGGCACGCCCTCGAGCAGGACGTGCCCGCCGGTGAGCAGCCCGATGAGGATGCGCTCGATCATGTAGGTCTGACCGACGATGACGGTGCCGACCTCGGAGAGGACGCGATCGACGAAGGCGCTCTCCTTCGTGACCAGTTCGTTGAGGGCGCGGATGTCGAAGGCCATGGCGGGCGGGGTTTTACCAGAGATCCCCGCGCGGACGCTCCCGTGCGCGCGCGGCGGGCCCCGGCGCAGCCCTAGACGGACGAGACGCCCCGATTCTTCCCGCCGACGAGCGCGTCCGACCGGATCCGTCGGGCCCCGGCCAGCGGCCGCGGCGGACCGGTCACGGACAGCCGGCGCCGGCGCAGCTCGAGCCGACGGTGCAGTACCGGGACGACGGCTTGCCGGTGAGCTTGCCCGGGCAGTCGCTGAGGCACGCGACGGTGCCGTCGCGCCCGTCGCAGCTCTCGCCCTCGTCGCAGGTCCCGTTGCCGCAGGCCGGCGACGGACCGGTCCCGATGAACGCCTGGATGAACGACGCGTAGGCGTCGACGCGCGTGCTCACGCCGAACACCGTGCAGTCGCCGTCGCCCCACGACGTGAGCCCGGCCACGCGGGGCTGACCGGAGCGCTTGATGAACGCGGGCCCGCCGCTGTCTCCGAAGCAGGGCCCTCCCCAGCCCTGCGTATACGAGAACTGCGTCGAGGGATCGCCGTCACTCGTGCAGCCCGCGACGGAGCACCCGAAGCCGCCCAGCGGTCCCTCGAGGTGGAGCTTGACGCCGCTGTGGCCGTCCTCGTCCTGGCCGAAGCCGGCGAAATCGAGCGTCGCGCCGACGTCCGAGGACACGAGGCCGTCGGCGGCGCCGAGCGGAGGGACCGGTGCGATGGGCTCCGTCACGGCCGTCGCGAGTCGAACGAGCGCGATGTCGTTCCGCAGCCTCAGCGGATCGAACTCCGGGTGGACCCGGACCTCGCTCACCTCGTAGAGGTGCTCGACGAGATCCCTCGAGGGGTCGTTCCCGACGTAGACGCCGAAGCTCCCCGGCCGCTCGCTCCGCACGCAGTGGCCCGCGGTGAGCAGGACGGTGCTCGTCACGAGCACCCCGGAACAGAACGGCGACAGCAGGACCCACTGCTTGCCGAGGAAGTCGTGCAGCGCGACGACGGCGCCGTGCTCCGGCGCGTCGGGCGCCTCGCCGTTGATGATGGGGTGCGACGATCGGCCGGCGTTTCCGCCGACGAGGACCTCGCGATCCGAGCTCTGACACGCCGCGCACGCCACCGCGACGGACAAGACACCGAGCGCTGCGAGCCTGGCCATGAGCGACCCCCTTGGCGAACGGGCCCTGCACCGTTCGTTCCGGGCGAACGCGCGGCGGCGCCCACGCGCGATGAACCGGCGCTCCGCTCACGCCGGCAGCGAAACGCCCATCGCGACGCCCATCGCGACGCCCATCGCGACGCCCATCGCGACGACCATCGCGACGCCCATCGCGACGACGGGGCACGAATGCAGATCGTGCAGGCTGCCTGCGCCTCGAGTCACGCCGCCTCGACGTCGGCCAGGAGGTCGAGGTCCGCGGCGAGGTCGCCGAGCTGCTTCTTCAGCTTGGCCTTCGCGCGGGCCTCGAGCTGCCGGGCGCGCTCGCGCGAGACGCCGAGCTGCCGCCCGATCTCGGCCAGGCTCGTCTCCTCGTCGGCCATCAAGCGCTGCTCGACGATGAACCGCTCGCGCTCGTCGAGCGTCGCCACCGCCGCTGCGAGCGCGCCGCGCACCGCGTCGCGGCGCTCCTCGTCGAGGAAGCGCTCCTCCTGCGTGGGCCCGGCGTCCTGCAGGCCGTCGAGCAGCGTGGTCCGCCCCTCCTCGTGCTGCTGGAGGTCGAGGCTCACGTCGCGGGCCTCGAGCCGGCGGGTCAGCTCCTTGGTCTTCTCGACCGACTGGCCGATGCGCTCGGCGAGCAGCTCCATCGCCTTCTGCTCGTTGCCGTCGCCGAGCAGGTTGGAGACCATCGCGCGCTCGCGGCGCAGCTTGAAGAACATCTTCGATCGCAGCGGACCGGACCCGCCGCCGACCATCGACCAGCTCTTGATGACGTAGTTGAGGATGTACGCGCGGCTCCAGTACGCCGCGTAGGTGACGAACCGCACGCCGCGCTCCGGATCGAACTTCCGCAGCGCCATCATCAGGCCGAGGTTGCCTTCGCTCACGAGATCGCTCAGCCGGAGCCCGTAGCGCCGATACGACAGCGCGATCGCGACGACGTACTTGAGGTTCGCGCGGATGAGCCGTTCACCGGCCTTCTCGTCGCCCTGGTCGCGAAAGCGTCGTGCGAGCTCGACCTCCTCTTCGCGGCTGAGCACGGCTTCCTCGCGCGCAGCCGAGATGAAGCGCGAGATCGCGACGTCCTTCTCGGCCTCGGCCATGAACCCTCCTGAGCCTTTCGGTTCGGAGCCGGCGCTCGCCGGTCTCCGCCGTACCGGAGTGCAATGGAGGAACCACCCGATTTCCGCGGCGCCGGAGCGCAGCCGGGAACCCCAGGGCCGTCTCGTGTGTCGGAGGGTTACGATTCCGGCATGCGCGCTCCCCTCCTCGCGTCCCTGATCCTCGCCGCAGCCGCCGTCGCGTGCAGCGGGGCACCGGCGCGTCCGGCGGCCGCCACCGCGGCGACGTCACAGGCGGGCGGCGCGCCGGTCGGGATGCGCCCAGCGGGCACGCCCGAGACGGCCAAGGCGCAGATCGTGCCCACCGACGACGACGCGGGCGGCACCGCCGCGGAGGTGTTCGAGCGCGCGCGCCTCGAGTTGACCGCGGGCAAGTACGCGCACGCGCGGGTCCTCTTCGATCGCGTCGTCACGGCGGAAGCCGCCGAGCACCCGGGCGCGCCCGGCCCGCTCGGCCGCGCAGCGGCGTACAACGCGGCGCTGTGCAGCGAGAACCTCGGCGACGCGCGTGACGCTCGCGATCGCTTCCGCGCGCTCTCCAAGGCTGCTCCGGGCACGAGCGACGCCGTCGACGCGAACCTCCGGCGCGGGCGGCTCGACGTCGAGATCGAGGACTGGAACGACGTCGGCGAGAGCGCGGCGGTGCTGCTCTCGTCTCCCGATCTTTCGCGCTGGGATCGCGCCGAGGCGCTCGCCTTGCAGGCCCTCGGGATGATCCACGGCGCCAAGGACCTCTCGTCGGCGAAGAAGACCGTCGTCCAGGCCGAGAAGCTCCTCGAGAAGAAGGACAAGCCCGACGAGGTGCCGCCGCCGCACAACGCCGCGGCGGTGCACTTCGCGCGCGGCGATCTGCTGCGCGCCGAGGGCGACGCGATGGCCTTCCTCGACGACAAGGATCCGAGCGCGCCGATCGTCGCCGCGGATTTCCCGGTGAAGATGGAGGCGCGCTGCCAGAAGATCCTCGACGCGCAGGACGCCTACATCGACGCGATCAACACGCGGGAGCTCGCGTGGGCGGTCCGCGCCGGGCTCCGCGTCGCGACGATGTACATCGAGCTCCACCGCGACGTGCTGGCGATCCCGCCGCCCAAGAGCGCGACCACCGACGAGAAGAAGCAGCTCTTCAAGGGCGCGATGCGCCTGCGTTACCGCATCCTCCTCGAGAAGGGGCTCGGCACGCTCGATCGCACCCTCAACCTCGAGACCGCCGTCGGCGCGAAGACCGCGTGGCTCGAACACGCCCGGAAGGCGAAGGCGACGGTCGAGAAGCAGCTCGCCGACGAGAAGGCGGAGCTCGCCAAGCTTCCGTACAGCGAGGAGGAGCTGAAGAAGGCGCTCGACAACCTGTCGAAGAAGTCTGCGAAAGCTTGACGCAGTCGTCAGTCGTCAGTCGTCAGTCGTCAGTCGTCAGCCGAGACGACCTGATCGAAGGTCGAAGGTCAGAATCGGTGCTTGCCCCGAACCCTGGGCGCGTCGGCAGCTCGAATGCGGCCCTCGCCCTCGACTCGCGGCTCGAGCTTCGTTCGACCCTCGACCCTCGACCCTCGACCCTCGACCCCGTCCTGTGCGCCCGCCACTGCAGCGAAACCGTTGCCGCCGCGAGACTGACGACTGACGACTGACGACTGACGACTCGGGGGACGCGACGGCAGCGGTGGCTTGCCGGCCGGTACCCGACGCCGGCCTGGCCGGGGCCCAGAATTTCTCGCGGGCCGGCGACGCGCGCTACGATCGGACCCGTGACCGCGAGCAGCGACGATCCCCGAGCCCGCGCCGAGGCGCGGATCGGCGCCACGCTCGACGAGAAATGGCGGCTCGAACGCCTCATCGGCCTCGGCGGGATGGCCGCCGTGTACGCCGGGCTCCATCGCAACGGCGCGCGCGGGGCGGTCAAGATCCTCCACCCGGAGTACGGACGCGTCCGCGAGGTGCGCGAGCGCTTCCTGCGGGAAGGGTACGCGGCGAACAAGGTCGACCATCCCGGCGCGGTGAAGGTCCTCGACGACGACGTCGTCCGCTCCGGCCCGGACGCCGGGGCCGCCTACCTGATCATGGAGCTCCTCGAGGGCGAGTCGATCGAGGAGCGCATCCACGCCCGCGGACTGCCCTTCCCGATCGACGAGGTGCTCGCGATCGCCGACGACGTCCTCGACGTGCTCGCCGCCGCGCACGCCCAAGGGGTCATCCACCGCGATCTCAAGCCGGAGAACCTGTTCCTCCACGTCGGCGACCGACCGGGCCGCTTCGGCTGGCAGCGCGTGAAGGTGGTCGACTTCGGGCTCGCGCGCGTCGCGCACGGCGAGGCCGTCACGCGCGCGGGCATGGCCATCGGCACGCCGTCGTACATGGCGCCCGAGCAGGCCGAGGGGCGCTCGGAGGACATCGACGGTCGCAGCGATCTGTTCGGCGTCGGCGCGATCATGTTCCGGCTGATCACCGGGCGCCGCGTGCACGAGGCGTCGAACGTCGTCGAGCTCGTGACGAAGATGGCGAACACGCCCGCATCGCCGATCCGCAGCGTGCGCGCCGACGTCCCCGAGTCGGTGGCGGCGATCGTCGACCGTGCGCTGCGCTTCCAGCGCGACGAACGATACCCCGACGCCGCGACCATGCGCCTCGACGTGCGCGCCGCGCGCGAGGGCCGGCCGCTGCCTTCGTCGCAGAACGCGATCCTGATCGGCAGCGATCCGACGCTCGCCGCGGAGATCGAGGCGGAGCTCGAGCTCGAGCCCGAGACCGAGTCGCCCGCGCCGCCGCGCCCGCCGCCGCGCCCTTCGGGCCGGCCCCTCCCGCCGGAGAGGGCGCCGAAGAAGGCGCCGCCGCGGCCGCGGCGCACCGGCGTCGTGGTGTCGGTCGTCTGGGTCGTGCTCGTCGCGGGCGTCGCGGTGGCGACGCTCGGCGTGTTCCGTCGCGGCAACGTCGGCTCGGAGCTGCCGGGTACGGCGATCTCCGCGAGCGCGGTACCCGAGTCGAGCGCGCCTGCGGTCACGGGCGACGCGAGCGTGGCGGCGCACGTGCCCGACGCGACGGACGACGGGCTCGGCGACGTGCACGCCGACGCAGCCGCTCCTTCGCTCGCGTCCGCTCCCAAGCCGGCCCCGAAACCCACGACGACGAAGCCGAAATCCGCGCCGACCTCGACGAAGAAGCCCACCACCACGAAGAAGAAGAAATGACGGGCGGATCTGGCTTGACCAGCCAGGGGGTCGCTGCTAGCTAGCCCTCCCCCTTTCTGCCCGGCTCTCTTCGAGCCCACCTCGATCGGGCGCCGGTTGGGAGGGGCGAGAGCGCGTCGGCTCTCGGGTTGCAGAGCGCACCTACGGTCGGTAAGCTCCGCGCCCCTCGCTGACGTAGCTCAACCCGGCAGAGCACCTGTTTTGTAAACAGGCGGTTAGGGGTTCAACTCCCCTCGTCAGCTCGCGGGTCGAAGGTGACGACGCCCGTCGCGACACTTCACACCCGGACCTCACAAGCTTTCATCCAGGAGACTTAACCTTAGCGATTTCGGAGGGTTGCCCGAGCGGCCAAAGGGAGCAGACTGTAAATCTGCCGGCAATGCCTACGTTGGTTCGAATCCAACACCCTCCACTCCTTCTCCGCCGTCAGCCAGCCGCGAGCCGGAGTGCGACCGGCGGGCCCACGACGAAGAGGAGCAGCGTGCGGGAGTAGCTCAGTTGGTAGAGCGTCAGCCTTCCAAGCTGAACGTCGCGGGTTCGAGTCCCGTCTCCCGCTCCCGCGCTTTCGCCGTGCAGTCGCAGTGACACGTTGCAGTAGACGTCGCCCACCTAGCTCAGTCGGTAGAGCGCGTCCTTGGTAAGGACGAGGTCACCAGTTCAATCCTGGTGGTGGGCTCGATCAGTCGATACGAGAAACGATTCAACGGAGGACGATTGAGATGGCCAAGGAGAAGTTCCAGAGGACGAAGCCGCACGTGAACGTCGGGACGATCGGACACATCGACCACGGCAAGACTTCGACCACCGCGGCCATCACCAAGGTCCTGGCCAAGAAGGGCAAGTCGAAGGCGATCTCGTACGCCGACATCGCCAAGGGCGGCACGGTCCGTAACGACTCGAAGATCGTGACCATCGCGGTCTCGCACGTCGAGTACGAGACGGACAACCGTCACTACGCGCACGTCGATTGCCCCGGCCACGCCGACTACATCAAGAACATGATCACGGGCGCCGCGCAGATGGACGGCGCCATCCTGGTCGTGTCGGCGCTCGACTCGGTCATGCCGCAGACCCGCGAGCACGTCCTCCTCGCGCGTCAGGTCGGCCTCAAGCACCTGGTCGTGTGGCTCAACAAGGTCGACGCGGTCGAGGACCCGGAGATGCTCGAGCTCGTCGAGGAAGAGGTCCGCGACCTCCTCGCCAAGTACGAGTTCGATCGCAACAGCCCGATCGTGCGCGGCTCGGCGAAGCTCGCCCTCGAAGGCGACCCCAAGGGCGAAGAGGGGATCATGAACCTCATGGCCGCCCTCGACTCGCACATCCCCGATCCGGTTCGCGAGATCGACAAGCCCTTCCTCATGGCGATCGAGGACGTGTTCTCGATCAAGGGCCGCGGCACCGTGGTCACCGGCCGCATCGAGCGCGGCGTCATCAAGGTCAACGAGGAGGTCGAGATCATCGGCTTCGCCGCAGTCAAGGAGCAGCGCAAGACCGTCGTCACCGGCGTCGAGATGTTCCGCAAGCTGCTCGACCAGGGCCAGGCGGGCGACAACATCGGCGCGCTCCTCCGCGGTGTCGAGAAGGACGACGTCTCGCGCGGCCAGGTCCTCGCGAAGCCGGGTTCGATCACCCCGCACACCAAGTTCGAGGCGCAGGTCTACGTCCTCAAGAAGGAGGAGGGCGGCCGTCACACGCCGTTCCTCACCAACTACCGGCCGCAGTTCTACATCCGGACGACGGACGTCACCGGCACCTGCAACCTGCCCGAGGGCGTGAAGATGGTCATGCCGGGCGACAACATCATCATGAGCGTCGAGCTGATCAGCCCGGTCGCGCTCGAGAACCAGATGCGCTTCGCGATCCGCGAGGGCGGCCGTACGGTCGGCTCGGGCGTCGTCACGAAGATCGTCGAGTAGTCCAGGCGGAGCGTGCGCGGTCGCCCTCACGCCGAGGCGCGACCGCACCGGGCCGCGACGCGCCCGAGGCGCGTTCGCGGCTTCGGCGTACCTTGACGAGGAGACGGAGCTTCGATGTCCGAACGGGTGCAGATCACCCTGGTCTGCTCGGTTTGCGGGGCTCGCAACTACCGGACGACCCGGGCACGTAGGCCGGGCAGCAAGCCGGTGGAGCTCAAGAAGCACTGCCCGACTTGCAAGGTGCACACGCTCCACAAAGAGACGAAGTAGTCGGGGTCGACATCCGGCGCGAGCGCGTTACCGTTGTCGCGCTTCTGCCGGATGTCCCGGCCCAGACCTTAGGGGAATAGCTCAGTTGGTAGAGCAGCGGATTCCAAATCCGCAGGCCGTGGGTTCGAGTCCCCCTTCCCCTGCTGCTGTTCGAGTGATTTGACGAGATCGGAATGGCCGAAGACGAGAGCAAGGACCCCGAAGGGGGCGAGGACGAGGGCGCGCCCAACAAAGGCGCCGTCGTCGACGCATCCTTCGATGACGAGGCAGAGGCCGCGGGCAAGCTCGCGCCCTCCGCCGAGGCTCCGCTCGCTGCGGCCGAAGAGGCCGAGGGCGACGAGGAGGACGAAGAAGGCGCGCTGCCCACGCAGATCGGCCATCGCCGCTACGTGTACGCGGCGTTCTTCTCGTTCGCCATCGCGATGGCCTACTTCTTCTCGCAGGCCGGCCTCTCGCTGTGGCACCGCCTCAGCCAGTGGACGCCGAAGGTGGGCGAGCCGCGCGAGGACTTCCTCACGCCGATCGCAGCCATCATCTCGGGCGTGACGGTCTTCCTGGTCTATCGCCGCCCCGACGTGCGCCAGCTCGCCGACGAGGTCGCGCTCGAGCTGTCGAAGGTCGAGTGGCCGACGCGCGAGAAGGTCCGCCGTTCGACGACGATCGTCGTCGTGGCGTCGCTCGGCTCGTCGCTCGCGTTCTGGCTCTACGACATCGGGGCGAACAAGGGGGTCTCGTTCGTCACGGGGTCGGATCATCCCCTGCTGTACGGCCTGGCCGCCGGCGTGCTCATCTACGCGATCCGCGCGCTCGGAGCGCGCTACCTCGCCGGCAAGGCGTGATCTCGCGGGCTGGCTAAGGAACGAGGATGCAACAGGCCATGGCGAAGAAGTGGTACGCGGTCCAGACCTACTCGCAGTCGGAGAAGCGCGCGAAGGCGAACCTCCAAGAGCGAATCAAGCTGAAGAACATGGAGCAGTTCTTCGGCGAGATCCTCATCCCGACCGAGCAGGTCACCGAGAACCGTTCCGGCGGCAAGAGCCGCACGCGCGAGCACCCGAGCTTCCCGGGGTACATCTTCGTCGAGATGGATCTCAACGAGGAGACCTGGCACCTCGTCAAGGACACCTCGAAGGTCATGGGCTTCGTCGGAGGCCCCGGCGGCAAGGACCCGATCGAGGTCAAGTCGTCGCAGATCGACGAGCTGCGCAAGGGCATCAGCGAGGGCACGACCAAGCCGCGCCCGAAGGTCACCTTCGGCCCCGGCGACGAGGTCCGCGTGACCGACGGCCCGTTCTCGAACTTCACCGGCACCGTCGAAGAGGTGAAGCCCGAGAAGCAGAAGGTCCGCGTGAAGGTGAGCATCTTCGGGCGCAGCACGCCCGTCGAGCTCGACTTCAGCCAGGTCGAGAAGAAGCGCGCCTGAGATTCCCCCGGGCTGAAGCCGGCTGGAGCCCGGGCACCGACTGCACATGAAGGCCGGGGCATGAACCCCGGCCTTCATGTCTTTGCAGGACAGGTGCTCGCTTCGCTCGCGGCTGTCGCCGCAGAACCGCGGCAGACCATGCAGCGACAGCTTCAGCCTGTCTCGCGACAGCGTGAAGCCCGGGGTTCGATACCCCGGGCTTGCGCGGCTTTCGGTGCCCCGGGCTTCAGCGCTTCAGCCCGGGGGCAAATTCAGCTGGCAGCGCCTCACTGGATCTTCGGCACGCAGAACCCGGCCTGGCAGGTGCCGCCGCAGGCGCTGCACGAGCCGAACGGGCAGGCGATCTGACAGAGGCCCTTGGGGCTCAGCGCGTACGGCGCCTTGCACGGCGGCGCGGCGGACGACACGCACTTCATCGTGGTCGCAGCGGCGGCGGTCGATGTCGGCGCCGCCGAGGCCTTGGCGCTCGCGGTAGTCGTCGTGGTGGCCGAGGCCGTGGGCTTGGTCGTCGCCGACGTCGTGGGGGCCGCCGAGGCGAGCGGCGGCGTGTCCGTCGGGGTGATGCACACCTTGGTCGGCGTGGCGGTGCCCGTGTCGCGGCAACGCTCCTTCGGCGCGCAGTCGCTGTCGACGCCGCACTTCTTGAAGCACGTCGCGCCCCCGAGCTTCGTCCAGCCGGCCATGCACGAGCCGTCGTCGTTGGTGCCCGGCTTCGCCGCGACCTTCGGGGCGTCCTTGGGAGCCTCGTCGGACTTCGGCTCCTCTTTGGCCGCCTCTTCGTCGGTGGCCTTCTTCTTCTCGGCCTCGTCGTCGGCGGCCTTCTTCTCGGCCTCGTCGTCGGCGGCCTTCTTCTTCTTCTTCTTCTTCTTGGTCTCGGTCTTCTCGGCCTTCGCGGCCTCCTCGTCGGCCCCCTCGGCCTTCTCGGACTTGTCGCAGGCGAGCGCCGAAAGCGCGAAGGCGAGCAGCAGCGTGCGTCGAAGAAGCATGGCGGCGATGCTAGCGGGTGAACGCCGCTAGCGTCACGGTTTTGGTGCCGTACAAGGTGGTGAACACCGTGCGCTACGGCGCAAGTCCTGCCGTCTGCGCGGCGCGCGCGGCGCCGAATCGGCGGGCGGCGGCGGGCGGGCGCGAGGCTCGTCCTTTGCTTCGGCGGCGGGCATGCGCCCGATCCTGATCGTCCACGAGAGCACGCACGGTCACACCACGAAGGTCGCCGAGACGCTGGCCGATCACTTCCGCAAGCTCGGTCACGGCGCGCACGTCGACCACTCCGGCGAGGCCGACGGGCTCGTCCTCGATCGGTTCCAGGGCATCGTCCTCGCCGGCTCCATCCACGGCGGCGCGCACGTGCAGCCGACGCTGATCGAGTTCGTGAAGCGGCACCACGCCGAGCTCGCGCAGATCCCCACGGCGCTGGTCATCGTGTGCATGGCGGCCGCCCGCGATCGCGACTCCGCACGCGAGGCGGTCGAGCGGTACTTCTCCACGTTCGCGCACGACACGGGGCTCGAGCCCATGCGCAAGACGGCGTTCGGCGACGAGCTCCCCTACACGAGATACGGGCTCATCGAGCGCCTCGCGGTGCAGCTCGTGTCGCGCGCGCAGGGAGATCCGACCGACACGACGCGCGACCACGACCTGACCGATTGGAACGCGGTGGCCGCCTTCGCGCGCACCTTCGCGGGCGACGTCGACCAGGCGGCGCGGTCGCGGCCGACCTATCGACCGCCCGTCCCGCTGGAGTGAGGCCGTTGCAGGCCCTGGCGTGAGGGGGGGCTCGCGCGGGCCGGGTCGAAGATCGAAGGTCGAAGGCCGGCGCGTCCTGCCGGTTCGACCTTCGACCAGCAGCGACGGCGCGCGTGCGTGCACGGCCGCGGCCGGCCGCGAGCACGGATCAGGCCGAAATCACGGGGTCTGCGGGAATCGTGCCGACCCCCCTTGCGTGGGGCGCCGCCATCTGCTTAGATTCGCGCCCCTTTTTCCGTTGAAGGCCTTTCAGGCCACGCCCGCCCCTCGTCGACCGCAACGAGGGGTCCTGTTCACCCAGGAGAGGCGCTGCGGCGGGGCACCCAGCCCGAGGCAATTCCATGAAGAAGATCAGCGGTTACGTGAAGCTGCAGCTGCCTGCGGGCAAGGCGAACCCGTCGCCCCCGGTGGGCCCGGCGCTCGGCCAGCACGGCGTGAACATCATGGCGTTCTGCAAAGAGTTCAACGCCAAGACCGCCGGCGGCGACATGATCATCCCCGTGGTGATCACGGTCTACTCCGACCGCAGCTTCACCTTCATCACCAAGACGCCGCCCGCTTCCGTCCTCCTGAAGAAGGAGGCCGGCCTCTCGACCGCGAAGAAGCCTGGCGCCGGCGCCAAGGAGCCGAACAAGCAGAAGGTCGGCTCGATCACGAAGGCGCAGCTGAAGAAGCTCGCCGAGCAGAAGATCCAGGACATGAACGCGGGTTCGGTCGAGACGGCGATGAAGACCATCGCCGGCACCGCCCGCAGCATGGGGATCGAGATCACGGAGTAGTCGTCGGTCGTCCGTCGTCCGTCGTCAGCACGCCTCGCTTGCTGACGCTGGCCTGACGCCTCGATGGCGACTCACGCAAGGCAGCGTGCCCTTCGGAATTCGCCGGAGCACGCGAGTGAACAACCTCCGCAACCACCGCAGCGCGGACGCCAGCAAGAGGGCGCCAGCAAGAGCTGACGACTGACGACTGACGACTGACGACTGACCGGTGGGAGGCATCAGCCGCAAGGAGGCGCATGGGTAGCAAGTTGGCAAAGAAGCGCGCCAAGACCCTCGAGGGTCTGGATCTTCAGAAGCGCTACACGGTCGCAGAGGCCGCGGAGCTCGTGAAGAAGAAGGCGTACGCGAAGTTCGACGAGACCGTCGACCTCGCAGTCCGTCTCGGCGTCAACCCGAAGCACGCGGATCAGATGGTCCGTGGCGCGATCGTCCTTCCGCACGGCACCGGGCAGACCGTCCGCGTGCTCGTGTTCGCGAAGGGCGAGAAAGAAGCGCAGGCGAAGGCCGCCGGCGCCGACATCGCGGGTGGCGACGAGCTCGTGCAGAAGGTCGCCGAGGGTTTCCTCGACTTCGATCGCGTCATCGCGACGCGCGACATGATGGGTGCGGTCGGCAAGCTCGGTCGTGTCCTCGGTCCGCGTGGCCTCATGCCGAACCCGAAGGTCGGCACGGTCACCGACGACGTCACCACGGCAGTGCGCGAAGCGAAGGCCGGCAAGGTCGAGTACCGCGTCGAGAAGGCCGGCATCGTCCACGCCCGCATCGGCAAGGCGTCGTTCGAGGCTCAGCACCTCGCCGAGAACGCCACCGCGCTGATCGACGCGCTCGTGCGCGCCAAGCCGTCGACGGCGAAGGGCATCTACCTCCGCTCGATCACCATGTCTTCCACCATGGGCCCGGGTCTGAAGATCGAACCCGCCGCGCTCATGGGCAAGGAGGAGGCGTAATCCATGGACCGCAACGAAAAGCAGGCAGCGATCGGGGAGCTCAAGCAGCGCTTCGACCGCATGACCTCGCTGGTCCTCCTGGACTACAAGGGCATCAACGTCGAGACGGTGACCAAGCTCCGCGCCGAGTTCCGCAAGGCCGGCGTCGAGTACAAGGTCGCGAAGAACACCCTCGTCAAGCAGGCCCTCAAGGGCACCAAGCTGCTCGACGTCCTCTCGCCCCACCTGCGCGGCATGACCGCGTTCGCGTGGAGCTACGAGGATCCGTCGGCCGCCGCCAAGGTGGTGAAGAACTTCCTCCGCGACAACGCGGGGAAGGTCGCCATCCGTGGTGGCGTGATCGAGGGTACCGTCCTCGACGCGACAGCCGTGACCGAGCAGCTGGCGACCATGCCGGGGAAGGACGAGCTCCGCGCTCAGCTCCTCGCCACCATGCAGGCGCCCATGCAGCAGCTCGTCGCGCTCCTCGCCGCGCCGTCGCAGAACTTCGCCTACCTCCTCGATGCGAAGCATCGCGAGATGGGCGGCACGTCGGAGTAGTCGTCAGTCGTCAGTCGTCAGTCGTCAGCACGCCTCGCTGCTCCTCGACCCCGATGACCGACACGACGCTCTCCGAAGACTCGATTCGATTCTCGTCTCGGCTGATGACTGACGACTGAAGACTGAAGACCCCAGTCCCAGCGAGACCTCACCAGACTTCAACAGATTCAGAAACGACAGGGAGTAACAGAACAATGGCCGACATCACCACCGAGCAGGTCATCGAGCACCTCAGCAACATGCCCGTCATCCAGCTTGCTGGCCTGATCAAGCAGCTGGAGGACAAGTGGGGCGTGAAGGCTGCCCCGGTCGCCGTCGCGGCGCCCGCTGCAGCCGCTGGCCCGGCGGCCCCCGCTGCCGTGGAGCAGACCGAGTTCAACGTCGTCCTCGACTCGTTCGCGGCCGACAAGAAGATCGGCATCATCAAGGTCGTCCGCGAGCTGACGGGCCTGGGCCTCAAGGAGGCGAAGGACATCGTCGAGGCCGCCCCGAAGGTCCTCAAGGAGGGCATCGCCAAGGCCGAGGCCGAGGACATGAAGAAGAAGCTCGAAGAGGCCGGCGCGAAGGTCGTCCTCAAGTGATCGAGCCGAGGGCGACCGCGCGCCGTGCGCGTCGCCCTCGAGACCTTCACGGTGCGCGCGAAAATGACCAAAAGCGCGCGCTCCGTGAGGAGTCGGACCCCGCCCGCGAGCGACCTGATCGCTCCGCGGGCGCGGTCGTCTTCACGGCAAAGTTCGGACCGTTCGGGTGCATCGGGACGAAGCGCAGCACAACCATGGCGCCAACCCCGCGAAACTACGGGACTTCACAAATCGTGCCTTCGAGACTAGCCCGCGCGAACGAGTGGCGCTATGCAACCGCCGCACCGCCGCCGGGTATGCCTTTTTCTGATTGACCGGGACTCACGTGGTTGCCTCCGCCGAGAAGGGGTGGGAGCCGCGATGGGTCTTGATTTCTCTCGAGTCGCCGTCTTCGAGTGACGACCGCCTGAGAAGCACTGAGGAGCGAGATGGCTTCCGTCATCCAGACCAACTTCCGCGTCCGCAAGAACCTCGGCCAAGTCCGCAAGATCATCGAAGTCCCGAACCTGATCGACATCCAGAAGTCGAGCTACGACAAGTTCCTGCAATCGTACGTCAACCCGCGTGATCGCGAGGACGTCGGTCTGCAGGCGGTCTTCCGCTCCGTCTTCCCGATCAAGGATTTCAACGGGACGAGCGAGCTGGTCTTCGTCTCGTACAACCTCGAGAAGCCCAAGTACGACGTCGACGAGTGCCGCGCGCGCGGCATGACGTTCGCCGCGCCCATCAAGGTCACGACGCAGCTGATGATCTACGACACCCGCGAGGGTGGCGAGCGTCTGGTGCGCGACATCAAGGAGCAGGAGGTCTACTTCGGCGAGATCCCGCTCATGACCGACACCGGTACCTTCATCATCAACGGTACCGAGCGCGTCGTCGTCAGCCAGCTGCACCGCAGCCCCGGCGTCTTCTTCGATCACGACAAGGGCAAGACGCACTCGAGCGGCAAGCTCCTCTACAGCGCGCGCGTCATCCCGTACCGCGGCTCGTGGCTCGACTTCGAGTTCGACCCGAAGGACATCATCTACGTCCGCATCGACCGCCGCCGGAAGATGCACGCGACGGTGCTCCTCCGCGCGCTCGGCTACTCGACGCAGGACCTCCTCAACTACTTCTACAGCCACGAGGTCGTGTACCTCGAGAAGGGCGGGAAGTGGGCGAAGTCGCTCGAGTACGATCTCCTCTACGGCCAGCGCGCGACGCGTGACATCCGCGTCGACGGCGAGCTGATCGTCAAGAAGTCGACGAAGTTCACCAAGCCCGCGATCAAGAAGCTCAAGGAGAAGAAGATCGACCGCCTCCCGGCGGAGGTCGAGGAGCTCGTCGGCAAGGTCGCCGCGCACGACATCATCGACCCGGAGACGGGCGAGGTGCTCGCCGAGGTCAACGAGGCGCTCACCGAGGCGAAGCTCGAGAAGATCCGCGAGGCGAAGGTCGAGTCCTTCAAGATCCTCTTCATCGACGGTCTGAACGTCGGCAGCTACTTCCGCGACACGCTGCTCGCCGACAAGGTGAAGACGGCCGACGACGCGATCATGGAGATCTACAAGCGGCTCCGCCCCGGCGATCCGCCCACGATCGACACCGCGCGCAACCTGTTCGGCAACCTGTTCTTCAACCCGGAGCGCTACGACCTGTCGAAGGTCGGTCGCCTGAAGCTGAACTACAAGTTCTACCGCGACGCGGCCGAGGAGCAGAAGCCCTCGATCGACACCCAGACGCTCACCCGTCAAGACATCCTCGAGACGGTCCGTCACCTCATCGAGCTGAAGAACGGTCGGGGGTCGGTCGACGACATCGACCACCTCGGCAACCGTCGCGTGCGCGCCGTCGGCGAGCTCATGGAGAACCAGTACCGCATCGGTCTGGTCCGCATGGAGCGCGCCATCAAGGAGCGCATGAGCATGTCGCAAGAGATCGACACGCTCATGCCGCACGACCTGATCAACGCGAAGCCGGTCAGCGCGGTCATCAAGGAGTACTTCGGCTCCTCGCAGCTGTCGCAGTTCATGGACCAGACCAACCCGCTCTCCGAGGTGACGCACAAGCGTCGTCTCTCGGCGCTCGGTCCGGGCGGCCTCACCCGCGAGCGCGCGGGCTTCGAGGTCCGCGACGTCCACGCGACGCACTACGGCCGCATCTGCCCCATCGAGACGCCGGAAGGTCCGAACATCGGCCTCATCGCGTCGCTCTCGACCTACGCGCGCGTCAACGAGTACGGCTTCGTCGAGACGCCCTACCGCGAGATCGGCGAGGGCCACGTCACCGATCAGGTGCGCTGGTTCTCCGCCCTCGAGGAAGAGGGCATGTACATCGCGCAGGCGACGGCGAACCTCGACGAGAACCGCCGCTTCAAGGACGCGCTGGTCTCCGCCCGCTACAACGGCGACTTCAAGATGATCTCGCCGGGTGACGTCCAGCTGATGGACGTCGCGCCGAACCAGATGGTGTCGGTCGCCGCGGCGCTCGTGCCCTTCCTCGAGCACGACGACGCGAACCGCGCACTCATGGGCGCGAACATGCAGCGCCAGGCCGTCCCGCTGATCCGCACCCACGCCCCCTATGTCGGAACCGGCATGGAGGGGAAGGTGGCGATGGACTCCGGCGTCTGCATCCTCGCCCGCCGCCCCGGCGTGGTCGAGAGCGTCGACGCCGCGCGCATCGTCGTTCGCGCCGAGACGGCCGAGGGCGAGGCGCCGGACATCTACCACCTGATGAAGTACCAGCGGTCGAACCAGTCGACTTGCTACAACCAGAAGCCGGTCATCCGCGCCGGCGAGACGGTCAAGGCAGGCGACGTCCTCGCCGACGGTCCCGCGACCGACATGGGCGAGCTCGCCCTCGGCCAGAACGTGCTCGTCGCGTTCATGCCGTGGCAGGGCTACAACTTCGAGGACTCGATCCTCATCTCCGAGCGCATCGCCAAGGACGACGTCTTCACCTCGATCCACATCGAGGAGTTCGAGTGCGTCGCCCGCGACACCAAGCTCGGCAAGGAAGAGATCACGCGCGACATCCCCAACGTCGGCGAGGAGGCCCTCAAGGACCTCGACGAGTCGGGCATCATCCGCATCGGCGCCGAGGTGAAGCCGGGCGACATCCTCGTCGGCAAGATCACCCCCAAGGGCGAGACCCAGCTCTCCCCCGAGGAGAAGCTCCTCCGCGCGATCTTCGGCGAGAAGGCCGGCGACGTCCGCGACACCTCGCTCCGCGTGCCCCCGGGCATCGGCGGCGTGGTGATCAACGCCCGCATCTTCGCGCGCAAGGGCACCGAGAAGGACTCCCGCGCCCAGGAGATCGAGGACACCGAGCGCGCGCGCCTCGAGAAGACGCGCGACGAGGAGATCCAGATCCTCCGCGAGTCGGTCTACCGCCAGCTGCGCCGTGATCTCGTCGGCAAGACGACCAACGGCAAGCTCGTCGACGAGAAGGGCAAGGTCCTCCTCCAGAAGGGCGCGGTCATCGACGACGAGGCGCTCGACCAGATCCCGCGCAAGTACTGGGCGGAGATCCCCGTCGAGGGCTTCCAGGAGATCGCCAGCAAGCGCATCCAGGACCTCGAGGCCCTCATCGCGGAGCGCGAGGAGCACTTTCGCGACAAGATCGATCGCCTGTCGCGCGGCGACGAGCTGCCGCCGGGCGTGATCAAGATGGTGAAGGTCTACATCGCCATCAAGCGCAAGCTGCAGGTCGGCGACAAGATGGCCGGTCGCCACGGAAACAAGGGCGTCATCAGCCGGATCCTCCCCGAAGAGGACATGCCGTACCTCCAGAACGGCAAGCCGGTCGACATCGTCCTCAACCCGCTCGGCGTGCCCAGCCGCATGAACGTCGGTCAGATCCTCGAGACCCACCTCGGGTGGGCCGCGCGAGGCATCGGCGAGCAGCTCAAGGAGATGCTCGAGACCAACGCGGCGAGCAAGCAGATGCGCGACTACATCGCCAAGGTCCTCGGCGGCGATCGGGAGCTCGAGCGGTTCCTGTCCACGCTGCCCGAGGCCGAGGTGGCGAGCATGGCCACCAAGCTCGCGCGCGGAATGCACTTCGCGACGCCGGTCTTCGACGGCGCCGCCGAGTCGCAGATCCACTCGCTTCTCGACGCGGCGGAGCTCCCGCTCACCGGCCAGACCGTCCTCTTCGACGGCCGCACCGGCGAGGCGTTCGACCAGCCGGTCACGGTGGGCGTGATGTACATGCTCAAGCTCCACCACCTGGTCGACGACAAGATCCACGCCCGCTCGATCGGCCCCTACTCGCTCGTCACCCAGCAG
>JACPFM010000030.1 GCA_016182965.1 Deltaproteobacteria bacterium | reverse complement strand
GACCACGGATCGCGAGCCCATCCCGCTGACCGCTGCCGCCGCCGCTCACGCTTCCGCTCCCGCGCCCGCTACCGCTGCCGCTGCCGCGTACCGCGGCCCATCGCTCGAAGTATGCGGACACTTCCGGCCGGCGGTACTAGACGCGCGTCGCCGACCGAGGTGGGTGCCCGACGCGCGGAGTGGTTCCCTGCTCGCCCCGTTCTTCGCGCAGCAACTGTACGCGTTGCGCACCTCGAGGATTGCTTCCGATCGACAGCGCTGGCGTTCGTTTACGGACGTCTTGTCCGGTTTTCCGACACTAAGCGGCGCAACGGTATCAATAGAGGCCGGGCAGCCCCCCGAGCTGGTCCTCGAGTATCCGGGCCGAGTCGTTCTCGGACTCGACGAGCTGAGCTCGGGCGAACAGGAAATTGCCGCGCTCACGGCAGCAGTGTTGTTGGCGAAGAGCTCCATTGTCGCCGTTGAGGAGCCCGAGCTTGGCCTCGATGTTCGCACTCAGGATCTTTGGCGGCGCGTGTGCGATCGCCAGCGAGATGAGAGCTTGGTTCATCAGTTCATCTTCGAGAGCCACGCGCCCACATTCGACGGCGCCCGGGTCGTTCGCTTCTCGAGGGACCCCGATGGCTGGAGCCGCGTCGAGGATGTCCCCACGGTCGTGGAGGAGCCGCTCAGCCGCGAGGCTCGTGAAAAGGGAGCCGAAGAGGTCTACGTTTCCAAGGAGGGATTCACGAGGCTTCCAGAACCAATGCGAGCCGAGCTCGGGTTGGGCCAGCAAGGCACCCGCCTTTGGTTCCTTCGAGGTGCGGAGGCTTGGGAAGCGTGGCCGGAGCAGCAGCTCGCGACACTTCTCGCGGAGAAGGGGAAGTGAGCGATGCGGCTATGGGTTGATGCAAGCGTCGCAAGACAGCCGGCGAAGCTCCGTGACATCTCGGGCAAGGCGAAGGAGCGCGGCCTTCAACTCTTGGTCCACCCGCAGGTTCACCTTGAGCTCTGTCGTCACCTGCGCACACAGCTGGGGCCGCGGTTTAGCGCGAGCTTCATCGACACGTATCTCGAGCAGCAGGGCATCTCGATCGGTGAAATCAAGCTCGATCGGACGCTCGCCGAACGCTGGGCGGAGCGGCTCCATGCGCGCTTCCCCGAGCATGATGCGTGGGAGCGAGCGAAGAAGTCGACGCTTGGTGGAGAGCTTCGGCGCGACTTCCAGCACGAACCTGGTCGAATGCCCATGACCACCGATTGGTGGGTGGCGCTACAGGTCGAAGAGTCGCCGCTTGATCGGATCGCGGTCGACGACAGCGGTGCGGAGTGGGACGCGCTGCGCGAGCTCGGGCGCGCGATGACTGCGGAGGCCACTCTTCAGTGGCTCTCTGGCAGGGAGCGCACTAGCTACTTCGTCGGATCCTTCACGCGCCCCAGCGCGGCGCGCACGAAGCGCGACGACACCTGCTCGCTCGCCATCAGTCGCTTCGCCGGCTCGAGCGCGAGGAGCGCGCGCAGCGCCTCGCCGAGGAAACCGACGCCGCGCGCGGCGCTCTCGTAATAGAGCATGTCGCCGAGGTGCCCTCGCTCGAGCGCCATGCGCAGCGCCCGCTCGATCGAGTTGCGCGGGACGTCCGGCTGCTGCTCGCGGCGCTGCATGTGCATCGCGTCCTTGCCGCAGACGTCGGCGCACACGCCGCAGCCGATGCATGTCTCGTCGTCGACGACCGAGTGGATGTCGTTCTTGCGCTTCGCCTCGTGGCGGCTCGGCTCCATGTGGATGGCGGCGATCGGGCACGCGCGGGCGCACTTCGAGCAGCCGACGCATTTCTGCGCGTCGGCAGCGGCGAGGAAGCCGCTCGGGTTCACGGCCGAGAGGCCCCACAGGTTGATGCCCTGCAGCTGACCGCAGCAGCACCCGCAGCAGTTGCAGATGTACGTCGGCCGCTCGAGCACGTTGTCGGCGATCTGCACCAGCCCGGCCTTGCGGGCCGAGGTCATGATGTCGAGCGCCTCCTGCTTGCTGATCGCGCGGCCGAAGCCGCGGCGGATGACGAACTCCGCGCCGGCGTTGAGCGAGAGGCAGATCTCCTGGGGCGCGTCGCACGCCTTGCCGAGGTGCGAGGCCTCGTGGCGGCAGTAGCAGTTCGACACCGCGTGGTTGGTCGCCTCGGAGACGACGGCCGTCGCCCGCTCCCAGTCGAGCACGTCGGGCGTGTCGCCGATCGCAGTCTCGTGCACCATCGCCCGGCCGATGACCGTGTCGCCGCCGAACACCTCGCGCGCGAACGCCGGATCGCCGCGCGTGTATGCGTGGAGCGCCTCGGCCATGCGCTGCTTGGGGATGCCGTCCTTCACGCGCATCATCGAGAACTCGAAGAAGCCGACGACCGGCGGCGATAGGAGGTAGCGCGTCTCGCCCGTGCGCTTGCTCACGAGGTCGACGACCACGCCCTTCTCGCACATCGCCTCGAGCTTGGGCGCGAGCTCCTCGGCGCTCATCCCGACCCGCTTGACGATCTCGGGCAGCGTCGCCGGGGTGATCGGCAGGCGCGCGGCGATCGCCGCCTCTTCGGGCGTGTACATGATCTCGAGGATCTCGCGGAAGCCCTCGCGGGCGCGCTCGTCTTCGGGCTCGGGTAGCGAGACCTGCCCCGCCGAGAGGCGCTGCACGAGATCGCGATACTGCTCCTTGAGGTGACCGAGGTGGCCCATGACGTGTCCCCCTGCCTTTCGCGCGAGTACGAGCGCAGGAGAGGATCGACCCCGCGCTGCCGACCTGCAATGCGCGCCGTCAGGCCGGGGCGGGCGGCCTCGACGCCGACCTCGAGGCCGCACGGCGACTTCGCAGAGGGCGACCTCAGGGCTTGATCGTCACGCCGTACGAGGCGAACGACATCCTCATGAGGAAGGCGTTCTTGCATCCGGTGCCGCCGACGCAGGCGTCGCCGATCTCGGGGAGCTTGCCGTCGCTTCCGCGCTTGCAGACCTTCCCTTCGGTCTTGGTGGCGTCGTTGACGAAGATCGCGCAGAGGCTCTGGCAGCCGGCGGGCCTCACCGGAACGCGATCGGCGTCCTCCGCGGTGATCTTCGCGGTGATCGTTCCGCCGGTCGTCCAGCCGAGCGAGTCTCCGTCGCACCATAGATTCGGGTTCCACGAGCCGATGCAGGTCGGATCGGGCATCGCGTCGGCGCGGATGGTCACCTCGCGCAGCGGCAGCACCATCGGGACGCCGCTCGCGTCGAAGATCGCAACGTTCAGCTGCGGGATCACGTCCGCCGCGAAGCCGCTCCCCGACTTCAGAATCCGCGTCTCGACGCTCGCGAGCGAGGCCGGCGACGCGGGGCCGATGAAGCCCGGGCAGACCGCCGCCAACGCCTCGCCGCTCCAGAGATCGGGGAGGAACGAGAACGTTCGCCCGTCTGGCGAGGGCGGGGACGAGCCGACGCGCAGGGTGTCGGCCCCGCGATCGAGCTGCAGCAGCCAGCTGAGGCCCTCGGTGCCCGAGTTGGCGCAGTGCGCGTTGACGTTCGGATCGAAGGCGATCGCCGCGAGGTTCGACATCGACGCGGGCGCCCAGAACCGCAGCCGGCCGATGCGGTGCGACAGCACGGCCCCGCTCTGCTTCACCGGCGCCATGCAGGGGTTGTCGGTCGGGCAGGCCTTCACCTTCTCGACGCTGCTGCATGCCGGCGCGGTGGGACCGGTGACGGGCGGGCAGTCGATCGGAGGGGCTCCGCCGGTCTCGTCGCACGACGGTCCGACGCCGCCGGTACCCGCGTCTGCAGCCGACGTCTCGAGCTTCCCCGCGCAGCCGGCCATCACGATGAGGGACGCGACGAGGAGACGCACCATGCGCGCGAGTCTACCCCGGTCGACCGGCCGCGCCACTCTGCTCCTCGCGGTTGCGACACGACAGGTCGCAAATCGTCCTCGATGATGGAGAGCACACCTCGCAACCTGTCCGATGTCATGCCCCGACGGGGTCCACCCCTCCCCGACCTCAACATTTGACGCCCGCGAAAACACGCCCGATGCGGGACCGATGAGCTCCTCCCGGATGGTCCTGGCAGTCGCCCTCGCCGCCGTCGCAGTCGTTGCCTGCAAGAAGGAGGGCGACGGGCACGACGACGAGCACGGGCCGCGCAAGCTGCCGCCGTCCGCGCTCTCGGCCGAGAAGCCGCCGGCCGCATTCGACCCGACCACCGCGAAGGTCGCCGTGCCCGAGACGCAGGCGAAGCCCGAGAAGAAGAAGGCCGACTTCGGCGGCAACGAGGTGACCGTCGAGGTCTGCGCGCTCGACACCCTGCTGCCGCCGATGGCCGACAAGAGCTGGGAACGCGCGCTGCCGTCGATGACGGTCGCCGCCGACGGCACGCTCTACGTGCTCGATCAGGCGAACAAGATCCGCCACTACGTCAACCGCGACCCGCGTGGCTGCGAGCTCGTGCTCGACAAGAAGTTCGGCGACGGCGGCCTCCTCGACGCGGGGTTGACCGACGGCTACGCGCTCGCCGCCGATGCGAGCGGCGCGATCTTCGCCACGAGCGGCGGGATCGGCATGAAGACCAAGAAGATCGTCGCCGAGAAGGTCGAGGACCACTGCGCCGGTTTCCTCCGCACGCAGCCGTCCTCGAAGCACGCGGTGCTGAGCGGCTCGAAGGTGCTCACCAACGGCTGCGACGGGACCAGCGTCTCGTTCACCAAGGGCTACGATCCCAAGGCGCCGGAGTGGGCCTCGCCGCGCGTCGTCGGCCTCTACGGCGACGAGGTCGTGGTGCGCGGGATGGACCTCGAGAAGGGCAAAGAGGTCCGCAAGATCGGCGTACACGGGATCGACGGCAAGCAGCGCCTGAAGCTCGGGAAGGCCGACGGCCCCGAGTCGATGTGGTCGCCCGACGCCGCGACGACCTGCGCCGGTGATCTCTGCGTCTTCGACGTGACGCGCGGCGGCGCCTCGATCCTGCGCTGGAAGAACGACGGCAAGTTCGTGCAGAAGCTCCGCCTCGACGTGGTCGACATCAGCGGCACGAGCCTCGGCGCCGCGGGCGACTCGCTCTGGATCGGCGGCGGCGCGGCCGCCAAGGGCCCCGGCATCGTCGGCGTGATCATCCGCGTCTCCGGCGTCAAGTAGCTGCTCACGGCGCTGCGCTCGCCCACGCAGGTGGGTCGCCGCGCACGATTCGAGGGGTCGAGCATCCAAGGGGGGGTGAAGCGGACGGTCGCGTCGCTCGTCGCCTTGGCATTCCTCGCGACAGCCACGGTCAGGGGGAACGCCCCTGTCGCTCCCCCTGACACCCCCCACCAGCAACGCGCCACGTTCGTCGCTGCGCCTTGGGCGCAACGACCTCACGGGCTCGTGTCGGGTGGGCCTTGCGGCCCCCCGATCCCCCCGGCGGCAAGGCCAACCGCGCGAACTCCGTCCTCGAGCATCCAACGGACGTGAAGCGGATCCTCGCGTTGGGCGTCATGCTGGCACTCGTCGCGAGCCTGTCGCCGGCGGAAGCAGACGAGCTGCACTGGAAGAAGGAGTGGCCCAAGTTCCGCGGCAGCGAGGGCGTCGTCACGCTCGTCTCCACCGCAGGCATCCTCTCGCTGCTGTTCATCCGCCTTCCGCCGACCTGGGGCGGTGGCGTCCTGTTCGACGACACCGTGCGCGACCACTGGAAGGCCGACACCGAGTCCGAGAAGGACCGCGCGCAGTTCTGGAGCACCATCGGCTACTACACGGCGATGGTCTACCCGGTCGTGATCGACGGGTTCGTCACCCACGCGCGCGGCAGCCGCACCGTCGCGACGCAGACCACGTTGATCAACCTCGAGGCGCTGGCGATCACCGGGTTCGTCTTCCGCGTCACCGAGTTCACCGTGCGGCGCGCGCGCCCCTTCGTGAACGACTGCGCGGAGGCGAACGGCGGCAACTTCGAGCTGTGCAAGGAGCAAGGGCTGAGCGCCACCAACAGCTTCATCGGCGGCCACGTCGCGCTCGCCGCGGCCGGCGCGGCGCTCACCTGCACGCACCACGCGAACCTGCCCATCTACGGGGGCGGCTTCGCCGACGCCCTCCCGTGCGTCGCGCAGATCGGGATCGTCGCAGGCGTCGGCTACGGGCGCCTCGTCACCGACAACCATTACGCGACCGACACCATCGCCGGCATCGTCGTCGGCGGCCTCGTCGGGTGGCTCGTGCCGAGCGCGCTCCACTACGGGTTCGACGGCAAGGGCGTCGGATCGGCGCGGAAGGTGGCCGTCGTCCCCATGGGCTCGTCCTCGATGCTCGGGCTCGGTGCGATCGCGGTCCTGTGACGCGCAGGGGACGCGATACGATGGACGGATGATCGAAGGCCCCCTCGCCCGCGCGGCCGCCGCGATCCGCGACGCTTCGGCGCTGCTCGTCACCGCCGGGGCCGGCATGGGCGTCGATTCGGGGCTGCCCGACTTCCGGGGAAACGAGGGGTTCTGGCGCGCGTATCCGCCGTTCGCGAAGCTCGGCCTGTCGTTCGTCGATCTCGCCAACCCGCGGTGGTTCTCGCGTGACCCGCGCCTGGCGTGGGGCTTCTACGGACATCGCCTCGCGCTCTACCGCGCGACCAGGCCGCACGAGGGGTTCTCGATCCTCCGCCGTTGGGCCGCGAACAAGCCGCACGGCGCGTTCGTGTTCACCTCCAACGTCGACGGGCAGTTCCAGCGCGCGGGTTTCGATCCGGAGCGCGTCCTCGAGTGCCACGGCGCCCTCGACTGGCTGCAGTGCACCGATGGCTGCGGCGTCGGCATCCTCCGCGCCGACGATTGGGAGCCCGACATCGACGAGTCGTCGTTCCGCGCGCGCGGCAAGCTCCCCGAGTGCCCGCGGTGCGGCGCGCTGCTGCGACCGAACGTGCTGATGTTCGGCGACGGCGAGTGGGACGGCGCCCGCGAGGACGAGCAGTCGGTGCGGTTCGAGCGCTGGCTCGGCGCCGTCGGACGCGATCGGCTCGTCATCGTCGAGTGCGGCGCGGGCACCGGCGTGCCCACGGTGCGCATGACCTCCGAGCGCCTCTCGCGCGCGCTCGGCGCGACGCTCGTGCGGATCAACGTGCGCGAGCCGGAGGTCCCGCCCGGGCAGCTCGGGCTCCCGCTCGGCGCGCTCGAGGCGCTCTCTGCGATCGACGCGCGGCTCTGAAGCCACTACACCGCCGACGTGATTCCGTCCTTGTTCGCGGCCGTCCGCAAGGCGTGCCCGAGCGGCATCTGGTCGCAAGGGGTGAAGCTCGCGCGCGAGGGCGCGGTGTCGGTCGAGTCGCAGCGCGACGACGAGGTCACCCTGCGCGTGCGCGTCCCGCGGCGCGCGGTGCCGCCCACCGTCGTGCTCTACCCGAACGACGACGAGTGGACCTGCGACTGCGGCAGCAAGATCGATCCGTGCGAGCACATCGCCGCCGCCGCGATCGCCCTTCAGCAGGGAGAGGGGCAGGGCGAGGCGAGGGCCGAGGCGTCCCTCGGCGCGCCCGCGAGCGTGCCGAAAGCCGCGCCCAAGGCGCACGTCGGCTACCGCCTCGTGCGACAAGACAAGTCGCTCTACCTCTCGCGCGCGATCGTGCACGACGACGGCCGCGAGGAGCCGCTGCGGGGCCCGCTCTCCTCGGTGGTCGCCAAGGGCGGCCCGCTGCTGCCCACCCACGACGATCTCGCCTTCGATCGCGTCGTCGGCCCGCAGCCGCGGGTGTTCCTGCCGACCGTGCGCATGCCCGAGCTCCTCGCGCTCCTCGCGTCGGCCGGCGACGTCACCCTCGACTCCGAGAAGGTCGTCACGCGCGGCGATCGGGTGCTGCCGCGCGCCGTCGTGCGCGACGCCGACGACGGCGTGGTCCTCCGGATCGAGCGCGCCCCGGAGATCGAGGCGGTCGTGGCGCGCGGCGTGGTGCGCGTCGCCGGCGTGCTGCGACCGATGGGCGAGGTCGAGCTCACCGGCGATCTCCTCGACAAGCTGCCGCGCGTGCGCCCCTTCCCGGTCGCGCGCTTCCCCGAGCTCGTCACCGAGGTGCTCCCCGCGCTCGAGGAGAAGCTGCCCGTCGTGGTCGAGAGCAAGCGGCTCCCCAAGCGCGCCCGGGCAGTGAAGCCGCGCGTGGTCCTCGAGCTGTCGCAGCCGCTGCGTGGCGATCAAGACGCGGCGCTCTCGGTCATCCCCTTCATCGTCTACGGCGATCCGCCGCAGGCGCGCATCGACGACGGCAGGCTCGTCCACCTCGGCGGCGAGATCCCGGTGCGCGACGAGGGCGCCGAGAAGCGGCTGCTCCAGCGCGTGCGCGACGAGCTCGACCTGGTCCCCGGCCGGCGCGTCGAGCTCCTCGGGCGCGACGCGCTGCGCTTCGCCTCGCGCCTCAAGGCCTGGGCGGTGCACGATCCGGAGCAGACCATCCTCGCGTCGCAGCCGCTGTCGCCGCGCATCGAGGCCGACGGCGATCGCTTCGAGGTCACGTTCGAGACCGAAGGCGGTCAGCGCCGCGCGTCGTCGGCCGCCGCGGTGCGCGCGTGGGAGGAGGGCCTCGACATCGTGCCGCTCGACGGCGGCGGGTGGGCGCCGCTGCCCTTGGACTGGCTGCAGAAGCACGGCAGGCGGCTCGCCGATCTGCTCGCCGCGCGCGACGAGGAGGGGCGCGTCCCCAAGTCGGCGGCGACGCTGGTCGCGCGCGTGTGCGAGGCGCTGGAGCAGCCGCCGCCCCCCTCGTTCGCCGGCCTCGCGAGCGCGCTCGATCATTTCGAGCGCATCCCCGAGGCCAAGCTCCCCGACGACCTGCGCGCGGAGCTGCGCGCATATCAGCGCACCGGCGTGAGCTGGCTCTGCTTCCTGCGCGACGCCGGCCTCGGCGCGGTCCTCGCCGACGACATGGGTCTCGGCAAGACGCTGCAGACCATCGCCGCGCTTCGCGGCCGCACGCTGGTCGTCGCGCCGCGCAGCGTGGTGCACAACTGGGCGGCCGAGATCGCGAAGTTCCGCCCGGGCCTGCGCACCTCGCTCTACCACGGCCCGCGGCGCGCGCTCGATCCGAGCGCCGACGTGACCATCACCACCTACGCGGTGCTGCGGCTCGATCTCGACTCCCTCGCGAAGCAGGAGTGGGACGTGGTGGTGCTCGACGAGGCGCAGGCGATCAAGAACGCCGACAGCCAGGCGGCGCGCGCCGCGTTCGAGCTTCATGCGACGTTCTGTGTCGCATTGAGCGGCACCCCGGTCGAGAACCGCCTCGACGAGCTGTGGAGCATCTTCCACTTCGCCAACCGCGGCCTGCTCGGCGGCCGGAGCGACTTCAAGGAACGGTACGCCTCCCCGATCGCCGCCGGCGAGGCTTCCGCCGCCGAACGCCTCCGCGAGCGCATCCGCCCGTTCCTGCTCCGCCGGCTGAAGAAGGAGGTGGCGCCCGAGCTGCCGCCGCGCACCGACATCGTGCTGCGCATCGAGCTCGAGGAGCCCGAGCGCGCGGTCTACGACGCGGTGCGCGCCGCGACGAAGAAGGAGGTCCTCGACCGGCTCGCCGAGGGCGGCAGCGTGCTCGCCGCCTTGGAGGCGCTGCTCCGACTGCGACAGGCCGCCTGTCACCCGCAGCTGGTGCCCGGTCAGCGCGCCGACACCTCCTCGAAGGTCGACACGCTGGTCGAGGCGCTCGAGGACGCGGCGAGCGAGGGGCACAAGGCCCTCGTGTTCTCGCAGTGGACCTCGATGCTCGATCTCATCGAGCCGCACCTCGGCGACATCCCCTTCGTGCGGCTCGACGGCTCGACCGCCGATCGCGCCGGCGTGGTCGCGAAGTTCCAGGCCGACGACGGTCCGCCGGTGATGCTCGTCTCGCTGAGAGCCGGCGGGACGGGCCTCAACCTCACCGCCGCCGATCACGTGTTCCTCGTCGACCCGTGGTGGAACCCCGCCGTCGAGGATCAGGCCGCCGATCGCGCCCACCGCATCGGTCAGGACAAGCCGGTGTTCGTGCACCGGCTGGTCGCGAAGGACACGGTCGAGGAGGGCATCCTCGCGCTCCAGGAGAAGAAGCGCGCCATCGCCGACGCCGCGCTCGCCGCGGGGAATCACGCGGGCGGCATCACCCGCGACGAGCTGCTGGCGCTGTTGTCGTAGTCGCTCCGGCCCAGGGCGCGTCGACCGAGGCCGTCCGCGGCCGGCCGTCCGCGGAGCCCTCGAGATCCTCGGGGCGAGTCGCCCGTATACTGCACGTATGCGCCGCAAGACCTCGCCCTCGCCGATCCTCCGCGGCTCGTCGCGCCCGCTGCGGCCGGCGCACGCCACGTCCGTCCTGCCCACGGCCGCGGCGATCGCGCTCGCGCTCGCCGAGCTCGGGTGCTCGACGAAGACGGTCGACGCGATCGCCGCCGATCCGCAGGTGGTGGCGAAGCCGGTGAAGGCGACGCCGGCGCCCTCGGCGTCGCCGGCGCTCACGCCGTATCTCCCGCCCGATCCGCACGACGTCGACGGCGAGGTCGCCTTCGTGAAGCCGGCGCCCAGCACCTCCGCATCGGCGACGAAGAAGACGCCGGCGATCGCGCCCACGGCGAAGCCGCCCAAGCTCGGCGGCAAGCCGATGCCCACCGACCCGACCATCTGACGACGCGACCCATGGCGCCGTCCCGGACGTCGCCCGTCGGCGAGCGAGGCCGTGCGGCGCCGATCGGTGCGCGCGCGGAGCCTCAGAGGGTGTTCCACAGAGAAGCCCGTGGCGAGGCCCATCAGACGGGTGCAGATGCGTGCCGAGGAAGCAGCCCCCCAGGGGCGCCGAAGGCGTCCGCGTTCAACGATGCGCCCGGATGATGGGCCGCAGCAGGGCGCTTTCTGTTGAACACCCTCTCAGGACTTGGGCTGGTTGCTCCCCGGCCACGGCGGGGCGGCCTGGCCGGGCTGCACCGGACCGGACGGCGCTGGCCCCTGCTGCGGATATCCCTGCTGCGGATATCCCTGCTGCGGATATCCCTGCTGCGGATATCCCTGCTGCGGATACCCCTGCTGCGGATACGATGGCTGCGCCTGCGGCCACGAGACCGGCCCCGCCTGCATCGGCGCGGCCGCGGCGACGCCGGCGCCCATCGGCAGCTTCCGCAGCGCCGACGCTCGTGCGATCGAAAGGACGCCGAGGACGACGTAGAGGACACCGCGCAACGCCAGCGCCACGGTCACCACGTTGAAGTCGGCGCCGCGGTCGAGCCATTCGTACACTTCGTAGAAGCCAAACAGGCCGAAGAGGGCGAGCACGACGCCGGCAGCGATCAGCGGCTGGGCGACCTTCTGCGGCTCGGGCTTCTTGCTGTGGACGGCGAACAGCCAGCCGCCGGCCGTCAGCCAGAAGATCGCCGCGATCACGCCGCGCACCACCCACAGCTCGTTGCCCACGAACAGCGTCGGGAACACGAGCAGCCCGCGGACCAGGGCACCGGCTGCGACGAGGATGCGCCCCGGGCCCGACGCTGCCGCGCCCGTCTCGAACGCGCGCTTCTGCTCGCCGTGCAGCATCAGGGCGCCGACGCCGATGACGATCCACGTCACTGCGTCGAGGACCCCGCCGCCGACGAATACACCGAAGAAGATCGTCGGGGCGAGCGACAGGAGCGCCATCACGAAGCTGACGATGCCGCCGATCGAGGCGAGCGCGCCGGGCGGAACGGGCGCCGTCCCGGACGCCGCAGGCAACGGAGCCTGCACGGGCGCGCCGCCGGCGAGCACCGTGGCGACCTCCTGCTTCAGGCGCGCGACGCCGCCCTTCACGGTGAGCCACACGATCCCGAAGACGATCAGTCCGGGAAGCAGGCCGGTGAGCACCATGAACAGGGTCACCGCGATCTGCGCGGCCATGCTGGGGAACGCCCACACGAGCTTGGCGGTGCCCTGCCCGCTCTGCTTGATCATCACACCGGTCGCGGCGCCGTCGCCTACCAGGACGACGCCCGCGCGCGTGGTGACGGAGTAGCGCGGGAACGCCGCGCGAAGGTGCGCCTCGAGCTGCGGCGCCGGAACCATGGGCCACGCCATCTGGACCTGCATGGACCACGAATACGACGTCTGCCCCGTGGAAGACAGCCGGCGACGGGAGAGACGCCGCCGCAGCCGACCTCGCCCGTGCGCTTGGTGCGCACGTCAGGGCGTGCGCGCGCAGCGGAAGCCACCGCCGGCGAAGCGGTAGTGCGGCTCGAAGCTGGTCCTCGCGAACGTCCGCAGCGAGCGCGCGCCGTACATCCAGGAGCCGCCGCGCATCACGCGGAGCGCGGTCGACTTCGCGGCCACGTTGCGCGGGTTGTTCGGCGGTCCGTCGTCGTAGAACGCAGGATCGTCGGCGTCGTCGCACCACTCCCAGACGTTGCCGGCCAGATCGAGCGCGCCGTACGGGGACGCGCCGCCCGGGTATGCGCCGACGCGGGTGGTGCCGCCGCGCGCCTTGCCGAAGTTCGCGTGGCTCGCTGTCGGCGCCGCTCGTCCCCACGGGTAGTTGCGGCCGTCGGTGCCGCGCGCCGCCTTCTCCCACTCGGCCTCGCTCGGCAGCCGCTTGCCCGCCCACGCCGCATACGCCTGCGCGTCATGCCAGGAGACGTTGACCACCGGGTGGTCGTGCTGACCGCGCGGGAACTGCCCATGCCGCCAGTGCGCGAGGAACCGCGCCTTGCCGGCGTCGGCCGCCTGATAGCGGGTCACCTCGAGGAACGCCTTGAACTGCGCGTTCGTGACCGGCGTCCGGTCGAGGTAGAACGCGTCGAGGAACACGCTGCGGCGCGCGGCGCCCATCGCGAACGGACCGGCCGGGACGAGGAGCATCTCGGAGCCGTCGCTCTCGCGCAGCGAGGGCGCGAGCGGGATCGACGAGACCATCCGCGAGGGCGGCGCGACGGAGGACAGGGCCGCGTCGAACCGCTCGAGGAAGACGCGACAGGTCTGCGGGCGATCGCGCGGATCCTTGGCGAGCGCGTCGAGCACCAGCGCCTCGAGCGCCGGCGGCATGTCGGCGCGCAGCTCCGACGGCCTCCGCGGCTTCTCGTTCACGTGCGCCATCATCACCGCGAAGTGGTTGCCGTCGTCGAACGGCACCTTGCCGGTGCACAGCTGGTAGAGGGTCACGCCGAGCGAGTAGATGTCGGAGCGGAAATCGGCGAGCTGCGGCGTGCGGACCTGCTCGGGCGACATGTAGCGGCACGTGCCGAGGAGCGCGCCGCTCATGGTGTACGTCGTGCCCTCGAGCACCTTGGCGATGCCGAAGTCGACGACCTTCGGGTGGAGCGTGCCGCCGCGATCCTCGAGCAGGATGTTCTCCGGCTTGATGTCCCGGTGGACGACGCCGTGGCGGTGCGCCTCGTCCAGCGCCTCGAGCACGCCGCGGAAGACGGCGCCGATCTCGTCGAGCGGCATGCGCCCGCGCCAGCGCTCGAGGTGCCGCGCCAGCGTGGGACCGGACACGTACTCCATGACGATGGCGAGCAGGTAGTCCTGCTCCACGAGATCGTGGATGGCGACGACGTTGGGGTGCGAGAACGCGCGCATCACCCGCGCCTCGCGCACGAACCGCCGACGGATGCCCGCGTCGCCGGCGAGGTTCGAGTGCAGGCACTTGAGCGCGACCGCGCGCGAGCGCACCTCGTCCCACGCCTTGTAGACGACGCCCATGCCGCCCTCGCCGATCACCTCTTCGACGCGGTAGACCGAGACCATCGTCCCGGGGCGGAGGCGCATCGGGGGCAGATCGAACCCGCGCGGCTCCGGCGTCGTCTCGGCGAGCACGACGTCGAGCGTCGCCACCTGAGAGCCGCAGCGCGCGCAGCGGACGTCCGCTGCGCCGAGCGGCGCCTGGCAGACGTTGCACCGTCGCTCGGTGGACACCGGACCGAAGCTTGTCACATCGCGTGATCGAGGTCAGCCATTGAAACGGAGCGCGCGTGCGACCGGGCACCGCCGTGCGGCGGGCGCAGCCGCAGAGACCGTGCGAGCGGTCAGTCGTCGACGCGGGCGCTGCGCGGGAGCTCGACGCGGAACCTCGCGCCCGCACCGCAGTCGCTGTCGACGCTGACGGCGCCGCCGTGAGCCTCCGCGGCGTCGCGCACGATCGCGAGGCCGAGGCCGAAGCCCGGCTCGTGGATCGCGGACACCCCGCGCGCGTACGGCTCGAAGATGCGATTTCGCACGTCGGGCGCGATGCCGTCGCCGTCGTCGGTCACCGTCACCGTCACGGTGTCGCGCGCCGAGCCGTCGACGTGGATCTCGATCGGCGAGCCGGGCGCATACCGCACCGCGTTCCCGACGAGGTTGGCGATGATCGCGTCGGTGTCGTCGCGATCCCAGCGCCCGCGGGAGTCGCCCTCGACGCGGAGGGAGAGGGTGCAGCCGTTCTTCTCTGCCAGCGGGCCGAGGCGCTCGGCGACCTCGGCGGCGACGGCGCGCATCTCGAGAGCCTCGAGAGACAGCGGCTTCCTGCCCTCCTGGCGCACGGCGAAGCGGAGCAGGCGATCGACGAGATCGGAGAGCCTGCGGCCGGCCGTGCGCACCCTCGCGAGCCGCGCGGCGGCCGCCTCGATCTTGCCGGCGCGCAGCTCCCGATCGGCGGCCTCCACGTGCAGCATCGCCGACGCGAGCGGCGTGCGCAGCTCGTGCGCCGCGCTGCCCAGGAACTCGTCGCGCGCCTTCGTCGCGGCGCGCGCCTCGTGGAGGAGCTCCGCGTTGCGGACGGCGATCGAGGAGGCGTTGGCGAGCGACTCGAGCAGCATGAGCTCGTGCGGAGTCGGCTCGTGATGCCTGGCCCAGTACGCCCCGAGCGCGCCGATCGGCGCGCCGCGGCGGATGGGCATCATCGCAAGGCTGCGCACGAAGGTGGGGCGATACGCCTCTTGAGGGATGCGTTCGTCGAGCGTGACGTCCGGGATGGTGACGAGCTCGTCGCGCAGCATGGCCCACCCGGAGATGCACGCCGAAGCGGGGAACCGACGCCCCTTCCAGAGCGGCGCGATCGCGTCCTCTTCGGCGTAGTAGACCCGGTCTCCCTCGCGGAGCACGAAGGTGACGCCGTCGGCGCCGAGCAGCGCCCGCGCGCGGCGACGAACGACGTCGATCACTCCGGCGACGTCGGTCTGCATCGCGAGCTCGTGCAGCGCGCCGATCAGCGCCGGAGCCTTCGTCGGGCTCCAGGCCGTCGTGGTCGAGAGATCGTTCGCGGCTGACATGGCGCCTTCCCCTTGTCGAGGACTCTACCGCAGCACCGGGTGGACGACAGTCGCGTGCCGGCAGAGCGCTGCGCGCCGCCGACCGACCACCGACCGAGGACCACGGAGAGGCCCGGCTCGACCCCCGCCCTGACGCGCCGAGTCGGCGCGTCACGCGCGCAGGCGGTCTGCCTCGACGGTGACAAAAAGCGGGGGCGGGCATGACGAAAATGACGTTCCACCGGGGCGACGTGGCCCTAAGGTGCGCCCCTACCCATGAGCACCCCCATCCTGGACACGGTCCTCCTCTTCTCCCTGCCGGCTTCGGGCAAGTCCGAGGTCCGCCGCTATCTGGCGCACCTCAGCCCCGAGCAGTGCCGCGAGGAGTTCGGGATCGGCCCGACCCTCCAGCTCGACGACTACCCGTATGTGCACCTGATGCACCGGATCGACGACGAGCTGCGCGCGCACGGACGGCCGTACGCGTACTACAAGGGTCCGCATCGTCCTTTCCAGGACGAGTGGACGTGGGCCGCGCTCATCGAGCTGCTCAACGAGGACTACGACGCCCTCATGCACGGTCGCCAGACGAACGTCCCGTCGGCGGCGCAGCACCTCTTCGATCGCCTCGATCGAGCGCACGCCAAGGTCGGTCTGCCCGAGGCGATGGCCGAGGTGCCGTACGGCGTCCGCAGGAAGATCGCGGCGGCCCTCGAGGCGGAGTGCGTCGCCGAGCTCGCGGTCCTGAACAAGACGTGCTCCATCGATCCGAAGGGCAAGACCGTCGTCATCGAGGCTGCGCGCGGCGGTCCCAACGGCGCGGCGTTCCCGCTGACGCCGCCGGTCGGCTACGCCGCGGCCTTCCAGCAGCTCTCGGAGCAGATCCTCTCACGCGCCTCGATCCTCTACATCTGGGTCGATCCCACGGAGTCGCGCCGCAAGAACATCGAGCGCGGTCGCCCCAACGCGCAGGGCTCGATCCTCCACCACTCGGTGCCGATGGAGGTCATGCTGAGCCAGTACGGCTGCGACGACGTCGAGTACCTGATGGCGAAGTCGGACCGCCCCGACACCATCTCCGTCGAGCGCATCTTCGAGGACGAGGGTCCGGGCGGGCAGACCGTCTATCGCGATCGCGTGTTCCACCTGCCGATCGCGCGCTTCGACAACCGCACCGACAAGACCAGCTTCGTGCGCGCGGAGCCCTCGGCGTGGCGCGGCGACGACGTCAAGGCGCTCCACAGCGGCCTGGGGAGCGCGTTCAAGGTGCTCGCGGCGAAGATGCGCGGCGCATAGCCGGCTTCATCGCTCCGGGTCTCGCCTTCGAGCAGGCGGCTGATGATGTCGGGTTGGCTTGTAAGTTTTCCGGTTTTTCTATCTATGGTCATGATTATGACAAACATTCCGTCTTTGCTCATCACCTGCCGGTCGCGCAGAACGACTTCGCCGACGTCCCCAACACCGAGGCCATCCACGAACGAAGCCGATCGCGGCCGCTCGCTCGGATCTCGCGCGCGACACCGCCGGCTCACGCTCGAGCTCGGGAGGGCGAGCACCGAGTCGAGTCAGTCGGACAGGTAGACGACGAGACGACGACGATCGCGCGTATCGATGCGCGAGAGTCCAGCGGCGCGGAAGCGACGGCGCGCGTCGCGCAGCTCGTCGTCGGTCGGCGGGCGCGCGATCTCCGGGTAGTCCATGGCGCGGTGGTCGGGGTGGTACTGGCCCATGACGTTCACGTAGGTGTCGGGCGAGATCTCCTCGCGGAGGAAGCGGAAGATCTGCTCGCTCTCGTCGACGAGCCCCGGCATGACCAGGTGACGAACCAGCACGCCGCGTCGCGCGAGGCCGTTGTCGTCCACGACCAGCGGGCCGACCTGCCGGTGCATCTCGGCGACGATGCGCCGCGCGACCTCCGGATAGTCCTTGGCCTTGAGGTAGCGAATCGCCGACTCCTTCGTCCACACCTTGAAGTCCGGCATGTAGAGGTCGACCACGCCGTCGAGCCAACGCAGGCTCTCCATCGAGTCGTACGAGCTCGTGTTGTAGACGAGCGGCAGACGCAGGCCGCGCTCGACCGCGATCGGGAGCGCCTCGAGGAGCTGCGGCACGACGTGCTCGGGCGTGACGAAGTTGATGTTGTGACAGCCGGCGGCCTGCAGCTCGAGCATCATCGCGGCGAGGCGCTCGGCGTCGACCTCGTCGCCCTCCCCGGCCTGCGAGGTGTCGTGGTTCTGACAGAACACGCACTTCAGGTTGCAGAACGAGAAGAAGATGGTGCCCGAGCCGTTGAAGCCGCGCAGGCAGTCCTCCTCGCCGAAATGCGGGAAGTATGAGCTCACCCGGGCGCGGCGCCCCGTCGCGCAGACCTTCGCCCGGTTCTCGAGCCGGTCGACGCGGCAGTTGCGCGGGCAGATCGTGCAGCTCCGCAGGGCCTCGACGGCCTCGGCCGCCCTGCGGACGAGCTCTCCCGAGGCGTGCAGATCGAGGTAGGCCGGCCAGCTCACGACGACGTGATCTAGCGCACCGCGGCCGCCAGCAAAGCGCGACGGCGCGACCCGTCGAGCTGGACCGGCGATCGCGGTGCGCCCGTCAGGCCGCGTCAGGACAGCGGACAGTAGCCGGTGTTGTCGGCCTGCAGCGACCTCGCAAGAGACCTGATCGCATCCTCGTTGTTCGAAGCGAGCACGGCGTCGAGCGCCTCCAGCAACGTCGTTCCCGCGAAGACGCCGCTGAACGACGCGGGGTCGAACACGGAAGACAGCGGGGTCGTCGGGGAGTACCCGGTCGCGAACCAATGAACGCTCCGCGGCGCACGTACCGGAGATGGCGTCGGTGGGCGCGGCGCAGCGGCGGCCCCGCGCCGTCGTTTGCGCCGGCTGTGCGCCGGGGTGGGTGAGCGCGGCCGCGTGAGGATTTTCGGAAACAAATCCTCGGGTGGGCCGTCCAAGGGCGATGAGAGCGCGCCACGCGCTCGGCCGAGAACGACGATTGTTCGTTTGACAAGGCCAAGCTTCTCTGGTAGAACGTTTCTCACAACTCAGATTCGAGTCCCTCCCATGATCTCCCTCTCCCTTCACCGCGAACGCTACCAGGTCGAGCAGCCCCGCTCGATCCGGTTGGTCGTGACCCGGCTGGGGAGTCTCCCGTCGCGCCGCATGGCGCCCGGCTGCGTCACGAAGAACCTGGGGGTGGATCGCTAGGGCGGCCCATTTCGAACGCGCTTTCACCGGCGCCTCGAGAGGCCGCTCCGGAGCTCCGGAGGCGGCCTTCGTCGTCTTTGTGGCCCCCGCGTCCGCCGTCCCACTGCCCCCGCCAGAGAAGGTCCCATGCAACGAACGTCACCCAATCCGCTACCCGAGGCCCTCGGCCCCGGTCGCGCGTGGCTTCGCTGCGCGGGTCCGAGCGGCACACGGGCGGGCTGACCGCACCCGCGAACGGCGCGCACGATGGCACCCGAGAAGGTGCCGCGGTCGGCGTGCTTTCAAACGATGTTGTTTGCCAACTTCAAACGATGATTCATGCGCCGCTGACACGGCGGCGCACGCCCGGGATCGTGGCGTAATGGCGAGCGCAGCCGCCTCTCTGAGCGGCCAGGCAGAGGCTCGCCACCCCCTCGATCCACGGCTTCCCCTCGGACTCGGGAGGGAGCGCCAGTCGACGTGTGCCCAGCGCACGTCTTCCAGATTTCGACCGTCCGCGCTTCTGGGCGTGGGCCCTGGTCTTTGACAGCTCGGCATGAAGACGACGCACCTCGCCCGAGGTGCGCCGTCGAAACGGAGGCCTCCTTCGGAGCCCACGACGCGTTCGCGCGCCGCGGCTCCGAAGGAGACCTTCCGCAACGTGTGGGGACCCCGACTGCGAGGGTTCTCGCAGAGGCGCGGACGGCGCCGTCCTCCGGGACGAGGCTCCGTCACGACGATCGATCGATCGCCACGCGCCCACTGCTGGTCCCCACGTCTTTTTTGCGACGTAGCTCAAAGGCAGAGCGTCCGCCTGTTAAGCGGGGAAATGGTGGTTCGAGTCCACCCGTCGCAGCTGTCACGGTCAGGGGGAGCGCCTCTGTCGCTCCCCCCGACACCCCCCACCAGCGACTCGCCACGTTCGGCGCTGCGCTTCGCGCATCGACCTCACGGGCTCGTGTCGGGTGGGCCTTGCGGCCCCCCGATCCCCCCGGCTGTCACGGTCAGGGGGAGCGCCTCTGTCGCTCCCCCCGACACCCCCCACCAGCGACTCGCCACGCGAGGCGCTTCGCCTTCGGCTTCGCGACCTCGCGGGCTCGTGTCGGGTGGGCCTTGCGGCCCCCCGATCCCCCCGGCTGTCACGGTCAGGGGGAGCGCCTCTGTCGCTCCCCCC
>JACPFM010000010.1 GCA_016182965.1 Deltaproteobacteria bacterium | reverse complement strand
TCGTCGAGGCCGTCGCCGTCGAGGTCCATCACGTAGCCGCCGGCCTCGCGGAAGAACGGCGACGGGGGCCGCACGTCGAACGAGGCGAAGCCGGGGCCGCAGCGCGCGAGATCCGACGCGCGCGTCGGATCGTAGACGCAGGCATGTCCCCACGTCGCGCCGACCCCGTACGTCGGATCGACGGGGGACGCGTCGCCGTACGACGGCGCGATGAACGGGTGCGCCTCGCCCGAGGACGCGCGAAGCGTGTCGGTCCACACGTTCTTCTGGCCTGCCGGGGCGCGCGCCGAGCCGAGCACCGCCTGCTTCTCGAGATCGACGATCGTGATCTGCACGCCTGCCTCCGTGCAGTGCACGACCGAATAGCGCTCCATCCCGAGGTGCTGCACCCGTTCGCCGAAGAGCGTCCCCGCGCAGGCCTCGACGCCATCGGCGAGCTTCATCTTCTTTCCGTGCGCGAACAGGCAGGTGGCGCCGTCGCACGCGCGCACGCGCGGCGAGGTGACGGCCGGCGGTGGCCGACACCCGACGTCGAGCTCCCAGGTGGTCGAAGACTCTGCAGCGTCGCCCTCGGCGTCGCGAGCCTCGCCAGCGTCGGGGGATTCGATGGCCCCTGCCCCCTCGTCGGGCGGCGGCCGCCGGCATCCGGTGCTCACGAGCGCGCAGAAGACGAGGACCCGAGCGCTGCTCACGATCGAAGATTGGACCATCTTCCGCCCGCGCGCGACCGGTCACCCCAGCTCTTGGTGCCGAGTCGTCGAACGTCGGTTCCCCCGTGCCCCCGGTTGCCGAGGAGCCCACGGACGACGCCCCGGGCGGAGATCGATGGCAGAAGCCCGTTGCGGTGGGAGGGCGCCCAGGGCGCCCGAACGTGGCGTTCCCAACGGGGCGATCGGCAAGTCCGCGATCAGACGTGGCGCTTCGCTCATCGTCGTCATGCGAGCTCTGAAGGCGAAGGTTCGACACGGACGGCTCGTGCTCGATGAGCCGACCGATCTCCCCGAGGGCGCAGTCGGAGGCAGGCGAGGGCGTCGACGCGTGGGACTACCTCGCGCAGTACGAGGCTCGCCGTGCGCGTCCATCTTCTTGAAGAGGCGCGGCGTCAGCTCGAGGCCGAGGACGAGTGGTGGCGCGCGAACCGCGACCATCCCGAGGTACTCCTCGAGTGAATCACCCGTTGGGGAGGCCAGGTGTGCGGGCGTCCTCATCGGGGTGCTGGGCAAGCGGGCGTTCTCTCGTGACGCACGGCAGCTTGGTCTCGCTCGGCAGTCGCACCGCCGCGGGCAACGTTCGGCCGCAAGTAGCGCGTCATGGGGAACAGGGGCGCCACGAGACCGGGCGCCGCGGCACTTCTCATTGGTGCGTATCACGCACCAGAGTCGGTCTGTATCAGGTGGTTGTTGCGGCGACGTGTCGAACGCACATTCAACGGCATGAAACACCACGCACTGGTCCTCGCGACCTCACTGCTCGCCCTCACCGTCGCCGCCTGTGACAACGATCCGTCGAAGGGGAAGGCCCAGGCCACGGTTGCCGCGCCGGCCTCGACTGCGGCGGCGGCGCCCGCGTCGGCCGTGAACCATGCGTTCTCGAATGTCGACTCGAAGATTGCGTTCGTCGGTGCGAAGGTCACCCGCAAGCACGACGGTTCCTTCGAGACTTTCACCGGCGCGGTCAACCTCGCCGAGAACGACCCCGAGAAGAGCCGCGTCACAGCCGAGATCGACGTCGCGTCGCTCAAGACCGACGAAGAGAAGCTCACCGCTCACCTCAAATCGTCTGACCTGCTCGACGTTGCGAAGTATCCGAAGGCGAAGTTCGTGTCGACGTCGGTGAAGCGACGCGGCGATAACGGCGCGTACACCGTCACCGGCAACCTCGAGCTTCACGGCGTCACCAAATCGATCACGTTCCCAGCGACGATCAAGGCGGAGGGCGACGCGGTGACCGTCGACGCCGAGTTCGCGATCAACCGCAAGGACTTCGGCGTCGTGTACCCCGGCATGCCTGACGACTTGATCAAGGACGACGTGCTCCTGAAGCTGAGGATTCGCGCAGCGAAGGCGGCCGACAAGAACGTCGGGCTGTAGCTCGCGCGCCGTAGCAAAAAGCCACGCTCCATCAGACGGAGGCCGTGGACCGGGATGTCTCGTCCGGGAGCGCATCACATCGCGCGTCCGCATGGTCGAGCGACAAAGAAACCGAAGACGCCTGCTCGCTCGACCCGAGCCGGCGACTGCAACGTGAAGGGAGATTGTCATGACGACGAAGAAGATCGGAATCATTGGTGACGGCAACGTCGGCGGCGCGCTTGCGCGAGGGTTGCAGAGGGCGGGGCGCGACGTGCGCGCCGTCGGCGACGACAAGGCCGCGGTGCGTGAGACGGCTGCGCAGAGTGAGATCCTCATTCTCGCGGTTCCGTTCGGCGCGCTCGAAGCGGTGGCAGCAAACATCGCTGCGGTGAGCGCCGGCAAGACAATCATCGACGTCACCAACGCGCTGACGACCGAGATGAAACTCGCCCTCGGCTACTCGACGAGCGGCGCCGAGGAACTCCAGAAGAAGCTCCCGAACGCGCGCGTCGTCAAGGCGTTCAACACGCAGTTCGCGCAGCACATGGACAGCGGCCGCCTGGGCGACCAACGGCTCACCGTGTTTGTCGCCGGCGACGACGCGGCGGCCAAGGGCGACGCGGTCGACGTGGCGACCGCGATCGGCTTCGAGGCCGTCGACGCAGGGCCGCTCGCAAACGCTCGGCTGCTCGAGCCGCTCGGTTACCTGAACATCCAGCTCGGTTACGTGCTCGGTCTCGGCACGCAGATCGGCATGAGACTCGTTCGCGGCTAACGCACTTCGACATCGCGTGCCCCGTATCGCCACTCGGGGTACGCAGCCAGGAAAGGACACGATCATGAGCAACCGTTACAGCAAGGGGACCGCTGGGCTCCTCACCGCGCTACTCGTCCTCGCCGCCGGATGCGCGACGACGGGAAGCAACAGCAACGCTGCAACCGCAGCCGGCATGTGGGAAGAGCAGCAGAAGGTCGTCGACAAGAACCTCGCGAGCTTCGATGACCTCGATTTCAATGTCTTCTCGAACCAACGGTGGGACGACCTGCACAAGAGCCACGCCAAGAACGTGGTCGTCCATTGGCCGGACGGTCACACGACGAACGGCATCGAGAAGCACATCGACGACCTCAAGGCGATGTTCGTGTGGGCGCCCGACACCCGGATCAAGGTGCACCCTATCAAGGTGGGCCAGAAGGATTGGACTGCTGTCGTGGGCGTCATGGAGGGCACGTTCACCAAGCCGATGGTCACGGCCGACGGCAAGACCATCCAACCCACCGGCAAGGCCTACAAGATCATGATGGCCACCTTCTCGCATTGGACGAAGGAGGGCCCGATGGACGAGGAGTATCTCTTCTGGGACAACGCGGAGTTCAACCGGCAGATCGGCCTCGGCGGTTGAGGAGCGACGACGCCGCGGCGCTCATGCTCGATCGGGCACGAGCGCCGCAAACGTCGCAGCTGCATCGGCGCGTACAGCCAACGCGCGGGCGGCGATGTCGGCTGGAACCGATGCAGGATCGCCGCGACCGAGGAGACGTACTTCAGCCGCGTGGGCTGCGCGCGGGCCCCCTACGCGAGGCCCTTCAGCGCGCGGCAGCTTCGCGGCGAGGAACTGCGCCAGGTCCTGGAAGGACGCCGCGTCGGCCCCGACGCCGTGAAGCAACACCAAGAGGTGCGAGGGCGCGCCGTCACGGACGGCGATGCGAATGGCGTTCGTCGGCGTCATTGTCGGCGAGGTCGGTGCTGCTGATTGGGCCATGGTCTTCGCGTGTCGTCAGTGGTGGTACGCGCCCGGCATCCAGCCGCGGCGGCGAGGAGGAGTACGATGGACGCTCGACGCACGTCACGCATGGCGCCGCGCAGAGCGCGACCGACGCGTCGACGTCGCGAGAGATGACTCCCCTGCCTTGTCGACGCCGAACGGGTCGAGCGGGCCGACCGGCACCATGCCGGAAGGATTCAACGCGCGGATCGAGTAGTACCCGCGCTTGATGTGCTCCTCGTTCGTCGCCCCACGGAAGGCGGGCATCGCGAGGAGTCGCCGTAGGTACGCCGCGATGTTCGAATAGTCGGCGACACGGCGGAGGTTGCACCTGAAGAGGCCGTGATAGGCGAGGTCGAACCGGACGAGTGTAACGAACGTGCGGATGTCGACCTCGGTGAGTGCGCCGCCGACGAGGAACTCTTGTCCGGCAAGCCGCTAAGATCATGGGCGTCCGCCTGTCCGCACACGACTTCGGCTGACCGCCAGCTGACGGTAGTACTCTGCGGAGGCGACATGGATCTGAACCAGCTCTCGACGTTCGTTGCGGTCGCGGAGGCATCGAGCTTCTCGACGGCCGCGACGAAGCTGCGACTCCGCCGCTCCTCTGTGAGCCGCGCGATTGCTGCTCTCGAAAACGAGCTCGGCGTCCAGCTGTTCACCCGGACCACGCGCCGCGTCGCGCTCACGACGGCCGGCACCGCGCTCTACGCGAAGATCGGGCCGCACCTCTCCGCGGTGAAGGAGGCGATCGGCGCGTTGCCGGAACGCGAGAAGGACCCCTCGGGCACGCTACGCATCACGGCGGCGGGCGACATCGGCGCGATGGTCCTTGCGGACGTGCTTGCCGCCTTCTCGCTTCGTTATCCGCGGGTGCACATCGAGCTGCGGCTAACCAGCCAGAACGTCGACCTCGTCGCCGAGGGGTTTGACGTCGCGTTTCGCGTCATGCCGAAGCGCCGCAGCGATTCGTCACTCGTCGCGCGCAAGCTCACGGACATCGAGATGGGCATCTTCGCGAGCCCCACGTATCTCGCGCGCGCCGGCACGCCTCGATCGCTGGAGGACGCATCCGACCACGCATGGGTGATGTTTCCCGGGCTCAACGCGCAGCAACAAGTTGCCGACCTGAAGCGAATCAAGCCGGCCTGGACGGCGGACGACGTGCTGTTCGTCGCGCGCTCCGTCGCCGCCGGCGTCGGTCTCGGGATGGTTCCGACGTTCCTCGTGCGCGACGACGTGACGGCGGGGAGGGTCGTGCGCGTGTTGCCACGCGTGTCCGTGCCGTGGGGCGGGTTGTATCTGGTGTTCGCTCCCACGCCGCACGTTCCGCGGAAGGTGTCCGCGCTGCGTGAGTTCGTTGTGCAGCACTTCGCGACGCACCCACTCACGAGCCTGGGGGCGGCCTGAGGGTACGGAAATCAAGACGTTTGCCATTGTGATGCGAGCGACCGGCGGACTCGACGTGCTCCGCCTCGAGTCGGTCGCGCTCCCGCAACTGCGTCCCGGCGAGGTCCGTGTGCGTCCGCACGCCGCGTCAGCTGAACGGCCGCGTGCTCCACGGCGCGCAACCGATCGCGAAGTGGAAGGCGGTCATCGACGAGGAGCTCGTGAAGGCCGACGCGCGCGTGAAGGCCGGCGTCGCGCCGGAGAAGGTGTACGAGGCGACCATCCAGGGCGGAAAGCACGGCGGTCCGGTGACCCTCACGATCCCCGCAGACGCTGCGTGGCGCGGCGGCGCGAACGCCAAGGTCGTGCTCCACGTGTTCGGCGATTTCCAGTGCCCGTTCTGTCGGCGCCTCGCCCGCGAGGTCCCGAACGTCGCCGACACCGGCCACCCTCTGGAAGGCAGCCGCACCCGCCGCACCGCGCGCGATGCCCCCTGCTCGGGTCGGGGATTCCACGGACCGCCCGAGCCTGGAGGCACGCCGAATCGCTTTGTCTGCGCGGGCACCCGAGCAATCATGCCGGGGTGGGGGAGTCGCGGCGGGACACGCTGACGCTCGTTGCCGTCGCCGTGGGCTTCGGCATCACGACCAAGCTCGGACTGCTGGCCATCGCGCCGCCCGAGAACGTCTCGTATTTCTGGCCTGCGAGCGGCTACCTGCTGGCGGTGCTCGCGCTGTTGCCGCAGCGCCGCTGGGCAGCGGCACTGGCGGTCGTGTTTCCGACGGGGGTGCTCCTCAACGTCTTCGGGGCCAACCGCGGCCTGGTGCCGAGCTTGGGATATGCGCTCGCCGACGTGCTCGAGGCGTTCCCCGCCGCGGTCCTGCTGGTCCGCTTCGGCGGCAGTCAGAAGCCCGAGTTCACCACCCTCCGTCAGGTGTTCGCCCTGGTGCTCGGGGCCGTTCCCGCAGGAGCGGTGCTCTCGGCCGGAGTGGGCGCCGCCGTTGCGACGCGGTTCGGGTCTCAGCCGGGATACCTCGCCGTCTTCCGCACGTGGGCGGCCGCGGTCGTGATCAGCGAGGTCGTGGTCACGCCATTGCTCGTCACGTGGGCCCGTCGCAGCCGCCTGTCCAAGCGCGAGATGGCGGAGAGCGGTCTGGTGGTGGCGATGCTCGGCGGGGTCGCGGCATACGTGCTCGGCACCGCGACGCCCTGGCCGCTGATCTTCTTGCCATTTCCGATCGCCCTCTGGGCCGGATTGCGACTCGGCCCTCGCGGCGCGGCGTTGGCGTCGTTCGCGTTCGCCGTGCTCGCGGTCGTCCTCGCGCGACGCGGCATCACGCCGTTCGGTATGGCGTCATCGACGGCCCTGCGCGTGCAGTGGACGCAGGGCCTCATCGGCACGTTGGCGGTGAGCTCGCTCGCCCTCGCGGCGGCCATCGCCGAGCAAGAGGTCACCGCCGCACAGCTGCGTGACGCCGAGTCGCGGCATCGACTGATCGTGGAAGAGGCCCCCATTGGCGTGGTGCTGACGGGGCGCGACGGTACGATCGCCCAAGCCAACGCGGCGTTCTGCAACCTGCTCGGCCGGTCTCCCGAGGAGGTGCTCGGCCATACCTTCGCCGAATTCACCCACCCAAACGACCTGGCCGCCAACCTCGAAGTCCTGCACGACCTCGTGAAGGGCAGCCGCGAGCGAGCCACCTTCGAGAAACGGTATCTGCACTCCAATGGCGCGGTGGTCTCGACTCTGGTCCACATCGCGGCGATTCGCGATGATCAGGGGCGATTCTCGAACACCATCACGGTCGTCGAGGACATCACGCAACGCAGGCTCCTCGAAGAGCAGCTCCTCCAGGCGCAGAAGATGGAGGCGGTCGGCAAGCTCGCGGGCGGGGTCGCCCACGATTTCAACAACCTGCTCACCGTCATCCTCTCGCAGAGCGAGCTCGTCGCGCAGCGCATCCCCGACAAGCTCCTCAAGGATGCCCTCGGCGACGTCACCGACGCCGCCCGACGAGGCGCCGGGCTCACCCGACAGCTGCTCGCCTTCGCGCGCAAGCAGGTCGTCGAGCCGAAGACGCTCGACCTCAACGTGCTCATCGGCGACATGATGAACCTGCTGCGTCGCCTGATCACCGAGAACGTGGAGCTTCGGTTCGTGCCGACGCCCGACCTGTTCTCCGTGCGGGTCGACCCGAGCCAGCTCGAGCAAATCGTGGTCAACCTCGCCGTGAACGCCCGTGACGCGATGCCGCGCGGCGGCACGCTCGTGATCAAGACCGCGAACGTCACCGTCCAACCCGGCGAGGTCGCCGAGGTCCGGCCGGGCGAGTGGGCGCTCCTGACCATGACCGACACGGGCGAAGGCATGAGCGAGGAGACCCGGCGCCATGCGTTCGATCCGTTCTTCACGACGAAGGAGCGCGGGCGCGGCACCGGACTCGGGCTCGCCACCGTGCACGGCATCGTGTCGCAGAGCGAGGGGCACATCGCGGTCACCTCGAAGCTGGGGGAGGGGACGACGTTCCACCTGTGGTTTCCCCGGGTCGTCGAATCGACCGCGGAGTCGATGCGTGGTGTCGCGGCCGCCCGCACGGGTACCGCGACGGTGTTGGTCGTCGAGGACGAGCCTGCCGTGCGGCGCGTCGCGTGCGACGTGCTGAGAGGCAACGGTTTCAGGGTGCTCGAGGCGCCCGACGCCGAGTCCGCGCTCGCGGTCGCGGAGTCCCATTCGGGCATCATCGATCTGGTGGTCACCGACGTGATCATGCCGGGCGACAGCGGGCGCACCCTGGTCGACGCCCTGCTCGTCAAGCGCCCGGAGATGCGCGTGCTCTACACCTCGGGATACACCGACGATCTCATCGCCCACCACGGCGTGTTGGCCCCCGGCGTGTCGTTCCTCCAGAAGCCGTACGCCCCGGCGGACCTAATCGAGAAGGTGTGGCGGACGATGGAGTCCCCATCGTGACCGCGACTCGTCGAACGGCCTCCGGGTATTCGGGCCTTCGCGTGTCACGGACCGCTCCTCCACGACCGGGAACCGGAGCAGCGCGGTCGCGTCGACCGGGCGAGCTCGATCACTTCAACGTCGACCACTCCGCTTCGGCGCACGTCGTCGGCGCGCACGCGAGCCGACGGCCGGCGACACTGTCAGAGCCTGAAGACCTGCGAGGCAAAGGCGGCTTCCTCGAAGGACGTCGGGGCCGCCGCCTCCGAGGAGGGATCGGCGTGTGCGCTCGGCGCCGCTGCACGGCGCGTCGCCCGGCATCCGCGATGACCATGAGCGGGCTCGCGGAGAGACCGTCACTCCTCCGCCCTCACCGGTCGCTTCGCGAAGCGTCTCGGCGGCGGCAGTGTCGGTGGTGGTAGAATCGTCCGGTGCGCTGGCTTCGCCGACTCGGTCCCGCAACGCTCGTGTGGTCTATCGCGAGCGGGCTCGCGGCTTGCGGCGACGCGGCGGAGAGCTCCGAGCAGCAGCCGACGGCCGACACGGGCGTAGACCCCGAGACGGGAGACTCCGGAGCGCCCGATGCGGCGCCCTCGATCGCGTGCCCTCCGGGCGGCGCCGCCGTCGATCGGTCGTCGCTCACGTTCGACGGCGTCGACGACTACGTGACCATGGGCGCGGCGCCGACCCTCGGGCTCGACAAGGTCACCATCGAGGCGTGGGTGTACCGCGACGGCGACGGCGTCGCCGCTTCGACCGGCGTCGGCGGCCTCTCGCTGGTGCCGATCGCCGGAAAGGGTCGTGGAGAGGGCGACGGCAGCGACCTCGACTGCAACTACGCGTTCGGCTTCGCCGGCAACGTGATCGCGGCCGACTTCGAGGACATGGCCGACGGCGGCAACCACCCGATCACCGGCAAGACGCCCGTCGCACGCAAGCAGTGGCACCACCTGGCCGCGACCTATGACGGCACGACGTGGCGGCTGTACGTCAACGGCAAGCTCGACGCGGAGACCGTCGCCAACGCGACGCCCCGCAAGGACAGCATCCAGCACTTCGCGCTCGGCAGCGCGCTCGACTCCAAGGGCGTCGCCGCGGGGTTCTTCGAAGGCAGCCTCGACGAGGTGCGTCTCTGGGGCCGCGCGCGCACGGCGGCCGAGCTGGCCGACGGCATGTACCGCCGCATCACCACCGCCGAGGGCCTGATCGGCCGCTGGGCGCTCGACGGCAAGGACGGCGGCGCCCCCGACAGCGTCGGCAAGAACGACGGCACCATCGTCGGCGGCGCGTCGTTCCAGGCCGCCGGCGCGAGCCTCGACGCCGGGAGGCCGCCGGTGTTCGGCGCGCTGAAGCCGGCCGCCGACGCCGAGATCACCGGCACCAGCGTGTTGCTCGAGGCTCCAGTAGACGACGCCGACAGCAGCAGGTTCGCCGCCACGTTCTACCTTCGCGATCTCGGCACCCGCGACGACTTCAGCGTCGTCGTGCTGCCCGACACGCAGATGTACGTGTACTCGAACCGATTCTTCCCGGTCCAGACCAAGTGGATCATGGACAACCGCGAGGCCTACAACATCGTCGGCGTGATCCACAACGGCGACATCGTCGACGTCGGCACCAGCGACACGCAGTGGAAGATCGCCGACGACGCGATGAAGCTCCTCGAGGTGAAATCGGCCGCGCTGCCCGACGGCATGCCCTACGGCACCTGCGCCGGCAACCACGATCAGAACCCGATGAACTCCGTCGGCTCGACCACGAACTACAACAAGTACTTCGGGCCGGCGCGGTTCGCCGGGCGCGCCTACTTCGGCGGCACCTTCGCGCCAGGCAAGGCCGACGAGAACTGGGTGACCTTCAAGGCCGGCGCGCTCGACCTCGTGGTGGTCAACCTCCAGTTCAGCAGCACCGCGCGCGAGGCGCCGGTCCTCGCGTGGGCCCGCTCGGTGTTCGACGCGCGCCCGGCCGCGTTCGGCATCGTGAACTCGCACCACATCCTCAGTGCGAGCGCGGCGTTCAGCACCGTCGGCCGGTCGATCTACGATGGCGTGAAGAGCGTGCCCAACGTGCAGCTGCTCACGTGCGGCCACGTCGGCGGGGAGTCGCGCCGCACCGACACCACCCCCGAGGGGAACGTCATCCACTCCATGCTCGCCGACTACCAGTTCCGCGAGCGGGGCGGCGCGGGTTACCTCCGGCTGTGGGAGTTCTCTCCCGCGAGCAACGAGCTGACGGTGCGGACCTACTCGCCGGTCGACAAGAAGTTCGAGACCGACGCCGACAGCGAGTTCACGCTCAAGGTAGACCTGCGCACGCCGTCGGGACCGTTCGACGACGTAGCCACCGTCGATCCGGCGACGGCGACCGCCATCTCCGCGAAGGTCGAGGCGCTGCTGCCCGGACACACCTACGAGTGGTACGCCACGGTCACCGACTGCGTGCACACGGTGGCGAGCGCGCGCCGTCGCTTCAAGGTCGCGAAGTGACGCTCAGGCCCTCAGCAGATCGACCGTCCGCTCCACCAGCCAGTAGCCCCCCGAGGCCCCGAGCGCGTAGCACGAGACGCGACGCGCCATCGCTGCGCGGGCCGGCGAGAGCGCGGCGCGGGACGCGATCAGGAGCACCGCGACGATCGCGAGCTGGGCGAGCTCCACGCCCGCATTGAACGAGAGCAGAGCCCGCGCGAGCCCGCCGCCGCCCACGCCGGTGTCCGCGAGCGCGCCGGCGAATCCGAGGCCGTGCACGAGACCGAAGAGGAACGCGATCACCGATGGGTGCGCGCGCGCGATCGTCGGGCGGTCGCGGAGCGCCTCGGACGAGACCAGCAGGATGCTCGCGGCGATCGTCGCCTCGACCGGCGCGCGCGGCAGCGCGAGGAGACGCGTCGCCCCGAGGGCGAGCGTGATCGAGTGCGCCACGGTGAACGCGGTGATCGTCGCCACGAGCTTGCGACGCGCCCCCACCAGCAGGAACAGCCCGACGATGAACGCGACGTGATCGAGCCCGAAGAGCACGTGCTCGACGCCGGTCCGCAGCCAACGGCCGACGGAGCCGGCTCCGCGCGCCTGTACGCGCACGCTCGGGCTGGCCGCGGTCGCGAGCGCCTCGACGCGGAGGCCGTCGCGGAGTCGCACGGTGACCACGATCGGCGCGCGCGAGCCGTCGAGGCCGCGAAACGCGATGTCCCCCGCGAGGCCCTCCGGACCGCACGTGACGACGCCGCCCTGCGCGCTGCAGGGTGGCGGGTAGACCACCTCCACCAGCGCGTCGCCGGCGCGCGCGTCGACCGGCGGCGTCCAGACGACGTCGTAGCGGCCGTCGCTCCGCTCGCGGAGCGAGAGCACGCCGGGGCTGAAATCGTGCGCCGATCCGCGCGAAGGCAGCAGCGTGGAGAGCAGCAGCGCGAGGCAAGCCAGGAGCGCGCGCATCACGGTGCTCCCTCGATGCGAAAGCGCCTCCGCAGGTCCTGCAGCGCGGCGGCGCCGAGGGTGTCGCGCATGCTCTTGTCGCGATCGAGTCTCACCCGATCGCGGACGGCCTCGAAGGTCGGCTCGCCACCGGGCGTGCGCTTGTCGACGCGCACGAGGTGGAGGCCGAAGCGCGACGAACGGAGCTCCCAGGAACCCTCGGGCTGCTCGGCGAGACCGCGCACGAACTCGGGGCCGAACGCGTCGGAGAGCTCCGCGATCGTCCGGCGCCGATAGCGTCGGCCGCCCGAGAAGACGTCGCCGAGGCCGGCCGGATCGGGCGCGTCCTTCGACTTCAGCTCCGCGAGCAGCCCCGCGGCCCGGTCGCGGGCGGCCGCGTCGCCGCCCTTGACGAAGACCTGGGTGAAGTCGAGCAGCGGCGGCGTCGCCCACTGGCTGATGCGCGCGGCGAACCACGCGCGGAGCTCCGCCTCGGTCGGCTCGGGCACGACCACCGCGGACGACAGCACGAAGGCCATCTGCTCGGCGATGCGCTGGCGCACGCGAGGATCGCTCTCGGCGAACCCGCGCGAGAGGCCCTCGCGGTAGAGGACCTCCTCGTCGATCCAGTGGTTCACCAGCGAAGAGACCTCGGCGTCCGTCGGCGCGCGTCCGTAGGCGTGGGTGAACTCGTTCACCAGATCGCGCCGCACTTGCTCGGTGACGACGATCGACGCGCCGTTGGTCACGCTCGGCGCGCCCGTCGGCGCCGGCTGCGCGCCCCCGCCGCGTCTACGCGGAACGAGGCGATCGGCGCCGAACAAGAGGACCCCGATCAGCACGAAGTGGACGAGCGGCTCTCGCAGCAGGGCGGTCGCCCATCCCGACCGGCGTTCGGTCACGCACCAACCGTACACCGCTCACGCGGCCCGCGCAGGTTGCCGAGCTCGTCGGGTGCGGCGACGGCCTTCGGCCTCCCGCGCCCGGTCGTCCCCGCCGCTGATGTAGAAGAGGCCCACGACGTCGCCGGCGGCGGCGGAGAACGTCACGCCGTCGGCTAGATGCGCAGGCGCCTGCGTGTCATTGCGCAGGCGCCTGCGCACCCGGCGCCGCTCACCGCTTCAGGTTGGTCACCAGCGTGCCGATGACCTGACGCATCTTCGCGTGAGGAGGCCTCGAGCATCGTGATCGGCCGACCCGGCCGCAGAGCGGGCTCGGCGCCACATCCGACCGGGAATGCGCAGCAGACGAAGCCTCAGTGCGCGAGGCGACGGCCGGAGAACGGGCGCCGCGTGATCGTGAAGAGCGACTCCTCGAAGCCGCGGCGCAGCAGGATGGCGAGGGCGCCGGCCAGGAGCAGCGTCGTCGGGAACGCGGACCCGATCCCGAGCGGCGCGACGGCGATCAGGAACACGATGGCGCCGATCGCGGCCACGCGCGCCAGCTTGCCGCGCATCGCGAGACCGATCGCGATCATCGCCTGCGCGATCGCCACCATCAGCACGTACGCGGTGACGTGACGCGCGAACGGACCGAGGATGATCGCCTTGTAGACCGGCGATTCGGTGAGGCTCGCGTAGTCGAGGTACACCCACGGCGTCGTCAGCCCGGTGTACGCGTTGGTCGCCGCCGCCCAGCCGAACAGCACCACGAAGAGCACACGGCCGAGGTTCGGTCTCTTCCATGTCGTGACGAGCATCGCCAGCCCGAACACGATCGAGACGAGGTGCGGGACCAGGTACTCGGGGCGGAAGGACATGCAGAGCAGGGCTGCATCTTCCGTGCGCGCGCCTTGCTCTTGGTGGAGGTCTTGCTGGAGCTCGGTCAGGCCCAGGCGCGCTCGAGCACCGACAGCGCGTCGGCGTGACCGACGGCGACCGGGTTGAACGCGAGCGCGCCGTCGTCGAGCGCCATCTTCGCGAGCCTCGGCAGCTGATCGCGCTGCACCTTGCCCGTCTCGGACAGGGTGCGCGGCAGCCCGACCTTAGCGTGGAGCATGTCGCGAAGTTTGCGGATCGACGCGATCGCCGCGCGCGGGCGATCGCCGCTCATCACGCGCGCGTAGGCCTCCGGGCCCTCGAGCGGCAGGAGCAGCTCGCCGATCTCGACCGAGCGCGCGGCGAGGTTGTACTCGAGCGCGTACGGCAAGAGCAGACCCATGCACACGCCGTGGTGCAGGTGACAGACGGCGCCGAGCTGATGACCGAGCGCGTGCACCAGGCTGGTCATCGAGCTCGAGAACGCGACGCCGGCGATCGTCGCGCCGAGCGCCAGATCGAAGCGGGCCTCCTCGTCGAGCGGGCGCGCGAGCACCCGCGGGAGAGCCTGGACGATCTTGGCGATGGCGGTGGTCGCGTACGCGTCGGAGATCGGGTTCTTCGCGAGGCCGATGTACGCCTCGGTCGCGTGGGTGAGCGCGTCCATCGCCGTGGCCGCGGTGAGGAACGGCGGCAACGTCAGCGTCATGCGCGGATCGACGATCGCCGCGTGCGGCAGCAGGTACGGCGAGGTGAAGGCGAGCTTCACGCCGCGATCCGGGTCGGCGATGACCGCCGCGATCGTGACCTCGCTGCCGGTGCCGGCGGTGGTCGGGATGACGAAGAACGGCCTGAGCGCGCGCTTCAACGCCCCGGCTCCCAAGTAGCGGTGCACGTCGTCGCCGCCCTCGCTCACCAGGATGTTCGCGCCCTTGCTGGTGTCGATGACCGAGCCGCCGCCGACGGCGACGATCGCGTCGCAGCGGTTGTCTCGGTACACACGCGCGCACGCCGCGACGACCTTGGTCGAGGAGTCGGCGGGGACGTCCTCGAAGGTCGCGACGAACGGGGTGCCGCCCTCCGACAGCGCGCGCGCCACCGGCTCGACGAGGCCGGCCTTGCGCACGCCCGGGTCGGTGACCAGCAGCGGGCGCGACGCGGAGAGCGAGGACAGCTCGTAGGAGATGTGCTCGAGGGCGCGGTTGCCGGCGAGGATCTTCACCGGGGCGAAGAACTCGAAGTAGGGAACGCTCACGGGGCCACCATCTCCTTCCACAGGCGGCCAGCCGCGCGCGCCTTGTCGACGGTCTTCAGGTCGGGGACGCGCAGGAGCGCCTTCTCGGCCACCCGATGCGGCAGCGTGAGCACAAGGAGCCGATCGAGCATTCGCTGCATGCGCATCGCGAGCGCCGGATCGCCGTCGACGACCATGCGGTCGTCGGCGAACGATCGGGCGGTCGGCTCCTGGAAGGTGAATGACGCCATCGCGTGTCGCAGGTGCTTGAAGCGGATGGCGAGATCCGGTCGCGCGTCCGCCGGCTCGCCCGAAACGAACGTGCCGTCATCCCGCTTGCGGAGGCGCAGCGCCGGCCCCGCGGGGAGCACGCTCATCTCGAACGTGAACCCCGCGGGCAGCGGCGAAAGCTCCTGCCGCACCACCTCGTCGACGCGACTCGCGGCGCACAGCCCGCGCGCGATGAACTTCATCATGAACGCGACGTACGCGCGGGCCGCCTGCATGTCAGACCCGCTCGAGGACCGCCGCGGCGCCGAGCCCGCCGGCGGCGCAGATGCCGAGGAGCGCGCGCTCCTTGCCGGTGCGCGCGAGCTCGTTGGCCATGGTAGTGACCATGCGCGCGCCGGTCGCCCCGAACGGGTGTCCGAGGGCGAGCGAGCCGCCGTGCACGTTGAGCTTGGCGGGATCGATGTCGCCGACGGCGCGCTCGCGGCCGAGCCGGGCGCGCGCGAAGCCGTCGCTCGCGAGCATCTTGAGGATGGAGAGCACCTGGGCGGCGAACGCCTCGTGCATGTCGACGAGGTCGATCTGCGCGAGATCGAGCCCGGCCCGCTCCAGCGCCTTGGGCATCGCCAGCGCGGGGCCCATGAGCAGCTGATCGGCCGGATCGACGCCGACGTACGACCACGATTTGAACGCGGCGAGCGGTTTGTAGCCGAGGGCCTTGGCCTTCGACTCCTCCATCAGGAGCACGGCGCCCGCGCCGTCGGTGAGCGCCGACGAGTTGCCGGCCGTGAGCGTGCCGTCCTTGGCGAAGACCGGGCGCAGCCTGGCGAGGCGCTCGACCGAGGTGTCGGCGCGCACCAGGCCGTCGGCGTGCACCCACTTGCCTTCGGGCGTCTGCACCGGGACGATCTCTTCTTCGAAGCGGCCGGCGGCGATCGCCGCGGCGGCGCGCTGGTGCGAGCGCACGGCGAATTCGTCCTGCGCGGCGCGCGGGATCTCGTTGCGACGCGCCATCTTCTCGGCCGCCTCGCCCATCACCTCGCCGGTGGATCGCTCGGCGATCTTCGGGCGGGTCGGGAGGATGTCGGTGAACGGCGCGAGCTGAGAGATCACGCCGAGCACGTCGGCGGGCGACGCCTTGCCGCCGAGGGCGAGCGGCGCGACCGCGTGCACCACCTTCTGCGGCAGCTTGATCTCGGCGTTGCTGGTGGAGTCGCTGCCGCCGGCGATGGCGACGTCGTACTCGCCGCGCTCGATGGCGGCAGCGGCGAGCGTGATCGCCTGCAGGCCCGACGCGCACGCGCGCGTGACGGTCATGCCCTCGCAGCGTGGATCGAGCTTCAGATCGAGCGCGATCTCGCGCGCGACGTTCGGCGCGGTGCCGGGGAGGATGACCCCTCCCCAGACCATCGCGTCGATGTCGCCGTGACCGAGGTTCAGCTTCTTCATCAGGCCGCGCACGGCGGCGGTGCCGAGCCCGATGGTGTCGAGCTTGGTGAAGTCGGTGAACGCCTTGAGGAAGGGGGTGCGGGCTCCGGAGACGATGACGGCGCGACGGTTGGACATGGTGGTTCTCTCTCGCGAACGATGGGGAGGAGGTCAGTGGTCTAGAGTCTAGAGTCTAGAGTCTAGAGTCGGAGGCACTGGGCGATTGAATCGCTGTCGCTGCCATATGGCATCGAGGTGATGCAATTACGATTGGACTCTAGACTCTAGACTCTAGACTCTAGACCCAATCCCGCGACTAGGCGCCGACCAGCGCGCCGCCGCAGACGCGGAGCGTCTGACCGGTGAGGCCCTGCGCGCCGGGCGTGGCGACGAAGGTGATGGCGTTCGCGACGTCCTCGGGGAGGCCGCCCTGGCCGAGCGCGGCGAGGCGGCGGGCCACCTCGCGGATGGCGAAGGGGATCGCCGCGGTGAGGCGCGTCTCGATGAAGCCGGGCGCGATGGCGTTGACGGTCACGCCGCGCGCGGCGAGCCGCTCGGCCCACGCGCGCACGAACCCGACGATGCCGGCCTTCGAGGCGGCGTACGCCGTCTGGCCCATGTTGCCGGCGAGCCCGGCGACCGAGGACAGACAGATGATGCGGCCGCCGTCGCGCAGGTGCGGGAGCAGCGCGTCGGTGACGCGGGCGACCGCGCCGAGGTTCACGTCGAGGACCGAATCCCACTGCTCCGGCTTCATGCGCGCGAGCGTCTTGTCGCGGGTGATGCCGGCGTTGTGCACGATGACGTCGACGCCGCCCCGGGCCTTCACCGCGTCGATGATCTTGGCGACCGCGTCGGCTTCGGCGAGGTCGACGAGCAACGGGGTGCCGCCGATCTCGCGCGCGAGCTGCGTGGTCGCGGTGTCGTCGGCGGGGCGATCGAGGCAGATGACGTGCGCGCCCTCGTCGGCGAGCGCCTTCGCCGTCGCCGCGCCGATGCCGCGCGCGACGCCGGTGACCAGCGCGACCTTCTTCTCGAGGCCGCGCACCAGCGCCGGCTCGTCACCGCCCTTGGCGCGGGCGGTGATGTGGATCGGCTGGCCGGTGACGAACGCCGACTTCGCCGAGAGGGCGAAGCGGAGGACCGCCGCGACGCGCTTCTCTCCGCCCTTCTCCACGATGAGCAGGTTGGCGGTGGAGCCTCCCTTGCCGATCTCCTTGGCGACGCTGCGGACGAAGCCGTCGAGCGCGTTCTGCGCCGCCGCCGCCTCGGGCACGAGGCCCGCCGCCGGCCGGCCGAGGACGACCACGCGCCCCGAGCGCGACAGGCGCGAGACGAGCGGGTGGAGCGACTCGTACAGCGCGTGCAGGTCCTTCGCCGAGGCGATCGCCGAGCCGTCGAACACGATCGCGTCGACGCGCCCCTCGGCCTCGATCGCGCGCGGCGGACGACCGAACGTCTCGCCGGGCGCGACGAACGCCGCCCTGATGGACTCGTCGACGTACGGGTCGGCGCCCGCGGCGGCGAGCGTCTCCGCGACGACGCCGACGAGCTCCCCCTTGCCGGCGACGATGACCTTGCGGTCCTGCAGCGGCCGCGCGCGGATCGCGCCCTTCTCGCGCCGCAGCGCTTCGGGGATCGGCAGCGGGAGGCCGAGCGTCTTGAGCAGCTTGCGGGCCTGCGGGTTCTTGCCGATCTCGAGGAGCATGTCGGACATGGCTGTTGCCTTTCTCTATCTCGTTCTCGCGGGCTTCTGCGTGGTCGATATGGATGCACACTTGGGTCTAGAGTCTAGAGTCTAGAGTCCAGAGAGGGGGTAATTGCGGGCGAGGGCGTTTGCTTGCAATTGCAGGTTCGAGATCCTCGAAGGGTTGGCGTTCGCACGGTAATCGCAGGCTGCCGAGACTCTAGACTCTAGACTCTAGACCCCTCTCAACATGACGGAGGCTTCGAGGTATGGGGCGGCGCCGGGCGCGTCGGCGACCCAGAGGCGATCGTTCTGCAGGTACACGCCGACCTTCGCCGGCAGCGGGACGGGGCGGGTGAAGCGCGCGTCGATCGTGGAGAGGCGCGTCGGGTCGCCGGCGAAGACCGCGCGATCGAGCGCGGCGACGGCGCGCGCGAAGGTGGAGAAGCCGTGGAGGATGCAGCCGCGGAAGCCCGCGGCGCGCGCGTAGGCGGGCACCCAGTGGATGGGGTTGAAGTCGCCGGTGAGCTTGGCGAAGTCGAGGCCCGCGTCGGCGTTCACGCGCAGGAACGCGAGCTCGCGGGCGTCGAGCGGGACCGTCGATTTCGCTTTCTTCGAATCGGACTGCGCGCGCTTCAGCGGGACGAACGCGCGCAGCTCCGAGACGAGCGCCTCGGGCGCCGAGCGGGTGCCGGTGATCACGCGGGTGGTGATCAGCGCGCGCTGCCCGTCGTCGTCGATCGACTCGAGCCGGGCGCGGACCTCGAGCGGCTCGCCGGCGGGCAACGGCGCGTTCACCTGCATGCTGCACCCGGCGTTGAGCGCCTTGGCGAGCGGGTACGGCAGGCCGGTCATCGCGCACGCCGAGAGCGGGAATGCCCACTGCGGGAAGAGGTGCGGCGGGACGACCCCGCGGTACCACGCGGGGTCGTCGCCGACGTGGCGCAGGTAGTCGCGGAGCAGCTCCGGCGATCGCGGCGGGATGCGCGCCTCGATCCACGGGCCGGGGGCGGGCACCGCTCCAGCAGCTCGCGCCTGCGGCTTGCGGAGGGCGGCGACCGCGACGCCGGAGAGCGCGCGGAGCACCGGCCCCTGCTCGAACACGTGACGAATGGATACGGCCATCGGATCACTCCGCTGCGGCTTTGCCTTCGGGCGTCGGGGCGAGCGTGGCGAGGAGCTTCTCGCCGGTGGTGGTGATCTCCTCGTGGAGCGCCTTGTCGCGGATCTCGCAGCGGTCGAGCCAGCGCTCGAGCACCTCGCGCCGCTCCGGCGCGCGACGGGCCTGGTGGAGGAAGATCTCGGCGATCGCCTCGTCGGTCAGGAGCCTGGTGAGGCGCTCGGCGTGGAGCATCGCCAGCGCGAAGTCGCGCTTCGGATCCCACTCCTTGGTGAGCGCGTCGCGCCAGGAGGCGACCGGGATGTCGGCGAGGCCGCCGATCTTGGCGAGCGCGGTCTTGGTCATCAGGTGCTGCTGCGCCGAGAGCGAGAGCGCCTGGATCTTCGCCACGCGGCGCTCCAGCGGATCGCGCGCGGACACAGCGCGCCAGCGCGCCTGACCGAGCTTGCTGACGAACGCCTGCGGGCGCTTGATGATGCCGATGAGGGTGTCCTTCATCGCCATCAGCGCCTGGATCTGGCTGGTGCCCTCGTAGATCGGCAGCACCATCGCGTCGCGCAGGAGCTTCTCGGCGCCGTAGTCCTTGGTGTAGCCGACGCCGCCGTGGATCTGCACGGCGCGGCGCGCGATCTCCACCGCGCGCTCGGCCGACTGGTACTTGAGCAGCGGCGTGAGGCGACGCGAGCGCGCCTTGTACTTCGGCAGCTCGCGCTCGATGCGCGCGCGCTCCTCGGGCGAGGCGTGCGGCAGGAAGCGCTTCATCAGCTCGAGCTTCTGCGACATCTCCTCGGCGTAGGCGCTGGTGATCGCCAGCGCGCGGATGCCCTGGATGTCGGTGCGCATCTCGTCGAGGTAGTCGGCGATCATCTCGTGGCGGGCGATCGGCTTGCCCATCGAGCGGCGGCCCTCGGCGTACTCACGGGCCATGCGCCACGCGGCCTCCGACAGGCCGAGCCCCTCGAACCCCACGCCGAGCCGCGCGTTGTTCATCAGGGTGAGCATGTACTTGAAGCCCTCGCCGCGTTTGCCGATCAGCTGCGCCGGCGCGCGCTCGAACGACAGCGCCGCGGTCACCGAGCCGTGGTGGCCGAGCTTCTCCTCGACGCGATCGATCGACACGAGGCGCTTGCGGGTGCCGTCGGGCAGGTCCTCGTAGGTCTTCACGAGGAACATCGAGAGGCCGCCGAGCCCGGCGAACGGATCGTTCGGGTCCTTGGCCTCCTCGGTGCGCGCGATGACGAAGTGGTACTTGCCGTGGCCGGAGGTGATGAAGATCTTCTGTCCGGTCAGGAACCACTCGCCCTTCTCGTCCTGCTCGGCGCGCATCTTCAGCGCGGCCATGTCGCTGCCGGCGTCGGGCTCGGTGATGTCCATGCAGCCCCACGCGTCGCCGCGGGCGAGCTCGTCCATCTCGGCCGCCCAGCGGGTCTTGCTGATCTTCGCGGCGGCGACGTCGAACTCGGTGCTGCCCTCGTGGATCGAGTAGACGAGCATGGCCATCGCCATGCCGCCGTGGAAGGAGTTGTGGGTCATCACCGAGACGTCGGCGCGGCCGAGCATCTCGGCGACCACGAAGTACACGAGCAGCGGCGCGTTCATTCCGCCGAGCTCGCGCGGGATGGACAGCTTGTGGAGCTCGGCGCCCTTGATCGTCTCGAACACCGCCTTCATCGCGGCGCCCTCCTCGACCTCGCCGTCCTTCAGGTGGTTTTCGTCGCGATCGATCTGGGGGACGCGCGGCGCGATCTGCTCGGCGACGAGCTCGCCGACCATCTCCGACACCTCGCGGTAGAAGCCGACCGCCTCCTTCGCGTCCTTGAAGCCGTCGGCGGTGCGGAAGCCGTACTCGGTCACCTCGACGAGCGGGGCCCAGTCGATCCCCTTCTCGAAGTAGAAGCGGAGGTCGTCGTTGTCGGTGAAGAAGTTCGCCATGGCTTATCTCTTGGTCTTTCGCGGCTTCTTGGCGTTGGGAACGAAGAGGCTCGCGCGCGCGATGCGGGCGAGCTCGCGGTCGTATCTCTCGTGCGCGCGCCCTTCTTGCGCGCGCTCGGGCTCGAGGACGCTGGAGGTCACGGGCGCCGCGGCGGCGGCGGCGATGACCATCTGCAGCACGTGGACGACGTACGCCTCGGCGTCGACGTCGCGGAAGTGTTGGCCCGACCTCTTGCCGGACTCGATGTACCCGGCGACGGCGGCGAGCCAGGGCTTCACCGCGCCGCGCAGGAGCCTCTTCATCTCTGCGGGCCGATCGAGCGCCTCGCGGAGCACGACCAGCGCGCGGTCGGGCACGCTGGCGAAGAACCGGTGCAGCTCGCCGAACACGGCGTCGAACCGATCGGCGCTCGCGCTCGCCGCGAGGAGCAGGCGCGGCAGCGTCTCGGTCCAGTGCGCGAGGATGCCGTCGAGCACCGCCTGGCGCAGCTGCTCCTTGCTCGGGAAGTGGTGGAGCACCGCCTGCTTGGTGACGCCGACCTCGTCCGCAACGGCCTGCACGGAGGTCGCGTCGAAGCCCTGCGCGGCGAACAAACGCGTGGCCGCCGCGAGGGCGCGGGCGCGGACGTCGAGCGGGGCCGCAGCTACCATTTGGCCGGCACAGCCTTACCACTTGGTAAGCACCCGTCAACCCCCGCCCCCTTTGGGACGCGCTCGAGGCCGCACGGTCGCGGCTCGTTTCATGACGGAACGCAGGCACACTGCGCGAGCGCGCAAGCCGGGCTACGATGCCCTCCGCCATGGGCGTCTTCATCAAACCCAGCGATCCCGTCGGCCTGATCGCCGCGCGCGTCCCCTCGGCGGTGCGCGTGCTCGAGGAGGCGCGCATCGACTACCACGGCTCCGGCTCGCGCAGCCTGCGCGACGCGTGCAGCGCGGCGTCCGCCCCGCTCGAACGCATCATGGCGCTCGTCGAAGAGCAGCGCGCGACGGAGTCGTTCGATTGGAGCGCCGCGCCGCTGTCGGACCTCATCGCGCACATCGTCGACGGTCATCACGTCTTCACGCGCGAGCTGCTGCGCCGCATCGAGTCGAACCTCGCCCACGCGCTGCGCCAACACGCCGACCGGCTCCACCTGATCGACCTGGAGGTCACCTTCCGCGCGTTCTCCGAGGACCTCCTGTCGCACCTCGACATGGAGGAGACCTCGCTGTTCCCGCACATCCTGGGGCTCGCCCACCGCGGGGATCTATCGGAGCTGCCGTACTCCTCGGTCGACTTCCCGGTCCGCGTGATGAACATCGAGCACGAGAGCGCCGAGGATCACCTCGGCGAGCTGCGCCGCCTCGGCGACAACTTCGTGCCGCCGCCGCGCGCGTCGGGCGCCCTCCGCGCCCTCTACGCCGATCTGTGCGCGCTCGAGCGCGACATCCACGAGCACATCCACCTCGAGAACAACGTGCTCTTCCCGCGCGCGCTGGAGATGGAGCGCACCCTGCTCGGGCCCGACGCGCCGCCGTCGCGCACCTCGGCGATCCCGGCGTCGATCCGGATCTCGGAGCCGCCGCCGCCACGGCGCTGAAGCCCCTTGCGCAGGGGCGGACGGTGCGGCCCCGGGGCATCCCCCACCCCCAAAAAGACGCTCTGGCCCGGCGGGCTGATTTCTTCAGCCCGCGTGACCCTCGGGGGCTGAAAAAAATCAGCCCGCGGGTGGAGAACGCGATCTCGACCGGGTCCACCGCGCCCGGCCGAATCAGACCGCTACGGAGGCATGCGGCCCACGCGCTGCCCGTCGTGAGGTGAAACGTCGACGTGACGGCTGGGGAGAACGGGTCGCACCCGCAGACGCGGAACGCTCGGTGTTTCACGCGAGACCTGCCCGGCACGCGGCTCGCACGGCAGGGCTGCATGCACCGGTCCGCCCTCTTGCTCGCGGTCGCCGTCACTGCCTGTTCCGCGCCGGTCGAGGAGCTCGGGACGTCCCGCGCGGCGCTCACCACCTCCCCGCTCTGGGGCAAGGCTGGCGAGGCGTTCGTGCCGACCGGGCGGCTCTTCGACTGGTCGTACGCCGGGTACCGCGCGGGCGAGGCGGCGATTCCGGCGGTGCCGGTCTCTGCCGACGTGAAGACGCACGGCGCCAAGGGCGATGGGACGACCGACGACACCTCGGCGTTCCTCGCGGCGATCGCGGCCGCGAAGGCGGGCACGGCGGTGCTCGTGCCGAAGGGCACCTACGTGATCAAGAAGAAGCTGGTGCTGCCGTCGGGCGTGGTGCTGCGCGGCGAGGCGCGCGACACGTCGATCCTGCACGTCCCGGTCAGCCTCACCGACGCGTACGGCGCGGCGAACTACTCGTTCTCGCAGGCGTTCGTCGAGGCGAAGGGGGGCGACTCCGGCAAGCTGCTCGCGACGGTGGGCGCGATCGCCAAACGCGGCAGCAACACGCTGAAGGTCTCGACCACGACCGGCCTGGCGAAGGGTCAGTGGGTCCGCGTGGTGCAGACCGACGTCTCCGGCACCTTGATCAAGCGACTGCACGCCGATCTGCTCGACGGCGGCACCGACAACGTCGGCGACAAGGCGACCGACTTCCACTCGCGGATCGCCTCGGTGGGGACGGGCACGATCGAGCTCGAGCGCGCGCTGCCGGTGGACGTCGATCCGAAGTGGACGGCGGAGGTGCGCGGGTTCGCGCCGACCTCGCGCGACGTCGGCGTCGAGCACCTGACCATCCGCTTCCCGCTCACGACCTATCCGGGGCACTTCAACGAGAAGGGCTACAACGCGATCCAGTTCTCGGGCGTCACCGACGCGTGGGTGCGCGACGTGAAGGTGCTCAACAGCGATTACGCGGTGAACATCACCGGATCGTTCTTCGTCACCGTGCGTGACGTCGAGCTCGATACGACCGGCAGCCGCGGATCGCTCGTCGGCCACCACGGCCTGAACAACGGCCACGGCGGCGACAACCTGTTCGAGCGCTTCGACGTCAAGAAGACGTTCGTCCACGACCTGACCAACGAGTGGTACGCGACCGGCGTCGTGTTCTCGAACGGCCGGGGCGTGAACCTCAACCTCGATCACCACCGCTCGGCGCCGTACTCGACGCTGTGGACGCAGCTCGACATGGGCGCCGCGACGAGGCCGTGGGCGAGCGGCGGCTCGAGCAACCGCGGCCCGCACAGCGCGGCGTACGACACGTGCTGGAACCTGAAGGGCGCGGTGAAGTTCGCGCTCCCGGCGAACGACTTCGGGCCGAAGCTGAACTTCATCGGCGTGGCGACGAGCGCGACCAAGGTGACCTCGCCGTACGACTGGTACCTCGAGACGACCGCGCCTGCGGAGATCGAGCCGGCGAACCTGTTCGAGGCGATGCGGGCGAAGAGGCTCGGGGGTGGGGACGCGGGGACGGACGCGGACGCGGACGCGGGGGCGGACGCGGGGGCGAAGGCGGACGCGGAGGCGAACGCGGACGCGGAGGCGAACGCGGACGCGGAGGCCGCGGAGGCGAACGCGGACGCGGAGGCGAACGCGGACGCGGAGGCGAACGCGGACGCGGGGGCGAACGCGGACACGGGCGCGATCGGGCAGGCGGAGGGCGGGACCTCGGACGGCGGCGGGTGCGCCGTCGGGCGGCGGGCGAGCGCCGGCGGGTGGCTGCTGGTCGCAGGGGCGGTGCTGCTGTCGCGTCGGCGCCGCGCGACCTCCGCGTCGCGTCGCGCGTGATCAGGGCTTGCGGGCGGCGACCTCGCGGCGGATCGGCGATTACGGCCGATACTCGTCGAACCCGATGTCGTGCGCGCTCTCGAGCGGGCGGCCGTCGGCGTCGTAGTCGTACGTCGGCGCGCCCGACGCCGTACCCGCGTTGCGGCAAGGCGAGCCCGCCTGGATGTGGAAGTTGCTCGAGCTGAAGAACAGCGGGTTGCTCGAGACGTTCGCCGCGACGGTCATGTCGGTAAGGGCGTTGACCGCGCCGATGCCGGGGAGGTTGGTGGTGTTCTCGTTCCGGTAGAGGACGACGGCCGAGGTGAACCCGAACAGGTCGTTGTTCTCGAAGATGCGCGGATCGGCCGACGCGTTCAGCTCGAGGACGCCGTAGGCCGTCGAGCACACGCCGGCGAGGATGACGTTGTTGCGGAAGACACCGCGCCCGCCCCCGGGGGTCGACGAGGGGAGGAGGTCGAGACCGAGGCCGCGACTGGTACACGCCGCGCTGGTGGTGCCGCCCGCGACGATCGAGTTGGAGTGCAGGTCGAGCTCGCCCAGGCCGCCGCCGATCAGCACCTTGACGCCAAAGGCCGAGGTCGGCGCGCCGCTGGAGCAGTCGGTGCCGCCCAGGATCGCGTTGTTCTGCACGCGCGCCGCCGAGCCGATCGAGAGCAGGCCGATGCCCTCGCCGCGCGTGCACCCGCCGGTGATCACGTTGCGGTCGACGAAGGTCGCCGCGCCGTCGAGCACGAGGCCGAAGGTGTTGATGCCTTGCGCGCCCGAGATCATCGCGTTGCGCTCGATGCGCGCGCACGCGCCTCGATCGCACCGGACGCCCGTCGAGCTCGGCGGGAAGCCGGCCTGCGATCCGAGGATCGACTGGTTGCCGAGGATGGTGCAGCGGCTCGCGACGCCGGTCGTGGCGTCCCGCGCGCAGTAGACGCCGATCGCGTCGTTGGCGGCGCTCTCTTCGCCGCCGACGATCTGGCGATTGCTGTCGACGCGCGGGTGGCAGTCGCCGACCGCGCGCACGCCGTCGGCGCGGCCGGCCGCGGTGCGCGACTGGGCGGAGATGCCGTAGTTGCCGAGGATCCACGGCGACGCACCGGCGCACGCGTCGGCCCACACGCCGACCGCGTTGACGTTCCCGGTGGCGCCGCCCGGCGCGACGATGTTGCTCGCGCGGATGATCGTGCCCGTGGCATCGCCGGAGAGTCGCACGCCGGCGACGTCGCCCTGGCCGCTGGAGCTGCACACGGCGGAGGTGTCGATGGTGGTGCTCGGCGAGCTCTCGAGGCGGATCGCGTAGGTGACCGATCCGGTCGCGCCCGTGTTGCCGTTGATGCGCCCGCGCACGAAGCGCTGGGTGCCGTAGCAGCCCCAGTTCTGACAGCGGCCCTGCGAGTCGTAGGTGTCGCAGTTGCGGCTGATCACCGGCGAGGAGCCCACGACGCGGATGCCGATCGCGGACGCCGAGCCGGAGCCGCCGGTGATCGCGCTGTTCTGGATCCGCGGCGTCGCCTTGGTCCCCGACGCGGCGGTGACGAGCACGCCGACCGAGCTGGTGCCGCCGGCGCCGTTGACCACGCACCCGTCGAGGATCGCGCCTGTGCTGCCGGTGATGGTGACCGCGGCGTTGGTCGGATCGTTGCGCCCGTCGATGACGAACCCGTCGAGCGTGGTCGCGGAGGTGACCGTGGCCGGGAAGACGACGCCGTTGTGGTCCTGCGCGGCGATGCGCGTGACGCAGTTCGCGTGGCGCGAGAAGCCGGTCGTCGCGGGGTTGTAGCTCCCGAGGACGGAGACGCCGTCCTTCATCGTGACCGCCTCGTTGTAGGTCGCGGTCGACGCCGCGGTGTTGCACCCGACGTTGCCGCCGACGCACACCTGCTTCGGCCAGGTCGAGGTGCCCGCCTTGTTGCTCGCGTACTGGATGGAGCGACACGGCGTCGCTGCGCTGCCGCAGGTCGTGCCGTCGACGCCGGTCGGCGCGACGTGGACGCAGCCGCAGCCGTTGTCGACCACGCCGTCGCAGTCGTCGTCCTGGCTGTTGCCGCAGACCTCACCGGTGGGCGCGCCGGGCACGCAGGTGGTAGCGCTGCCCGACGAGCACGCGGCGACGACGCGCGTGCACGCGCCGACGCCGCAGCCGACGTTGCCCAGGCCGTCGTCGACCACGCCGTCGCAGTCGTCGTCCACGTTGTTGCACGACTCGGGCGACGGTCGCACCTCGCCGGTGCACGGTCCCCACGCGCCGCCGATGCAGTACTCGAGGCCGCGCTTGCAGGCGCTCGTTCCGCCGATCACGTCGGTGCTCGCGCCGCCGTAGCACGCGCGGCTCGTGCCCGCGGTGCACCCGGCGTCGCTCGTCGTGCCCGTGTCGGTCGCGCCGGAGTCGATCGCGCCGGTGTCGGTCGCGCCGGAGTCGGTCGCGCCGGTGTCGGTCGCGCCGGTGTCGGCCGCGCCGGTGTCGGCGACCGCGCTGTCGGTGAGGGCGCCGTCGTCGAGGGCGGAGTCCGTGTCGGTGTCGGCGACGACCATGCCGTCGTCGACGGTCGTGTCGGTCGTGGCGCCGTCACCGCTCACCGCGTCGAGATCGACCGCGTCGGAGACCGCGTCGTCGAGCTCGCCGATGTCGAACTGCGCGTCCGACCCCCCGCACCCGGCGGCAAACACGATCGTCGCAACCAACAGGCTCCGCTTGGCCACATCCGACATGGCGAACCCCCTCGAAGAAAGCGCGTGGTGAGAGCATGCGTGACCGCACGTTCGTTTGCCAGCGCCGCGCGCACGGCGCTGGAAGGGCACCGCAGAAACACCTACACGCACTCCCACTGTCCGTGACGCGCCGTGACTTCACGAGTCGCGCGCGGTGCATGGCGACGCCAGACTGTCGACAGCGAAGGCCCGTCAGAGCCGGACCGCGTATACGAAGCTGGTCGACCGGAAGCGCAGCCAGCGCTCGGTGATCGTCGTCTGCGGAACGGTCTTCCCGTCGACGTGACGGGCGGCGAGCGCGAGTGCGGCCTTCTTGTCGTTCTTCGCCTTGATGGTCCCCGCGGTCTTCATCAGCCTCTCGACCGCGGCGGGGAGCTTGTCCCAGACGACCACGAACGCGCCCTGGTCCTTGCCGTTGGCCGCCGTGGCCGCGGCGTCCCAGCGCAGCGCGCCTTCGTCGAGGAGGAACCCGACCTGGACGGCCGCGAGCTGCGGGTACGGTCTGCGGTGCCCGTCCTCCCACATGCCCTGCGCGATCTGGCCCATGCACCAGACCAGCGAGTCGAGCGTCGCCTGCCGCGCGAGCGTGGCGTCGACGATCGACCTCTTCTCGCCCCAGCCGGCGAAGAACAGCGCGCCCGACTGCGCCTTCAGCTCCTCGAGCATCGAGGCGAGCTCGCCGCCGAAGGCCTCGGAGTCCTTCTTGCCGGCGTGTCGATACTCGTGCGCCGGTCCGAGGTTGTGCGTCGCCTCGTGGAGGATGGTCGTGAGCAGCCCCGGCGCGGCGTCGTCGGAGAGCTGGGCGAGCGAGTCCTTGGTGAACAACGACTCGGCCTTCGCGCGACGGACCCGGATGCTGTCGGGATCCATGTAGAGGTTGCTCATCGCGATCGTGCGGCCGCGCCCCTCGTTGGCGACCGGGCCCCAGTTGGGGAGGCTCTGCCCCACCGTCGCGCCGATGGCGTCGCGGTCGTCGCCCGCGTTGACCACCACGTCGACGAAGTCCGGCAGGTGGAAGGTCACCTTGCGGGACTCGTACGGCGCGCCGATCAAGGCGGCGAGCGCGTCCTCCATCGCCTGCTCGTGCGGCGAGAGCCTCGCCTGCCACGCGAGCGAGTCGCGGTTGATCTTCGCGAAGCCGAGGTGGAACCCGGCCTTGCGGCTGCACGGATCCCAGTAGACCTCGTCGGGGCCGACGCGCAGATACCAACGCGAATTCTCCGCGGTCATCTTCGCCCAGGCCTCGTCGGCGGGCTGCCACGCGTTGGTCCGGAAGGCCTGCGCGGCGGCGCGGAGATACGCGCGGAGCGGCTCCTCCTTCGGGTCTTCGAGGTCCTTGGCCGTGGCCTCGAGCTCGTGCGCGATCTCCTCCATCGGCGCGCGGTAGGCCTCGCTGTAAGGCACCGCGCGTAGCTCGTCGCCGACGCGCCGGACCACTACGAACGGATCGAGCAGCGCCGCGGCGTCCTTGCGCTTGCCGAGCGCGTCGCAGAAGCCGGCGTCGGCCTGCAGCGCCGGCGGGTACACGTCCACGACGGGGCGTGGCGCACCCTCGATGGCGCTGCACGCCGCGACGTTCGACAGCCGCGGCGTCGCGCACTTCGGGCCGAGGTTGCGGCGGAACAGCGACTGGCTCTCGACGTCGTCGGGCGCGAGTCGCGCGGCCATCGCCTCGGCCCCGTTCTGCCGTGCGAAGAGCGCGTCGACCAGCTTCGCCGTCTGCAGCACGTGTCGCACGAAGGTCTTGTCGTCGGCCGACGCTTTCGAGAAGTCGCTGTCGACCAGCGCCGTCTGTCCGTCGTCGAGATCCTGTCGAACGAGCTTCTTGCGCGCGTCGGTGGGCGGCTCGTTCGACCTCGCGGCGACAAGGCGCGCCCACGCCTCGGTGAACGCCGGAGTGAACGCGCCGCCCTGCGCCCACACCTGGGCGGTCGGGTAGAAGAGGAGCGTGCGCACCTCGTCGGGCTGCACGGCGCCGTCGGCGTTCTGGTCGACCCAGAAGAGCGCGAGGTTCAGCCGGACCGCCAGACGGTTGAAGGTGTCCCGATCGAGCGCTTCGTAGCGGGCGGCGGGCGGCACCGCCTTGGTCGGCGGGCTCTTCGCGGTCGTCGCCGGGGGCACCGCGGTCGTGCACGGCGGGGGCGGCGCGCACGACATGGACACCGACAGGAACGCGAGGGCGGCGAGCGCGCGAAGCGACATGACGCCGCGAGGCTCGACGAGGGCCCCGCGGCGAGCAAGCCTCGACCGCGATCACCGCACGAAGCGCGCGCGCAGCCGGAGCGAGTTGGTGACCACCGTCACCGAGCTGAGCGCCATCGCGGCGCTCGCGAAGATCGGCGACAGCTGCACGTGGAACGCCGGCCAGAGCGCGCCGGCGGCGATGGGGATGCCGACGACGTTGTAGGCGAAGGCCCAGAAGAGGTTCTGGCGGATGGTGCGCATGGTCGCGCGCGACAGGTCGATCGCGTCGACCACCGAGCGCAGATCGCTGCGCATCAGGGTGACGTCGGCCGCCTCGATCGCGATGTCGGTGCCGCCGCCCATCGCGATGCCCACGTCGGCGCGCGCGAGGGCGGGCGCGTCGTTGATGCCATCGCCGACCATCGCCACCACGCCTGCCTTCTTCTCGACCAGCTGCGCGACGATGTTCGCCTTGTCCTCAGGCAACACGCCCGCGTGGACCTCGTCGACGGAGACCTCGCGCGCGACCACGTCGGCCACGTCGCGCCGATCGCCGGTGAGCATCACCACGCGGATGCCGCGGGCGCGCAGCGCGGCGATCGCCTCCTTGGAGGTGGCCCGAATGGGATCGGCGATGCCGAGCACCGCGACCTCGACGTCGTCGACGGTGACCAGCACCGGCGTGCGGGCGCGCGCGGCGAGCGCGGTGGCGGCCTTCGCCGCCCTGCCCTGCTCCGGCACGCGGCCGACGCGCACGCGCTTGCCTTCGACCGTGCCGGTGACGCCGACGCCGGTCTCGGTCTTGAAGTCGACCACCGCGGCGAGCTCGATGGTCCGCCCTTCACGTGAGGAGGCGGCCCGCACGATCGACTGCGCGAGCGGGTGCTCGCTCCGCGCCTCGACCGACGCGGCGAGCTTCAACACCTCGGCGTCGCTCTTCGTGTCGAGCGGGACGACGTCGGTGACCGTCGGCTTGCCCTCGGTGATCGTGCCGGTCTTGTCGAGGACCAGCGTGGCGATGCGGTGCGCGGTCTCGAGCGCCTCGCCGCCCTTGATCAAGACGCCGTGCGACGCGCCGGCGCCGGTGCCGACCATGATCGCGGTCGGCGTCGCCAGGCCCATCGCGCAGGGGCAGGCGATGATCAACACCGTGACGAACGCGAGCAGCGCGCGGGAGAAGCCCTCGCCGGGCGCGGCGGCGACCGCCCAGATGATCGCGGCCAGGGTGGCGATGCCGAGGACGATCGGCACGAACACGGCGCTGATCCGATCGGCCAGCCGCTGGATCGGCGCCTTGGAGCCCTGCGCCGCCTCGACCAGCCGCACGATGCGCGCGAGCGTGGTGTCGGAGCCGACGCGCGTGGCGAAGACGGTGAGCGCGCCGGCGCCGTTGACGGTGGCGCCGACCACCTTGTCGCCGAGCTTCTTGGCGACCGGGAGCGGCTCGCCGGTGAGCATCGACTCGTCGACCGCGCTCTCGCCCTCGATGACGTCGCCGTCGACCGGGATCTTCTCGCCGGGGCGAACCCGCACGGCGTCGCCGACGCGGACCTCGTCGATGGGGACCTCGATCTCGCGATCGCCCCGGAGCACGCGCGCGGTGTCGGGCCGGAGCGCGAGGAGCTTCGCGATGGCTTCGCGGGTCTTGCCCTTGGCGCGCGCCTCGAGGAGGCTGCCGAGGAGCAACAGGCCGAGGATGCCGCTGATCGCCTCGTAGTAGACGTCGAGCGGGAGCCCCATGCTCCGCACCGCCGACGGCGCCACCGTCGACGCGACCGAGTAGACGAGCGCGGAGCCGGTGCCGAGCGCGACGAGCGTGCTCATGTCGGCGACGCGCCGCTTCACCGAGGCCCACGCGCGCACGTAGTACCGGGCGCCGGCCCAGCCGACGACGGGCACCGTCAACCCGAGGAGCACCCAGCGGAGGAGCGACGGATCGGCGCTCCAGACGAACGGCATCGCGCGCGACAGCACGCGATCGACCGGGTGGAGGAGCTTCATGAGCGGGTCGCCCGAGGCGTGCGCGCCCGAGCCCATCAGGGGCATCGAGAGCACCATCGACGCCGCGGCGACGATCAAGGCGACCGTCGTCTTGCGGGTGAGATCGGCGCGCTCGTCGGCCACGCGCTCGACGTCCTCGGCGCGCGGCTCGGCGGCCTTGGCCGCGTCTTCGATGGGCGGGCCCGGCTCGTACCCCGCCTCGACGACCGCCGCCGCCAGCTTCACCACGTCGGCGACGGCGGGGTCGAACTTCACCGTCGCGCGCTCGGTCGCGAGGTTGACCGCGACGTCGAGCACGCCCGGCGTGTCGCGGAGCTCGCGCTCCACGTGTCCTACACAAGAGGCACAGGTCATCCCACGCACCGGCAGCGCCACCGTCTGGACCGGCTGTGCCCGCCCGGCCTGCGCCGGGCCCCATCCGGAGCTCTCCGATGCGTGGGGCGTGCTCATCCCGCGACCTGTGCCGGGTAGCCGGCCTTGCTGATCGCCTGGACGATCGCGTCGAGGGACGCCTGCGCCGGATCGTACTGCAGCTCGACGCGCCCGCTCGCCAGGTCCACCTGCGGATCGGTGACGCCCGGCACCTTCGAGGCGGCCTTCGTCACGTGCTTCACGCAGTTGCCGCAGGTCATTCCGGTCACTTTGAGGGTCGCGCGGGTCATGGAGGACTCCTTGGGAGGTGTGGGGGATTGGATGAGGCGTCAGTGAGCGCCGTGCCATGACCTGCCGACGCACGACCGGTGGCGGGATGACACTCCTCTCCTCTACCTTGGAACCATCGGGCCGGGCACGAGGTTCGCCGGCCGACCGGAGCAAGGATGAGCGGACACCCCCACCTGCAGATCCTGGCCGACGGGATGCGTGCCTTCGCCGAGCACGACATGGCGACGCTCAGTCGGATTTTCGACGAGGACCTGCTCTGGCACTACGAGAGCACGTCCGTGCTGGGCGGCACGTATCACGGCCTCGACGAGGTCTTCGAGATGTTCGCGCGCCGCGCGGCGCTGAGCGGCGAGACCTACCGGCACCACGTCGACCAGGCGATCGCCAACGACCACTTCGTCACCATCCTGAGCCAAACGCACGCGCACCGCGACGGTCAGGTCTACGAGGACTGCATCTGCTACGTGTACCGCGTGATCGACGGCAAGGTCGTCGAGGCGTGGGGCATCCCCGGAAACCCCGAGAAGCGCGCCGAGCTGCTCGAGGGCTCGCTCGGTCACGAGCTCGGCGTCGACATCCGCGTGGGGGTGCCGCGTGACTACGACGATCTCGCGCGCACGCTGCTCGCCAAGCAGGCCGAGCTCGTGTGGGCGCCGGCGGCCGTCCTCGCGCAGCTCGACGAGGCGCGCGCGGTGCTCCGCGCCGTCCGCGGCGGCCAGGGCACCTACCACTCCGCGCTGGTGGCGCGCGCCGACGGCGCGACCACCATGGCGACCCTGAGCGGCAAGCGCGCGGCGTGGGTCGACCGGCTCTCCGCCGGCGGGTACCTGCTGCCGATCAGCTGGCTGCGCTCGCAAGGCATCGAGCCGAACATCGTCTTCGAGAAGCAGGACTTCCTCGGCTCCCACCGCGCGGTCATCGAGGCGGTCCTCGACGAGCACTACGACGTGGCCGCGGTCTCCACGCCGACGCGCGACGCCGTCGCGCTCGAGCGCGCCCTCGCGTTCTACGCAGGCGGCGCGGCGCCCAAGCTCATGGTCATCGGCGTGAGCGACGCCGCCCCGAACGACGCGCTGGTGATCACCACCAAGGTCGACGCCGAGACCGCCGAGCGCATCACCAACAAGCTGGTCCCGCCGCCGAACAAGGGGCGCACGCCGTCGTTCCTGCTCACCGCGATGGAGGCCGAGCGCCTCGAGCGCACCACGCTCGACGATTACCGCGCGATGCGCTCGCTGCTCTGGTCGCGCCGGAGCGAGCTGCCGCCGCGGCGCCCCGACAGCGGACCGCCCTCGCGCCGCTGATCACCGACGATCCAGCGGCACCACCGGATCGAGGAGCAACACGCGGAGCCTCGTCCCGGTCGGCAGCGTCACCTCGGGCGCGCGCCCTTCGGCGCCCGGGCCGCCGCCGATCAGCCGTTCGGAGGGCTCGATCGCGCCGTCGGCCTCGTCGTTCAGGCGGAGCATCACGACCTCGCCCTGACCGCCGACGTCGACGAGCTGCGCGTTGACGCGCACCGGTCCGTCACGGGTCTCGACCGTGTCGAACGCGATCTCGATGCGCGGGCGTCCGGTCGATCCGGGCGAGACGCGCACCACGTGGCCGCGCAGGATCGACCCCGCGGTGACGATGGTGCGGCCGTCGACGGCGACCAACGGCCGATCGACGTGCGCGACGAACCAGTCGCCGGGGCGGGCGTCGCGCGTGCTCACATCGTCGCGCAGCGTCGCGTGGATCTCCGAGCCGGCCGCGACCGACGCAGGCGGCAGCGGACGCACCGGCACGTGCGGCGAGGCGCTCCCGCCGGCGCAGCCGATGAGCGCGATGCAAAGGAGCACGGCCCTCTTCATGACACCCCTCCTCTCTCGTCAGTCGTCTCTCGTCCGTCGGGCTTCGTCACTCGCGGCTCTGGCCCTGCGTCGACGGCGGTCGCGCCGGCAGCGACTGCGGCATGCCCGGTCGCGCCGTCGGCGTCCGATCGTCGTAGGCGCCCGGGTTTCCGCGCCAGCGCGGCTCGCCGATGTCGCTCTCCACCGCCGGTCCGCCGCCGACCGCGTCGGGCGGCGGCAGCTCGTTCTCGAAACCCTGCTGCGTGTCGTAGACCGCGCCGCGCTTCGGCTCGCGCATCGGCGTGCGCTCGATCGCGTGCCGCTCGCCGCCGCGCAGATCGGCCCGCGGCGCCGCGCGGACGTTGGCGCTCCGCGCCTCGGGCGCGTTGCTGTGGCCGCAGCCGACGAGCCCAGCCGCGCCGATCAGCGCGGCCGCCCAGACGATTGACCGATGCATGCGTCACCTCCGTATCGACGGATCGATCGACGGATCGATCGACGGATCGATAAGGAAGGGACGTTGCTTCGCGCGTACCACAGCGGGGCTGCGCGCATCTTGCTCACACGCCTCACACGCCTCACCCGGCCTCGCGCGTCTTCGGGCCTCAACGCGCGGAGCTACCGCCGCGGCCGGCGCCCGAGACGAAGCGGGTGACGCCCTCGACGAGCTCCGGCGACGAGAGAGCGCGCATGCCGTGATGCAGCTCGTTGGCCAGCGCCGACGGCAGATCGTGGCTCGTCTGCTCGTAGGCGCTGAGGCGATCTTCACGGAGGCAGGTCTGCGGCAGCGACGCGAGCTCGCGCGCGAGCGCCTCGGCGGTCGAGCGCGCCTCGCCCGGCGCGCACACCCGGTTCACCAGGCCCATCTGCAGCGCCTCTTCGGCCTCGACGAGCCGACCGGTGAGGATCAAGTCGAGCGCACGCGACAGGCCGATGAGCCGCGGGAGGCGGACCGTCCCGCCATCGATGAGCGGCACGCCCCAGCGGCGACAGAGCACGCCGAGCTTCGCGTCGCGCGCGGCGACGCGCAGATCGCACCACGCGGCGAGCTCGATGCCGCCGGCGACCGCCCACCCCTCGATCGCCGCGATGACCGGCTTCGACAGGAGCATGCGGGTCGGCCCCATCGGCCCGTCGCCGTCGGGCGCGACGCGGTTCATGTGCTCGCCGCCGATCGCCTTCAGATCGGCGCCGGCGCAGAAGGTGCCGCCCTCGCCGAAGAGCACGGCGACGCGCGCGGCGTCGTCGGCGTCGAACACGCGGAACGCGTCGGCGAGCGCGTCGGCGGTGGGACGATCGACCGCGTTGCGCGCCTGAGGGCGCGCGAGGACGACGGTGAAGACCGGGCCGTCCTTCTCGATGCGGACGGTCATTTGATCACCACCTCGCTCATGCTGCGCGGGTAGATCTCGAGGTACTTGCTCGGCGGGCCGCCGTCGACGGCGCCGCTCGGGATGAACATCCCGAAGACGCCGGTCACCGAGAGGAAGTCGTAGCGCAGGCTCGTCGACAGTCCGGTGAACGTGCCGCTCGGCAGCGCGTAAGGGCTGAGGCTGACGATCGCGCTGGAGCCGGCGTCGAAGCCGGCAGTGGGCCACAGGGCGAAGGTCGACATCAGCGAGGTCTCGGTCTTGCCGGAGACGTTCGACACCTTGACGAGCACCGGGCCGTACTGCGTCTCGTACGCGGCGACGCTCCCGAGCTCGGCGAGGGTGGCGGGCACCGGCGTGATGGTGCCGGTGCCCGTCTTCTTCGCGCAGCCGCGGTAGACGTCGTTCACCTGCAGGAGCAGCTCGTTCTGACCGCCGACGTCGTAGCGCCAGGCGTACGCCGCGACGTCGACCCGATCGCCGGCCGCGATGCCCGCGAAGCGGGACGCCGCCTTGGCCGAGACGAAGATCTTGATCGCCTTCTTGGCCGCATCGGCGAGCGTCGTCGCGCTGCCCTCCTGGATGAAGATCTGGCAGGCCTTGTCCGCGGCGCAGCCGCCGTACGACACGGCGGTGACGACGGCGCCGGAGACCCACGTGAACTTCGCCGGCTTCGGCTCGGCCGCCCAGATGGCCGCGATCGTGGAGGCGGTCGCCCCGTCGGGCTTGCTGTCGCACGACGGCCACGACGGGCCCGTGTCGGTCGCGACATCGGCCGCATCTGCGACGCCGAGATCGCCCGCGTCGTCTGCGTCCACCGGCGGAACGAAAGTGTCGACGCCCGAGTCGGCCGTCGCTGTGTCCGGCGGCGCATCTTGCGCCGAATCGCCAGCGCCGGAGTCGTCCGCCGTCACGCCGGTGGAACCGCCGCCACACGCGGACGTCAGGAAAAGCAGGGCAAGAGGGAGGTAGCTGCGCACGAGCAATTCATAGCAGAGCCGCGGGGGGCACGCCGCTTGAAGCTCGCAGCGGTCGGCGCGTGTGCGCCGCACCAAGCGCCTCGGCAGATTGCGTGGCCGAGGCCGGAGGGACTTCCCGATGAAGCTTCCGCTGCAGATCACGTTCCGCGACCTCGACTCCTCCCAAGCGCTGACCGACGCGGTGCGCCGGCGCGCCGAGCGGCTCGACGCCGTTTGCGATCGCCTCATCAGTTGCCGCGTCGCCATCGAGGCGCCGAACCGGCACACCCATCACGGTCCGTCCCAGTACCACGTGCGCGTCGACGTGAAGGCGCCCGGCGTCGAGCTCGTCTCGAGCCACACGCCCCCCGACGTGAAGCCGGACCTGTACGTGCTGATCGATCAGGCGTTCGACGACATGGAGCGGCAGGTCGAGGACTGGATCCGCATGGCCCGTTGGGACGTCAAACGCCACGGCCGCGCCCCGCACGCGCGCGTGGCGAAGATCTTCCGCGCGCGCGGCTACGGCTTCCTCGAGGCGCCCGACGGTCGCGAGATCTACTTCCACCGGAACAGCGTCTTGAAGAACAGGTTCGATCAGCTGGAGGTCGGGATGGAGGTCCGCTTCGCCGAGGAGGACGGCGACAAGGGGCCGCAGGCGAGCACCGTCGACATCGTGGGCAAGCCGCGCCGGGCGCCGACGATGGCGACCGACGACATGGAGCGGCCGTCGTTCATTTGAGTCGTCAGTCGTCAGTCGTCAGTCGTCAGCCGAGAAGGAAGGGGGTCGAAGGTCGAAAGGGTCGAAGGTCGAACCGGGGGCGTGCCCCCCCGGACCCCCCAAGACATCGGCGCTCGACCTTCGACCTTCGACTTTCGACGCCAACCTCGATAACGTCGCGCGCGCATGGCCAACGGACGAAACATCGCCATCGGGGTGGGCGTGGCGCTGGTGACGGCGGCCGGCGCGTATGGCGTGGGGTGGTATCAAGGCAAGTCGAGGGCCGACGACGCCGAGCGTCGGGCGGTCGCCGCGTCGTCGGCGAGCGCGTCGGCGGTGTCGTCGGCCGGCGTCACGCTCGACGTCGAGCGCGGCAAGGTGGCGCGGCTCGAGGCGCGCCGTCGGCTGCACCTCGCGATGATCGCGCTCGAGGACCGCAACTTCGGCATCGCGCAGGAGCACGTCGGCAGTGCCCGCGCGTTCCTCGCGTCGGCCAAGGGCGCCGATCCCGAGCTGCAGAAGCTCGGCGGCGAGCTCGAGGCGTTCAAGATCGTGGCGACGGAAGACGTCGGCGATCAGCGCAAAGCGCTGCTCGCCTTCTGCAAGCGCGTCGACGACGCGATGCCGCCGCCGAAGGCGCCGTGACGCGCTAAGGTTTCGTCGTGCGGTCCCTCGTCCTATTTACGGCCATCCTCTGCGGCGCCTGCACCGAGCCGCGGTCGTCGGGTCAGCCGGCCGACTGCTGCGTCGCGCCCGCGCCGGTATCGCCCGCAGCCTCGGTGTCGGCGGCGGCGAGGGCCACGCCGGCCGACACGTGGAGATCGCTCCTCGCCGCGATGCGGGGCGGCGATTCGGTGGCCATCGCGCAGCTCACCACCCCCGCGGGCCTCGCGTCGCTCCGCGCCGGCGTGCACGGCGAGCCGGAGTACGTGGCGTTCGCGCGCTGGGGCAAAGGCTGGGCGGAGTGGGAGGTCCGCTGGAAGCCGGAGTCCAACGGAAAGATAGAGGCCGCGCTCGGGCCCGAGGTGAAGGAGCACGGCCTTTCGTTCGTGAAGACGCCGGAGGGGTGGAAGCTCGATCGGTGGATGCCGGGGGAGTGATCACCGCGCCCGCCGCCGCCGCAGCACCAGTCCGACCAGCGCCATCGCGACACCCGATGACGCAAGCCCCGAGCCGACCGGGGTCGTCGAGCAGCCGCCGGCGCTCGCCGCGTCGCCCTCGAGCGCGCCGCCCTCGACCGTGTCCGGCTCGGGATCGCACAGATCGCCGATGCCGTCGTGGTCGCGATCGGCCTGATCGGGGTTCGCCGCGGCCTTGCAGTTGTCGGTGACGTCGGGCTCGCCGTCGGAGTCGCCGTCGACGCAGGCGTCGCCGATGCCGTCGCCGTCGGCGTCGGCCTGATCGGGGTTGTCGAACGTCGGGCAGTTGTCCTTGTCGTCGACGATGCCGTCCTCGTCGCTGTCGATCTGGCAGGCGTCGCCGATGCCGTCGCCGTTCTCGTCGGTCTGATCGGCGTTCGGCAGCTCCTTGCAGTTGTCGCTCGCGTTCGCCACGCCGTCGCCGTCGACGTCGTCATCGCACGGGTCGCCCTTGCCGTCCTTGTCGAGTTCGTCCTGATCCGGGTTGGCCACCTTCGGGCAGTTGTCGGTCGCGTCGACGATGCCGTCGGCGTCGTCGTCGGTCTCGCAGGCGTCGCCCTTGCCGTCGCCGTCGGTGTCTTTCTGATCGGCGTTCTTCACGAGGACGCAGTTATCCTTCGCGTTGGCCACGCCGTCGCCGTCGCGATCGTCGTCGCACGCATCGCCCTTGCCGTCCTTGTCGGTGTCGAGCTGCGACTTGTTGGAGACCTTCGGGCAGTTGTCCTTGGCGTCGGCGATGGTGTCGTTGTCGTCGTCGCCGTCGCAGGCGTCGCCCTTCTTGTCCTTGTCGGTGTCGAGCTGATCGGCGTTCTTGATCGTCGGGCAGTTGTCGACGCCGTCGAGATCGCCGTCGTTGTCGTCGTCGGTGTCGCAGGCGTCGCCCTTGCCGTCCTTGTCGGTGTCGAGCTGCGTCTTGTTGGAGACCGTCGGGCAGTTGTCGGTGCTGTCGCCGATGCCGTCGCCGTCCTTGTCGCTCGCCACGCACGCGCCGGTGGCCTGCACCAGCTGGATGTCCATCCCGTAGTAGAACTTGATCATGTGATCGTCGGTCTTGCCCATCGAGGCGAGACAGCGCGATCCGAGCTGCGACAGACAACCGCGGTTGCGGTAGTTGCCCGGGTTGACCCAGCCGAGGCTGGTCTGCGTGATCCCCGAGCCGCTCTTGCCGTAGTTGTAGGTGACGTACTTCTCGGTCGAGGCGTACGCGCCGCGACACGACGTCGGCTTGGCCGCGCCGCCCGCGACGAAGAACGCGGCGATGGTGGTGTCCTTGTAGCGGAGCACCTGGCCGGCGGTCTCCTTGACCGCCTTGATCTGCTCGGCGGTCGGACCCGACCCGCAGGTGTAGACCTGATCGCTCTGACCGTCGGCGATCTTCCCGGCGGTCTCCATCTTGTAATACATGTACGTGCGCGCCGCGATCGCCTGCGCCTTGAGCGCCTCGTACGGCGCGCCGCCGTTCTCGCAGTGGATGACGCGCGGGAGGTAGTCGGTCTCGACGTCCTTCCACCCGCGGCCGATCACGTTGACCTTGCAGTACGCGCTCAGCGCCTGCTGCGACGTGCCGAGCTCCTCCTCCGGACCATTGGGAGCATTGGGAGCGTCGGTCGCGTCGGTCGCCGCGAGGCAGCCGACGAGGGTCGCGGGCACGACCAGGAAGGTGCGGGCGAGGAAGCGGCGAAGCATCGTGCTCGCGCATGAGCATGGACCGCGCCGCGCGCGATTTCACCGCCTTTTCGCAGGTGTCGCCGGGCGTTGGCGTCACCCGCGATCAGCGGATGTCGTCGGCGTCGTCGACGCGGTCTTCGCCTTCGCACGGCTCCTCTCCGCCGTCGGGCGGCGGGCCGGCGTCCGGCGGCGGCGGCGGCGGCGGCGGCGCAGCGCGCTCGCACTTGAAGTTGTCGGTCTTCGTCCAGCGATGGATGAACCCGTGCACGCCCTCGCCAGGCGAGTACTGGTTCACCGGCGTGAGCCACGCCTTGTAGACGCCGCCCGGATTCGGTGTCTCGGCGAACGGCCACAGCTGCACCGTCAGGCTACCGTCGTCGACATCGGTCCCCGTGTCATGGCTACCGCGGTACGTCTCGAACTCGCCGCTTGCACCGACGGTCACCATCCGCTGGGAGATGCTGTCGCTCGAGAGCATCGTCTTGCCCGACGGATCCGTCACCATGAAGTAGTAGTCGCCGGGCGGAAGGCCGGGACCGCCGCCCTTCGGTCCGCCGTTGAGGTACACGAGGCGGCAGTCGGAGTAGTGGTTCTCGTTCACCACCGAGCCGTTCTCGGTGGTCGTGAAGATCGCGCCGGTGAACGGTCCGCCGTGCGACGCCGCCGACTCGGAGTCGTCCGGTTTGGTCTTCGACGAGCTGCACGCAGACAACACTGCGATGCCCAAGAACGCAACGAACGTGATCGACTTCATAGTGCCTCCTTGGAGCGCGCACACGCGAGCTCTCCCCCTGCCCGAGGCGCCACACGTGGACCGCGGCGACGCGATCTGCGCGCGTCGAAGACGTGTCTACGGATGGCCTCGGGCGTGGCGGCGCAAACGAGTGCATCGCCGGTGCCCGGCGCACCGGAAGCTCGGGATGACGCCCGCGAGGACCGTTTGCGTGCAGCCGCGATCGAAGCGTTGCGCTCGCACCCTCCACGCTTGCGCCGCCTGCGCTCGCCGCGACCGTCGCTCTTCGATCCCGGCGCCGTACGTGCTTAGTCTCGCCGCGTCATGAGCCGCATCTATCGCTCGCTTCCACCCAAGGGAACCAAGGTCGGCATCGCCTTCTCGGGCGGGCTCGACACTCGCTGCGCGGTCGCCTGGCTGTCGCGGCAGGGCCTCGACGTCCACTGCTACACCGCCGATCTCGCGCAGCCCGACGCGCCCGACGTCTCGCAGATCCCCGCCGAAGCCCTGCGCCACGGCGCGAAGGCGGCCAAGGCGATCGACTGCCGCGAGTCGATGGCGCGCGAGGGCGTGGTCGCGATCCAGTGCGGCGCGTTCCACCTGTCGACCGGCGGGCGCAAGTACTTCAACACGACCCCGCTCGGCCGCGCCGTCACCACCACCGCGATCGTCCGCGCCATGCGCGACGACGGCGTGCACGTGTTCGGCGACGGCAGCACCCACAAGGGCAACGACATCCAGCGCTTCTACCGGTACGGCATCCTCGTCGACCCCGATCTCAAGATCTACAAGCCCTGGCTCGACCGGGCGTTCGTCGACGCGTTCGGCGGTCGCAAGGAGATGAGCGAGTACCTGCTGTCGGTCGGGCTGCCGTACACGATGTCGACCGAGAAGGCCTACTCGACCGACGCGAACGTGCTCGGCGCGACGCACGAGGCCAAGGACCTCGAGCACCTCGACAAAAACATCTTCATCGTCGACCCGATCATGGGCGTCGCCTTCTGGAAGGACGACGTGAAGGTCGAACGCGAGCGCGTGACCATCGAGTTCGAGGCCGGCGTCCCGGTCGCGCTCGGCGGCAAGCGCGTCTCGTCGATGATCGATCTGCTCCTCGAGGCCAACCGCATCGGCGGCCGCCACGGGCTCGGGATGAGCGATCAGATCGAGAACCGCGTGATCGAGGCGAAGTCGCGCGGCATCTACGAGGCGCCCGGCATGGCGCTGCTCCACCTCGCGTACGAGCGCCTGCTCTCGGCCATCCACAACGAGAGCACGATGGATCTCTACTTCACCCTCGGCCGCCGCCTCGGTCGCCTGCTGTACGAGGGCAAGTGGTTCGATCCCGAGGCGCTGATGCTGAAAGACGCGCTGACCCGCTGGATCGCCCCCTCGGTCAGCGGCTCGGTGACGGTGGAGCTCCGCCGCGGCGAGGACTACTCGCTCGTCGACACCCGCCCGCGCTACTCGGCCTACGCGCCCGAGAAGCTCTCGATGGAGAAGGTCGAGGAGGCCGCGTTCACCCCCGAGGACCGGATCGGCGCGCTCGAGATGCAGAACCTCAGCGTCGGCGACAACCGCGCGCTCTTGCTGCACCACCTCGACTCGGTCGCGCGGATCACCTCGGGAGACGCGCCGAACCTCCGCGCGCTGCTCGAGAGCGGGGAGAAGAAAGAAGTCTAGAGTCTAGAGTCTAGAGTCTAGAGTCTAGAGTCCGAGACCGAGAGAGCGCTGTCTCCCTCGACACCTCCTCGTCACGGTCTCTCGCCTCTCGCCT